>CASFFN010000019.1 GCA_949293985.1 uncultured Eubacteriales bacterium | reverse complement strand
GGCCAGCTTGAATACAGGCAGCCATGAAGTGATTGTAAATGGCGGTACCCTCACCGGCGGGGAGAGAATAACAGGTACGGTGAAATATGCCCCCACCATCACCACCCAGCCTACAAGCCAGACTGTGACCGAGGGCGGAACCGCCACCTTTACCGTTGTGACCAGCGGCACCGAGCCGTTGTCTTATCAGTGGCAGCAAAGCACTGACAGCGGCCAAAGCTGGGCGGATATTGGTGGTGCCACTGATGCTACCTATACCACAGAGGCCACCACTACCAGCATGAACGGCTATCAATACCGCTGTGTGGTGAGCAACAGCGCAGGAAGTATCACAAGTTATGCAGTTTCCTTGACAGTCAATGAGCATGTCCATACATGGGGTAATCCTGTCTGGAGCTGGTCGGAGGATGGAAAAACCTGCACCGTGACGTTTACCTGTGAAAGGGATGAAAACCATAAGGAAAGCCCGAAGGTAGATGTAACATCAGCAGTAAAGAAGCAGGTGTAACCACTTATACAGCAACCGTTGAATTTAACGGCCAGACCTACACAGATACGAAGGATGTGGCAGACATCCCGGCCACCGGTCACAGCTATGGCGAACCTGTTTGGAACTGGTCGGAGGATGGAAAGACCTGCACGGTGACTTTTACCTGTGAAAAGGATGAAAACCATAAGGAAACACCGGAAGTAAAGGTTACATCGGCAGTAAAGACGCCGGCTACCTGCACGGAAACAGGTGTAACCACTTATACGGCATCTGTTGAATTTAACGGCCAGATCTACACAGATACGAAGGATCTGACAGACATTCCTGCCACCGGCCACAGCTATGAAAACGGCAAATGTACTGTCTGCGGCGCCGCCGATCCGGATTATAAGCCAATTACGGATTCTCCGCAGACCGGGGAAAGCCACATGGTGTTATTGTATGTGCTTCTGTTCATCAGCAGCGGCACAGCCATTGCTTTGTCCGCAGGCAATAGCAAGCGCAAAAAATATTAAGAACGAATTTTTATCACAGCAAGGGCGGATGACGGTCAATGCCGCCATCCGCCCTTGCTTAATAGAATCGTTATCCGGAAAGGGGAGAGTATTATTAAGGAAGCTCTGAATAAATAGAAAACAGTGGAATACTGTATGTATTTCCTGTTTTTCATTCTGCATGGCTGGCGAAAAAGATCCGCTGTCCAGCCGCAGACGATTTGTTCAGAGATTCCTTAACCGTGCGTACAATGGTTCTTTGACAGACTGCCCATCATGGTCCAGGAAAGCCATGATGGTATTTTTTCGCGAAAACGGCTATGGAAATCCTACCGCCGTACAAACCGGTTTCCGAAGCCGGAGGGCGAGTACCTGGCTCCACAAAAGAATCGGAACCGGCGTGACCTGACACGCCGGTTCCGATTCTTTTTGCTTCCTTATGGGGCGCCGCCCAATACCGGAGGCTGATTTTATTCCTGGGTGGGGTTGTAATTGACCACGATGCTCTGACTGGTGAGCATACTTACATCCGTGACTTTGGTTCCGTATACATTTACGAGAATCAAAACCGGGCACTTGGCCAGGGGCTCCACGGAGGCCAGCTCCTCGTTATAATCCATGTATACGCTGTTCAGCCGGGGCAGCCCGCTCAGACTGCTCAAATCCTGGATCTGATTGTGAGAGCCGTTGATGGTCACAAGGAGCGTTTCCTGGGAGAAGTTGGGAAGCTGGGTCACCTGATTGTAGGAGAAATCCAGGCTGGCGAGGCTCGTCAAACCGGAAAGACCGCTGATATCCGTAATGCTGTTGTGGGGCACCAGAATCTCCTCCAGCTTGGCGCAAAGGCCCAGTTTGGAGATGTCGGTCAGACTGTTCTTCTCCGCCCGGAAGATACGCAGCTGGGTCAAATTCCCAATACCGCTCAAATCCGAAACCTGGTTGTCGCTGATGTCCAGCTGGGTCAGCTTTGTCAGGCCAAAGACAGGAGAAATGTCTGTGATGGCATTCCGGGCGGCGTACAGAATCTGCAATTCCTTCAGATTGGTAAGGGCGGACAAGTCCACCACCGCGTTGCCGCTGAGATACAGCTCCGTCAATTGTTCCATGGAGGCGAGGGCCTGAATATCCCGAATGGTGTTGTCCTGTAAATCCAGATACACCAGGGATTCCGCGTCGGCAAGTCCCGCGGAAGTGGTCAGGCGGCAATTCTTCAGGGTAAGCTTTTGCAGCTTGGGAAGGGAGCCGATCACATCCAATTCCTCGCTGGATACCGGGGTGTTGGTTATGCTGAGGGTCGTCAGCTGGGACATACCGGAAATGGCGGAGAGATTGCTGGCGGTGATATCCGCAATGGTCAGTTCCTGTAAATAGGACAAATACGCCAGGTCGCTCAAATCCTTTGTGTCCGCAGGCACGGTGAAGGATGTGATTGCCCACAAATCGTTGGTATAAAGCTGGGTGTCCTCGGAGACATTCAGGCTGCCGCGAATCGCGGTCTCCATGGCCGGGTCGGCAAACTCTACCAGCTCAATCACACCGCCTACGGTGTAGCTGGAGATGAGCAGGGGACTGACCAGACCGCTTTCCCCAATGGTCAGGGCGTACAGCGTGTTTTCTCCGTCGTGGAGGGCGATAGGCTCGGAATATGCGTTTTTGTACTGGGTGGGATATTCCCCATCCGGATTGACGCAAATCCGCTCCCCCTCGCCGCAGGTATAGGTAACGCTGATGTACTGATTATAGAAGCCGGGGGCGGGAGAGACCGTCGGTACCTGAGGACGCAGGGCGTCCATCTGCGCTTTGATTTCCGGATTGCTGATGTTGTCCAGAAGGGTCACCGCATCCAGAAGCTTGTCCTGCTCCACATAGGTTTTGCACAGGGCAATATACAGATCCACGCTTGCGCCGTCCTCCAGGGCATGGGAAAGCACATATTCTGCCTTGGTGTAGTTGCCGTCGTCCCGGTACTGCTGGGCAAGCTCAATCGCAACGGCGTCATTGTCGCTGACCATATCATAGGCACGGTCGTAGAACCAGGCGGAAACCTTCAGATTTCCTTTATCCTCAAAAAAACGAGCGCCCTGAAGCAGAAGATCCCGGGTAAGCGCCCGGTCAAATACGAAGAAATACCATACGGTAAAGACAACAATCACCAGGGCCAGGGCGACTGCAAGAATGATTCGCAATGCTTTTTTCATTTTAGACTCCGTTTCGAAATAATTTGTAACTAAATTATACTTCTTTGGGTGTATTCTGTCAAGTGTTGACATAAAATAGATGAATCCATCTGTATAAAATGACAGAAAGCAAGTCTGATTTTTGTTAGAATGTTTGGAAGGAGGTGGACAAATGAAGGGAAAGGAAGCCATTTTGGCTGTGCTTTTGTGTATTGCCCTGCCATTTATGCTGGGTCAGATACTCTCACCGGATACCAGCCAGGAGTCCGGGGAAAGTACCCCCGCCGAAACGGAAGCCAATACCCAGGGGACCACAGAGGCAACGCAAGCCGCGGAGCAGCGGCAAATTACCCTGCTGAAGCAGGACGGTTCGGTGGAAACGCTCCCTCTGGAAACCTATCTGGCTGGGGTGCTTCTGGGGGAGTTGCCGGGGGATTTCCAGCTGGAAACCATGAAAGCGCTGGCGGTAGCGGCCAGAACGCTGGCGATTAAGAGCAGCGAAAACCCGGTGAAGCATCCCCAGGCAGCGGTGTGCTGGGATTCCGGCTGCTGTCAGGCCTATTGCGCGCCGGATACATATTTGGAACAGGGGGGCAGTCAGGAGGCGGTGGACAAGGTTCTCCAGGCTGTCAAGGAAACCCAGGGGCAGGTGCTGCTTTATCAGGGAGAGCTGATTGAGGCAACCTATTTTTCCTGCTCCGGCGGCCGGACGGAGGACGCCGTCGCGGTCTGGGGTACGGATATTCCCTATCTGCAAGCCCAGGATAGTCCGGGGGAGGAGGATGCTGAGCCATACATGGATACGGTGACTTTCCCCGTAGAAGAATTTGCATTTCGTTTGGGGATAGAGCTGCCGTCCACGGGACTTCAGGTGGACTCTGTCACCTACACCCGGGGCGGCGGTGTGGATACCATGGTAATCAGCGGGAAGGAATTTGACGGCGGACAGATGCGGCAGCTGCTGAGTCTGCGTTCTACCGCCTTTGCTTTGCAGATTGTGGGGGAAACCGTGACCATCACCACCAAGGGCTTCGGGCACCGGGTTGGACTGAGCCAGTACGGTGCGGAGGCCATGGCGCAAAACGGAAGCAATTATCTGGAGATTTTGGGATATTATTACCCCAATACGGAAATTCATGCCTGGTAAGCTCTTGACAAACCCACGGGTTTTTGTTAGGATACGCTCATAACGTAGTGAAGGGAAAAAGTAAGCGTCGTTCCCTCTTCCAGAGAGCCGCCGGTTGGTGCGAGGCGGTAAGAGCCGATGCCCAAATACCTCCCGGAGCGGCCTGCCTGAAATTCAGTAGGGGAGGACGGGTTCGCCCGATACAGCGAAGTGCGTTGTTGGACGCACCGAGGACAGTACCGTGAGGTGCTGTCGAAGCAGAGGTGGTACCGCGTATTTTCGCCCTCTGTCCCATGGTGGACAGAGGGCTTTTTAATTTATACGAAAGGGATGTATGTATGAAAGTATATGACGAACTGGTAGCCAGAGGCCTGATCGCCCAGGTGACCAATGAAGCGGAGATCCGGGAAATGATTGATAACGGCAAGGCCACTTTCTATATCGGCTTTGATCCCACTGCGGATTCTCTCCATGTGGGACATTTTATGGCTCTTTGCCTGATGAAGCGGCTGCAGATGGCCGGCAACCGTCCCATCGCCCTCATTGGTGGCGGCACGGCCATGATTGGCGACCCCTCCGGCAGAACGGATATGCGCTCTATGATGACCAGAGAGACCATCGACCATAACTGCGCCTGCTTCAAAAAGCAGATGGAGCGGTTCATCGAATTCGGTGAGGGCAAGGCCCAGATGGTGAACAATGCGGATTGGCTGCTGGATTTGAATTACATTGATGTTCTGCGGGAGGTTGGTGCCTGCTTCTCTGTGAACAATATGCTCCGGGCGGAGTGCTACAAGCAGAGAATGGAGAAGGGGTTGAGCTTCTTAGAGTTTAACTACATGATTATGCAGTCCTACGACTTCTACTACCTCTTCCAGAAGTATGGCTGCAATATGCAGTTCGGCGGTAATGACCAGTGGAGCAATATGCTGGGAGGCACCGAGCTGATTCGCAGAAAGCTGGGTAAGGATGCCCACGCTATGACCATCACCCTGCTGCTGAATTCCGAGGGCAAGAAGATGGGCAAGACCGCAAAGGGCGCCGTATGGCTGGACCCCAATAAGACTTCTCCCTTTGAGTTCTACCAGTACTGGCGGAATGTGGAGGATGCGGATGTGCTCAAGTGCATCCGGATGCTTACCTTCCTGCCTCTGGAGCAAATCAACGAGATGGACGGCTGGAAGGATGCCCAGCTGAACACCGCCAAGGAGATTCTGGCCTTTGAGCTGACCAAGCTGGTTCACGGTGAGGAGGAAGCGTCCAAGGCCCAGGCCGCCGCCAAGGCGCTGTTTACCGGCGGCGGAGACGATGCCAATATGCCCACCACCCGGATTTCCGAGGAGCAGCTTGCCGATGACAAAATCGGCGTTCTGAACCTGATGGTGGCCTGCAAGCTGGCTGCCTCCAACGGGGAAGCCCGGCGGCTGGTGCAGCAGGGCGGCGTGTTCGTCAACGATGAGAAGGTGACAGACCCCTTCTTTGCCGTGACCCGGCAGATGCTGCAAGAGGGTGTGCGGATTCGTAAGGGCAAAAAGGTATTCCACAAAGCTGTTATGGACTAAGCGCAAGGGCTGACCGAAATCCGGTCGGCCCTTCTTTTTGCAAAAATCCGGTGGAATAATTGCAAAGTATTGCATAATGTGATATACTGTAACCATTCATACACCCGGAGGCGTTTATGACTGAATTAACCGTTTTTCAAAAGAAAATCAGGGATTTACTGCCGGAAATTTCCCTTCGTTTTGATGAGCCCCTGGCAAAGCATACCTCCTTCCGCATCGGCGGCCCGGCTGAGGTGATGGCCTTTCCCCAAAATGGCAATCAGTTGGCTCAACTTCTGAAAGTGTCTGCTTTATTGGACTGCAAACCTGCTATTCTTGGAGCGGGAACCAACATTCTGGCCCCGGACCGGGGACTGACGGGATTGACCATCTGCTTGAAGGATGCCCTTGGGGGCATGACGGTGCTGGAGAATGGAAAAATCCGCTTTGGCGCAGGAATTTCCATGGCAAGGGCAGCAAGCTTTGCCGCCAAACAGGGCCTTTCCGGCATGGAGTTTGCTCACGGGATTCCCGGCAGCATCGGCGGCGGCATCTACATGAATGCCGGTGCTTACGGCGGAGAAATCTGCCAGATCTGCCAGGAGGCAGAGGTGATGGATATGGCGGGGAATCTGCGAACCCTCACCCATGAGGAACTGGGCTTTTCCTATCGCCACAGCGTTTTGGAGGAGCAGGCTCTGATTGTGGTTTCCGGCACCTTTGCCCTGACCCCCAAGCCCCAGGAGGAAATTCAAGGCAAAATGCAGGAGCTGATGGAGCGGCGCAGAGCCTCCCAGCCTCTGGATATGCCCTCTGCCGGCTCCGCCTTCAAACGGCCGGTGGGCGGATATGCGGCGGCGCTGATTGAGCAGGCCGGCCTGAAAGGCTTTCAGGTAGGGGGCGCAGCCGTATCCACAAAGCACGCAGGGTTTGTGGTGAATCTGGGTGATGCCACCGCCGCTGATGTGCAGGCGCTTTTGAAGCAGGTGGCAGAAAAAGTATATGCAAACTCCGGGATTACCCTGACCCCGGAAGTTCGCATCTGGTAAAGAGAGAGGGGTGTTTCCATGGGCGTGTCCTTTTCCGCAAAAGCAAAGGGGGAGGTCTGCCGGAATGTGCCCCAAAAGCATTGCTGCTGTCTTGCCCAGTGCTTTGGGATTCTGCTGTTTTGCAACAGTTTCCAGGGGGAAAGTATCAGGATAATCACAGAGAGCCGGGAGCTGGGGAATCTTCTTCCTCGCCTCTTTAAGCGCACCTTCGGGGTGAGTTTTGATGTGCTTCCAGAGGAGGATACAACCGGGAAGCTGAACTTTCAAATTACAGACACCGGGAAGATTTGCCGGATTATGGAGGCCTTCGGCTTCAATCCGGCAGATACTTTGTGTCTGCACATTAACCTGCCCATTGTGGAGGAGGACTGCTGCAAAACGGCCTTCCTCCGGGGAGCATTTTTAAGCGGGGGCTCTGTCACAGACCCGGGAAAAGGGTACCACCTGGAACTGACCACCACCCACCACAGTGTTGCCCGGGAGGCCTACTCCCTTATGCATGAGATTTTGGGGTTTTATCCCAAGTTTGCCAGCCGGGGCGGGGCGCAGGTGCTGTATTTCAAGCAAAGCGACCTGATTTCCGACTTCCTCACCTTTTTGGGAGCGCCTGTGGCAGCCATGGGCATTATCGAGGCCAAGCTGGAAAAGGAACTGAACAACAAGGTCAACCGCAGGTGCAACTGTGACGAAGCCAACACCTCTAAGATGGTGGAGGCAGCACAGGAGCAGCTGTCCGCCATCCGGCTTTTGCGGAGCCAGGGAACGCTGGAAAAACTGCCCCAGAAGCTCCTGCAGGCAGCCCAGGCCCGGGAGAGTAACCCGGAAGCATCCCTGACGGAGCTGGCGGCTATGATGGAGCCGCCCATTTCCAAACCCGCCATGAATCATCGTCTGAAGAAGCTGATACAGCTTGCAACGGAGGCAACACCATGAGTTTTGTGCATTTGCATGTCCACTCGGAATACAGTCTTTTGGACGGCGCCTGCCGCATCGGCTCCATGATGGACCGGGTGAAGGAGCTGGGCCAGGATGCCATCGCCCTGACGGATCATGGGGTGATGTACGGCTGTATCGATTTTTATAAAAAGGCAAAAGAGGCGGGAATCAAGCCCATCATCGGCTGTGAGGTTTATGTAGCCCGGCGGGGGATGGAGGACAGAATCTACGGCGTGGATAACGAAGCCTACCATCTTGTGCTGCTGTGCAAGGACAGAACCGGCTACGAAAATCTTTGCTACCTGGTTTCCCAGGCTTATCTCAAAGGCTTCTACGGAAAGCCCCGGGTGGACTTGAAGCTCCTGCGGGAACGTCATGAGGGACTGATTGCCCTGTCTGCCTGCCTGGCAGGTGCCATTGCTCAGGACTTGCTTCAGGAGGACTACGACGCAGCCCGTTCCTATGCTTTGGAACTGAAGGATATTTTCGGGGAGGACAACTTTTATCTGGAACTTCAGGACCACGGCATCCCGGAGCAGCGTGCTGTAAATCAGGGAATCATGCGCCTTTCCCGGGAACTGAATCTTCCCCTGGTGGTGACCAACGATGCCCATTACCTCCGCCGGGAGGATTCGGTGATTCAGGATGTGCTTCTTTGCATCCAGACAGGAAAAACCGTGGACGATCCCAAGCGGATGAAATTCCAGACGGACGAATTCTACTTAAAAAGTGAAGAAGAGCTGCGGCAGCTGTTTCCCAACTGCCCGGAGGCCTTTGAAAATACCGCAAAAATTGCCCAGCGCTGTAATCTGGACTTTGAATTTCACAAGTACCATCTGCCTTCCTTCCCGGTTCCGGAGGGGTATACCAACGAGGAATTTTTCCGGAAGCTGTGTGAGGACGGCTTTTCCCAGCGGTATGAGAATCCCCCGAAGGAATACCGAGAGCGGCTGGAATACGAAATCGGCGTTATCAGCCGGATGGGGTATGTGAACTACTACATGATTGTCTGGGATTTTATTCGCTATGCCAAGGAATCGGGGATTCCTGTGGGCCCGGGCCGTGGTTCCGGTGCCGCTTCCATCGTAGCCTACTGCCTGCATATTACGGAAGTGGACCCCATGCAGTACGGACTGATTTTTGAGCGGTTCTTGAACCCGGAGCGGGTGAGTATGCCGGACTTCGATACGGACTTCTGCCAGGAGCGCCGGGGTGAGGTCATCGCCTACGTCATGGAAAAATACGGTTCAGACCATGTGGCCCAGATTGCCACCTTCGGAACCATGGCGGCCCGGGGGGCAATCCGGGATGTGGGCAGAGCTCTGAACTTCTCCTATGGAGAGACGGATGTGGTGGCAAAGCAGGTTCCTGCCACGCCCCATATCACCCTGGAAAAGGCTTTGGAAACCTCTCCCAGACTGAAAGAGATGTATAACCAGGATGAGCGGGTGAAGAAGCTCATTGACACGGCAATGACCCTGGAGGGAATGCCCAGAAATACATCCACCCATGCCGCCGGCGTGGTGATTACCGCCGACCCGGTGTATACCTATGTGCCGCTGGCGAAAAATGATGATACCGCCGTGACCCAGTACACCATGACCACCATTGAGGAGCTGGGCCTTCTGAAGATGGACTTTCTGGGCTTGCGGAACCTGACGGTGATTCAGGATGCCCAGGAGCAGATTCAGCAAGTCCAGCCGGATTTTGATATTTCCAAAATTCCGGACAATGACCAGGAAACCTTTGACATGCTGGCAGAGGGAAAGACCCAGGGTGTATTTCAGCTGGAATCCGCCGGAATTACCGGTGTGTGCATCAATATGCACCCCAACTCCATCGAAGACCTGACGGCTATTGTGGCGCTGTATCGTCCCGGGCCCATGGACTCCATTCCTACTTTTATTGCCAATAAGCTGGATCCCAAGAAAATTACCTATAAAACGCCTCTGCTGGAGCCGATTTTGAAGATAACCTATGGCTGTATTGTCTACCAGGAGCAGGTCATCGAGATATTTCGGACTTTAGCCGGCTATACCATGGGACAGGCGGACAACATCCGCCGGGCCATCTCCAAGAAGAAGCACGCCGTCATCCAGGCGGAGCGGCAGGTTTTTGTATACGGCGACGAGAAACAGGGGATTCCCGGCTGTATTGCCAACGGGGTATCGGAGGAAGCGGCGCAGTCTTTGTATGATGAAATCGTCGCCTTTGCCGACTATGCCTTCAATAAGGCCCATGCGGTATGCTACGCGGTGGTGTCCTACCAGACGGCCTACCTCAAATGTCACTACCCCCGGCAGTATATGGCGGCTCTGATGACCTCGGTGCTGGACTCTGCCGCCAAAATCTCCGGCTATATCGCCGAGTGCAAGGAGATGGGAATTGCCACCTTGCCGCCGGATGTAAATCACTCTTTTGACCACTTCACCGTGGAGGGGGACGCCATTCGCTTTGGCATGGGCGCCATCAAAAATGTGGGGCGTGGGTTAATCCGCACCATGGTTGCCAAGCGGACTGAGGGCGGCCCGTTCAAATCTCTGGAAGATTTTCTCCAGAGGATGGGAGAAGGGGAGCTGAATAAGCGGGCCGTGGAGAACTTTATCAAATGCGGCTCCATGGATTGCTTCGGATACCACCGCAGCCAGCTGCTGGCGGTATATGATGTGATGATGGACAGCGTCGCCAGCTCCCGGCGGCGGAATCTGGACGGACAGATGGGAATGTTCTCCATGCTCCAGGAAACGGACGCCGCCGCTTCCATCCCTATCCCCCAGCTGGCGGAGATGAAAAAGGCGGATTTGATGCTGATGGAAAAGGAAACCACCGGCATCTACCTGTCCGGCCATCCCATGATTGATTACCGTCCCTATCTGAGAAACACCCATGTGGTGCCCATCGGCGTGCTGATGGAGGAGGACTGCCCCTATGAAGACGAGCAGATTGTAAGCGTTGCGGGCATTGTCCAGACGGTGAAGCTGAAAACTACCAGGAACAACTCCATGATGGCCTATGTGACCTTGGAGGATGACACAGGCGGCGTGGAGCTGCTGGTATTTTCCAAGGTGCTCAGCCAATACGGCGGCTACCTGCGGGAAAACCAGCCGGTGGTAATCGTAGGCAAGCTCTCCATCCGGGACGAAAAAGAGCCACAAATCATTGTGAATCGGGCAAGGCCCATTTCTGATTATGTAGATGGGTTAGCGGAGGAAGAACCGGAGCGGAAAACGGGAACCTTGTACCTGCGCCTGCCCACTCAGGAGGACAGCCGGTACCGGAAGGTGCGGGCGATGGTCAATATGTTCCCCGGGGAACAGAAGGTAGTGGTGTACTTTGCGGACACCAAACAGCGCCGGGGCGCCCAATGCGGTCTGGACAAAAGACTGCTCCGGGAGCTTCAGAATGTGCTGGGGCAGGAGAATGTTGTTGTAAAATAGCTTTCCTTTTAGAAAGAATTATGTTATAATAAGGGGAAGGGGTTTCTATATGAAAAGCAAATGGCTTATGCTGCTTGGCGTACTGGCGTGTCTGCTTCTTTCCGGCTGCGCCATGAAAACGGTGGACGAAATGTACTGTCTGCCGAAGCGCTCCGAGGCTTATCAGGAATTGCAGAAGGTTCTGGACGCCGAGCTTCAGGATATGGAATACTGCGCCCCGCTTTCCGGGATTAACCAGCAGCCGGTTCAGGCCGCGGATTTGGACGGAGATGGGGTGTCGGAATTTCTGGTGTTCGCGAAAGCGGCCGGGGAACGGCCTTTGCGGATTCTGGTGATTGAGCGGGAGGAGAAGACCTTTACGCTTACGGACACCCTGCAATTCAGCGGAACTGCCTTTGACCAGGTAGAGTACACATCTATGGATGACAGCGGCGGTGTGGAGCTGATGGTGGGAATCCAACTCAGCGATCAGCTTCCGCGCTCTGTATCCGCGTATACCTTTTCGGAAGGCAAAGGAGAAAAGCTGCTGGACGCCAACTATACGAATTTTCTCACCGTAGATATGGATCGGGACGACCTGGGAGAGCTGTTTGTCCTTTACCCCGGTCAGACGGAGGAGAGTCCCGGCTTTGTTGCCCTTTATGAGGTGGAGAACGGAATGGTGGAGCGTTCTCTTGAGGTTAAACTCTCTGCTCCTGTCAACCGGCTTCAGCGGGTAATTACCGGAAAGCTTGCCGGCGGAGAGACAGCGGTATTTGTAGCCAGCGCTTTGGAAGATACGGTGTTGATTACGGATGTGTATGCCGTGCGCAACGGTGACCTGACAAATATCAGCCTGTCCAGCGAATCCGGCACCGGCGTCAACACCATACGCAATCACTTTGTGTATGCCCAGGATATTGATGAGGATGGTCAGCTGGAGCTGCCCGCCCTGATTCCCATGAAGACCATGACGGCAAGAAACGCGCAATCTGAGGATTTGATCCGCTGGTATTCTTTGACCATAACCGGTGATGAAGTGGATAAGCTGTATACCTACCACAACTTTGTCAACGGCTGGTATCTGGTGCTGGACAGCACCTGGGCCCAGCAGGTGACGGTGACCCAGGATGGTACCAGTTACAGTTTTTATCTGTGGGACCTGGCCAAAGAAAATGCCATCCGGGTTCTGGAAGTGGAGATGCTCTACACCCAGGATGAGATTTCTGAGGCCATGGAAAGCGGCAGTATTTTGCTCTACCAAGGGGAATCTTCCGCTTATGTGGGAACCCTGACTTCCGATGCAGCCCAGTTTGGGCTGACCCAGGAGTGGCTGCGGGGCAGCTTCCATCTGATTTATGATGTTCGTCTCCTGCCGGAGACATAGAAGGAGTATACTATGCGAAAAGTTCTGATAATGGAAGATGAGGAGAATATCCGCGGCTTTGTGGTAATCAACTTGAAGCGCGCCGGTTACCAGGCGGTGGAGGCGGCCACGGGCCAGGAGGCGCTGGATAAGCTCCGGGAAAATCCCGATATTGGCGTTGCCATTCTGGACATTATGCTGCCGGATATTGATGGCTTTGAGGTCTGCCGGCGGATTCGCGCCACCAATAAGCAGATGGGTATTATCATGCTTACTGCCCGCACCCAGGAGATGGACAAGGTCACCGGCCTTATGACCGGCGCCGATGACTATGTGACGAAGCCCTTTTCTCCGGCGGAGCTTACGGCCCGGATTGACGCGCTGTTTCGCAGAATCGGCGGCGACAACTCCGGGGACGATGAGCTTCTGGTGCAGGGCCCCTTCGTGATGAACACCCGGAATCACACGCTGGAGAAGGCGGGCAGCCGAATCCGCCTGACCCAGGTGGAGTATTCCATCCTGAAGCTGTTTATGCAGAATCCGGGAAGAGCCCTGTCCCGAGAGGATATTCTTTCCGGTGTGTGGGGGCGGGAGTATGAAGGGGAACTGAAAATTGTGGATGTGAATATCCGCAGACTTCGTATCAAGATTGAAGACGATACCGCCAATCCTACCTATATCACCACCGTCTGGGGCTTTGGGTATAAATGGGGAATTTGACCCTGAAAGGGGGAGCCGATTGTGATTAAAGTGAAGGGCTTGCGCAGGCGTTGGCTCCTGAATGCCGTGGCCTTGGTGAGTATTCTGGGTCTTATCTGCGTAATTTGTATCACCCTGGCAGTATCCGCGTACTACTATTCGGCCATGGAGTCGGATATGCGGTACCGCGCCAAGACCTCCACGGAGTTCTTTGGGGAGTATCTGAACCAGGGATACTACGATTACTATAAATCCTGCGCCATATATGCCCAGACATTCGACGAGAAGAATACCCTGGAGCTGCAATTTATTGACGCTCAGGGGCAGCTGGTGGCTTCCTCTTATGGACAGTTTCTGGGGGCTTCCCCCACTACTGCGGATGTGTCCCAGGCGTTGGAAACTGGAAAGATTTCCAGCTTTGTGGGGAAGGATCCCAATACCGGGGAGGGTATCATGGCAGTATCCAGCCCCATGCGTTACAGCAACGGACAAATGATTGGCATTTTGCGCTATGTTACCTCCACCCGGCAGCTGGATATGCAGATTTTGACAATTGGCTGCTTTGCCTTTGGGGCTCTGTTTGTGGTGATTTTGGCAATGGTGATTGGCAGCAATTACTATATGCACACCATTTTGGTGCCGCTGCGGGAAATCATTGAAAAGGCAAAGCGTATCACCAACGGCAGCTACGGTATCCAGATTCAAACCCGCTATGATGACGAGGTAGGGGAGCTGGCAGAGACCATCAATGAGATGTCCCTGAAAATCAGCGAAAACGAGAAACTGCAAACGGATTTTATCTCCTCACTGTCCCACGAGCTGCGCACACCTCTCACAGCCATTACCGGCTGGAGCGAAACCCTCCTCAGCGGGGACGATTTGGATGAAAATACCCAGCGGGGCGTGAAAATCATCTACCGGGAAGCGGTGCGGATGACGGAGATGGTGGTGGAGCTGCTGGACTTCACCCGTATGCAGGATGGGCGCATGACCCTCAACATGGAGCTGGCGGATATCCGCAGTGAGTTTGAGGATACGGTCTATATGTACGGCAGCCGGCTGGCCCAGGACGGAATCACCCTGGAATATCTGGACAATGACCAGGATATCCCGGAGATTTCCTGTGACCCCAAGCGTCTGCGGCAGGTTTTCCTGAACATTTTGGACAACGCCGCAAAGCACGGGGGAGAGGGGAAGCGGATTCAGGCGGAAATTCTCTGGGAGGATGACGAAGTTGTGGTAAATATCCGGGACTTCGGCCCCGGTATCCCGGAGGATGAGCTGCCCCTTGTGACGAAAAAGTTCTATAAAGGAAGCTCCAAAGCCCGCGGCTCCGGCATCGGTCTGGCGGTATGCGACGAGATTGTGCAGCTTCACGGGGGTACATTGACCCTTTCCAATGCAAAAGGGGGCGGAACTCTGGTATCGGTCCGGATTCCCGCCAACCAGTAAGGACGGTTTTACATGACAGAAAATAACCAGGAAAAATTCAAGACCTCCATTGGCGGACAGGCGCTGATAGAGGGAATTATGATGCGGGGGCCGGAAAAGGATGCGGTGGTGGTTCGTACCGACGGCAATCTGGACATCTCCGTAAAGCAGCGGAAGATTCGCCCCAAAGGCTCCGTGCTGACCTGGCCCCTGATTCGGGGCGTGGTCAACTTCTTCGATGCCCAGGTGGTGGGGGTGAAAGCCCTGATGCACTCGGCGGATCTGGTACCGGAGGAGGGGGAATCTCAGGAGCAATCCCGCTTCGATAAATGGCTGGAGGAGAAGCTGGGCAATGAGAAATTTCAGAGTTTTATCATTGGCTGCGCCGTGACTTTGGGCATTTGTATGTCCATCGGCCTTTTCTTTCTGCTTCCCATGGTGATTGGGGGTTTTCTTACCCGCTGGATTGGCAGCGATTTGGTTTTGAATCTGGTGGAAGGCCTGATTCGGATATTGATTTTCGTAGGTTATATGGTACTGGTGTCCCGGATGAAGGAAATGCGCCGGGTGTTCTCCTACCATGGTGCGGAACACAAAACCATCCGGTGTTATGAAGCGGGACTCCCTCTGACGGTGGAAAATGTACGCCGGCAAACCCGGCTTCACCCCCGGTGCGGCACCAGTTTTCTGCTGGTGATTATGGTCATTTCCATTCTTGTTTTTTCCATTGCCTCTTCGGCGCTGCTGAGCGTGGTTCCCCAGCTGGCTGCCATGCGGGGACAGTTCCTGTATAGCCTGATTATGGTGGTTTTCAAGCTGCTGCTGCTTCCTCTGGTGGTTGCCCTTGGCTATGAGATAAACCGCTGGGCAGGCCGGCATGACAATGCCTTTACCCGGGTGCTGACGGCTCCCGGAATGTGGTTTCAGAATTTTACAACCAATGAGCCGGATGACAGCATGATTGAAGTTGGTATTGCGGCGCTGGAAGCGGTGCTTCCGGAAAAGGAGGGCGACGATCGTTGGTAAAAACCCTATCCCAGTTGTATTCGGAAGTGCGGAAGGCTCTGCTGACCCAGGAGGACCCCCAGACCGCCGGTATGTACGCCAGAAACCTCCTTTGCCATGTAACCGGCGTTTCCCCGGAGAAGATTCTCTCCCACAGCGAGCATTATGTGGGACAGGCGGAGTGTGATACGCTTCAAAAAGCGGTGCAGCGGATTTTGCAGGGTGAGCCCTTGGCCTATGTGTTGGGGGAATGGGATTTTTATGGCATGACCCTCCATGTGGATTCCCATGTGCTGATTCCCAGAGACGATACCTGCGCCCTGGCTAACCTGGCCATTGGGCAGGCACTGTTTTTGGGCAGCAGCCCCAGAATCCTGGATTTGTGTACCGGCTCCGGCTGTATTGGCCTTGCCATTGCCCGGCGGATCCCCGACGCCAAGGTAACTCTGGCGGATTTATCCCGGGATGCTCTGGCGGTGGCCAAGCGCAATATTGTTGCCCAGAAGCTGACGGCCCATGTCTCCTGCGTCCAGGTGGATGCCCTGAAGCCTCCGGCCCCGTTTCTGGGGAAATTTGATATGATTGTGTCCAATCCTCCCTATGTGACGACGGAGGAAATGGAACAGCTGCCCCACAGCGTAAAGGATTTTGAGCCTGCCATGGCGCTGCATGGCGGCGAAGATGGCTTGGATTTTTACCGCGCCATTGCCGGAAATTTTACGGCGGCTTTGAAACCCGGCGGCTACCTGTGCTTTGAATTCGGTATGGGGCAGGGAGACGCGGTGTGCCGTATTCTGGAAGAAAATGGGTTCACCGTCATGGAACGGGCAAAAGATTTTAATGAAAGAGAACGGGCGGTTATGGCCCGGTATACCAGGGAGGAAGAATAAAATGGCTACAAAAAAGACTGTCTATGAGGCGCCTTCTCCGGCTGAGGATAAGAAGAAGGCGTTGCAGACCGCGCTGTCTCAGATTGAGAAGAACTTTGGTAAGGGTACCGTTATGCGCCTGGGTGACCGGCCGGAAATGAATGTGGATGCCATCCCCACCGGCTCTCTGGCTCTGGATGCGGCCCTGGGCATTGGCGGCGTTCCCAAGGGGCGGATTATCGAGATTTACGGACCGGAATCCTCCGGTAAAACCACCCTGGCCCTGCACATTCTGGCAGAGGCCCAGAAGCGGGGCGGTGAGGTGGCTTTCGTGGATGCCGAGCACGCCCTGGATCCGGTTTACGCTGCCGCCTTGGGTGTGGATACGGACAATATGCTGGTGTCCCAGCCGGATACCGGCGAACAGGCTCTGGAAATCACCGATGCCCTGGTGCGCTCCGGCGCCGTGGATGCGGTGGTAGTGGACTCGGTTGCCGCCCTGGTGCCCAAGCAGGAAATTGAAGGGGAGATGGGCGACACCTTTGTAGGCCTTCAGGCCCGGCTCATGTCCCAGGCCCTCCGGAAGCTGGCCGGTACCATTGCCAAGACCAACTGCGTGGTGATTTTTATCAACCAGCTGCGTATGAAAATCGGTGTGATGTACGGCAATCCCGAAACCACCACCGGCGGCAACGCCCTGAAGTTCTATGCCTCCGTCCGTCTGGATGTGCGCCGCGTTGAGTCCATCAAGGAAGGCGGCAATGTCATCGGCAACAAGACCCGGGTAAAGGTGGTAAAGAACAAGGTCGCGCCTCCTTTCCGGGAAGCCTACTTTGATATTCTGTACGGTGAGGGTATCAGCAAATGGAGTGAGTTGGTGGATCTGGCTGTGCAGCTGGAAATCGTCCAGAAGAGCGGCAGCTGGTTCTCCATGGGCGACGAGCGTATCGGCCAGGGCAAGGACAGCGTGAAGAACTTCCTGATTGCCAACCCGGATCTTGCCCAGCAGGTGGAAAATCAGGTGCGGGAGAATATGTGGAAGCTGATGGGCGGCGTTCAGCGAAATCCTGCCAAGGCTGCGGAGCGGCCTGTTGCCGTAACGGCGGATGAGTTTGACGATGAGGGTTGATTCTGTTGCCAACCAGCCGGATATGGCCGGCAGATACCGGGTCTGTTTTTCTGACGGGACGGTGCTGCGGCTGTACCGGCAGACGGTGCAGGATTACGGACTGTATCCGGGACTGGAGCTGGAGGAGGAGAACTTCCGAAAGCTTCAGCGGGATGCTGGCCAGATGTCTGCCAAAATGCGGGCTGTGCGGATTGTGGCGTCTTCCAGCATTTCACAAAAAGGACTGGAACGGCGCTTGGTGCAGAAAGGGGAGGACCCCCGGCAGGCCAAAAATGCGGTAAAATGGATGTCGGATATGGATCTGCTGGATGACCGGAAAACAGCGGAGCAGATTGTCAGCAGCTGTATCCGAAAAGGCTATGGCCTCACCAGAGCCAAGCAAGCTTTGTATGAAAAGCAAATTCCCCGGGAGTACTGGCAGGAAGCCTTGGAGGACTACCCGGATCAGACGGAATATATTGTTTCCTTTTTACGCGCCCGGCTGAAGGGCGACCCCGATGAGCGGGAGATTCGCCGGGCCACGGACGCCCTGATTCGCAGAGGCCACAGCTACGGCGCCATTCGCAAAGGGCTGGGGCAGCTGGCAATAGATGATGATTTCCAGGAGGAATAGTATGGCAAAAGTTGGATTTATCTCCCTGGGCTGTGCCAAAAATCAGGTGGACTGCGAACGGATGATGTATCGGGTTCAGGAGGCGGGCTTTGAGGTGCGGCCGGATGTTGCAGGCTGCGATGTGGTGGTGATTAACACCTGCGGCTTTATCGACTCGGCAAAGGCGGAGGCGATTAACCATATTCTGCAAACCGCCCAGCTGAAGGAGCGGGGACTGGTGGGAAAGATTCTGGTAACCGGCTGCCTCTCCCAGCGGTATCAGGAGGAAATTCTCCAGCAGATGCCGGAGGTGGACGGAATTCTTGGTACGGGAAGCTATGACCGGATTGTCCCTGCCATTGAGCAGCTGCTGGAAAATCAGGTGGTGGAGGATTTTGCCTCCATCGACGCTCCCGAGGTGGAGACCGGCAGAATCCTCACCACACCGGAGCATTACGCCTACCTGAAGATTGCGGAGGGCTGCGACAACCGCTGTGCCTACTGTATCATTCCTTATCTGCGGGGCAAATTCCGCAGCCGCCAGATGGACGATATTCTTTATGAGGCCAGAATGCTGGCGGACAGCGGTGTGAAAGAGCTTTTGGTGGTTGCCCAGGATACAAGCCGTTATGGTACGGATTTGCCGGGACATAAGCGCCTGCTGCCGGAGCTGCTGACCCGGCTGTGTGAAATTGAGGGACTCCATTGGATTCGGGTGCATTATACCTATCCCGACGAAATCGACGATGCCTTGATTGATGTGATGGCTACCCAGGACAAGATTGTCAAGTACCTGGACATCCCCATCCAGCACTGCAACGATAAAATTCTGAAGCGGATGAACCGCCGCGGCACCGGAGCGGAGTTGCGGGAGCTGTTTGCCAAGCTCCGCAGCCGGATTCCCGGTCTGGTGATTCGCACCAGCATCATTACCGGCCTTCCTGGGGAGGGGGAGGATGAATTTACGGAGCTGTGCGAATTTTTGAAGGAGCAGCGCCTGGAGCGGGTAGGAGCCTTCCCCTTCTCTCCGGAGGAGGGAACCCCGGCCTGCGATATGCCCCATGTGGACGAAGACGAGGCACAGAAACGGGCCCAGATGGTGGAGGAGATCCAATCCCGGATTATGGACGAGTATAACACAACCCTTCTGGGTAAGACCCTGGAAGTACTGGTGGACGGTTTCGATCCGGAGCAGGAGCAGTTTTATGGCCGCACCTATGGGGATTCTCCCGAAATTGACGGCCGGGTCTGGATTGCCTCGGAAGAGGCTCTGGCGGAGGGCAGTTTCGTTAAGGTTCGTATCGACGCTCTGGTGGACGGAGATTTGTCCGGCTATGTTGTGGAGGAAGAAGCATGACTTTGGCAAGCAAAATCACATTGGTGCGGGTTGCTTTTATTCCCGCCATCATGGCCTGTATGTATGCCAGCGGCGGTGTGTCCGGCGTGTGGATGTGGGCCAGTCTGACTATCTTCATCATAGCCAGCGTTACCGACTTCGTTGACGGCTATATTGCCCGGAAGTATCACCAGGTCAGCGACTTTGGAAAGTTCCTGGATCCCCTGGCGGAC
The DNA here is from genome assembly GCA_949293985.1 of uncultured Eubacteriales bacterium. GTDB lineage: Bacteria > Bacillota > Clostridia > Oscillospirales > Oscillospiraceae > Faecousia. Next base: position 7,456 of record CASFFN010000019.1, on the reverse strand, counting down.
AAGCTTCTGGTGATTGCGGTAATGGTTATGTTCTGCCAGTGGGATGTGTTTCCCGCCTGGGCCCTGATGATTGTGCTGGCCCGGGAATTTGCGGTAACCGGTTTGCGCCTGATTGCCGTAGGGAAGGGTGTGGTGATTGCTGCCGGCTGGAGCGGCAAGGTGAAAACCGCCAGCACCATGGTCGGCCTGTGCGTGCTCATGGCATTTCCCACGGCGCCTATCATCGCCTGGATTGTGGTAGCGGTTGTGGTGATTACAACGGTTTATTCCGGCATTGAGTATTTTATTCAGAACTGGAAATGCCTGTGGCAATAAGAATCGCCCATACCAATGGAAAGAGTTGGTATGGGCTTTTTCGTGGAAAAAACCTGGAAAATATGATAGGCTTGTGATATAATACCCTGGGCAAAGCCCAAAGAATACGAACTTACGAGGTAATTATGAACGATAAGGAAATCGGAGAAATCCGCCGGCGCGTCCGCCGGGACCGGAGCAATATGACGGGCATTTACGGCTGCTATGTAAATGGGCAGGGGGAGATTGTTTCCCAGTTTACCCAGAGTGTGGGTATGATGTCTGAAAACGAGGGGGAGAAGTATTTCGGACTTCTGAAGCGTACCCTCTCCGGCACCTTAGGGAAAAATCTCATTGATGTGACTTTCACCACTGCACAGGTGGCAGACAGCCCGGAGCATAAGCTTCTCATGGAACTGCGGAATACCCGGCTCCAGAACGATGAAATCAGGCAGGCCTTTTACCAAAAGATTATAGAGAGCGTCACTTTCCCGGAAGGGTATGTGATTTTGCTGGGCTGTGACAGCTATGATGTGCCTTTCAAGAGCAAGGACGACAGCGTCCAGCTGGACAACTCCAACGAAACCTACACCTATCTGCTGTGCGCCATTTGCCCGGTGAAGCTGACCAAATCTACTTTGCGGTATATTCCGGAGGAAAAGAAGTTTCACGATGGGGGCGCCAACAATGTGGTAAATCCGCCGGAGCTGGGCTTCCTGTTCCCGGCCTTTGATAACCGGGCCACCAACATCTACAATGCCTTGTACTACACCAAGAGCAATAAGGAAAATCACCCGGAGTTGGCTCAGAGCCTGTTCAATACCCAGATTCCCATGCCTGCCGCCGAGCAGAAAAAGTCCTTCGAGGCGCTGCTGAGTAACTCTCTGGAGCAGGAGTGCAGCATGGAGGTGGTGCAGACCGTCCACGAGCAGCTGCGCCAGTCCATGGATTTGCACAAGGAGAGCAAGGTGGAAGAACCCCTGCTGATTTCCAAGGAGCAGGTGAAAGACGTCCTGCAAGCCTGCGGCGTCTCCCAGGAGCACATTGCCAAGTTCAGTGTGGATTTTGATGAAACCTTTGGCTTTGAGGCCGAGCTCCACCCCCGCAATATCATTGACAGCAAGCATTTTGCGGTCAATACCCCGGATGTTTCCATTAAAGTCAACCCGGAAAGAGCGGATTTGCTGGAGACCAGAACCATCGGCGGTGTAAAGTATATTCTGGTTTGCGCCGACGAAAACGTGGAAGTCAACGGTGTAAATATTCAGTTCCAGGGCGAACCCCAGCCGGTTTGATGCAGTCTGGAATAATATAGAAAAAGAAGAGGTGGAATTATGTCCGGAAAAGAGCTGCTGCGTACCCTGAAATTTTTGCTTTTTTCCTTGTCCGCGGGAATCATTGAGCTGGCCGCCTTCACACTGCTGACGGAGCTTACCCACTGGAGCTACTGGCCCAGCTATCTCATTGCCCTGACGCTCTCCGTGGTCTGGAACTTTACGCTCAATCGCCGCTTCACCTTCCAATCGGCGGGAAATGTACCCGTAGCCATGGCCAAGGTTCTGGCGTTTTATTGTGTGTTTACGCCGGTTTCCACCATCCTGGGAAACTATCTGGCGGAAACTCTGCTTTGGAACGAGTATCTGGTAACGGGTCTGAATATGGTTGCCAATTTTGTGCTGGAATACCTGTATGACCGTTTTGTGGTGTTCAGAAAAACCCTGGATACTTACCAAAAAACCGCCAAATAGGAAAACACAAAAAAACGCCTGTTCACGGCGGCACTTGAAAAACAGGATACGGAAATTTGGAACAGGCATGATTTTTGTCATGCCTGTTTTTTCTTCATCAGAACATCTTCATCTGCATACCAATGACGGCATCCAGCGAATGCTGAATGCCGTCATAAATCAGGTATGATATTCTTCTGTCTGGCGGACTATACCGCAGGGATAGCTGTGTTTGATTATTTGCTTGCCAGATTTACAAGGATGTCCACGCAGGTTTCAATGCCCAGTTTGCTGCTGCTCAGGCAGATATCGTAGTTCTGAGCGGCGCCCCAGGTGCGGCCTGTATAGTGCTGATAGTTGACCCGGCGGCGCTTATCCTTTTCCTGCAAACGGGCTTCCGGGCTCTTTTCCGACTCTCCGTACAGGCGAACGATTCGTTCGGCACGGTAGGCAATGTCCGCATGGATATAAGCGTGGAGGGCATCCGGGCGGTCCTTCAGGATGTAGTCGGCATTCCGCCCCACAATGACGCAGGGGCCTTTGTCCGCCAGCTGCAAAATGACATTGCACTGAATGTTCCATAGGAAATCCGCGGCAGACATTCCGTTCATCACCCCGGGGACCCCCTGAGGCGCAAAGGCATAGGAAAGAAAACTCTTTCCGGGGGAATGTTCCCCATGTTCTTCTACAAATTGGGGGGCGAAGCCGGATTCCATGGCAATCTGGTCCACCAGTTCCTTGTCATAGAAAGGGATACCCAGTTTTTGCGCAACCTCCCGGCCAATGCTGCGGCCGCCGCTTCCGAATTCACGGCTGATGGTAATGATCTTTTTCTCCATTTTCAGGGCCTCCTTTTTGCATCAGAATCTGATACTATTATTATAACAACCCGGGAGAAAAAGTCAAATGCAAAGGCGGCTCAGGGCTTGAAGTATCCCAGGCAAATCAGATGGGGGCCGGTATGGGTTCCCACGGTGCTGCCCACAATTCCTCTGGGCACCATGCTCCACTTTAAATCGGCGGATTCCAGAAATGCGGTCAGGTCGGCGTCGTCTGTGCCGGTATGGGCAACCATAGCGGGCATATTTGTATCCTGGGGCGTTTCCGCTACCAGCTTGTTCAGAGCGGCATGGGCGGCTTTGACGCCTCTTGCCTTGCTGATAACTTGCAGAACGCCGTCCTTGACGGTCAGAACAGGGCGGATTCCCAGAAGCGTTCCGGCGGCTCCGGCGGCTTTGGAGAGGCGACCGCCTTTTACCAGATAATCCAGGGTGTTGACAATGCCATACACGGTCAGGCGGGTCTTTGCGTTTTCCATTTCCTCAGCCAGTCTTTTGGCGCCATACCCCTTCTCCCGCAGCTGCAGGGCGTAGTCCAGCAGCAGCCGCTGGCCGATGGTAACGGAAAGGGTATCCACCACCCAAACACAGTCGCTGTAGTCCTGGGCAATGGCTTTTGCACTCTGATAGGTGCCGGACAGGGCAGAGGAGATACACAGCACCACGGCCTCGTCTCCGGCTTCCTTTACCTCCTGGAAAGCTTTTTCAAATTCATAGGGAGCGGGCTGGCTGGTGGTGGGAAGCTCCTTGCAGGAGGCCAGTTTGTTGTAGAATTCCTCCTGGGTGATGTTCACACCGCTTAAATATTCCTGTTCTCCAAAGTTGATGGGAACAGGAATCAGCTTAACTCCCAGTGCCTTGGCCTCCTCCATTGTGAGATCGGATGCGCTGTCAATAATCAGTTGAACTGCCATAAATCCTCCATTATTCCTGCACCAGCATATCAAACCGCTGCTGGAGCGTGGTAAGTGTCCGATAAAAGACGATTAAATCCTCCGTTGGGATTCCTTTGTTTACCGTATTTTGAATATCTAAAGAAGTATTGCGGATGAACTCGGAAATCTCCCAGCCGGAGGGAGTCAGAACCAGCTTCTTTCCATGGCGTTGATTTTCCTGGTCCTGCCGGTAGGTTACATGTCCCATATCAATCAGCTCCCGGATCTCCCGGCTGACCAGGGAGCGGTTGGATTGGCTGTGGCGGGACAGTTCGGCAGAGCTAAGTCCTTCCGGATGCTTTCTGAGCAGATATACCCAGAAAATGTGGACGGACTTTAGTCCCAATTTTTCATTCCATTTTGCCTTGAGTTTTTGAATATCCCAATAAATTCCGCCAATATGATTGGCAAAGGTTTCAAAGCGCTCCGTTTCCAAAATCCACACCTCTTTTCATCGTGAGACACTCTATCACAAAAATGTTCACTTGTCAACAACAAAAATTAAAATGGAACGCCCACAGCTCTCGTAAAAGAACTGTGGGCGTAAAATCAGCTGATTTTAATACCGCATACCAGGCCGCCCCGGGTGCCGATCACGATGGTATCGCCGTATACGATGGGGGAGGCTTCGATATTGGAGCCCAGATTCACATAATCCAGAACCTCTCCGGTCTTACCGTCCAGAAGGATGACATTGCCGGTGGAATCGCACATCACCAGATAGCCCTTGCCATCTTCCGTGTAGACACCTACAGGAGAACTCCAGGCGTAGGCGTTCATATAGTGATCCCAGAGGATTTCTCCGGTGGTGGCGTCCAAAGCCACCAGATTTCCGTCATAGAAGCCGTCGGTTCTGGCTACCGGATAGAAAATCATATTTTCCAAATTTGTACCCTCCCGACCCAGGACCGGTGAGCCCTGAACGCCGCCGGACAAATCCGGAATGGTGTGGCAGTCGAACGGAACCTCCCAAACAATCTCGCCGGTGTTGGCGTTGATTTTATATATGGAGATGGTGCCCTCGCTGTTGCTCTGGCTCCAGTGCAGGGACGGGGCAGAATAGAGGTATCCGTTGCCATCCGCCTCCCAACGGAAAACAGGAGAGGAGTTGGAGTCGTCCTTGGTATCCTGCGCCCAGACAACTTCCAGCGTGTTCAAATCAATGCAGTAGAACATACCGGTGTTGTCCGACAGGTACATATACTTTCCCAATCCTACGGCGCTGGTCTCAAAGCCGGCCCAGCGGCTGCCGGAACGGATATCATCGGTGGTAATTTTCAGACGCACCGGTTCGTCGGGGGTCATGGTGAGGGTACCAGCCTGAGCGTCGTAGGAGGTGTTGAGCTTGAAGGAGTAGATAATGCCGTTTTCGCCGGGCCAAATCAGGGTATCCGCATTTCCGTCAATCAGGGGTGTGCCATCATAAGCCGTCCATCCCCGGGGCGCATAGGAATCATAGCCGCCCTTGGAGTAGAGCACGGAGCAGTCAATCAGGCTGACCATATACATTTTGGGGACGGTACCGTTGTAGGTGATACCGGAACCCACATAGAGTATGGGATATCCTCTGGGATCCAGACAGCCGGAGCCCTTGAAGTTCATTCCCAGATACAGGGGGTCACGGGTGTAGGAACCATCCTCTAAATCGTAGAAGTAAATATTGCCGTCCAGGGTGGCGTGGATAACCTCCACCAGATCCTTCTTTTCTTTCTTTTCAGGATAGAGGTTCATGTTCTTCTTGGTCTGTTCATCCCAGCGCGCCACCAGGGGCTGACCGGTCCATCCGCTGCCGGGCCAGTTGTTTAAGCTGCCGATGTTGCGGCTCCAGATTTTCTCCAAAGATTTGCTTTGGACATTGACGGTACCGAAGGCGGCGTCATTGCGGAAGTTATTGCCACGGAAGGAGCTGACACCGTCGAAGGGGAAATAGTCCTCCGGTTTGCCGAAGTTGATGTTCTCCTCTCTCTGGTAGCTGTCCACTACCTGGCCGTCCACGATAATCTCCGTCTGAATTCCCCAGTTTGCAGGGTCGGAGAGTTCCGTGTGCGTCGGGTTCAATGTGGGTTCCGGCTCCGTGGGCGGTTCGGTGGGAGCTTCGCTCGTGGGCTCCGTGCCCGGCTGGGTAGGGGGCTGGGTCGTATCGGAGGACGGCTGGGTGGGTTGTGTAGTCTGAGCCTCCAAATAGCTTTGCTCCGTATTTCTGAATTGCAGGAAGCACCATGCGGAGCAGCCAAACACCAGCAGGGTGCAGACATACAGCATGACCAAAAGACCAGTCAGCCGTTTTTTGGCGGTTTTCCGGCTGCTGTTTACAATATAAATCACAGTAAACAGAATGCATAAGAACGCCAGTACAACCGCAATGGCAAAAAGCGCAATCAAAGCGGGCCGCATGGTTTCCAGCTGCTGTGCCAAGGTTTCTGCCTGTGAAGCTGCCGCAACAGGAATGCTGAGGCCGGCCAAAAGGAGCAGGCAGAGCAGTACAGGAAAAATTTTCTTCATTCGTATAACCTCCGTTCCGGTGGAACATAATAGTAGTGTTCTCATTATAGCACTTATGCCCTTTTGCCGCAAGGACTATTCCAAAAGAAATAACGGGAAAAGCGGATTGACAAGCGGAAAAAAAGCGTGTATACTGTGGATGTAATGGAATAAACCCTATGATTCTGTCGGAAGGTATCGCAACCGGCAGGTGAGGACTCTCTGGAGAACACATTGAATTGTGTGCCGAAGGTGCAAGGCGAACGCCGAATCTCTCAGGCAAACGGACGGAGATGCTGTGATGGCAGTGTGGAAGTGGAGGCAGTCCTTTTATAGGGACTGCCTGTTTTGTTACTAAGGAAACTCTGAAATTGGGAATACATCCAGTATTCCCCAATTTCCCATCCTTTGGTCTGACAAAAAATCTCTCGCTGCCAGCTCTTGCCGATTTTTTCAGAGCTTCCCTAATTCTATACTGAGGGAGAATGACTATGTACGGAAAACCCATTGATTCTATTGGCTTTGTATCTCACTTCGATCCTGAGCTTGCCCGGATGATGGAACGGGAACTGCACCGTCAGCAGGATGGCCTGGAGCTGATTGCCTCGGAAAACTTTGCTTCACCCGCCGTCATTGCCGCCATGGGCTCCATTCTGACCAACAAGTATGCGGAAGGCCTGCCGGGTAAGCGTTACTATGGCGGCTGCCAGTATATTGATGAGATTGAGAGCTTGTGCATCCAAAGGGCAAAGGACTTGTTTGGTGCGGAGTTTGCCAATGTGCAGCCCCACTCCGGCGCCCAGGCCAATGCCGCCGTACAGCTGGCGCTTCTTCAGCCGGGGGACACCATGATGGGCATGAGCCTGGCCAACGGCGGTCACCTGTCCCACGGCAGCCCGGCGAACATCTCCGGTAAGTATTACCATGTCGTTTCCTATGATGTGAACCACGAGACAGGCCTGATCGACTATGATGAAATCCGGGATTTGGCCAAGAAGAACCAGCCGAAGCTGATCATTGCCGGTGCCTCTGCCTATCCCAGAGCCATTGATTTTAAAATCTTTGCGGACATTGCCCATGAGGTTGGGGCGGTGCTGATGGTGGATATGGCCCATATTGCCGGCCTGGTGGCAGGCGGCGCTCACCAAAGCCCGGTACCCTACGCCGATATTGTTACCAC
>CASFFN010000018.1 GCA_949293985.1 uncultured Eubacteriales bacterium | reverse complement strand
ACATTTTTGCCTGGTTGTCAAGTCTTTTTTGGGATATTTACAAAAAAGATAGACCCCGCATTCCTGCGAAGTCTATCTTTTCTTAACTTAATGACATTGGGCTGCCGTGGCAGCCCCTTTTTTATTGGGGATTTTCCCGGAGCCAGGCGGTGACACTCTGGCAAAAGGCTTCTACTGCGGGGATTTCTCCCTCATGGGGCAGAGCCAGGGCAATGGTGCGGCTGACGGCGGGGATCAGGGGGCGCACCGCCAGATCCTCCCGGTGGCCTTTCAGCAGCAGCTGGGGCACGATGGCAATGCCCAGCCCCTGCTCCACCATGGCAAGAATCGCATAATCGTCCTTGGTGGTGAATTTGATGTGAGGAGAGATTCCCGCTTCGTCCAAAGCCCGGTGGGTGTCATGGGCGGAGTCTTGCAGCAGGCTGATAAAATCCTCCCCCCGCAGCTCCTCCGGGGGTATGGCCTCCAGAGCGCACAGCCGATGCCCCCGGGGGAGTATCACCACCAAGGGATCTGCCGCCAGGGGAATGGTGCGCACCTGACCGGGGGAGGGGAGGGTCACAAAGCCCACATCAATCTCCCCCTTTTCCAGCCACCGCTCCATGTCGCCATAATCGCCGTTGAACAGCTTCAGCTCCACCCGGGGATGGAGTGCCTGGAAATCCCGGATAATCCCCGGCAGCCAATGGACCGCCACGCTGGTGAATGCCCCCAGCCGGATGGTGCCGGCGTCTGCCTGCCGGATGTCCCGGGCCAGGGTCTGCAAAGCGGTATCCTCCTGTAAAATGGCCTGCATTTTGGGAAACAGCAGCTTTCCCGCCTGGGTCAGCTGGATGCCGCTGCGGCTGCGGCTTAACAGGGGAAAGCCAAACGCTTCTTCCAAATCTGCCAGAATGTGGCTGATGCGGGATTGGGTGGAGCCCAGGGACTGGGCTGCCCGGGTGAGGCTTCCCAGCCGGACGGTCTCCACAAAAGCCTGATATTTCCGTAGGCTCATAGGACCATTCTCCTTTCATGCGAAAAACGAATGCTGTTTTGTAAATAATAGCATAAAAGACCGGCCCTTGACAAGCCCTTTTTCTCCCGTGGATTTGGAAAAGAACCCTTGCATAGAGCCCTTTTCCGGTGTATAATCATACCAACCTAAAAATCGCATGGAAACATGAAAAAATCGCATGAAAGGCAGGGAGAGGTTATGGCGTACACGGAAATGGTGGTTTTTATTCTGTACTTTGTGTTTATGCTGGGCATTGGGGTGTTCTTTCTCTTCCGTTCCAAGGGCGGGGGAGAAAAGGCGTACTTTTTGGGCAACCGGCAGATGGGCGCCTGGGTGGGAGCCCTGTCCGCCGGGGCGTCGGATATGAGCGCCTGGGTGCTGATGGGCCTGCCCGCCACCGTCTTTGTTGCCGGACTGGGGAAGGTCTGGATAGCGGTGGGACTGGGACTGGGCTACGCCGCCAGCTGGCTGCTGGAAGCCCCCCGGCTGCGCCGGTTCTCCATTGCCGCCGGGGATTCCATTACCATTCCCCAGTACCTGACCAACCGGTTTTTGTCCCGGAGTAAGGCGCTGCAGCTGCTGTCCGCCGGTATCTTCCTGGTGGCCTACACGGTTTACACCGCTTCTTCCATTAAGGCCTGCGGCACCCTTTTCCATACGGTGATGGGGGTGGACGCCCAGGCGGCCATGTACTTTGCGGCGTTGGTGATTGTGGGCTACACCTTTATGGGGGGCTTTTCGGCGGTTTGCTGGACGGACTTTTTCCAGGGCCTTTTGATGCTGGGTGCTTTGCTCATCGCCCCGATTTTTGTGCTCACGGTGTTTTCCGGGGACTTAAACCCGGGAGCCTTGCCCCAGGGATATTTTTCCATGAACACCTCCTGGCAGGAGATTGTCTCCGGCCTGGCCTGGGGCTTGGGTTACTTCGGGATGCCCCATATCATCATTCGGTTTATGTCCCTCCGGTCTGACCGGGAGCTGAAAAAATCCAGCGTCATCGGCATCAGCTGGACGGTGATTATTCTTCTCATGTCGGTGCTCACCGGCGTGGTGGGGCGGATGTTCCTGGGAGAGCTGGAGGACAGCTCCACGGTGTTCATCCTCATGGTGCGCCAAATCTTTCCGGCGGTGATTTCCGGCATTTTGCTCTCCGCCATCTTGTCCGCCGCCATGTCCACGGCAGACAGCCAGCTTCTGGCCTCCGCTTCCGCCTTTGCCAGCGATGTGTATAAGCCGGTGTTCCGGAAGCAGGCCTCCGACCGGGAGATGCTCTGGGCGGGACGGATTGTAGTAGTCATCATTGCCCTGGTGGCGGTGGCCATCGCCGCCAACCCCGCCTCCGGAACGGTGATGGCCCTGGTGGAAAACGCCTGGGGCGTGTTCGGCGCCGCCTTCGGGCCGGTGATTATGCTGAGCCTTTACTGGAAGCGGCTGAATTTTGCCGGTGCCCTGGCAGGTATCACCGCCGGGGCTCTGGGAGACATTGGCTGGCTGGTGTTCTTCAAGAGCACAGGGGTTTACGAGATTATCCCCGGCGTCCTGCTGGGCCTGCTGGCAGCGATTCTCGTCAGCCTTGCCACCAAAGCTCCCTCTCGGGAGGTACTGGAGCTGTACCGCCAGGGAAAAAATGTACAATAAGAAAAAGATTCCTCAACGGATAATTCTGTTTTGACGATTATGTAAAAAATTTTAAATTTTTCTTGCAATGTATAGACAAAACTGATATAATATCATTACAAACCTGAAAGACACATCGGTTTGGGAGAAGCACTGTATTCCCTATCAATACTTTTGCGGAATTTTGAAAATAAATGTCATAAAACGACTTTGGCAGACATATAGGTGAGGGGAAAACTGGGCGCATCATAGAGGAACGCAGGAAGTAAATTCGGGAAAGGCATTTTCTTATCTGTCCTCTGAGGGGTGAAGCCCGGAACAAAGGAGGGGATTCCCATGGGCATTCAGTCTGAACGATAGAATCCGTGTATGAACATATGAAAAATCAGGAGGTAATGAACAATGAAAAAAGTAGCAAAGCGCAGAGTGTTTGTAGCGGTGGTACTTTTGATTTGTCTGGCTTTCTGCCTGACAGCGCAGGCGGCCTCTCCGGTGAAAACAGGTACATTTTCAAAAGTTGTAAGTTGCAGCAGCAGACATACCACCACAGCGAAGCTCACTTCCGTATTGGCCAGTACGAAATACAGTGCGGCTCTTACACCGCAGTTTTCCCATACCAGTGGACGGGACACAAACTATCTGTGTGTGCAGACAAAGCAGGCGGTTCAAAATAGCTCCGCTAACATTAACGCAAGCACCTCTTATGGAAATACTTTTGTGGAACTGGCAAATGGTGCCTACCTGTACGACAGGGTCACCTGCTCTATCGTCTCAGGGCACTACTACAAAATCCCCGGTTCTGCCGCCAGCGGGCAATACGTTTTTCGTGCTTCTTTCCCCGGCGCCACGATATACGAGAATGTAGACGAGGTATCCTCTAATGGCACCAGATCCTTGTATTATCGCTCCGTTTCTTATGTGCCGTCTTCCATATCCTGTGAAATTGTTCTCATGCGTGTTGGAAGTTAATGGAAATGGGCAGCTTCCTGCTGCGTTCCTGCCGGGAAGCTGCCCGGTTTTCCAAAAGAGGAAAGGAGGAATTTCCATGAGAAAAACAGCGTTGCTTTTGGTATTTGCGCTGCTTTTGTCCTTTTGTCTGTGGGGGTGCGAACAGGATTCACCGGAGGAGACCACACAGGGACAGCAGGATTCTCAGCAGACGGAGGCCCCGGAGAAGGGGCGGCTGGTGCTGCCCCAGGTGGCACCGGACTATTTTGAACTTATGTGCCAAAACTGCAATGTCCATGCCTTGGGAGGTTCCTTTGCCGTCTGCAACGGGGCGAATTTTCATTTGATTTCTGCCTGCCCTCTGACCCAGGAGGACATTCAGATTCAAGTTCCCGGGGATGCTGCGGTGGTTGCCACTCTGGTGGACGATTTTTATGGCTACAATGATAACCCCTCCGAATATTTAGGAGAAGACATTGTTTTGCTGTATCAGGGCTACACCCCGGAGAAGGTTTGGCAGTACAACCAGGGAAAGCTGAGCCGGGAGGAGCAGGAGGAGATGCTTGGGGTGGTAAAGGCTTTCCGGGAGCTGCCGGAGGAAAGCGTGCCGGATCTTTACCTGTATACGCTGGCAATTATTCCCCAGGATATGGAGTATTATGATGTATCGGAGTTTACTCTGACGATAGGCGGCGTGAGCAAGCACTATACCTTGGAAGGGTTAACCATGACAGATGAGGAGTATGACTACGGTACCATCCCGGGGAATGCCCCTGAATTGCAGTGCGATACATTTATGTTTGATCTTAAATATATAGAGGTTAACACCGATGGGTGCTTCGGTATCGATGGAGTTCAGTTTACAGCCAACGCAGACTGCAACCTGGAGAACATCCGGTATTTTGAAAACCCGGAAGCCCAGGTGCAGAGGGCGGAGATTACCGTCACTGACCAAACGGGCAACACCATGACCATGCAGTGGGATTTGCAGGAGCCTTTCGCACTTTCCAAGGGGGACATAGTCCAAATTGCGGTGTATGTATGCGACCCGGCAACCGCCAACAAGCTGTGGCAAAACTGCAACTGCGTGCTGCTGGTGGACTGGAAGGGGACGGACGGCGTGGTATATACATCCCCCATCAGCATTTTCTTCTGGCAGCGGCTGGGAACCGGCTATGAGTACCAGGCGGCCTTGGACGGATACGACATGCTGGGTTACCGGTTGATATATGGAAAGGCAGAATAACGATATGAAGGCTTGGAAAAAGGCTGTCAATGGTTTGATTCTACTGGTGCTGGCGGCGCTGTTTTTGCTGCCTGTCTTTGCCCTTTACCAGGTGTCTCAGGCAGAGCAGCAGCAGTACGTTGCACCGGTGGTGGAATTGGGACGGGAGCGGGGGTATGGAGAAAGCTGTATCGTTTCCGTCGTGGATATGAAGGAAACCACACAGATTAGTGCCAGGGTGGTCAGCGGTGGTTACACTTATATGGAACTGTCCCAATACAAAGACCCCTACGCCATACGCTGGCAGGTATCTGTGGGAGACCCGGTGCAGGAAGGGCAACTGATTGGCTACTACAAAGAGGAGGAAATTCTTGCCCAATCTGCCGGGGTCATACGGGAGATTTCCATGGGGTCTTCCCCCTATCTGGGTCTGGAGCCTCTGGATGATCTGGTGCTGGAGTGCAACCTTACCCCCGTTCAGGTGGGTATTATGCAGCGGAGCAATCTGAATCTGACGGACGAAAATGGGGTGGCACTGACGGTAAAGTACATCTCTCCCATTTGCAGTGAAAGCGGCACCCGGGTTTTGCTCACCTATGACCGGGAGGATCTAGTCTATGGGCAGCAGATTCAGGACTTGACCCTTTACACCGGAAAGGTATTCCCCCAGACACTGGTGGTAGATGTATCTTGCGTTTACCAAAAGCCGGATCAGGAAGGGTATTTTGTGCGGGTTCTGGATGAGGAGGGCTATTTTGTCCGGGAGGCACCTGTGCGGATTGGCTATTCCAATGGCTCGCAAATCTGTATTACCGGTGTGGAGGAAGGCACCTGCTGTGATACCGGCTATAAGGCTCTGGTGGAAGGAGTGAACCATGAGGAAGGCTGAAAGGACAGGCAGACCGCCCAGAGAGAATCTGCTGTTTCATGGGATAAAAATGGCAATGCGGAACCTGCGCAGCTATGCCATGCTGTCCATCTCTATTATCCTGTCCTTCTCGGTGCTGCTGGGCTACCTGGTTTTTGTGGATTCCTCCCAGTACAATACCTATAAGGAGGTTTTTGCCACCCCTGTGGAGGTGGTAACTGCCTATACCTATACCAATCGGGCCAATATCTTTTACGACCTGCTGCAGCAGATAAAGGAGGAGGACGAAGGAGCCTATGGCTATGCCTACTTTACCACCACCGCCGTCATGCCCCAATATGACAATGTGTACGCCAATGTGATTTGGCTGCCGGAAAATGAAAATATTGTTTTCCGGGAGTGTGTTGAGCCGGAAAACGGTATTCTCTATGCCTCCAAGACAGAGGTAATTTCGGGAAAAGGTTTTCCATTGAAAAAAGGGGAGGCCATCCTCAATGAGTCGGCATACCGGAGCTTTTTTGGGGATGCATCCCTGCCGGTTTCTATGGATGTTCCCATCCCCGATGGCTACAATGAGGTGAAATTTCTGACATTGCAGATTGTGGGCATTGCAGCTGACCATCCCCAGGCCGGAGAAGCGCCATTGACATATGATTACCAGGGAAGTCTCACGGGCAACATTCAGCTCTATGCCGGCGCCTCGAATCTCAACGGTATGGAGAGGGAAGCAGGTGAGGAGAAAATGCAGGTAATGGTTTATACCCAGTACCCGGAAAAGGTGGTTGCCTACTGCCGGCAGCTGGAGAGCGTGGCCCAGACCACGGTGGTGTGCCACAGCGTGTACCAGGCCCAGACCGAAGCCAAACAGCAGCAGCAAATCCAGGCACAGTCCAAAATGCTCACATCCATGATTTTGCTGATTGTACTGAGTGTCAATCTTTTCGGCTGTTTCTCCAATGCTCTGAATACCCGGCGGTTTGAAATCGGAGTAAAGCGGGCGCTGGGAGCATCTGCCGGAAAAATCGTGATACAGTTTGTGGTGGAGGGGGTTCTGGTTACTCTGGTGAATATCCTCATCAGTGTTTCCCTGGTGACGGTGTTGGCTATTGGGTATAAGCTGTATCAGCAGCTGGGAAATCATATCGTTTGGATTGCTTACCTGTCGCCTTACTCTCTTGCGCAATTTTTAATTTGCAGCGTTGGCCTGACGGTGCTGTTCGGCGTGGCATTTGCTTACATGACCACCCGGGTGGAAATCGTGGAATACCTGAAAGCCGAGTGAACAGGCAGGAGGTGTGACATATTTTGAATGAACTGAACATCGGCATTTCCCATTTGCAGAAATCCTATCTCAGACCGGTGCTGCAGGACGTGAATTTGTCTGTCACCAATGATAGCTATATTTCCATTCTGGGCAAGTCCGGCTCCGGAAAATCCACCCTTTTGAATATCCTGGGTCTGGTAGAGGGCTATGACGGGGGAGAGTATCTGTTCAATGGGATACGGATAAGGAATTATGTCGACTACTCCCGACTGCGTTTGGAAAACATTGGTTTCATTTTTCAGTCCTATAATCTGATCCCCACCCTTTCCTGCCGGGAGAATATCCTGCTGCCCACCTTATACAATCGGCACAATGGGGTGCAGGATTTTGAGGAACTGGTGGAGCTGCTGGATGTTGGCCCGCTATTACAGCAAAAGGTCACAACCCTGTCCGGAGGAGAAAAGCAGCGGGTAGCCATTGCACGGGCACTGATTTTGGATCCGTCCCTGATTCTGGCGGATGAACCCACCGGGAACCTGGACCACAAAAATCGGGATATGATTATGCATCTGTTGGCCAGAGAACACGAAAAAGGCCGGGCGGTGGTGCTGATTACCCATGATGTGGAGCTGGCAAAAGCCGCAAAAACAAACTATATGCTTCAAGATGGCAGACTGCAATAGATACACCGCCCCGGATTGGCTTTTGCCAATCCGGGGCGGTGCTTCACTATCTTCCGGGGCAGGTAATCTGCTCCATTTCTTCAATGGCGTCGTGGAGGAGCCGGGCCACCGGGGTATGGGCGGCGGCGTAGTAGACCTCCTTGCCCTCCCGGCGGCTTTCCACCAATCCGGCGTTTTTCAGCTGCCGCAGGTGGTGGCTCACCGCCGGGGCGGACATCTCCACCATGGCGGACAGGTTGGTGACGCACTCCCGGCAATGGCACAGCACCCAGAAAATCCGCACCCGGCTGCTGTCCCCTAAGAGGGTAAAGTATCGGGAAATGGCCTGAAAATCCTCAGGCTTTGGCATATGGGTCAGCTGCTCCATGGCCTGACCGTGGTCGTGGGGAAGGGGATACATAGAAAACCTCCTTATTACAGGCGGCGGGTGGAGAGGGCCCGCATGGCGTTGAGCACCGCCAGCACCATGACTCCCACATCCGCAAAGATGGCAAGCCACAGTCCCGCCAGATTCAGCGCGCCCAGCAGCAGGCACAAAAGCTTCACGCCGATGGCAAAAACCACATTCTGACGGACGATGGACATGGTTTTCCGGCAGATTTTCATAGCCAGGGCGACTTTTTGGGGATTGTCGTCCATGAGTACAATGTCCGCCGCTTCAATGGCCGCATCGGAGCCCATGGCTCCCATGGCAATGCCAATATCCGCTCTGGCCAATACCGGCGCGTCGTTGATGCCGTCTCCCACAAAGACCAGGGTGGCCTTGGGAGACTTGCGAGCCAGCAGCGCCTCCACCTTCTGTACCTTATCCCCCGGCAGCAGCTGGCTGTAAACCTCCGTTACCCCCAGGCGCTTGGCTACATCCCGGGCAATGGCATGGGAATCTCCTGTGAGCATGACGGTCTGCTTTACTCCTGCGGCCTTCAAATCCTGAATCGCCGCCTTGGCGGTGGCCTTGGGCCGGTCGGCGATGAGGAAGCACCCGGCATAATCGCTGTTTACCGCCATGTGTACCGCCGTTCCCGGCTGGGGCGGCTCCGGGCAGTTCAGCCCCAGAGAGGCCATGAGCCGGGGGCTTCCCAGGGCCACGGGAATCCCATCTACCAGGGCGGTGACGCCCAGGCCGCTTTGCTCCTGGATGTTCCGCACCCGGTTTTCATCCAATGGCTTCCCATAGGCCTTTACAATGCTTTTACTGATGGGGTGAGAAGAAGCGCTTTCCGCCAGCGCCCCATAGGTGAGTAAGGTTTCCTCCGGCAAGGTGTTGAAATAAATACCTGCCAGGGAAAATTCTCCTGTGGTGAGGGTGCCGGTTTTGTCAAATACCACCGTCTCCGCCTGAGCCAGGGCTTCCAGATAGTTGGAGCCCTTCACCAGAATTCCCTCCCGGCTGGCTCCGCCGATTCCGGCAAAGAAAGTCAGGGGAATGCTGATAACCAAAGCGCAGGGACAGCTGATGACCAGGAAGGTCAGGGCCCGATACACCCAGTCCCACCAGTCGGGGCTGAGGGACAGGAACAGCATCCGGACAAGGGGCGGCAGCACTGCCAGAGCCAGGGCTGCGCCGCAGACGATGGGGGTGTAGTACCGGGCAAATTTGGAGATAAAATGCTCGGATTTGGACTTGGCAGAGGTGGCGTTTTCCACCAGATCCAGAATCTTGGATACGGTGGAGTCCCCAAACTCCCGGGTGGTGCGAATTTCCAGCACACCGGAAAGGTTAATGCAGCCGCTGATAATCTCGTCTCCCGGCTGCACCTGGCGGGGCAGGCTCTCTCCTGTGAGGGCGCTGGTGTTCAGGGTGGAGACGCCGGATACCACAGCGCCGTCAATGGGCACCTTCTCTCCGGGATTTACCACAATGATGCTGCCAACGGCAATCTCCTCCGGGTCGGCCTGCACCAAGGCCCCGTCTACCCGGATGTTGGCATAGTCCGGACGGATGTCCATGAGTTTCGCGATGTTCCTCCGGCTTTTCCCTACGGCGTAGCTTTGGAACAGCTCGCCAATCTGGTAGAAGAGCATGACGGCGATGGCCTCCAGATAATCTCCCGTCCGGGTGAAGCCGATAAGGAGCGCTCCCACCGTGGCCACCGCCATGAGAAAGTTCTCATCCAGCAGCTGCCCGTGGGCGATTCCGATACCCGCCTCCCAAAGAATGTCATACCCGATCAGCAGGTAGGGGACAAGGTAAAGCAGCAGCCGGGCCACCCCTTCTGCCGGAACAAAGGAAAGGGGAATGGTGAGGCACAGGGTCAGAAGAATCCGCAGGAGCATGATTTTCTGCTTTCTGGTCATAAAATCACCCCATTTTATCCAAGAAATTCAAAGTCATGGCTGGCTTTCCGGCAATTTTTTACGAGAGCCTGGAAAACCTCCTCAGGCGTTGCGGTTTCTTCAAATTCCACAATCAGCTTCTGCATCATAAAGTTCACCGTGGCGCTTTTCACACCGGGGGTCTTCTGAGCGGCTAATTCCGCCTTGTTGGCGCAGTTGGCACAGTCTACCTGGATTTTGTAGGTCTTTTTCATGGGAAATGGCTCCTTTCGATTAAACAATTAAGCAAGCGTTTAATTGATTAACACCAGTATAACCCATCCCGGGGAAAATGTCAACAGGAAAAAGCAAAAAAGCTCTCGGCCATTGGGAGTTGGCGCCGGAGGCGACTGAGGGAGCCAGCGGGGCGGTAAGCTGACGGTTTGCTTTTGAAATCGTATTTGATAGAGGTTATCCACAACCCAACATCCACCGCAGTAACGATACCGGGCGGGGCAGGGAAGTAACGAACAGTAGAAAGCTACCGTGCGCATTGTCCGTGGGCACTGCCCACCGATACCGGGCGGGGCAGGGAAGTAACGAACAGTAGAAAGCTACCGTGCGAAATTGCCACCGGGGGCACCCCGGAGCAAAGAAATAACCCTTGGTGTACCACCTGACCACAATGGACACCAAGGGTTATCTCTCTTCGTTGTTGGGTTCTATCATTGGTTAACCTCCTGTTCTGCGGAATCTCACAGCCTGTTCCCTGACAAAATTTGAGGTACTTCCATAAGAGCATGAATATTTACACAAGGAGAGAACCGAAAGGAAAGGCTGTGTAAGAGGGCTGTCGGCTTATAACACACCTCTTATTACCTGTATTATACCATGGGCTTTCCAGGAGCGCAACCGGGCAAGATGTATGAGTTTTTCATATCCAGTTTGTGAAAAAGGCAGATTTTTCCCTTGGGTTTCCGGTTGACATGATTTTGTGATTATGATATAGTAATATCGATAGGTTCGGGACGATTCCGAACCTTTTTTGCAAGAGAAGAAAATGGAAAGAAGTGGATATTATGGTTAAAATCCGGGCGTTCTTCCAAAAGAAGGACATTATTTTCTCCGGAAAGCGCTATGGCATCGACGCCCTGTCCGCCATGGCCCAGGGCCTGTTCTGCACCTTGCTGGTGGGTACCATTCTGGACACCTTGGGCAAGCAGCTGGGAATCGGCTTTCTCCAGGCAACCCTGGTGACCATCGGAAAAGGGGAAGGGGCGGTGTCCTACACCATCGGGGGGCTGGCCAGCGCCATGGTGGGGCCGGGAATTGCGGTAGCCATCGGCTATGCCCTCCATGCCCCCAATCTGGTGCTGTTCTCCCTGATTCCTGTGGGCTTTGCCGCCAATGCCATGGGCGGAGCCGGAGGGCCTCTTTCCGTATACTTTGTGGCGGTGGTGGCCTCGGAGTTTGGCAAGCTGGTGTCCAAGGAGACCAAAATTGATTTGCTGGTGACCCCCATTGTGACTATTTTGGTGGGTATCGGCTTTGCCTATCTGGTGGCGGCTCCCATCGGCGCCGGTGCTTACGCCGTGGGACAGGCGGTGATGTGGGCCACGGAGCTGCAGCCCTTCCTCATGGGCGTGCTGGTATCGGTGATTGTGGGCATTGCCCTGACTCTGCCCATCAGCTCCGCCGCCATCTGCGCTGCCTTTTCCCTCACCGGACTGGCCGGCGGCGCCGCGGTGGCAGGCTGCTGCGCCCAGATGGTGGGCTTCGCCGTGATGAGCTTCCGGGAAAACCGCTGGGGCGGACTGGTAGCCCAAGGCGTGGGAACCTCCATGCTCCAGATGCCCAACATTGTGAAAAACCCCAGAATCTGGATTCCTCCCACCCTGGCCTCTGCCATCACCGGTCCTCTGGCTACCTGCCTGTTCCGGCTGGAGATGAACGGCGCCGCCGTGTCCTCCGGCATGGGCACCTGCGGCTTCGTGGGGCAGATTGGCGTCTATACCGGCTGGGTCAACGATGTGGCCTCCGGTGTGAAAGCGGCCATCACCCCCATGGACTGGATCGGGTTGGCGCTGATTTGCTTTGTCCTCCCGGCGGTGCTTTCCACGGTGTTCTGCCAGGTGCTGCGGAAGTGGGGCTGGATCAAAGAGAACGATTTGAAGCTGGATCTGTAAAACAAAAAACCGCCCCAGGGGCGGCATAAAAAAGAAATAACCCTTGACTGCGGAATCTTTCGATTCTCTTACAGCCAAGGGTTATTTCTGCGCACTCTTGATATCTAACATCCTTGGTTAACCTCTCTTTCTACAGATTCAAGACACGACCTTCCGCAAAATCAATAGCTGTGAATTGCTCCCGTACCCAATTCCTTTATTGTCGTTTCAGAGAAATTTATGTAATCGGAAGAAACTGGGAAAGCCTGTCTTTCGATTCCCTTTTTCATAGGAATCTGGGGTGACTAAATCATTGGTATCACCTCTTTGTATCTAAATAATAGCATGGGGCTTCGTTCTTTGCAATAGGGAATATCCTATAAAAATGTTCAGTAAAAATGGTGCAAAAAAGAGAAACCCAGGATTTTGCATGGAAATGATTGACATATTGCCAGCGCTTGTGCTATGATAACTATGTTATGGTGTGTTTTTACGCAGCCGGATTAGTCCGGCTGCTGATTTTTTGAAAAGAGGGAATGGATATGAAAGCCATAGCGCCGGTGCTGGCGGAGGAATACCGGGGAGAAATTCTGGATTTGGTGCATCACGGCTATATCTGCGTGGTGGATAAGGACAATCGGGTGGTGGCTTCCGTGGGGGACCCGGAGCAGGTGGTGTTTTACCGCTCCGCCTCCAAGCCCTTGCAGGCCCTGCCGGTGATTGCCCGGGGACTGGATAAACAGTACGGTCTGACGGAGGAAGAAACGGTGATTTTTGCCGGTTCCCACTTAGGTGAGGATTTCCATATCGCCGCCCTTCAGTCCATTTTTGCCAAAACCGGTATAAATCCTGAGGATTTGATTATGAAGCCCACGGCGCCCGGCAGCCGGGAGGCCAATGAGGAGCGGATTTCCCGGGGACTGCCTCCTGCTAAGCTGTACCATAATTGCAGCGGCAAACACGCCGGGGCCATGCTGCTGCAAAAGGCCTTAGACCCGGAGCACATCCGGGACTACTGGAAAATGGAGTCTTGCGCCCAGCAGGAGATTCTCCGCACCGTGGCGGCTCTGTCTCAGTATCCCACGGAACGGGTGGGACTGGGGGTGGATGGATGCGGCGTGCCGGTGTTTGCGGTGCCCATGAAGCACATTGCCATTGCCTTCAAAAACCTGGCCTGCCCGGACTGTATCGAAGATGAGCAGCTCCAAATGGCAGCCAAAACCTTCGTCCCCAGAATCCACCGGTATCCCCACATGATGCGGGGCACCGGCTACCTCTGCTCCCTCATCAACCATGACCCGAACCTGGTGGCCAAAGGCGGCGCCAACGGGGTCTACGGCATCGGTATGAAAAGGGAGGGGCTGGGTATCTGTCTGAAACTGGCGGACGGCACGGAAAACCTGTGGCCTTTGCTGATTGGGGAGATTTTCCGCCAGCTGGGCTATGAAAACCGGGAAACCCACGCCATGCTGGAAAGTCTCCATGGGGGCGTACTTTATAATGACAACGGCAGCCCGGTAGGGCGGTGCCGGCCGGTATTTACATTGGTGTAGCAATGCTTTCGCCCACGAAGAGGATAAGTCTTTTCAAAAATATTTGGAAAGGGCTTGCTTTTTTGTGGGCGTTGTGCTATGGTATATATATACCCCCTGGGGGTATATGAAGGAGGGATATTATGCGCTGCGAAAAGTGCTGCTCTTTGCATGAGAATACCCAGCGGCAGGCCGAACAGAAGAAAAAGCTGATTCACCGCCTGAACCGTCTGGAGGGCCAGATTCGGGGCATCCGGAAAATGGTGGAAGAGGATGCCTACTGCACAGACATCCTGGTGCAGTCCGCTGCCGCCTCTGCCGCTATCAACAGCTTCAACCGGGAGCTGCTGGAGGCCCATATCCGCAGCTGCGTGGTGCGGGATATTCGCAATGACCAGCTGGAAATCATCGATGAACTGATGAACACCCTGCAAAAGCTGATGAAATAGGAGGGATACAATGGAACGCTTTACTGTTAAGGGCATGACCTGCGCCGCCTGCAGCGCCCGAGTGGAAAAAGCCGCCCGGTCTGTGCCGGGGGTGACGGATTGCTCTGTGAACCTCCTTACCGGGGATATGACCGTGGAAGGGCAGGTTTCGCCCCAGGAAGTCATTTCTGCGGTGGAAAAGGCTGGCTACCAGGCCAGTACCAAGGGGGCGGAAAAGACCCGAACCCCGAAGACTGAGAAGGCCACCGGAAACCTGCCTGCCCGGCTGATTGCCTCCCTGATTTTCCTGGGAGTGCTGATGTACCTTTCCATGGGACGGATGCTGTGGGATGTGCCTCTGCCCGCCTTTCTGGAAAACAGCAGCACCGCCTCGGGCCTGGCCCAGCTGCTCCTTAGCGGCATCATTTTGGTGATTAACCAGCGGTTCTTTGTCAGCGGCGCCCGGAGCCTGCTCCACGGGGCTCCCAACATGGATACCCTGGTGGCGTTGGGCGCCGGCGTGTGCTATATTTACAGCACGGTGCTGGTATTTGCCATGGCCGGTGCGGAGGCGGCGGGAGAGGCTGAGCGGGCTGCCCACCTGCTCCATGGCCTGTATTTTGAATCCGCCGCCATGATTCTGGCCCTTATCACCCTGGGTAAGCTTCTGGAAGCCCGGGCCAAGGGAAAGACCACCAAGGCCCTGGAGGGGCTGATGGCCCTGGCGCCTCAGACGGCGGTGGTACTGGTGG
Source organism: uncultured Eubacteriales bacterium (assembly GCA_949293985.1). Taxonomy (GTDB): domain Bacteria; phylum Bacillota; class Clostridia; order Oscillospirales; family Oscillospiraceae; genus Faecousia. The sequence continues at coordinate 11,666 of CASFFN010000018.1, read as the reverse complement.
ATGGCCAGGAGCAGGAGATTCCCATTGAGAAGCTGAAGGTGGGAGACATTTTTGTGGTGCGCCCCGGCGGACGGATTCCTGTGGATGGGGAGATTGTGAAGGGGCAGTGCGCCGTGGATCAGTCCGCCCTTACCGGGGAGAGTATCCCGGTGGATTTGCAGGAAGGGGACCGGGTCTACGCCGCCTGCATCAATATGACCGGCTACATCCAATGCAAAGCCTTGCGGGTGGGGGAGGACACCACCTTGTCCCAGATTATCCGCATGGTGTCCGATGCTTCCGCCACCAAAGCCCCCATTGCCAAGGTGGCTGACCGGGTGGCAGGGATTTTTGTCCCGGTGGTGCTGGGAATTTCCCTTGTGACCCTGGTTGTGTGGCTGATTGTGGGAGCGCCCTTGAGCGATGCCCTGTCCCGGGCTATCACGGTGCTGGTTATCAGCTGCCCCTGCGCCCTGGGCCTGGCCACTCCCGTGGCGGTGATGGTAGGCAGCGGCCTGGGGGCAAGAAACGGCATCCTGTTCAAAAACGCCCCGGCCCTGGAGATGATGGGGAGAATTCACACCGTGGCCCTGGACAAAACCGGAACCATCACCCAAGGCTCTCCCAAGGTGACAGACGTGATTCCCCTGGGAGGCTGGAAGGAGACCGCACTTTTGCAGCTGGCCTGTTCCCTGGAAAAGGGCAGCGAACACCCCCTTGCCAAGGCGATTTTGCAGGAAGGGGCGGAAAGAAACCTGGACATTGCCCCGGTGGAGGACTTCCGGGTTTACCCGGGCAACGGCCTGACTGGTCGTTGGCAGGGAAGGGCTGTGGCCACCGGAAAGCCTGACTTTATCCGTGACTTTGCCCCCCTGGAAGAAGCTGCCCGGCTTCAGGCCGAGGCCCTTTCCCAGGCGGGAAAAACACCGCTGTACTTTGCCTGTGACGGTGTGCTTGCAGGTGTGATTGCCGTAGCCGACCCGGTGAAGCCGGACAGCGCCCAGGCCATCGGAGAGCTGAAAACCCTGGGCATCCAGGTGGTGATGATCACCGGAGACAATACCAGAACTGCCGAGGCCGTGGGCAAGCAGGCCGGGGTTGACCGGGTGGTTGCCAACGTGCTGCCCGACGGAAAAGCCCAGGCGGTCCAGTCCCTGCAAAAGCAGGGCAAAGTGGCCATGGTGGGTGACGGCATCAACGACGCTCCGGCCCTGGCCACGGCGGATGTGGGTGTGGCCATTGGCGCGGGTGCGGATGTGGCCATCGATTCGGCGGATGTGGTGCTGGTAAACAGCAGCCTGAGCCAGCTGGTAAGCGCTGTGAAGCTCAGCCGTGCCACCCTGCGGAACATCCACGAAAATCTCTTCTGGGCGTTTTTCTATAACCTGCTGGGCATCCCCCTGGCTGCCGGCGTGTTTCTGCCCATCTTCCACTGGGAGCTGACCCCTATGTTTGGAGCGGCGGCCATGAGCCTTTCCAGCTTCTGCGTGGTGAGTAACGCCCTTCGGCTGAACTTCGCCAAAATCGGGGCAAAACCCCGGGAAAATACCATAATCCAACCCAAAAAGGAGAATGAAACCATGAAAGTAACGGTAAAAATCGAAGGCATGATGTGTACCCATTGCAAGGCCCATGTGGAAAAGGCCCTGTCTGCCATTGATGGGGTGACCTCCGCCACCGCCGACCATGTTGCCGGCACCGCCACAGTGGAATCCACCCGGAAAATCCCCCAGGCGGAGCTGAAGGCAGCGGTGGAAGCCGCCGGATACACCTACCTGGGATAAAACACACCCCGGAGCCAAGGATTTTCCTTGCTCCGGGGTGACTTTATGGGATGTTAAAAGCTGTTGCTTTACAAGATAGTCCTTCCATCTTATAATGACGGCAAGGATGGTGATACCGCAATGTTGGGAGATAACATTCAGAAATACCGGAAAGCCCGGGGACTTACCCAGGAGCAGCTTGCGGCTCAGATTCCGGTTGTCCGGCAGACCCTGTCCAAATGGGAAAAGAATCTGTCGGCGCCGGACGCCCAGGCGCTCTTACGCCTTTCTCAGGTGCTGGGGGTGTCGGTAGAGACGCTGTTGGATAATCCCCAAAAGGGGGAGAACCTGTCGGCGGAACTGGCCAGAGTGAATGAGGAACTGGCGGAACGGAACCGGCGGCTGGAAAAGACGGCCCTGGCGGGAAGGCAGCGGGGGAAAATCCTCTTTCTCTCCTTCCTGGCTCTGGGCGTCGCTCTGGCGGTGGAAAGCCTTGTGGTTTCCGCGGTTTCCGTGGGAGTGTGCATCCTGCTGGCTCTGGGGATTCTCTACCGGAATCTGCCCCTTTTGTGCCAGGGGCAGATTTCCCCGGCACAAAACCGGCTGCTAAAGCTGGTTACGATTTTTGACGGAGGGCTTTTTGCGGGGCTGATGCTTCTGAGCGTCCTTGTGGGAACGGGAAGGGTTGTTTTATCCCAGACCCAGGAGAAGTGGCTCCTGGTGGGGCTATTTTCCTGCCTGTTTCTCTTTTTCGGCGCCGTCTCTCCCAGACTGCCTTTCCAGCGGCATACAGGACTGCGGCTGCCCTGGACGGTGCTGGACGAACCCACCTGGAACCTGGCCCATAAAATTCTGGGGATCATTGCCTTGCCCATTACGGTGCTGTATGTGGCAGCTACCCTGTCCTGCAAAGACCTGGATGCAGTTGCCCGGGTTTCCGTTGGAGCCTTGCTCCTCTACATCGCCATACCCGGCCTACTGTCTCTGATTTTCTATCTCAAACAATATGGACGGCTGAAATAAAGAAAAAACCTGGATAGGCACCGAGTGCTTATCCAGGTTTTAGCATACACGAATTTTGGCATAATCCAGGGGATTTTAAAAAGAAAGGTCGTCAGTGATGTAGCTTATAAAGTCCTTCTCAACCAGTTCGTAATCCACCGAGGATTGAAGCTGACCTATCTGATCTTTCCAGGCATCTATGTTCGTTCTTACCTTTTGGAAACCAAGGGATTCATAAACATGCTGCGCACGGGTATTTTTCAGATTGGTGTCGAGAATGATTTTTTGATAGCCATTTTTGAACAGCCAGTCAATGAGCATGCTTAGGGCTTTTCTGCCGACCCCCCGATTTTGACAATCGGTCTCACAAATCTTGATGCCAATTTCGGCAACACCGTTATTCAGGTTCCGGTAATTGCACTCCCCAATCAATCGATCATTTTCCTGAATAATCAGGGGGCCTTTGCCCAGCCCCTTTACGACCTCTTCTTCCGTTGTCCCCACACCGTTAGGGAAACCTGCGTGTGCCATCAGGGCACCGTCATTCCACCAGGCTGCAAGCTGCCTTGCATCGGCAGCTTCGGCTTGACGGATGATTAAGTTTTTATACTGAATCTTTTGCATTCTCTTTCCTCCTTTGCAATTTCTGAGGATGAATAGAGGGGCGCACATCTACTTATCTCAATTACCTGTTTCTTCTCCAAAATCCCGGGGAGACAATAAAAGTGAGTGAATCGGGAAGCATAAAGAAATAATTTGTAAAAATTCCGAGCACTTTTGCGTTTGGAATTTAGAGGCATTACAGCAACATATATGTGCTGTGATACTGTGGGCAGGGGTGATGTTTTGGCGGAAAAATATTTCGAATAACTTAGCCAATCCCACTACCAGTAATACTGGCATTGAGGATTTAAGCACACATTATTCATTATGTATTGATTCCCGTTTTTACCGGTAATGGTGAACCGTTCACTTTCTAACAATGGCCTCGTTTGTTCACAACCGCACGCCGGACATATTTTAGTAAAAAGGGTATTTTTCGTATCATATTCAGCAGGCTTTGATCGTAAAAAACAAGGCTGAGTTTGCAATTGGCGACTTGTTACTCTCCGATAGCCTGTAATCCAGTCTTCAGGCCATTTCAACGGTAATAAAACCTGGTCTGCACCTCCGGGTAGAATTGTGCCACTTTTTAAGTGGACTGGAGCGACAATTCCAACGCTGATAATCGTATTCGGGGGTATGAGAAGTTTTGCCTCATACATCTTTGTATTCATCCACGAAGGATCAAGTGCCAGCCGAAGTTTTGCGTCAATTACGGATTCCGCAAACTCAGTTGAAGCAAAACCTCCGAACAATTTGGCTCCTTTCGTGACTGCGTTTTCTGGACTGCGGTACTGCCCGAATATACGATAGAGGATAAGGGGTTCCACCGTACGAAAAGACTTATATTCACCGTTTCGAAAGCTGTTAACAACTTGAGAGGCGTATTGAATGCGGTCGATTTCTATTGTTTTTCCAGACAAGACGGTCTTGTATTTTTTATTAAACTCGCCAGGTTGATAATGGATTATTGAGTCATAGTCACAATAGTTCTTCATAGACCTCTCTGTGGTATTTGCACCAATATGTTGGTATTTTCCAAAATAGATGGCTGAGTGCCGCTTTCGTGTGAAGTACAGAGGCCTAAACCCCTATCAGATTACCAAAAATCTATGGCGTTCTTATGCAAACCATATATAGTGAAAAGATAAATGTTTTTAAACGCTTGATGCCGCAGGCATTTAACCTGCGGCATCAAGCAACTAAATAATTTGGTGACCCGCCGGGGATTCGAACCCCGGACCCACTGCTTAAAAGGCAGTTGCTCTGCCAACTGAGCTAGCGGATCAAATGGCTGGGATGGCAGGATTTGAACCTACGAATGCCAGAGTCAAAGTCTGGTGCCTTACCGCTTGGCGACATCCCAATACATGCGGCCCGACGCCGGACACACGATGTAGTATACCACAAATCCTTTGGGAATGCAACAACTTTTTCCGTGATTTCCCGGCTTTTATCAAAGAAAAGGATTGGATTGGTTCAGAAGCCAAACACCGGCGTTCAGATACCCGGCAAAGCTCACCCAAACCAGGTAGGGAATCAGGAGCTTTCCTGCCAGGGGGGAGATGGGGGAAAACCGCCGGATGGTGATGAAAATGGCAATCCACAAAAGGACCAAAACCAAAAAGGCGGCAGCAAAGCGCACCAGACCGAAAAATACCACCGGCCAGAGAAAATTCAAAAACAACTGCACAAGATAAGCCCCCAGAGCAGGATTCACTACCGACTTGTCCATCCCGGAGGTGAGGACCAGGTATGAGGCATAGCCCATGAGCAGATACAGAGCTGTCCACATCACCGGAAACACCCAGTCGGGGGGAGACAGTGGGGGCAGAATCAGTTTGTCATATAGTTCTGAGCCGCCGCTGACCCAGGAAGCGGCCAAGCCCACCGCCAGAGGCAGGGCAAGGCAAAAGATGAGTTGCAGGCGTTTGTTCTTCATGGTTGCATCCCTCCTGCCCAAAGGATACCAAAGGGCTTTGGGGCTTATCCATCGAAAAAGGGCTTGCACACCCAAAAAGAAATGGGTATAATAAGGGAAACGTACAAAGAAGGAGAATGTCTATGGGGAATCCACAGTCCTGCGGGGGCTGCGGCGGAAATTGCGGCGGCTGCACCGGCTGTTCCGCTTCTTTGGAGCTGACTTCCGGAGAAATGGGGGTTCTGCAAACCCTGGGGCAGTATTCCTTTTTGCCGGTTGCCCGCCGCCGGGAGGATATGGTGCCGGTTTATCTGGAAGATTCCACCCTTTCCCGGGAGGAATACAGCCTGGTATTGCAGTGCCTGGAAAAGCGGGGGCTGATTGATATTTCCTATGATGCGCCCCTGAAAGGTGCCGACATGAGTGCCTATGTGGGGTATCCCGTCCATGGCAGCATGGGGCTTACCCAGCGGGGGCAGCAGGTATTGGAACTTTTGGAAATGCAGGGAATTGAGGAGGATACACAATGAAAATCGAAAATCAGGTATTTGACGAAGAAAGAGCCTTGTACCATTTGCAGGATACGGCGGTGGTCAACTGCCGTTTTGAAGGCCCGGCGGACGGCGAGTCCGCCCTGAAAGAGGCCAGAAATGTGACTTTGGAGAATTGCAGCTTCTCTCTTCGGTATCCCCTTTGGCACGTGGAGGGCTTTACCCTGGGGGACTGCACCATGGACACCGGCTGCCGCGCGGCCGTTTGGTACGCCAAGGAGGGGAAAATTTTCGGAAGCACTTTAGGGGGCATCAAGTGCCTGCGGGAGTGCCAGGATGTGGCGGTGGCCAACACCCGGGCAGAGTCTCCGGAGTTTGGCTGGAAGTGCCGGGGCATTCAGATTGCCGGCTGTGACATTACCTCCGAGTACATATTCCTGGACAGCCAGGATTTGCAGATTGACCGGCTGAAAATGAAGGGAAAGTACTCCTTCCAATACACCAAAAACGTCACCATCACCGACTCTATCCTGGACACCAAGGATGCCTTCTGGCACGCAGAGAATGTGACGGTGCGGAACTGTCAGGTAAAGGGGGAGTATTTGGGCTGGTATTCCGACGGTCTGACCTTCATTGACTGCCACATTACGGGCACCCAGCCTCTGTGCTACTGCAAGAATCTGAAGCTCATCAACTGCACCATGGAGGGGACGGATTTGTCTTTTGAGTACTCCCAGGTACAGGCGGACATCCGGGGCCACATCGACTCGGTGAAGAACCCGGCAGAGGGCAGAATCCAGGCGGACTCCATTGGTGAGATTATTCTGGAAAATTCCGTGGTGGAGAACCACTGCCAGATTATCACCAATCAGGAAGAAGCAAAGGTATAAAAAGAAGCTGGAATTGGGATTCCCCAATTCCAGCTTTCATTTTTCCATATGCAGATGCCGCTGCAGCGCCTGGAAGGTCTCATCGCTGATGGCGTGTTCCATTTTGCAGGCATCCTCTGCCGCTTGCTCCGGACTGACACCCAGCTGAATCAGCACCTTTGTTAAAAGCGTGTGGCGCTGATAGATTTTCTTCCCAATCTCCAGCCCCGTTTCCGTCAGGAGAATGGAGCCGTCCGCCTCCACCTGAATATAGCCGCCGGATTTGAGAATGCCCACAGCCCGGCTGACGCTGGGCTTGCTGTAATTCATATACTCGCTGATGTCCACGGAGCGGACATGGCCTTTTTGCTGGGTAAGAATATAAATGGTTTCCAGATACATCTCCCCGGATTCCTGAATCTGCATGGCCATCCCTCCCTCTTTTCTAGATAGTTTACCACAAAAAAGGAAAGAATGCAACAGTCGGCATTACACTCGGGAAAATTCATAATTTTCAAATTTCAGGGTGTCCCCAATGTCTACGCCAAAGGGCAGAAGGGCCAGAGCCACCTCAGACTCCACCCCGGTGTCGGTATAGCGGACCAGGGCATAGTCTCCCCGGATATCCACAACTGTACAAAGCATAAATACGTCACCTTTCCGAAAAAACCGCCCCTGGGAAACCAGGGGCGGTTTGCTATTGTTGTGGAATTAGTCCTTGTAGACCTCAACCAGCTTCAGCAGATGCTCGTAACGCTCCTTGGCAGCAGCCTCGTTCTTAGCGAACAGATCGGTTGCACGCTCGGGGAACTCACGGGTCAGACGGCTGTAACGGGCTTCGTTCATCAGGAACTCCTGATAGCCGCCCTTGGGAGCCTTGGAGTCCAGAGTGAACTTGCCGGTCTCCTTGGTGGGATCGAACCGGAACAGGTTCCAGTAGCCGCAGTCCACAGCCTTCTTCATCTCGGCCTGGCAGTTCATCATGCCGCCCTTGATGGAGTGCATCTCACAGGGAGCGTAGCCGATAACCAGGGAAGGTCCGTTGTAGGCCTCGGCCTCGGTGATGGCCTTGATGGTCTGAGCCTGGTTAGCGCCCATGGCGATCTGAGCCACGTACACATAGCCGTAGGACATAGCGATCTCAGCCAGGGACTTCTTCTTGGTCTCCTTACCGGAGGCAGCGAACTGCGCAACCTGACCGATGTTGGAAGCCTTGGAAGCCTGTCCGCCGGTGTTGGAGTAAACCTCGGTGTCGAACACGAAGATGTTGACGTCCTTGTTGGAAGCCAGCACATGGTCCACGCCGCCGAAGCCGATATCATAGGCCCAGCCGTCGCCGCCGAAGATCCAGATGGACTTCTTGGACAGGTACTCCTTCTGGCTCAGGATGTCCTTCACGGTGTCGCAGCACACATTGGCTTCCAGGTTGGCAACCAGTGCCTTGGTGGCAGCCTTGTTGGCCTCGCCGTTGTCGAAGGTGTCCAGCCAAGCCTGGCAGGCGTCCTTCCGCTCCTGAGAGGAGGTGGACTCCAGGACCTTCTCCACCTTCTTCTTCAGGGACTCACGGAGAACGGCCTGTGCGGTGTACATACCGAGACCATGCTCAGCGTTGTCCTCGAACAGGGAGTTGGACCATGCGGGACCGTGACCATCCTCGTTTACGCAGTAGGGAGAGGTAGCAGCAGGACCGCCCCAGATGGAGGAACAGCCGGTGGCGTTGGAGATATACATCCGGTCGCCGAACAGCTGAGTAATCAGGCGGGCGTAGCTGGTCTCGGCACAGCCGGCGCAGGAGCCGGAGAACTCCAGCAGGGGCTTGCGGAACTGGCTGCCCTTCACGGACTTATCCTGCAGCTCGGGCTTCTCGGAGACCTTGGAGACCATGTAGTTGAACACATCCTGCTGGGCAGCTTCCTGCTCCTGGGGAACCATGGTCAGAGCGCCCACGGGACATACGCCAACGCAGACACCGCAGCCCATGCAGTCCAGGGGAGAAACGGCCATGGAGAAGGTGTAAACACCCTTGCCCTTGCCGGCCTTCACAGGAACAATCTTGGCACCGGCGGGAGCGGCAGCAGCCTCTTCCTCAGTCAGTGCGAAGGGACGGATGGTAGCATGGGGGCAGACATAAGCACAGCTGTTGCACTGGATACACTTGGTCTGATCCCAGGTGGGAACGGTCACGGCAACGCCGCGCTTCTCGTAGGCGGAAGCGCCCAGAGCAAACTGACCGTCGGCGTAGTCCATGAAGGCGGAAACAGGCAGGCTGGAGCCGTCCATCTTGCCCACGGGGGTGAGGATGTTCTTGACCACCTTGACGGTGTCCTCCCGGCCTTCCAGAGCATGGTCAACCACCTTGTCCTCGGCAGTAGCCCAGGCAGCAGGCACATCCACCTTTACGAAGGCGGTAGCGCCGGCGTCGATGGCATCCCAGTTCTTCTCAACCACATCCCGGCCCTTCTTCAGGTAGGAGGCCTCAGCAGCGGCCTTCATGTAGCCGATGGCTTCCTCGCTGGGCATAACCTTGGCCAGAGCGAAGAAAGCGGACTGCAAAATGGTGTTGGTACGCTTGCCCATGCCCACCTTGATAGCCAGGTCAATGGCGTTGATGGTGTAGAGCTGAATGTTGTTGTTGGCAATGTAGCGCTTGGAAGCGGCGTCCAGGTGATGCTCCAGCTCCTCCATGTTCCACTGGCAGTTGATCAGGAACACGCCGCCGGGCTTTACGTCCTGCACGATCTTGAAGCCCTTGGTGATATAGGAGGGGTTGTGGCAAGCCACAAAGTCAGCCTTGTTCACGTAGTAGGGGCTCTTGATGGGGCTGTCGCCGAAGCGCAGGTGGGAAACGGTCACGCCGCCGGTCTTCTTGGAGTCGTACTGGAAGTAAGCCTGTACATACTTGCCGGTGTGGTCACCGATGATCTTGATGGAGTTCTTGTTGGCGCCAACGGTGCCGTCGCCGCCCAGACCCCAGAACTTGCACTCGATGGTGCCTTCCGCGGCGGTGTTGGGGGAGACCTTCTCCTCCAGGGACAGGTTGGTCACATCGTCCACGATGCCGATGGTGAACTCGTGCTTGGGCTCAGCCTTAGCCAGCTCCTCGTAAACGGCAAAGATGGAAGCGGGATGGGTGTCCTTGGAACCCAGACCGTAACGGCCGCCGATGACCTGGATGCCGGTAAGGCCGGCCTTGGCCAGAGCCATAACCACGTCCATGTACAGGGGCTCGCCCTGGGAGCCAGGCTCCTTGGTGCGGTCCAGAACAGCAATCTTCTTGCAGGACTCGGGGATGGCGGCAATCAGCTTCTCGGGGCAGAAGGGCCGGAACAGGCGAACCTTTACCAAACCAACCTTCTCGCCGTGGGCGTTCAGGTAGTCGATGACTTCCTCGATGACGTCGTTGACGGAGCCCATGGCTACGATCACACGGTCAGCGTCGGGAGCGCCGTAGTAGTTGAACAGCTGATAGTTGGTGCCCAGCTTTTCGTTGACCTTGGCCATGTACTTCTCCACCACTGCGGGCAGGGCGTTGTAGTACTTGTTGCAGGCCTCACGGTGCTGGAAGAAGATGTCGTCGTTCTCGTGGGAACCACGCATGGCGGGACGCTCGGGGTTCAGGGAGTGCTTCCGGAACTGGGCAACGGCCTCCATGTTGGTCATTTCCTTCAGGTCCTCGTAGTCCCAGATGGCGATCTTCTGAATCTCGTGGGAGGTACGGAAACCGTCGAAGAAGTTGATGAAGGGAACACGGCCTTCGATGGAAGCCAGGTGAGCAACAGCGCCCAGGTCCATAACTTCCTGAGGATTGGTTTCGCACAGCATAGCGAAGCCGGTCTGACGGCAGGAGTAAACATCGGAGTGGTCACCAAAGATGTTCAGAGCCTGAGCAGCCACAGTACGGGCGGACACGTGGAACACGCAGGGCAGCAGCTCGCCGGCGATCTTGTACATGTTGGGGATCATCAGCAGCAGACCCTGAGAAGCGGTGTAGGTGGTGGTCAGGGCACCGGCGGCCAGAGAGCCGTGAACGGTACCGGCGGCACCGGCCTCAGACTGCATCTCCACAACATTTACGGTGTTACCGAAAATGTTCTTCCGACCGGCAGCGGCCCACTGGTCCACATAGTCGGCCATGGGGCTGGAGGGGGTAATGGGGTAAATGCCAGCTACTTCCGTGAAAGCATAGCTGACATGGGCGGCAGCGGTATTGCCGTCCATGGTTTTAAATTTTCTTGCCAAAATATAATACCTCCTAAAGTACTCAAATTTTGTCGGGTATATAATACCACTATTTTCTCTGTTTGTAAAGGAAAAAACCGCTTATGGGGAAAAATCCCAGAGATGTTTGGGAAAAGCGGGTCTGGCCGGGGAAATGGAAAAAAATCTTTGTTTTTTTCGGAAAATGTGATATGATAGGAAAAATAATGGGAAAGAAGGGAAGTGAAGTCGTGATTTGCAGCATTTGCACCCTGGGCGTTCATGGCATCCGGGGAAGCCTGGTGACGGCGGAATGCTATATCTCCAACGGCCTTCCCGGCTTTGATATTGTGGGGCTGCCGGATGCGGCGGTGAAGGAGGCCCGGGAGCGGGTCCGGGCGGCGGCCAAGAACAGCGGTATGCGCTTCCCCACAGGAAGAATCACCGTGAATCTGGCGCCTGCCAGCCTGAAAAAGGCCGGAACCCACTACGATTTGCCGATTCTCCTGGGCATCCTGTGTGCCAGCGGCGTCATCCGCCGCCCCAAACCGGACAGCGCCTTCCTGGGAGAGGTGAGCCTGGATGGGCAGGTGCGGCCGGTCAGCGGCGTGCTGCCCATGGTCATTGCCGCCAAGCGGGCGGGAATCGCACGGGTGTATGTCCCGGCGGAGAACGCGCCGGAGGCCACCCTGGCCCGGGGACCGGCGGTTTATCCCGTGAAGAACCTGGGCCAGTTGGCCCGGGCCCTGAACGGGGAGGAGGAGATCCCCGAGGAGCCGGTTTGGGTGCCCGGAGAGAACGGCGGAGAGCCTCTGGACTTCAAGGATGTGCTGGGGCAGGA
>CASFFN010000017.1 GCA_949293985.1 uncultured Eubacteriales bacterium | reverse complement strand
AGCTACAAGACCTGTAAGGAAATCCATACCTTCGGCAATGTGGCCTGTTTGCAGACCGTCACCGGCCAGCAGATTCTGGACGCTCTGGAATGGGGCGCCCGGGATGTGGGCAACGCCGAGTGCGGCGGCTTCCTCCAGGTGTCCGGTATTACCTACAAGATCAACACCACCATAGAGGATACCACCCAGAAGGATGAGAAGGGTGTTTGGATTGGCGGACCCACCGGAGCCTACCGGGTGCACGATGTGAAGGTTTACAACAAGGAAACCGGTAACTGGGACGATTTGGATTTGAAGGCCAAGTACAATCTGGCGGGCTACAACTACACCCTCCGGGATCTGGGCGACGGCTTCGCCATGTTTGACGGCGCCGTGAATGTGCTGGACTATGTGATGGAAGATTACATGGTGCTGGCCAACTATGTATCCGCCTTTGAAAACGGCGTGGTAGGAGCAAGCAATTCTCCGCTGGCAGCAAAATACAAGAACTTCACGGTGGATTACAGCACCGTAAACGGCTCCGGCCGTATCCAGATGGTGGAGGATATTGTGATTCCGCCCACCGGTGAAGGCGACATCTTCGTATTTGTGGGTCTGGCTCTGGCCGCGATTGTGGGCATGGGCATCACCCTGAACGCCAGAAAGAAAATCGGATAATTCCCTGTAAAAAAACTCCCTTTTCGTCAGGAAAGGGAGTTTTTTTCTTTGTGCCGCTTTTCCAAAGTCCGTACACACAGAATGCTTCCGGGAATCAGGAACAAATCCGCCAAAATCCAGGCCACCGGCGAGGCGTAGCAGGCGGCGTCGTAACCCAAAATGGGGACATACCTCAGAGCGACGACGGTACGGCCTACCAGTTCCAATAGACCCGCGGCCATAGCCAATACGCTGAAGCCCATACCCTGAATGGAGAAACGAAGTCCAAGAATCAGGGAGAGGGGGAAGAAGAAAGCGGTGAGAATCAGGATATACCGGTCCACCAGGTCAATCAGCTGCTGCAGGTTCGGCTCCTGGGGGTTCAGGAACAGCATAGCGCCCTGCCGGGAGAAGAAGAACATCAGCGCAAAGGCGAAGATGGAATAGACAAGCCCCAGCAGGGCGCTGTCCAAAAGTCCCCGGCGAAGCCGTCCGAATTCCGCCGCTCCGGCATTCTGACCGCTGTAAATGGCCATGGCGCTGCCCAGGGAGTCCATGGGCGCGCACAGCAGCTGAAACAGTTTGCCTCCGGCGGTAACGGCGGCCACATAGACGCTGCCCAGGGTATTGATGGCGGCTTGCAGAATGATGGAGCCGATGGCGGTGATGGAGTATTGCAGTCCCATGGGAATGCCGATATAGCAAAGGCGTACACAGTGGTGACCGGAGATTCTCCGCTCCTCCGGTGTGGATTTCAGTATGGGGAATCGTTTTATCATAAAGAAAAGACAGGCGATTCCGGCAATCAGCTGGGAGGCGATGGTAGCAATGGCGGCGCCGGCCACACCGGCATGGAACCAGAGAATCAGGGCGATGTCCAGAAAAATATTCAGAAAAGCGGACAGCGCCAGAAAATACACCGGGGTTTTGCTGTCCCCCAGGGCCCGGATAATGCTGGAAAGATAGTTATACAAAATGGTTCCGGGAATGCCCAGGAAGATAATGAAGATATACCGGTAGGCATCCATAAAAATATCTTCCGGCGTCTGGGTCAGCCGCAGAAAGTCCCCGCAGTAAACGGCGGTAAGGATGGTAATCACCAGGGTAAAGCCAATGCAGAGGTAGACGCCGTTCATCACATACCGGCGCATGGAGGAATTGTCATTGGCGCCAATTTTCTGGGCCACGGGAATGGAGAATCCGCTGCAAATGCCCATACAGAAACCCAGCACCAGAAAGTTGATGGCGCCGGTGGAGCCTACGGCCGCCAGTGCGTTGGCGCCCAAAAGCTTTCCCACGATGATGGTGTCTACCAGGTTGTAAAATTGCTGGAAAAGCATACCCAGAAGGATCGGAAAGGAAAAGCGAAGAATCAGCTTCATGGGAGAGCCGGAAGTTAGCGTATTTTCCATGAGGACCACCTCAAAAATGAAATTGTGAATTTCTCGTTTTCAAGATTATATAGTCGGCGGAGCCATTTGTAAATGATTTTTTCTATGTAAAAAAGTGGAATTTTCCGGGGAAAAACATTACAATTCTGTGAATGTTGAATACCGCTCCCCGGGGAAAAGCCGCGGTTGCTTTTTCCCGGGGAATCCGTATAATAAAGGAAGAAGATAACCGGGAGAAATGAGGCGCGAACATGGAGAAAAAGTGGCTGAAAAAGATTTGCCTGACCATGGGGGATTTGGATGCGGACCGGACGGACGATGTGTCCCGCTGCCTGGAAGCGCTGGAAGCCCAGGGGATCGCAGCGGAGTTTCCCACGGAGATAGCGGCGTCCTCCTATGAAACGCTGAGGCTTCCGAAATATACCGTCACCTTGCAGAAGCTGTCGGATGGGTACCGGGTGACCCGGGTGGAGCCGGGGGACAGGAGCCGGGCCTGCTACGGAGCGGCGGTGGACTTGGGCAGCACCACGGTGGTCATGCGCCTTATGGACTTTGCCACCGGCAGCGTTTTGGGAGAGGATACGGCGCGCAATGGGCAGCGTGCCTACGGCAATGAAATTCTCAGCCGGATTTTCTATACCAAGGACAACCCGGAGCACCGGCAGGAACTGCGCCAGGTGACGGTGGATACCCTCAACACCCTGCTGGAAGGGCTGTGCGCGGAGGCGGGGGTGACCCCGAAGGAAGTCTGCGGCATGGTTATCAGCGGCAATACCTGTATGATTCATTTCCTTCTGGGGCTGGATACCTTCTGCCTGTTCCATACCCCTTTCCGCCCGGTGATCACCCGTCCCGGGGTGGTGGCGGGAAAAACTCTGGGACTTCTGGTGGATGGCCCGGTGTACTGCTTCCCCTCCACCGCCAATTATTTGGGGGGCGACATTATCTCCGGCCTTCTCTCCACAGAGCTGACCCACCGGGAGGAAACGGCGCTGTTTCTGGACATCGGCACCAACGGAGAGATGGTGCTGGGCAACCGGGACTACCTGATTGGCGGGGCCGGGGCCGCAGGCCCGGCCCTGGAGGGGGGTATCAGCAAAAGCGGAATGCGGGCAAGAGCTGGGGCGGTGGATACGGTCACCATTTCCGGGGGAGAGCTGCGCTTTACCACCATCGAAAATGCCCCCGCCCGGGGAATTTGCGGCTCCGGTATTGTGGACTTGCTGGCCCAGATGCTGCTATCCGGCTGGATGGACAGGCGGGGCAATCTCCTGATGGAAAAATCCCCCAGAATCCGCCGCTTTGGGGAGGAACTGGGAGTGGCCTATGCGGAGCCGTGGGAGAGCGAGACCGGGGAGCCTTTGGTATTCACCCAGGAGGACATCCGCCAGTTTACGCAGACCAAGGCGGCAGCCCATACCATGGTGGCGGTGCTGCTGAACACCGCCGGGCTGTCTTTGGAGGAAGTGGACAGAATCTACCTGGCAGGGGCTTTCGGACGGCACCTGAATCTGGAATCCGCCATCACCATCGGTATGTATCCGGACGCCCCCCGGGAAAAATTCGTGAATGTGGGCAACAGTTCTCTGGAAGGGGCCTGCCTGCTTCTCACCGGGCGGATCGCTCCGGAGGAAGCGGACAGGATTGCCGGGGAGATTTACTACCTGGAATTTGCCATGCAGGAGACCTTTGTGGAGGAAATGCGCGCCGCCAGCTTCTATCCCCATACCAATTTGCAAATGTATCCCACCATAGCAGACCGGCTCCCATAAAATATCCCGGAAGGCGTCGCCTTCCGGGATATTTTATGCAAGGCAATCAGAAGCGGGCGTGCTGCTCCACATCCACCACAAACAGCACCACACCGCCGCACTGGATGGGCACCGGGGTGGCAGGGGCGGACATGGCGGAGAAGCCGGAGCCGAAAGAGGTAGGCTGGTAGATGGTCTCCGTCCGCTTGCCGAACTGCTTGAGAATCTCCAGGGCGCCCTCCAGCTGCTGGTGATTGACGCCAATCATCAAAGTGACGCTCTTCTTCCGCAGGAATCCGCCGGTGGAGTTCAGGACGGTGGCGTAGTAGCCTTCCTGATTCAGCTTTGCAATGGCGTCGTAGTAGTCGTCGCCCTGCACAATGGCAATAATCAGCTTATCACAATTTTGTTGGCTCATAAAAAACGCTCCTTTGCTCTAAAAATGCTTTATACATTAAAAAGGAAGTTGACGATGTCTCCGTCCTTCATAACATATTCCTTGCCCTCGCTGCGCACCAGACCCTTTGCCTTGGCGGCGGCCATGGTGCCGCATTCCTTCATATCCTGGAAGGCGATAACCTCCGCCCGGATGAAGCCCCGCTCAAAGTCGGTGTGAATCTTACCGGCGGCCTGGGGCGCTTTGGTGCCGTTTTTGATGGTCCAGGCCCGGCACTCGTCGGAACCGGCGGTGAGGAAGGAGATGAGGCCCAAAAGGGCATAGCTGCTGCGAATCAGCTTGTCCAGGCCGGACTCGGTGACCCCCAGCTCCTCCATGAACATAGCCTTTTCCTCCGGGTCGTCCAGCTCCGCAATGTCCGCCTCCAGCTTGGCACAGATGGGAATCACCTGGCTGCCCTCGGCATCCGCCAGCGCCTTGACCTTCTGATAATAGGGGTTGCTGTCCGGGTCGTTTACCTGGTTTTCCGACATATTGGCAACATAAATGGTCTTTTTCAGGGTGAGCAAATCCGAGGTGGCGATAAGGGCCATATCCTCCTCGCCGCAGTCATAGGTGCGGGCCAGCTTTCCGGCGTTTAAGTGCTCCAGAAGTCCGGTAAATACCTGCACCTCCCGGAGGAACTTCTTGTCCCCGCCCTTGGCGGCCTTCTGGGCCTTGTCAATCCGCCGCTCCGCCATCTCAATATCCGCCATCACCAGCTCCAGATTGATGATGTCGATGTCCCGCAGAGGATCGGTGCTGCCTTCCACATGGGTCACATTGGAGTCGTCGAAGCAGCGCACCACATGGACAATAGCATCGGTGGTGCGGATGTTGGAGAGGAACTTGTTGCCAAGACCCTCACCCTTGGAAGCACCCTTTACAAGGCCCGCAATGTCCACAAACTCAATCACCGCCGGGGTGGTCTTTTTGGGTTTGTAAAAATCCGCCAGCCAGTCAAGCCGCTCATCCGGCACGGACACCACGCCCACATTGGGGTCGATGGTGCAGAAAGCATAGTTGTCCGCCGGAACCCCGGCATTGGTAATGGCGTTGAACAGAGTGGACTTCCCCACATTGGGCAGTCCCACGATACCTAATTTCATATTTTTGAAAACTCCTTTATTTCCAATGGTTTTCGGGCTTAGGGGGGTGTCCTCCGCACCAATTCCGCACCAATTTTTCAGCAGCGCACCATTTTTGGACTGGCCATACGGGTGCTTTGCTCGAACTGTTTGACGGCATTGGTCAGAGAATCGTCCGTGACGTGGACATAACGATCCATGGTTGTTTTGATGCTGGAATGACCGAGCAGCTTTTGCAGGACTTTCGGCATTACTCCGCTTTCAATCGCACGGGTTGCATAGGTGTGTCTCAGAGCGTGCATACAAAATCGCTTGATCTTAGCCTCATCACAGAGTTTGTACAGATGCGTGTCATAGGAACTGTTTTTTGCAGGTTCTCCGGTGCGGTAATTGATAAACACCAAATCTCTCATGCAGAGATACTGGGTCTGGCCTGTCCGGCGATCCACATATTCCAGAATCTGAGAAAGCAGTTCTGATTCTTTGCGGGTGTGACGTTCTTCGTAGCACGATTTTAATATATCGTATGCACGGGTTGTCAGCGGAATAGTGCGATAGCTGCTATTGGTCTTGGGAGGACCGGCGCGCCAGATTCCTTCACCATGGCGGTATTCCAGTGTCTTGCTGACGGTCAGCGTTCGCTTTTTCCAGTCAATAGAATCCCAGGTCAACCCAATCATTTCCGAAGTCCGCAGTCCGGTCTCCAACAGCAGCACATACTGCCTGTAATTGTGAGAGCGCTTTGCGGTTTCCAGAAAAGCTGCCTGTTCTTCTACAGTCAGGAACTTGATGTCATCCACGGCACGGACCGGCTTTGAAAAACGAACCCCGTCCATGGGATGTTTGATGAGCATATCGTTCATGACTGCTGCACGGAACATGGTTCCCATCGCAATATACGCCTGGCGGATGGTGGAGCCTGCATAGGTTGCTTCCATCTTGTTCAGGACGATTTTGCAATGCATCGGTTTGACATCACACAAGCGCATACTCCCGATAACCGGCTGGATGTTCATTCGATACCGTTCCCGGTAATTTCTCTTGGTATTGGGTGCCAGGTCTGCAATCAGATGGGTAATCCAGAATTCAAACCAGGAATCCACCGTCATTTCGGTGGAAGGGCTGTGAACATTGTGCTTGTCTTCGTATTGCGCATCGGCAAGCCAGTTGCGAGCTTCCGGGAGCGTAACGAAATGCTTTTCCTTGCGGGAACCGTCCTTTGCGGTATATCTTGCGGTGTACTTACCGTCTTTTCTCTGGCAGATACCTTTTCCGCATTCTCTGCCTTTTAAGTTTTTGCCCATATAATGAACTCCTTTCCTTAGAGTAGGAAACGTGAGTTCATCACGACACTCTACTCTAACACAAAAACACTTTTTTTTCAATAGAATTTAGTGTTTTTGGTGCGCACCAATTGGAGCGCACCAAAAACATCTGGTTCATCAAATTGCAATCCGACTTTTCAAAAACTCCTCAAAAGCCTTGCGTTTTACCAATTTTTTCGTGCCAACGTACAGTACAAAAGGACAGTTAGGTTGTTTCAGCATCTCGTCAATTTTGTTGATGCCGATATTGCTGTATTCGGCTGCCTCACGAATGGAGAGCAGCATTTTACGATCAATAGGCAGGCTCATTGCCTGCTGCTTCTGATTCACCATAGGCAGTAAAATTCCTTTCTTTTAGCGTTCCATGTCTTGTTTGCGGCGGATGGGATTGGTTGGTTGCCTTACTTGTCGGGTCCGGGTCAAAATGGCCTCCCAAAAAGCCCGTACCTTTTCCGGGGCGAGCTTGATGGCATCCAGATACGGCTGGACCTCTTTCTTCAGTTCCTGATATGCGTTGTACAGGGCATCGTATCGCTGCTTCCAGATGGCGGCACTCTTTTGCATACTTTGCAGCTTTTCGTTCAGGCGGCTGTTTTCCGCCTTGGCAAGAATCCCATTGACTGCATAATCCTTGAGTGTGCTGCACTCAGATGGAGTCAGAGTAATATTGCCGGTGATCGTCTTTTTCCCCATGGAGCGAATTTCCTGTACAGTCAGGGCAGCGGAGCGCTGTTCTATTGCCTGCTCTTGCAGGGATTGCAGCTCCCTTTCCGTTTTTTCAATGGCGGCCTGTGTGTTATTTAAGATCTGCTCTGTCTGAGCGATTTGAACGGTCACATCTTCCAGCCGCTGCTGCTCCTGTGCCACCTTGAACTGGGTCACAGTCAGATGCTCCTCAGTGCTGCCACGCTCTCCGCGCTCTACGTCGGTATATCCGGCGTCCCTCATATAATTGAAGAAATCGTCCTGCAGGACACTGTATGATGTCCGCAGGACCTTCTTCCCTTTGGAGGTCAGAAGCGGATTACCCTGTTCATCCAGAGCCACCTTGGATTCCCATTTTTTACTGCGGCTGACCTGCATGATGGTTTCTTTGACTGTACCAACAAGGGACTGATCCTTGCACCGCTTCGACCAGAGAATTTGTTTTTCCACCACCGGGACATAGACCACATGAAGGTGGTAGTGGTACACATCCTGCCCTAAGGCTTCTGACATGGCTCGGTTACATTCATCGGCGTGCATGACGGCAGAGAGAATATACTGCTCACCGCCCACGATCTCTACGGCAGCTTTGTATGCGTCGGTGTAGAATTGCTTGGCGTACTCGTATCCGCCGTGATTGTGGAAGTAAGCGGAGTTCACATCAAAAATCAGTTCCCCGTATTTCACCGCATCGGCTTTCAAACCACGGGTAGAGATAATCCCATCGGCAATCATCTGATCGAACATGGCAGCATAGCTGTCGGTGGGAGCCTTGAAGTGAATATTCCGGTAGGTCTGGGTGGTATCAATATCCTGGTTGGAGTAGCTGTCCTTTTCCCGTTCGTTATGTTCCTGAACTTTCGCAACATCATCGAGGGTGGGCAAGTCCTGGTTGCGGGCAAAGGTGCGGTCGATTCCGTCGTTTCTTGCCATAAAATCAGCTCCTTTCCATTGTGTGGCAGACGGCTGGGGGATGGGGGGCACTTCCTGCGGGAAGTGTAATAACCCACTATGACACTTTCATCCCAGAGGGCTGCAAAGTGCCGTGGGCTCTCCCGAGGGGGAATTGCGGCCATGGGATGACCGCTGCTGAACTGCCCGGAAACTGTCCGCATCGTTTCCTGTTGTTCAGCCCGGATAGCCAATGTTTTGTGAAACATCCGTTATCCGGAAGCAACCAAAGGCGTGCTTTGTCTGCAGTTGGGGTGCGATACGGAAGACCCGTATCGGGACGGTTTGGGGTAAAACGCTGTGTACATACATACAAGAGCACGGTGTTATTCCTCCTGCCATGGTATGTACGTATCTTCTGAAACGGTGGAAAATCCGTTTATATGAGGTCTGGCAATCGCTTCAATTCCGAAAAATCCCCACACCCGCCGTCCGGCGGTGTTGGTGATCCTGTTGCAGTACTCCAGATTGTACTTGCCCTGGTTGGCGATCACAGCATCACTGAAGCTGCGCCGCTTCAGCACCGTCAGATTGTTTTCCTCGCACCACATCTGGTAAATTTCATACAGTTCTTTGGAACTGATGGTACTGTCTGCTTTCAGCTGGATATATCCCTCAGATTCCAGAAAATCAAAAATATTGTTGTTATCTCGCTTCACGGCCTCCCGGTTGTCCTTCGTGCGCTGGCTCTCGGTAAACCTGAAGTTATTGGCAGCCAGCCGCTGCAATCCTCCAAATGCCCACAGCAAGATGCCCTCTGCTTCGGCCTTCATCTTTTCCGCCAGGTCAGGATCATCCACACGGCCAGCAGGCTTTTCTTTTGTGGTCAGCACCAGCTGGCGACGGTAAAACCCGTCGCTCCGGTCAAACAGCGCCTGCAAATCTCCGTTGGAGAAGGCCAGCAGCCGGGCGTACATCCATCCCTGAAAGCTCTGCTTGCCTTTGCGCTCCAGATCCATCTTGCCCTGGGCGGTGACGATAGATTTTACATAGTTGGTCTGACGCAGGGCCTCCATCCGCATGTCGTCGTCCACGCACAGGAGGATGTGCTCCAAGTCAGCACGGGCGAACCGATTCTCCGATATTTTCCCGATACTGCCATCTTTCATATTGGAGCCGAACAAAGCGCCCAGCACAGCTCCAATCTGACTCTTGCCCTCGCCGCCGTTGCCCTTAATGACCATCATCCGCTGCCCCTTGTTGCTGGGAATCAGACAGTAACCGATATATTCCTGCAAGGTGGGGATGTCCTCCGGGTAGAGCAGTCCATCCAGAAATTTCAGCCACAGAACAGGTTTCGGGGCATTGGGGTTATAAGCAACAGGGAAGCGGTTGCGGACGATTTTCGGCTTTCCCTCTGCAAAGCTCCCGTCCAGAAACAGTGTTCCGTTGGAAACATGAATCCGATCCGGCTCCGGGGGAAAATCCTCCGCCAGTGCCGCCAGCTTCATCAGCTCCACAATGTTGCTGATTTTGCGGGGGATATTGCTGACCGCACGGCATTTCAGCTTCTCAAAGATCTCTCCTCGCAGGGGCAGTTCATCGGTTACACGGCCATCGGGTGTGAAAAAAGCCCCGTTTGTGAAGAGAATCTTGCGGGTCTGCAAGAACTCCTCACAAAACAGGGCTTCGTTGATGCTTTTTCCATCGAACCAGACAGGTATCCTGTCAGGCTGCGGTTTCTTTTTCGTGGGTTGCTTCCTCCTTCTTCAGTCTTTTCAGCCGCGCCTCCAAACCGGCAATTAAACCATCCTGGTTTAGCCTGTCTACAATTTTCAACCGCTGTTCCAGGTCGGCGGCAATGAGCAAATCCGCCAGAAACTCCACATAGTCCAGCATCTGGCAGGCTTCCACAAATTTGTCATCCAGAGCATCTTCCGGTGTCTTAGGCGCATACTGCACCTTCCAGCTTTCCAGAAGATGTAGGTAATCCCACAGCACCCGAAGGCAGCGCACTTCCTCTTGCCGATACGCTTTCAGCAGGGGGCGTTCCGGTTTGGGCAGCGCGATTGCAGCCGGAGGTTTGTCCGGCTCAATCCCAAAATCCTGCGCCAACTTCCATGCCGCCTCGTAGCTTCTCAAGCCAAACAGCCTTGCCACAAGGTCAATCACATTACCGGTGGCCCCGCAGCTGAAGCAGTAGAAGCACGCCTGATTCAGCTTCATGCTGGGGTGCAGGTCATCGTGGAACGGACAGCGGCACATCCGGCTGCGATTGACCTGCAGGCCGTAATATTCCACTGCGTCCCGCACCGAAACCGTTTGCTTCACCAGTTCAAACAGCGTCATTTTTGATCCCTCCCTTTGTAAAGTAATGGAATGCTTTTTTACCATAGAACCTCTCTTTCTTGCACTTCCGGCGCAGCTGTTGTATAATGTTGATACAGTTCCGAAAAGAGTAATCAGCTTTCGGATTATCCTTTCACTAACAGGAGAAATCCCGGGGGTAAATCGGAACCATTTTTTGAAAAATCAAAAAATTTTTTAGGGGGTGGAGTCATGGCGTATCTGTCTGATAATGAGTTTCCGGATACCGAGGGTGACTTCACCGGATGGGATGATGAAGTAGGCACTGGTGCGGCAGCGGAAACGCTGGAACGGGCCCTTGCGGAAGAACGTCTGGCAGAGCTGGAAAGGGAGTTGGAGCAGGACGAGCATCCAGTTGATTATGATGCTGAGCTGGAAACCGAGGAAGAAGAAGCCGCCCCGGTCAGCGAAAAACGGCTGAAACGGGAGATTCGGGCCGAAGCCCTACGGCGGCTGGAGGAAGCAGCCCGTACCGAAAAGGACTTCCGGGTCGTCGTAGGGGAGTGGGACAAGCTGGACCGGAACCGGGAGCGTAGGGAGCGGGATCATGAAATTCTTCGTGGGGATGTGCCGCTGGAATACCAGGCGGTGTCGGAGCCAAAGCTCATTCCCCGGTGGATGAATAACCCTGCATACCGGCAGCTGATGGCCGGGAACTTTCTGGATGTCCTGTTTGACTGCCCTTATGAGATGCACAACCTGACTGCCGACGCCTTTATTTCCCATATCGTGCAGAAACTGAGCTGGGAGCACAAGGAGGTTCTGTATTTTCTCTCTTTGCGGCTCTACAGCACTACCCGCCTTGCCGCTGTCAGTGGGCAGTCCGACCGCAACATCCGCAAGCTGAGGAAAACCATCCATAAGAAATTGCAGCGCCAGATGTATGACCATCTGCGCCACAAACCGGAAAACAGCCTGACCTTACGGGAACGCCGTTTCCTGGATGAATACTCGGCAGCTGTGGGCAAACAGGGAAAGGACGCCGTGATCCGGCGGGAGAACAAGACCATAAAAAAGAAAAACCGCCCCTGAGTTGGGACGGAAAAACACATTGAGAACGGAGGAAACGGATTATGGAACCAACGAAAGCAAAACAGGCGATGAAAGAACTGACTATGGTGCTGATGTATTTATCCCGTTTTTGTGAGGGACGTAAGTTTTCTGAGGCAACGGAATTTTACGCCTGGAAAGGATATGATTTTGATGTTCTAAATGGTCTATGGGATGAAGATTATATTCGCCAGGACGGCCACCCATCCCGATCGAAGAAGGTTTCTCTGACGGACAGCGGTTTGGAATACGCCAGAAAACTGCTTGAGAAATATGGAATTTCTGATTGGGAATAAGGACGGTGGAAATCTCTTGAAAAATATATTTGAACAGTCCCGTTCCCATTGGGTGCGGTACGATCATTACGAGCTGAAAGCAACTGC
This sequence comes from uncultured Eubacteriales bacterium, assembly GCA_949293985.1. GTDB lineage: Bacteria > Bacillota > Clostridia > Oscillospirales > Oscillospiraceae > Faecousia. The sequence goes on along the minus strand of CASFFN010000017.1, from coordinate 16,963 downwards.
AGATGGTAGGCGGTACATCACCCCTGGAAAGAACGCAAAGCCGGATATCTACAATCCCTTGAAAGAAGCTCCCAACATTGTCCTGGACGCGCTGAACGTGGGGATGCTGATGATGGGACGGAAGCCGGAGGCAGAAGTGGAAAAGGCAGTGCTGGAATTTGTCACCCGGTACGGCCTGCTGGGACTGATGACCGCTTTGCCCACCACACCGTCTTTTATGGACTATGAGGCAGTGTACCTGCCAAAAAACCACTTTATCAGGGAAGAATCCATGGCGACAGACCAATATCTGTCTCTGTTTTACCCCTTTGACCGGCTGGACGTGGTGAAGAAGGGGATTGAATCTATATGGAATGTGTCCGACGACCGGACCATGATTGCTCTGACCATGACCTTCATGGACGAGCCGATGGCCAAGAACATGAGCTTCCAGCGGGCGTATGCAGAGCCTTACGACTGGGTCACCCAGCAGTTCAAGGATTGGGCATTTACCCTGACCACACCCATCCTGTACTATAATGACTACGACTCCATGAATGAGGACACCCGGGGCCTGTACCGCAAGGCCATGGCCGCCTTTGGGGGGATTGCACCCGGCTACCACATCGAGCTGCTGGATAGACCCACTATCTACTGGGATTTTCACTCTCTGCTGCTGGGCATCCAGATGATGTTCAGCTTCCTGCTGGTAGATGATGACCACCCCCTGCGCCTGTGCAAGCAATGCCACAAGGTGTTTTTGGCCGGCCGCTCCAATGCGGCCTTTTGCAGCACACGGTGCAAGAATCAGTATAATGTCTACAAGAGCCGTGAGAAATCCAAGGGGGAAACAGACTGACGAGGAGGCTGATACTGCAATATAGCTGCATTTCCTTTTTGCCACCTCTTAAAATGCACATTATTTTGTAATCTATTGTTCAGCTTTCAGAAAATACAAAAGAGCCCCGGCAAGTGCGCATTTGATATACCCCCCATAGTGTAGTCTCGAAAAATTTTTGTTATTTCGAGCGTCTACTCTATGGGGAGCATATCAGAAAAGGGGCCTGCTGCAAAAGGCGTCCTTTGCAGCAGGCCCCGGTTATGCTGCCGGTTTTTGCCTTTCTCCACTCCTCAGGAAAGGTAGGGGATGAGGCCCGGCATTTCCTCTCCGGCTTCTATCAGAGGAAGATACCAGTCGTAATAACGGCCGGGCAAGTCCTCGTCTACCACATCCTTGTCCCAGATGGTGCCCCAGGGGCGGAGGTAAATCACATAGGAGAAAACATCCTCTTCGTTTTCATAGGTGCCGACGATGCAGATGGCGTTATCCACTGCCATCTCACCCGGGTCCACAATCCAGTCGGCGTGGTTCAGGTCGATGTCGGTAAACCAGCCGCCTTCGGAGGTGACAGTGCCGTTGGGGGTGAGACCCTCCAGGCTCAGGCTGACGGCGGCGTTGGCCATGGGATCATTCTGGGTATAGTCCTCGTCCCAGAGGATGATGGTGCCTACATTATCCTGGCCGATTTCGATGGTGCCGCACACATCCCACCGCAGGTCGTCCCAGCCTTCATAGTAGCCTTCGCAGCCATACATGGTCCACCAGCCGTACCAGGCGCCATTCCACCACTCCTGGGGGTTCTGTTCCGCCTCCGGCTGAGTGGTGTCTTCAGTGGGCTCTGTGACAGGGTCGGTGGCAGGTTCCGTGACAGGGTCGGTGGCAGGCTCCGTGGGGGTGGCGGCCTCCTCCCGGCTCAGGTCCGCCAGGTTCAGGGTGATGGTGGCACTGTCGGTTTCCAGCAGATCCTGGAACTTTATCTCCACCGTTCCGGTGGAAGCCGCCAGCACCCGGGGAGAGTGCACCAGCCGGGTCTCACCGGGGGCAACCTCCAGAAGAATCTCGTCGGCAACGGATGCAAAGGTTTCCGGGTCGGTGAAGATGGTGGCGTATTCCAGCTCCTGGCCGTTCTGGGTAACGGTCTCCACGATTGCCCAGCCGTAGGGGATGGACTCCTCACTGTTGTTGGTAAACTCCACGGCCAGCACCAGGGCGTCGTTGCCTGAGGCGTCCTTCTGGATGGTGGCACCCTTGTAGACCACCTGGAAGTCTCCCAGCACCATGGGGTCGGTGATATTGGCCTTTTCGGTGGTTTCGGGGGTGTCCCCCTCCTTATCCTTGCCGCAGGCCGCCAGGCTCAGCAGCATTGCTGCCAGCACCAGGCACAGGATTTTTCGGATACTCTGTTTCATAGTTTCCTCCTTCTGATATGTCCTTTTTTTGTCAGCTGTTGACGGCACCGCCGCAGTATTCGCAGCAGCCTCGCTGATCCGGGGTGGTGGTGGCACCGCAGAAGGGGCATTGGACTGCCGCTTTGGGGGCTGCCGCCTGCTGGATTTTCTCCCGCACATCCTCCCGGACCTGGGTCAGAGCCTGGCGGATTTCCTCGGCCAGAGCCTGATAGTTCCGGTACTCGGCATTGGTCTCCGGATTGAAGCTGCCCCGGAAGGTGGGGGGCGGGGTGATGTCCACAGAGCTGTTGTTGACCTGGAAGCGCATCTGGTCAAAATAGGGGTGATTCACAAAGATGGTAATGTAAAAATCATAGGAATACTCGTACCGGGGAGGATTGTAGCTCACTTCATTGCCGTCCTCGTCCTCCCGGAGCAGCTCCCGGCGGCTCTCGTCAATGTCCAGGTTGCAGCCGGTTACATCTGCGAAGTCCAGTACATCCGGGTTGGCCTCCTCCAGATTTCTGGCACTGGTTACCAGGAACTTTCCATCGTCCTCGTCCAGCATTACCTTGGTACCCGTGCCCAGGGTGCGGGTGGTGTGGAAGGCCGCCACCTTCTCCCGGTTTTCCTCCCGGTAGGCAAGCTGCCCCTTGATTTCCTCTACGGTGCTGTTCCGCCGGTCGGAGAACCAGGGGGAGAGCTTCTTTGCGCAGTCCTTACACAGATTTCCGTCCTCCAGCTTCCGGTTTCCCAGAAGGCCGATTTTTTCGCCGCAGATATGGCAGTATTTTCTGTCAAACAGTCCCATATGTATTCTCCTTTCGGGAATCGGGCGGAAAAAGGCCTGCCGCAGCAAGCCTCTTCCCGATTAAGCCATCAGCCCTTTTTGTTGTTTACGCCGCCGATGATGAACAGCACCGGCAGAACCAGGCCCACTGCCAGGGTGAAGATGTTGAATTCGCCGTTTGCTACCAGATTCAGCACAGTGCCGGCAACGCACAGAACCGCCACAATGGCGCCCCAGACGATGCACACGCCGGCTTTCTCAGGCTTCTTGCAGTTCACAACACCCACAATGCCCGCAACCAGCTCTGCCACTGCACTGGCCACCATCAGTGCGGTGGAAGCGTACAGCAGATTGGTGGTCAGGAGGCCTTCGCTGAGGAAAGCTACAGCGGCCACAGCCACAGCGGCGATGATGCCCAGCACCAGAGCAATGCCTCCGAAGACAATCATGAGAATACCGACTACCTTCAGCATGCCGGCTCCCTTTGCAGTTTTGTTTTCCATGTAAAATCCTCCTTGAAAATATTTCTATCTAAAACGGACAAGCTGCCGTTTTATTCGGGAAAAGGGCTTATGCCCAGGGGTCAGCGGACTTGGGGGTGCGGACACCGGTGAGCAGGTACTGCTCCCACAAAAACCACTTGCCATCGGAGCCCCGCTGCCGCAGCTTGATGGGACGGGGGGCATCCGCTCCGCCGCAGGGGATGAAAAGCTTGCAGTATCCCGGCTCCTCCCCGGACACATGGCTGCTTTCCACGGTGATGGTGTAGGGCTGGGCGGGGGTGTAGTTGTTCTCCGGAGCAGAGCCGGCGAAATAGGTGAAGGGCAGGTAGGTCTTGCCGTCCCGGAACCGGTCGTTCAGGAAGGAAATCTCCTGTCCGTTCAGGGGGCGGGGCCCCCGGAGCCAGTTGAGCATCTCTGTGCCTATGTTCCGGTCGGCTGCATAGGCGCACAGGGCCAGAACCGTCAGGGCTGCCGTCTGGAAGGGGTTGCCCAGATCCGCCTCCGGCAGGGCCTGAAGCTCATGAAGGCTCTCCGGCAAGGCGGAGAAGGTGAAGGTCTCCCGCTTGTTTCCCAGGGACTGGGCGGCAGTGTTTACCCCCTGTCCCAGGGTGGTTTTCAGCTTGTCAAAAATTCCCATGGTTTCACTCTCCTTTCAGTCAGGCGTCTTAAAATTTCCCGCCCCCGCCGCCGTGGGTGGAGCCGGAGGAAGAGGTGTGGGTGCTGCTGCCTCCGGAGGAATTGTTTTTTGGTTTTTCCGTCCGGGAAAGGGTGCTGTATAGGAACAGGTCCCGGCTTTCCGTAATATTGAGACTGCCGGTTTTCAGATAGCTGGAGGCTGCCGCCTGGAAGCGGACGGTTTTCAGCCGGGCCTTCATGCCGCCTACCACCAGGAAGGCCAGCACAAAGCCGACAACCAGGGAAATGGGAATCCACATCAGGTCCAGGGGCTCCTGGGGCAGGTCCTCTGTATCAAAGGGGTTTCCCGCCCGGGCTTGGGTGATAAATTGATCGCAAAGCCGGCAGTAGGTGAGGAAGGCATCGGCGTAGTTTCCGGCGGACAGATCCTCTTTCATCTGCTCCCCGATGTACTGGATGCCGGCATCTGTAAAGGCGGTGATGCCGTAGCCGCAGGTGGAGATATACCAGTCCCGGTCCTCCATGCTGATGAGCAGCAGCACCCCGTCCCGGTTTTTTCCGTAGCCGAAGCTGCAGTAATCGTAAAAATCGTCTGCATAATCCCGGGGGCTCTGGCCCTCCAGGGTGTGGGTGGTGACCACCACAATGTCCAGCTTGTGCTGTTGGCTGAGGATGTCCAGCCGGGTATTGAGCTTCTGCTCCTCCTGGTCTGTCAGCAAATCTCCCAGGTCCTGCACCCGGTAGTAAAGGTCGGCAAAGCCCTCCGCCTGGTCAGCCAGAACCGGCACCCCCAGGGAAAGACAGAAAAACAGGGTAAAAAGAAGGGCAAACAATCTCTTTTTCATTCCGGCACCTCCTTAAATAAACCCAATCAGGTGGAGAAGCCAAACGCCCCCGAAGGTCAGGGCGGAGAAGGCGGCTGTCAGTGCTGCCGTCCACAGAAAGGCTGCCCCTTTGTCCACCGGCAGATCTCCCACGAACTTCCCGGTCTGGCCGTTCATGGCGAAGGTGTACTGCTTGCCGTGCCAGGTAGTGTTCAGAAGCCACACCGGGTACAGGGCGTACCGGGCCTTGCCGTTATGGAACTGAAGACTGGAGTTTTCCGGGGTAACGGAGGAGTAGCCCTTCACCGTGGCGGCAAAGGCCTGCTCTGTGGACCGCTTTACCCGCTGGTTGGCCCGGTCGATGCTCTCCTGGGCGGTAACATCGTATTTATCGGCCAGGAAGCCTGCCAAGTAAGCGGTCTGGAAGTCCACCCCCTGGGAGATATCAAAGGGCTCAATGGACTCCATCAGGTCGTCTGCCATCCTGGTGGAGCCGTCCACCGGGACATTCCGGAAGCCCACGCTCCCGCTCCGATGAACCATGTAAAAGCTGGTTTCCGTGTAGTTGTAGTCGCTGTCGCTCCAGGTGCGGATTTTGGCGGCTCGGTACCGGATCTGGGCATCCACATCCGCATCGAAGAGCCAGAAGGGCACATAAATTCCCTTGATTTCGTCAATGCGGTTCTGGTCCTTGAACACCCTGGGGAGCAGCCGCTTTCCTGCCAGGTGCCTTTTCAGCCCGGCCTTTGCCGCCTCCTTATCCAGCTTGAAGGGAATCACCAGATCCGGCTTCAGGTCGCCGGAGAACCGACCCATGAGCACCACCGGATTGCCGCAGAAGGGGCAGCTGGTGGCGGCGGTGCTGGCATCGGCCACAATCTCGCCGCCGCAGGACCGGCACGAAAAGGTGCCCAGACTCTCCGTCTCCCCCTCCTGCCAGTCCTGGCCTGCTCCGGTTTCCCACTCCATGTGGTCCTCCTGCTGGCTTTGCAGAGCCTCATCGTAGCCCTGAAGGGCCTCCATTTCAAATTCCGTGTCGCAGAAGGGACACTTCATCTTCTGAAGGCTGCTGTCAAAGGCAATGGCGCCGCCGCAGCAGGGGCACTTGTATTCCTGAAGGGTTTCCATGGTACTCACCTCTTTGTAGGATTTTTCAGGGTATTATCCTTTGTCGTTGTCGTCAAAGATATCACCGCACTCCGGGCAGAACCTGGGGGGATGGCGGGGGTCGGGGGGCTGCCAGCCACACTTGTCGCACCGATATAAGGGGGCACCCTCCGGTTTTTTGGCACCGCAGTTGGGGCAGAATTTCCCCTGGTTCACAGCCCCGCAGCTGCACTTCCAGCCCTGGGAGGCTGCCGGCCTGGGGGAGCCGCAGTTTTGGCAGAATTTTCCGGTGGCGGTATTGCCGCAGCTGCACTGCCAGGAATCCCCCTGGGGGGGCTGAGGCGGCTGAGGAGCCTGCTGTTGCTGCTGGGCCATGGCGTAGAGGTTCTGGGGGTTCATGCCCCCTCCGGCGTTCATGGCCATGCCCATGCCCAGAAAGCCTGTCATGGCACCGGCGGAGTTTCCGGCGGCGGTCTTCATGGCCTCGGACTGAGCGCCCACCAAGGTGGCTGCCGCCATGCCCGGGTCCCGGAGGATGGCGGTGCGCTGGGCGTCCTTGATCATCTGGGCGTCCTCCTCCGGCAGGGTCACAGAACCCAGGGCGATGCTTACAACCTTAAGACCCCGGAGGGCTCCCCACTTCTCAGACAAAGTGGCGTTCATGGCGTTTTCCAGGTCGGTGTTGTGAGCCACAATCTGATTGGGCCGCAGCTCCATATCCGACAGCCGTCCGAAGGCCGGCTGCAAGGCGCTGATAAACTCGGTTTTCAGCTGGCTGTCCAGCTCATCCCTTGTGTAATCCTTCTCCACATTGCCGCACACATTGGTGTAGAACAGCAGGGGGTCGGCAATCTTATAGGAGTAGACGCCGGAGCACCGCACCGATACATCCACATCCAGGCCGATTTTGGAGTCCACCACCCGGAAGGGGATGGGATTGGGGGTGCCAAACTTGTTGTCCAGCAGCTCCTTGGTGTTGATGTAGTACACCCGCTGATCCTTGCCGGTGTCGCCGCCGTAGGTAAACCGCTTCCCGATGGTTCGGAAGGTATCAAGAATCCCCTTTCCCAGGCTGCCGGAGAAGATGGAGGGCTCGGTGGAGGTGTCGTATGTAAATTCCCCGGGCTCGGCGCAGACCTCCACGATCTTGCCCTGCTCCACAATGAGCATACACTGACCGTCCGCCACGGCAATGCCGGAGCCATTGGAGATAATATTGTCGCTTCCCCGGGTGTTGGAGGAGCGGCCGCTGGTGCGCTTGACACCCTTGGTCACCAAAAGCTCCTTGGGCATAGCCTCACAGTAGAAAAATTCCTTCCACTGGTCTGCCAGGGTTCCACCCAGGGCGCCTATACCTGCTTTGATAAGTCCCATAATTCTGTCTCCTTTCCTTTTGGCCTATCCCATTTCCAGGGCAGTCCACATATCGTCAATACTGTTGTAGACAAAGAGGATTTCGTCCCCCACGGCGTAATAGGTCTCCCGGGCGAAATCCCCGTCTATCTGGGTGCCCAGGACAAAAACCAGGCAGCTTTGCCCCTCGATCCACTGGCTCTGCCCGGTGTGCATCAGGGTCAGGCCCAGCTCAATCCCCTCCTGAATTTCCGGGGCGGTGAGCAGCAGGGCCATGGCCTCCGACACGGAGGGAGCCTCGTCGTCCTCATAAAGGGAAAAATCGTACACCCCCGGCAGGGCAGCCAGATGACCGTCCTTCAGAGAAACAGAGGGGCGAAACTCCAGAATGTCTGCCTCTCCCAAGAGGGAGACCAGCACATTGGAAAAGACCTCGCTTTCGTTGCACCGCAGAAGAAGAATCTGCCCCGGTTCGCCGTCAAACAGCAGGGTGTTCCGATCGTCCTCATATTCCCCTTCCAGGGAAATCCCGGAGGGGTAGACCTGGAGGGACTGGCTTTCCTTACCGGGAATCAGGACATACAGCTCCTGTCCCGGGGCCAGCACCACCGGTGCCTGGGTGAGGAAGGGGTATTTCTCTGCCAGAGGACCCTGAGCCACAAAGGCCTCCACCTCTTCCCGGGTGCTGTCGTAGCCCACATAGCCCAGAAAGGCAAGGCCTGCCTCACATTGGGCGCCGGCGATTTCCTGCCGGAGCAGGGCCAGGGCATCCGCCTCCGGCTCTGTGGGCGGGGTGGAGGTCTGCTCCTCTGTGGAGGGGGTGGTGGGGGCTGTGGTCTGGGGAGGTAACTGAGCGGCAGCGGTGGTTTCCGGGGGCAGAGAGCTTTCCGGCTCCGGGACTTCCCGGCATCCGCTGAGAAGACCGGCTGAGAGCAGACCTGCCAGAAACAGTGCGGAAATACGTTTCATAGGGATTCACTCCTTCTTTCCGTGGGGTGCTATGGGAGTTGCTTTCCGAAAAACGGCGATTTTTCATCGCCGCCTTTCGGAAAGGGGCTTTTTCAAGCCCTTTCCAAAGGAAGGGGGGCGGGGCGGTGGGGGCCTGTGCCCCGCCCGGGAGGGTTATCTCATGTGGATGTTTCTTTTTCTGCCAAGGAGAACGGTGCAGATGCCGGCGGTGCTGCTGATCAGGATCAGGGCCGTCCACAGGAGGGGCTGACCGCCGTCACCGGTGGGAGGAATCACAATCTCCTCCGTGGTGGGGACGGTGGTGGGCTCGGCAGTGGGTTCGGTGGTGGGGTCGGTCTCCGGCTCTGTGGGCTTCTGGGCGTTGTAGAGGTTGGTAAAGACGATCTGATTCTGGGGATTGTTGTAGTCCGGCTCTCCTTCCTCGTTCAGGAGCAGAATCCGCCATTCCACTTCGGCGGGGAGGTCTATGAAATAGGGCATGACATAATAGATTGTGCTGTCATAGGTCCAGCCCTGGGCATCTTCCTTCACCTGATAGAAGAGAAAGCCCTCCTCCAGGATACGCAGCTGAGATTCGGGGATCGTAAAGACAAAGCTGCCTTCGTAGGTCTTTTCTCCGTTGGTCTCCACCGAATCCTTTGTGACGGTCAGCTCCACAGAATCGATGAATTCACCGGCAACGAACCGGAAGGTCTCCGGCCCCGGGTCCAGCTCACCGGTCTTTTCCACCGTGAGGAGGAAGGGCAGGGTGACGGTGACGATGGTGTCCACAGGCTCCTCCTGAATCACATAGCCGCATTCTGCGCAAACCAGGGGATAGACCTCCGGATCTTCCGGGTAGTGGAACCGAATTTCGTCGTGGTGCTCCGGATTGCGGATGCAGGTGTGGGCGTGGCCGTAGTCGTCCACATAGCCCCACTGGGTGGTGTCGTAGTCGTGATCCTGATTGCATTCGATGTAGGGAATGTCATCCAGAGGGCTGCCGGCCAGATCAAAGGGCATACCGCAGTCCGCACAGAGCATATGGGCCTCCCAACCCCTTTCCGTGCAGTTGGGCTCCTGACGGGCAACGGGGTTTTTCCGTTCGTGTGTGCATTCTGTGGGCTCTGCCAGGGCAGGCAGGGCCAGGGCCAGAATCAGCACCAGCACCAGTGCCAGAAATGGAATCCGCTTCTTCATAACTAAGTTCCTCCTTTTGTTGGATGTGTCCGGGGCAGGCCCCGTTTCTGATTTTGAAACCGGTATCCCGGTGCTCAGACAAGCTGCCAGGGGGAAAAGACGGACTGGAATTTTTGGGGGAGAAAGCCGCCGCCGCCATTGATTGCATCCCTGTGGTATGCTATAATGAAAGAAATCGGGGCGGCGCTCCGGACTTCGTTGGCCCGCAGTCGGAGCGCATTTCTGCAAAAATATTTTTGCAGAAATGGGTACCCCTTTCAATTTCCAGGAAACGGCAAGCGCCTATACCCTCCTTAAACCGCACTTGCAAGTAAATTATACAGGCGGCCGCCTGTTTGCGCCCCGTCAAAACACCCCGAATTGATAGGTTGGACGGAAATATTTTTGTTTCCACCCCTCTTTTTGGAGCTTTTGACAGGGCGCCGGACTGGCGGCCCGGGGTGGTGATCCCACCCGGGAGGTTGTTATGAAAAAAATGCTATCCTTGTTTCTTGCCTGGCTGATGCTGTGGACTGGCCTTGCCGGCTGCTGCGAGCAAGGCCAACTCAGCCCCAACGCCCCGGTTACCCTGACCATGTGGCATGTGTACGGTGAGCAGGCGGACTCTCCCATGAATAGGCTGATTGAAGAATTTAATAAAACGGTGGGGGCGGAGAAGGGCATTATCATAAATGTTACAATGATGTCCAACGCCTCTCAGATTGGACAGAAGCTCCTGGACGCCCAAAACGAGGTACCGGGGGTTCCTGCCATGCCGGATTTATTTTTCTGTCACAGCAGCAATGCACAGGAGCTTGGCGTTTCAAACCTGGTGAATTGGAATGACTTGTTTACCCGGGAGGAATTGAGCCACTATGTGGCTGATTTCCTGGAGGACGGCAAAGTCGGAGACACCCTTGCGGTTTTCCCTGTTTCCAAGTCCACTCATGTTCTGTATGTCGCAGGCGTGCAGTTTGAACGGTTCGCCCGGGATATGAAGGTGTCCTATGAGGATCTGTCCACTTGGGAAGGCTTCTTCGCCGTGGCGGAAAAGTATCATGCCTGGTCGGGGGGAAAGCCCTTTTGCGCATTGGACTATCCACTCCGCTGTGTTGAGCTGAACGCCCTTTCAAACGGCGCAGAGAACTTCTACACCCAGGAGGGTTGGTACAACTTTCAAAACCCTGTTTTCAAGGAGTCGTGGATGGAATTTGCCCGGGCGATTTCCAAGGGACACATTGTTGTGTCCGACCTTTATTCCAATACGATGGTTATGACGGGCGAGGTGATCTCCGGTATCGGTTCCAGTGCCTCCATTCTTTATTACAATGACGTGGTGACATATCCGGATAACACAACGGAGCCGATGAATTTGCAGGTTTTGCCGCTTCCGCGGACAGAGGGCAAGGATTTGCTTTCCACTCTGGCCGGCGTCGGTCTTTGCGCCTACAAAACAACGGAGCAGAAAGCGGAGGCGGCTGCCGTGTTTGCCCGCTATATCACGGAGGAGGAGCGCAATCTTGCCTTTGTGGCCTCTACAGGCTATATGCCTGTAAACAAAGGTTCTTTTGACAGGATCAAAGATCACGTTTTTGAGAGCGATGCCTACAGGAATCTTTATACGACCCTTCTTGAGGTGAACGAAACAGCAGTCACTGTGAGAGAACCTGCCTTTGCCGGATATTATCCAAAAGTTTATGCTTTGTACGACGGACTCCGGCAGCTGCAGCCTAACCTTGCGGAGAGATATGCAAAAGGGGAGGATGCGGAAAAGCTGGCTGCTGAAACCTGGGAATGGTTTCGCTCTATTGAGTAAGGCGGCGATGGTATGAAATTGTTACCTGGATTTGCAGGCAAAAGATCCTCCATGAGACGAAAGCTCTTTGCATACATGTTTTTCCTTGCAACCCTGGTTCTGACCCTGTTGCTGTCCGGATTGGTGTTGTTGGGACAATTTACAGGGACAAAGCAAAAGACATATGAAACATTGGATTTTCAGGCGGAGGTGTTTTCCAGGCAAATTCAAGCACATGTGGAAGACCTGGCCGTCATGGGAATTCATCTGTCTGCCGATACCACCAAGGCGATTGAAAGGTTTCTGACAGAAAATCACATGGTGTTTTCGCAGATTAATGATTCGGAGGAGCGGGTTGAGGGGATTCAGCGGACGGTTTTTGGCATACTTAAGCAAAAACTTCTGGAAGCCAACTGCTCAGGGGCTTTCATTGTTCTGAATGCAACGGTCAATTCAGCTGCGGAGGATGCAGCACACTCTCGTACGGGGCTGTATCTCCAGCGCAGCTCTCTGGACTACTCGGATAACAGTATTTTGCTTTATCGGGGCCTTTCGGAGCTTGGCAAGGAACAAAAAGCTATGCCCCACAGGAAATGGCGGCTGGAGTTCAATACCCACCTGTTTCCCGATTACGCCCGGCTCATGGACTTCTGTGAGCTGCCTTTGGCCCGGGCCTATCGTATTTCCAATATATTTACTCTTCCGGGGACATCGGAAAGAGCGATGTTAATGACACTCCCGATCATCGGCAGTGACGGATTGGTTTACGGACTGTGTGGGTTTGAAATCAGCGAGAGCTACTTCCGGCACATATTCAGTCAACCGTCCAAGCTGGAGCACGCCCTGTTTGTGATGAACAAAGGCTGCGAAGGCATCATCAATCATGCAGACAGCTTCAGCTGCGGCATAACAGATGGGTATTATTTATCCCCCGATGGGGCGTATAAGGCTTCCACTTTCGGTAGTGGCTTGACATTATTCCGGGGAGGAACCTCCTCTTATATTGGTGTGACCAAGGAGGTGAGCCTGTGTAAAAACGGCGACAGCTTTTTTGTAACAGCGCTTGTCCCCAGGCAAGACTATGACAGATGGATATTAGAGGATATCATACGTGCGGTATTACTGATTCTGCTGCTTTTCACAGCGACGGTGGGGTGCAGTTATTTCTTTACACGCAGGTATCTCTCCCCCATCAAAAGGGGATTGGAGCGGCTCAAACAAAAAGAATACGACAGCTATTCAGGCGTTTCGGAAATAGACGACCTGTTCGCCTTCCTGGCTCAGCAGGATCGGCTCAACGAGGAAACCGTTGACGCCATGCGCCGGGAAAACGCCAATATGCAGATCTCGCTGGAAGAGATGCAGACCGCCCACAGCGAAACCGTCCGGCAGGTAGAAAGGCTTGCCTACTCCCGGAAGGATGAGGTGGACCCCGATGACTATGAGGACTTCAAAAACGGCCTGAAATTCCTGACGGAACGGGAGCGGGAGATTCTGGACCTGTACATTGCCGGAAAAACCGTAAAGGACATTGTGGAGCTTACCGGCCTGAAGGAAACCACCGTCCGGTTCCACAACCGGAACATCTATACCAAGCTGGGGGTTCACTCCCTGAAGCAGCTTCTGCGCTTCTGCACGATTTTGCAGCAGGAGGAAGGGAACCGGGGCAGGGCTAAGACAACAGAATGACCGGCAAAAGAGATAGGAAACGGAAAAGCATATAGAAAAACAAGGGACTGGTGCGAAAGGGGAATTTTGCACCAGTCCCTTGTTTCCTGTTATGTTTTCATCCGGGTGCCAGCCAGGTACGCGGAAAGCCTGCTTCACTTTCACAAACGGCCTCTATGTATCCCGGCAGTTATTTGCTGTACCGGCTTTCACGCCCCTTTTCGCTGAATAATCCCATCATAGTTTGACTGCAGAGTGCCGTAAATGTAAAACCAAAAGCAGGAGAAGCTCAGATAATTCGAGGCTTTTTTGTTCCGGGTTAATACTCTCCCCAGACGGACGAATATTCCCGGGAATTTGGGGCCATCGTGGACTGCCGCTTCCTTGAGGAGAACCAACTGTATATTGCCAGTCCAGGGGACTGAACGAAATGCAGTACATCCGGAACACAGAAACCCTCACCCTGGAAGAAACCGTCCTGAACTGAAACCATCCGACCGGGGAGCCTGCCACCTTAGCCCCGGCTCATTCCCTTTCGTCGTTCCTGCCAGCGAATATAGACCAATTGGCAACGAGTAAAACAACGGCCCATCGATCACTCTGACCGATGGGCTGTGCCATATTTGTTCAAAAATTTCAATCGTTGATGTTCTGGTGTGATACATGGCTCACGGCGTTAATCTCCTTGCAGCTTTCGTTTTTAAGAAATTATCTGTCGTGATGAACCCGCTTCCCGAATGTTGATCCCTATACTTCGCACCAATTCCGCACCAATCTGCCATGAAAGTATAGGAAGATACATGGATTTATGGGATGGAAAAGTTTTAAAATATGGGAAATATTGAGGTTTATGAAGGAATATTGAGATATGAAAAGGCCGATTGTCCGCCGATACCTAATTTCATATAACCTTGTTCTCCTTCAGTTTGCAGAGGATACACACCCCCGCCTTTATCTGTTAACTATACCACATTTTTATCCCAATCTCAAGGAAAAACCGGAAATTTTTGTTCCCAAGCTATCTGATATATCTTTGCGTGTGCATTGGACAGATATATTTTGGAATAGAAACTGGGAGAGTTGCCAAATTTACGGCAACTCTCCCAGTTCTCGTTAGATTTAAAATGCTTTCAGAAGTCCAGACTGGGGGTGCGCCGGGCGTACATCTGGGCAAGGCTCCCTGCGCCTGTGCAAAAACTGCCAGAGGGTATTTTTAGGCAGCCGCTCCAATGCGGCCTTTTGCAGTGCACGGTGTAAGAATCAGTATAATGTCTACAAGAGCCGTGAGAAATCCAAGGGGGAAACAGACTGACGAGGAGGCTGATGCTGCAATATAGCTGCATTTCCTCTTCTGCTGTAAACCTCTTCTTGTCCATATAAATGCTCCCCATAGTGTAGTCTCGAAATTTTTGTTATTTTGAGTGTCTACTCTATGGGGAGCATATCAATTTGGACGCTTTCCGGGGGTTGTTGCGTCAGGGTTCCGGGAGCTGTATCACGTGGGAAAACCTTTTGTTCTCCCGGTCATAATGCATAGAAGAAAGACCGTGGTACTTTTTCACCACCCGTTCAATGCTTTTAAGCCCCATTCCATGGAGCTTTCCATCATACTTGGTGGTGTGGTACCCTCCTCTTCCATCCGGTTTTACCCCATTGCTACAGGAGTTGACTACAGAAATTACCGTAATTTCCTGCTCCGGGATGTAAACAACGGACAACTTTATCTCTTTCTCCTGAGATTCCTGAGCAGCCTCAAAAGCATTGGACAGCAAATTTCCATAAAGCGCCGTGGTATCGGCGGCATCTATCTCCCGGGATTCCCCATCCCGAATATCGCTTTCCAGAGCAATGCCACAGGCTTTGCATTCCTCCCGGTAGCGCAGCAGGAGCATATTTAGGATTGGATTCTTAGAAACAAAAACACTGTCCATTGGTGTAAGGGTGTCAGTCAGGGAAGCAATATAATCCTGGATTTTTTCGTTTTGTTCCGCTTTTGCCAGAACTGCCATGGTTTGCAGGTGATTTTTGATATCATGGATCAAAATCCGTTGATTTTCTGATTGCTCCTGCATGGCTTTGTAATAGGCAGTTTCCGCCTGCTCCTTCTGAACATTTAGCTGTAAGGCCAAGTTAGCTTCATTGGATTTCCGCATAAAAGTATAAACAATCACGGAAAGCAGATTGACTACCAGCAAAACGGTAATGGTAATCACCATCATAATTTCAGTAGCCCTTGTAAGTACCTCCCGGAATCCCAGGTCCGTAATCAATATGGCAGCGGCAGTGGAAAAAAGCGGTAAGCTATGGAACAAGATAATCAGCCCCGGTTCTTCTCCGGGATGTTTTTGCTTTTGAAACAATTTTGCTCCCAGAAAAGTGATTGCCAGATACATCATTTTACTGATGATTGCCATATTCAAAAGCGCCACCGTGCTGTAGGTAAATGCCGTAAAGTCATATCCAAGAGCTACCAACATCAAATTTGCAAGCAGCTCCGTTCCTACAATACCAAACTCAAGAAATACGCCATGAAAAACAGCGGTTTTAACACCACAGCCATAGTTGTATCTAGCAAGGAAAGCATTCAAGATACACATCACTGCCGCATTGACCGGTATACTATCCAGCAAAAAGGTCAAAAAGGCCAGCATGTACCCAACGGAGAATGACAAAAACCTTGTCAGGGTACTGGTTTTCGCTTCATACAGGTACTCAAAATACTGCCAGGCAATGATTCCCTCGACAATAAAAATCAGCAGGTAAGCAAAAACTCTTTCCATTACTGCACACATCCCAGATACTGTAAATAGGTGTCTTTAAACTCTGTAAATTTCCGCTTTGTCAAGTAGGCTTCCATGGTCGTATCCCCATATTTAAGGGTGATTTTGTCCTTAAAAACCCGATAGACAAACCTCATATTCACGATATAGCTTCGATGGCAGGCGTAAAAACAGGGAAGTTTCAGAGTTTGCCGCCAATATTGGATACCTTTCAGGCTGGAAAGCACCCCATCCGTGGTATGAATCCGTACCTTTCCCCCATCCGCTTCCACGCATACAATCTCTTCCGCCCTTTTTGCAGCAATTCCCTCAGGCGTTTCCACAGGAAACACTTTGGATTCCATGGCATATTGATACATGGCGTCTTTCAGGTTGCGAAACAATCGGTTTTTATCAATGGGTTTGGACAGATACCGGAATACCTGAAAGCGCATAGCCTCATCCAGATAGTCCGGGTAGGCCGTCACAATAAAGAGTTTAATTTTAGGATTGTGTTGCTTTAGCTTTGCCCCAATATGGATTCCGCTGATTCCGGGCATTTCCACATCCAGAAATGCAATATCTGCCACCGCTTCTGTTTCCAGCAAAGCATCCCCGGTGCTGTACGCCGCAAATTCGGGCATGGTGCCCCCCAGCTGGGAGAAAAATTCCCGGGTATATTGCATCAGCTGTTCCAAAACCGACGGATTGTCGTCACAAAACAAAATCCGCATTTTTCCACACTCTCCTTGCAAACCCATCAAGGCTGATTTCTGTCTACCATGTGCTGAATCATGGCATAGATTAGTTCCATATCCCGTTCAGAGCAAAGCCGCAGGCCTTCCACAATGTTTTGGGGGACATTGTTGGAGCATAGGTTTCCCAAAAGGAAATAATCCGGCGTTACTTTCAAAAGCCTGCATAGTTTCATGAGAACTTCCAGACTGGGCTTCTCCTTGCCCCGCTCGATGCCGGAAAGATAGTTGTTGGAGATCCCCGCCTGCTCTGCCAGCCGGGTCTGTTTCAGCCCCATATGAACACGCCGCTTTGCAATTCTCTGTCCCATAGCCTCATAATCCAACTCCATGACAATCCCTCCTCGTATAATAAGTTTCAAGTTAATATTTTCAGATATCAGCAGGCTTTGGGATGCCCGTGATACAATAGCTGTAGGACAGCAGGGTCAAGTTCTA
>CASFFN010000016.1 GCA_949293985.1 uncultured Eubacteriales bacterium | reverse complement strand
GACCTCCTACAATATAGTTTAGGTGATAGGCACGGCAGCCAGCCGTGTCTATTTCCATCTTGTTGCCGAAGCTGTTAGAATGGAAGAGTAAATGGTCTGACGCTATTGACCTTGAGCTTACACGCTCGCAAAGGAGTCAGTCAGCCGCCTCTTTCATTCGCAGCATTCGATTTAAGCAGGTTGTCCCACCGCCTTTACGGTGCGTTCGTGTAAATGACCAGGAGATTGAACAGGCAATGAGGAAAAGGCGGTCGCCATGATTTTTATCAATCAGGAGGTATTTCAAATGAACGCTGTTGGTATCGATGTGTCCAAAGGCAAGAGCACGGTGGCAATTCTCCGGCCTATGGGTGAGATCGTCCAGACACCAGTCGATGTCCTTCACGATGCTGTCAGCCTGGAGCGGCTGGCATATCAGATTCTTGCTCTGGGTGAAAATACCAGAGTCGTCATGGAAGCAACCGGTCGATACCATGAGCCTGTTGCCCAGGAGCTGCATGAACATGGAATTTATGTTTCCGTAATCAATCCATTGGCTATCCACGGCTATTGCACCGGTGGAACTGTCCGCAAGGTCAAGAACGACCAAAAAGATTCTTTGAAAATTGCGAAATTCACACTTGACCATTGGACAGAATTGCGAGAATATACACCTATGGATTCTGTAAGACAACAACTGAAAATTTTTAGCCGCCAGTACAATCTCTACATGAAGTCCAGCGTCGCCCTGCAAAGCAATCTCATCTCTCTGACCGACAAGGTGTTTCCTGGTGTCAACGAGCTTTTCTCCAGTCCGGAGCGGGCAGACGGACATCAGAAGTGGGTGGACTTTGTCACAACCTTCTGGCACTGCGAATGTATCAGCTGGGCCAGCGAGAAGGCTTTTACAGAACGCTATCAGAAGTGGTGCAAGCGTATGGGCTACAACTTCTCCTCCGCCAAGGCTTCTGACATATACATAGAGAGCCTGGGACACATCGTCACCCTGCCTAAGAACAACAATACCAAGCTGCTAATCCAGACGGCTGCAAAGGAGCTGACCGCAATGAATGAGCTGCTGGCCGCTGTTCGGGCCGAGATGGTGCGTTTGGCAAGGGAACTGCCGGAGTTTGAAACTGTACATGCCATGTACGGCGTTGGCGAAACCACGGCTGCTCAGCTGATGGCTGAGATTGGGGACATTCGGAATTACCCCCGGAGAAGCTCTCTTGTAGGCTTTGCGGGCATTGATCCGGAGATTGACCAGTCCGGCAAGAAGGACAGTAAAAGCAACCCTTCTACAAAGCGTGGGTCGCCCCATCTACGGAAAACGCTCTTTCAGATCATGACCATCTACCTCCGCCTCAGCCCCGCCGACGAGGCCGTGTACCAGTTCCTGGACAAGAAACGTGCGGAGGGCAAACCCTACTATGTCTACATGACAGCGGGGGCCAACAAGTTCCTGCGGATCTACTACGCCCGGGTCAAAGAGTGCATGGCAAAGCTTGACGCACCGGCTGAAGCTGCCCCAGAAGATAACTGATTTACAGCGGCTATCCACCCGGCCGATGAACGCTCTGGTTCACCGGCAGCTTTGCTATACCCTTTTTGCGGCACTGCTCGTTGCAAAAATTTTCTTCATTTAGGGCTTGACTTTTTATTTGCAGACTCCTCCTTTGATAGATTCATTGCCGGAGTTTCCCCCTGCCCCTAAATCTTATCAAAAAGAGGTGGTTTTGACATTGAACGCCAATTGAGCGCAAATTGACAAAAAGAATGAGCGAGATTCCTTTTTGCGGAACCTCGCTCTCATTCGTTATACAAGTAGTTTTTGATTTTTCTGTCTGCTGACAAGTGCTGCCTGCCCGATTTCCTGCCGCTTCTGCTCCAGGAGTGCCGGTTCATCCTCAAAGACCATTTCAAAAATTGCCATGGCTCGCCGATGGTGGAGCTGCGCCTGGGCCGTATCACCCTTTACCACGCAAATGCTTCCCATAACTTGCTGGATCAAGCCATAATCCAGGCACTGATCGGAATTGAGTTCCTGCACCTTCCGTGCCAGCTTCAAGAGTGCAGAATAGGCTCGCTGGGGTTCGCCCATGTCGGTCAGAAGCGCTGCGTAATTGCAGATCTGCGTCACGCTATCATGGTAGCCAGTCAAGTTGTATTCTTCCAGCAGGCGTACCCCCTGCTCCATGTAGGGCTTTGCAAGATCTATGAGTCCAGCTTTGTGATACAATGCACCCAAATTTGCGTGTAGATTTGCCGCAAGATGAGCATTGCCGGGATAGACTTCACCCAATACCCGGATTGCCTCCTGTGCCAATTCGATTTGCTTTTTGGGGTTCTTTTCCAACACCGCACGAGCATCCAGCAGGCAGGCCCGGTCAGCGGATGTGCCAACAGAACTATCTGCCAGTATTGCCGTCATTTCGTCGATGATCGCCTGCATCCCGGATTCATAACGGTACTTGTCCATATACTGGAATACATTTTCCAGGAACAGCAAATACCGGGCAGTATCGTCCTTTTTGACCGTTGTGATGATACTTTCAACGGTATGGAATACCTGCTTGTTATTCATAAATTCCAGACCGTGCATCAGACTGATCTCCTGCAAGCTGTCAAGCAGCACAGAGCAGCTGCGAACAGAGGGTTTCAGTTCCTCCACCGCAATCTCACGGATCATGGGGTGCAGCAGAATCTCCCGATTGTTCTTCGGGTGAATAAATCCCATCTCCATCAGATCATTGATGGTATTCATGTTCTGCTGATCCATCCATACCGCAAACCGTCTGGAGGAAATGCCATTGGCAGGAATGAGAGTCATGCAGCGCATAATCTCCTGTTCACTGCCTGCGAGCTTATAGAAAGAAAACAGACTATGAATATGGTCATAGTAGGTAGCTTTCCTGTTTCTGCCGTCTTTGGTGGTACCGATCTTATCTTCTGCATCCAGAGCGGCTGTTTCCCTTTCCAGTTTATCCAGCAGCGCCTTGGGTTTCAGCAAACCGTTTGCCAGTAGCCTTGCCGCCAGTTCTACGGCGAAGGTATGTCCGTGGAGCAAATCAATAATCTGGATGATTTCATCCTGCTTTTTCTCCGTTTCCGGGAAGAACTTGCCCATCAGTTCCACCAAGGTGTCCGGGTTCAATTCACCCACCTCAAGCGAGATATGATTCTCATATCGGCTGCGGGTGGTGAATAGAATTCTGCAACGGTACTTCAGCATCACATACAGGAACTGATCCTGGGATACGGTGACATTGAAATTATCCACGATCAGCAGCGTATCTTCCCGCAGACTGCGCAGAAAGCGGTTATGCCGCTTGAACCTGGTATCGTCACTTTCGTCCGGCAGATCGTCCGCAAAGTCAAGATCAATCACCGCCTGCTTCAGATCTCCGAGGTAGTTGACATAGATGACATTGGTGTACTCTTTGCCGTACTGTTTTGCATACGCCTTTGCAAGCTCACTCTTACCAATACCGGGAATGCCATGCAGAAAAACCTTGCTGTGATCTACCATCAGCGCATGGAGCTGTTCCACCTCCTGTTCCCGCCCAAGGAACCACCGGCAAGGCCGGGGAATGTCGGTATCGAAAATATAGTCCACCACTGCTGGGGACAGATTGCCCGGTGTCAGAAGCTGCTTCTTCCGTACATCACGCTTCTCGAAACGAAGCTGCATAGCAAGGCATAGGATTTCCATGATGAAGATTGCTTCATCGTTATCGTCCTCGAATGTATAGCCGTCCGTCAGTTCCATTTTCTTTTGCGGGGACACATTGGGAGCCTGTAGCACAAGGTCATACAGTTCCTGAGCTGCCATGGCGCTGTCCGGCATGATAGGCAGTAACCGCTCTTTAATTCTCCGAACCAGCTTCCATTGATTATCTTTCTCCTGGTAGAAGCTTATAATCGTGGGACTCAACCGTGCCAAGCCATTGATCCACCGGCAGACCTGTCCCTGGTCAAATTCCATTGCCGTCTGGGGACTGAATCCCAGATCCATAAACAGTGAATCCAAAAAATCAGCCTGATTGCCAAAGTTTTCATCGGGGATATTGCGCCGTAGCACCGTCATCACCGATGCAAAATCCAATCGTTCCATTTCTTCACTCCCTTTTGCTCAATTTCCGCTCAATTGGCGTTCAATGCAAACCTCCTGCGTTTCCCTTATAATAAGGGTACAAAAACACCTTAGATGACTCCATTATACATTAGAAAATGTGTAAACAAATTTCAAACATATTTTCGATAAGAAGCGACAGCAATCGACATCTTAGGTTTTCCAGTATTCCGGGCAAGTGCCCAAGGAGGTGACCGTTATCCGAAGCATGGCGCCGATCAACTTGATCGTGTATTACCCCAAAACCGAAGAAGGCCAGTTAGAGCTGGCGAAACGGGTGTCCGATGTCCACGCCACAGCAGTAACCCAGCGGATCAAATCGCTGAACTGCCCCACAAGCCAGAAACTGGAGCTTTTGGATGCGGTTATCGAAACCGTTAAAGAAAGAAGCAGGGAACAGACTTGATGGAAAGTCTATTCCCTGCTATTTCTATGCCCTACCCTTAAAATGCCGCTCCCAGCATTTTATGCTGATAACCTTTCTGCCACTCTCCCATTCCTGCAAACAGCGGACAGGTATGCCCATTTTCCTTGCAAATGGTTTCTTGCCCAGGCCAAAAGATTCCCGGTATGCCCGGATGCGGTTGGCTTGCCCATCGTAAAGGAAGTGGTTGAATTCATCCAAGAAATCTGTTACCGGAACGTCATAGAACTGCGCCAGTCGCTCTACCTTCTCCGGATCAATATGTTGTGTGAAGCCTTCCTCAATGGCCTTGTAAACACTGTGGGTCATTCCCACCTTGTCCGCAACCT
This sequence comes from uncultured Eubacteriales bacterium, assembly GCA_949293985.1. GTDB lineage: Bacteria > Bacillota > Clostridia > Oscillospirales > Oscillospiraceae > Faecousia. Next base: position 107,391 of record CASFFN010000016.1, on the reverse strand, counting down.
CCACCTGCATCAAGCCCTTACTGTGTCTGCACCAGCGGAGCCTGTCCGGGACACTTTCAATTTCTTCGTATCTGCGATACCGCTGATTGAACTGGGTAGCCTCCAAAATCTTCCGTGGGGCGCACAGTACGAAACTATGTATGTATAGAGGTGCATACCTTACAATAGAATTCTGTGTCTGGGAAAGGACATACAAATCAACCGACAACCGGCCCAAAATGCGCCAAACGGGCCGTTTTAAGCCTTGGGGTGCAAGCTGCCAACTCTTAAAGTCGCTGGTGTGAGGGTAGCATTTTCCACGCACCGGGCGGCATAGGTGGCCAGGCGTACCCCTTTGTCGGGCTTGAAGGTGGTAATCCCCTTGATCAGGCCGATGGTGCCGATGGAGATCAAATCCTCCTGGTCGGAGGCCTGGGCGTAGTACTTTTTCATAATGTGGGCCACCAGCCGGAGATTGTGGGAAATGAGGATGTTCCGGGCCTCCAAATCCCCTTGGGCGGCCAGACGGACATACCGCTCCTCCTCCTGCCGGGTCAAGGGCTGGGGAAAGCTTCCGGGGGACAGCTGCAAAGGGTAAAAAATGCTGCCAAAGAGCAGCAAAAAGGCGGCAATCATACCGCTTCACCTCCACCCCCACTCTATTCCCCCCGGCCCGTCCAGTTTCTTTCTTTTTTGTGGGGACAGTCAAATCCGTATGTTGTATGGATGCTTTCATACCGAATAAAAATGGAAGTTTTTATGTTGTCCCCATCCTCCCGTCTCCGGGTGTTCTGACCGGAGCGTTCCGGAGGGCAAGAAAAAAGCAGGAGAAAATCTCTCCTGCTTTGCCTATGAAACGCTTACTCAGAAATCACCGTTCCGTCGGGGTGAAAGAGGGGGAGCTTTTCCAGGTAGATAAGATCCTCTCTGTCCTGGGCGTCGCCCTCGGCTAAGATGGCCATTCTGCCGGCGATGATGCCGCCAGCCTTGTCCACCAGCTGCTCCAGAGCCTGGAGGCTCTCACCGGTGGAGATCACATCGTCCACAATGAGAATCCGCTTGCCCTTCATCAGGTCTGCATCGGCGGTATCTAAGTACAGAGTCTGCTCCTTTTCCGTGGTGATGGACTTGACGGAGGACTGGAACACCCCGGTCATATACAGCTTGGGGGCTTTCCGGGCCAGGAAATACTTGGCATCCCCGGCCTGCCGTGCCATCTCGTGAGCCAGGGGAATGCCCTTGGCCTCGGCGGTGATGAGGTAGTCGTATTCCGGGGCTCTTTTCAGGAGCTCCCGGGCGCAGGCTACCGTCAGCTCCTGATCTCCGAAGATGACAAACCCGGCAATGGACAAAGAATCGCTCACAGGACAGATGGGCAGGTCCCGCTCAAGCCCTGCCACATGGATGTGATAAGTCATATGCTTTCCGCTTCCTTTCGGCACCAAAGTACCTGATTTTATAGTTTTATTATACAGAATCAGGGAGAAATGTCAATAGCAGGGTCGGGGAGGGAGGGGCTTTGGCAAAACGGCAAAAAACCCCCCATGGGGGTTAGGCTTTTCCTGACGATTTGTGGGGAAATCCACAATTGACTTTCTGGCCTTTGGAGGGTAGAATAAGGCTGATACACTATGTGCCCATGCGGGTGCGTATGGGTACAGAAATTTGTATTTAGGAGGAAATCACATTGAAGGATTGGGCATCTTTAACGACTGTTGAGGAGATGGAAGCTGCCACCAACGCGCTGCTGGAAAACGGCAAGAAGGTGGGCGCCGACTCCTGGCAGCAGCGAGTCAAGAACCAGACCCCCCATTGCGGCTTCGGCGAAGCCGGCACCTGCTGCCGGATTTGCTCCATGGGCCCCTGCCGCATTACCCCCAAGAGCCCCAGAGGCATCTGCGGCTGTGATGTCCACGGCATCGTAGCCCGGAACTACCTGCGCTTCACCGCAGGCGGCTCCGCAACCCACTCTGACCACGGCAGAGAGATCTGCCACACCCTGCACCAGGCCAAGGAAGGCGGCAACTACCAGGTCAAGGACCCGGAGAAGCTGATCCGTATCGCCAAGGAGTGGGGCGTGGAGACCGAGGGCAAGGACATTTACGACCTGGCTCACGAGATGTCCGAGCTGGCTCTGCTGGAGTACGGCAAGCCCTTCGGCGTTCAGCGCTTCCTGAAGCGGGCTCCCGAGCACACCCAGCAGCTGTGGCATGACGCGGGCATCGAGCCCCGGGCCATCGACCGGGAAGTGTCCACCGCCATGCACATGACACATATGGGCTGCTCCTCTTTGTCTGAGGCCCTGATTCGTCAGTCCCTGCGCTGCGGCCTGTCCGATGGCTGGGGCGGCTCCATGATGGGCACCGAGTTCTCCGACGTGCTCTTCGGCACTCCCAAGCCTGTGGACACCACCGCCAACATCGGCGTTATGGAGAAGGACAACGTAAATATTGTGGTTCACGGCCATGACCCCTCCCTGTCCGAGATGGTGGTATACTACGCCAACGATCCGGAGATGATTGCCTACGCCAAGAGCATGGGCGCCAAGGGCATCACCGTTTCCGGCGTATGCTGCACCTCCAACGAGGTTGCCATGCGTCACGGCATCCCCATGGCCGGCAACTTCCTGAACCAGGAGAATGTGGTCCTGACCGGCGCCTGCGAAGCCATCGTTGTGGACGTGCAGTGCATCTTCCCCGCTCTGGGCCCCCTGTCCAAGTGCTTCCATACCAAGTTCATCACCACCTCTCCCATTGCCCGTATGCCGGACTCCGAGTTCATTCAGTTCAATGCTGAGACCGCCGGCGAGAACGCCAAGGCAATCGTGAAGATGGCCATTGAGAACTTCAAGAACCGGAACCCCGAGCTGGTGAACATCCCCGACCAGAAGCAGAATGCCCGGGTGGGCTACTCTGTGGAGGCCATTGTGAAGGTTCTGGACGGCGTTGCCAACTCCCAGGTGGACGAGTTCGGCACCACCAAGCCCCTGCTGGAGTGTGTCACTTCCGGTGTTCTCCGTGGCGCTGTGGCTATGGTCGGCTGTAACAACCCCAAGGTTCGTCCCGACTCCGCCCACATCAGCCTGATGAAGAAGATGCTGGAAAACGACATCATCCTGATTGTCTCCGGCTGCTCCGCCCAGGCCGCTGCCAAGGCAGGCCTGATGGATCCTGTGAAGGCCAAGGAGTACTGCGGCGCCGGTCTGAAGCGTGTTTGCGAGCTGGCAAACATTCCTCCCGTGCTGCACATGGGCTCCTGCGTGGATATCTCCCGTATGCTGATTCTGGCTGCCCAGCTGTCCAAGGACTCCGGCATTCCCATCGCCCAGCTGCCTGTGGTCGGCTGCGCTCCCGAGTGGATGTCCGAGAAGGCCGTTTCCATCGGTAACTACGTGGTTGCCACCGGCATCGAGACCTTCCTGGGTGTGGATCCCTACTCCAAGGGCTCTTCCGAAGTCACCGAGCTGCTCCAGGGTGAGAATGGTATCAACAAGTGGGTGGAAGCCAAGTTCGTGGTGGATACCGACATCGAGAGCCTGGGCGACAAGATGATTCAGTGCATCGAGGACAAGCGTGCCGCTCTGGGCATCTAAGCGAGGTCTTTTTCCATGAAAGTAGCCATTACCGGTAAGGGCGGTGTGGGCAAAACCACACTGTCCTCTACCCTGGCAAGACTCTATGCCGACGAAGGGCGCACCGTCCTGGCCGCCGACGTGGACCCGGATGCCAATCTGGGTCTGGCCCTGGGTCTTTCCCAGGAGGAAGTGGACGCCATCGTCCCCATCTCCAAAATGCGCACTCTGGTGGAGGAGCGCACCGGCGCCAACGCCGCCAACAAATTCTTCAAGCTCAATCCCTATGTGGCAGACATCCCCGAGACCTTCTCCAAGGACATCAACGGGGTGAAGCTCTTAGTGATGGGCACGGTGGACGTGGGCGGCAGCGGCTGTGTCTGCCCCGAGCACGTGATGCTCAAGGCCATCCTCTCCAACCTCACCTACCGGAAAAACGATGTGGTGATTATGGACATGGAGGCAGGTCTGGAGCACCTGGGAAGAGGCACCGCCGCCAACATGGACCAGTTTATCGTGGTCATCGAGCCCGGTGCCCGTTCCGTCCAGACCTACCACAATGTCAAGCGCCTGGCCTCCGACTTAGGAATCAAGCAGGTGCGGGTGGTGGCCAACAAGGTGCGGGACCAGCAGGATGAGGACTTTGTCCGCAGCGCCATCCCGGCGGAGGATTTTCTGGGCGTGATTCACTACAATCCCCAGATTATCGATGCGGACCGGCAGGGGAAATCCCCCTACGATTTCAGCCCCGCGGCCATAGAGGAAATTCGGAAAATCAAAGCAATATTAGATCGTGATGAACGATAGGAGGAAAAACCGTGACACTTTTCGATAGAGTTTTTGGCGGTAACGATGCCGTTTACGGCCTCACCGTAGCCGCCGTGGATAACGCAATCGCCCAGTACGGCGAGGCTCAGGCTGTGTCCTTCCCGGAGACGGCTTACGCCCTGCCCTGCTACTATGCTGTTACCGGCGTGAAGGTCACCACCCTGGCGGAGATGAAGGCCGCTCTGGATGTGATCAAGTCCCTCATGACCCGGGAGAACCGGCTGCACGACGCCTTCATGTCCGGCGTGGCTACCGCTCTGTGCGCCGAGTTCATCGAGGCCCTGAAGTACATCGGAGGAGCCACTCCCTATGAGGCTCCCTGCTACGGCCACATCTCCGACGCCTTCGTGCGGAACCTGGGCGTGCCCCTGGTTACCGGCGACATCCCCGGCGTGGCTGTCATCCTGGGCTCCGCTCCCACTGCCGACGAGGCTGTGGAGCTGGTGAAGAGCTACCAGGCTCAGGGCATTCTGGTGACCCTGGTGGGCGGCGTCATCGACCAGCTGGCTGAGAAGAACTACAAGACCGGCGACAATGTCCGTGTGGTGCCTCTGGGCAAGGATGTGACTTCCGTCATCCATGTGGTGTCCGTGGCTCTCCGGGCCGCCCTGATTTTCGGCAACATCGTTCCCGGTGATGCCGGCAACCTCATGAAGTACACCATGGAGCGTGTGCCCGCCTTCGTCAACGCCTTCAAGCCTCTGGACGATGTGATCGTGGCCTGCGGCGCCGGTGCCATCGCTCTGGGCTTCCCCGTTATCTCCAACGAGACCGAGAACATGTTCAAGGTTCCCAAGAGCCTGATTCAGCAGCTGGATGTTTCCAAGTGGAACGCCACCTCTCTGGAAGCCCGGGACATCAAGATCAAGATTACCAAGATTGACATTCCCGTGTCCTTCGCCTCCGCCTTCGAAGGCGAGATCATCCGCCGTGGCGATATGCAGGTGGAAGTGGACGGCTCCCGGGTGGACTGCTTCGAGCTGGTGCAGACCAAGGAAGCCAACGAGGTGGAAGACCACAAGATTACCGTTATCGGCCCGGAAATCGACGAGATTCCCGTGGGCTCCAAGATTTCCCTGTCCTACACCGTAGAGGTGGCAGGCAAGAATATGCAGCCCGACTTCGAGTCCGTCATGGAGCGTAAGTTCCACTCCTGGCTCAACTGCATCGAGGGTGTGATGCACACCGGTCAGCGTGACATGATCCGTATCCGTATCAACAAGGCCGACTTCGAGGCAGGCTTCAAGTTCCGTCACCTGGGCGAGGTGCTGTACGCCAAGCTGAAGAACGAGTTCGAGGCTGTGGTGGACAAGTGCGCCGTCACCATCGTGGTGGACGCGGAGAAGAACAAGGAGCTGCGGGCCAAGGCCAACGAGGTGTTCTCCAAGCGTGACGACCGCCTGAAGTCCATGACCGACGAGTCCGTGGACAAGTACTACACCTGCATTCTGTGCCAGGCCTTCTCTCCCAGCCATGTGTGTATCGTTACCCCCGAGCGTCTGGGCCTGTGCGGCGCCGTGTCCTGGCTGGACGCCAAGGCTACCAACGAGCTGGATCCCACCGGCCCCTGCCAGATCGTCCCCAAGGACCGCTGCATCGACGAGAATGTGGGCCGCTTCGAGGATGTGGATGAGGCTGTCAACAAGTACTCCCACGGCGCCTTGGAGCATGTGACCCTGTACTCTTTGTTCCAGGATCCCATGACCTCCTGCGGCTGCTTCGAGTGTATCTGCGGCGTGGAGCCCTGCTCCATGGGCGTTGTCATCACCTGCCGTGAGCACGCCGGTGTGACCCCTCTGGGCATGAGCTTCTCCGAGATGGCCTCCATGACCGGCGGCGGCGTTCAGACCCCCGGCTTCATGGGCCACGGCAAGCAGTTCATCTCCTCCAAGAAGTTCATCAAGGCGGAAGGCGGCCCCGGCCGTATCGTCTGGATGCCCAAGGAGCTGAAGGATCAGGTGCGGGAGCGGCTGGACGCGACCGCCAAGGAGCTGTATGGCGTGGACAACTTCACCGACATGATTGCCGATGAGACCGTCTGCACCGACGATCCCGAGCAGCTGATGGAATTCCTGGGCAGCGTGGGCCATCCCGTGCTGAGCATGGAACCCTTCGATATGTAAAACCCCAAAGGGCGTGGCTCCGGCCACGCCCTTTTTGCGGCCGGTACCCGGCGGGCGGCGAGTCGCCGCAGCCGGCGGCAGTACCCGCAGATGATTTCGCACCAAGCTGGTCTGTAATCGTTACTTCCCTAACCCGCCCGGTACCGGCGGCTTGTCCGCCGGACTTCTTGCCGATTCCCTTTTCACAATTTACAAAGAACGCCCGGTGCCGCTGCCGGGCGTTTTTATAGTTTTAGGCGAGGCGCACAAAAATGGAGTGACGGATTTGTTTATACATCCAAAAACAAACAAATGTTCGTATACCCTCTTGACAAGTACTCGAACAAGTACTAAAATAAGGCAGCATAAAGTACACGAACAAGTACAAGGAGGGCTATCTATGGTAATTTATCTGAAAACCCACCGGCGCAGGCCGGTGTGGGTGGGGCGGGGCGGCGGCAGCCCCGATCCCCAGGCGGCGCTGCCCCGGTGGTGGTGCAGCCGGTGCGGACGGGAGATTTATGAGAAAAACCGGCGGCTGTGCGGCCGCTGCGCCGGAAGGGCAGGGGGGTGGGCAGAATGAGCGGCAGAATCGGAACCCCCAGTCCCTGCCTTGCCTGCACCCGGGTTCCCGACCCCCGGAATTGTGAAAACAAGCAATGCAAGCGCTGGCAGAAATGGTTTCTCGGCCGTTGGGCGCTGATTCACGCCTATCCCCGGGCGGCGATGGACAAGGAGGATTTGCGGGCGGCCGGGGTGACCGTCGGGGGCAAGACCTATTCCCACCCCGACGAGGTACGGGCGTATCTGGCGGGTGACCCCTGTAAAAAATGTCTGTGCCCGAAAGATCTGTGTGCCGCCCCCTGCCGGGTGAAGCGGGCCTGGCAAAAAGCAAAGGAGGAGCTGTCATGAACTGGAAAGGGGAAGTTATGGAAAAACTGCGAAAATACGACGCTATGTGCCGGAGCCTTCAGAATATTCCTTTAGAGGTGAAGCGGCTGGAAGCGGACGCCCAGGCCATCCGGAGCGCCCGCACCGACGGCGCTCCGGTAAAGGGCGGGGGCAGCCGCAGGGAGGACGCTCTGCTGAATAACCTGGCTCACCGGCAGGAGCTTTCCTGGGCGTTAGAACAGGCAAAGTACTGGGTGGAGATTACCCGGCGGGGGCTGGACACCCTTACCCCGGAGGAGAAGCTGGTACTCCACCGGTTTTACCTGTACCCGGAGCGGGGAAGTGTGGAGCGGCTGTGCATGGAGCTGGGAGTGGAGCAGTCCAGCGTCTACCGGAAGCGGGACAAAGCCCTCCGCAAGTTTGCCCTGGCCCTGTATGGGACGGAAACCGGCTGCTGAAAAGTAGGGGTTGCAATCTCCTGACCGGCGTGGTATAATGCACTTGCCAAATTCAATGATAAATTTGTCTAATTCAATGAAAGCGGGGGCAATTATGGTAACGATCGCGAAATTGTACGACCTGAATCAAACCATGGCCGGGGACTACCTGAGAGGATTCACCTATCCCTGGGAGGCGCTGGGGGGGATTTCCGATTTGATTCTCCGGCTGGGCGGGACCCTCAGCCCGGAGGAATACACCTGCGCCGGAGAAAATATCTGGGTACACAAGACAGCCAAGGTAGCGCCCACCGCCTATCTGGGAGGGCCCTGCATCATCGGTGCCGGGACGGAGGTGCGCCACGGGGCCTTCATCCGGGGCTCTGCCCTGGTGGGTGAGGGCTGCGTGGTGGGCAACTCCGTGGAGCTGAAAAATGTGATTTTGTTCAACGGCGTCCAGGTGCCCCACTACAATTATGTGGGGGACAGCATTCTGGGCTATAAGGCCCACATGGGCGCCGGTTCCGTCACCTCCAATATAAAGTCCGACAGGACTTTGGTGGTCATCCATACCCAGCCGCCCCTGGAAACCGGGCGGAAAAAGGTGGGGGCCATGCTGGGAGATTTTGTGGAGGTGGGCTGCAACTCGGTGCTGAACCCCGGCGCCGTGGTGGGCCGCCGCAGCAGTGTGTATCCCGTCAGCTGCGTCCGGGGTATTGTCCCTGCCGACAGCATTTATAAAACCGGGGGCGTGATTGTCCCCAAAACCGGAAAAGGAGAATAACCATGGGTAAGTATTTTGGCACCGACGGCTTCCGGGGAGAGGCCAATGTGAACCTCACCGCTGACCACGCCTACAAAATCGGCAGATTCCTGGGCTGGTACTATGGGGAGATGAAGCGCCGGGAGGGCAGCCGGGAACCGGCCTGCGTGGTCATCGGCAAGGACACCCGCCGCTCCAGCTATATGTTTGAGTACTCTCTGGTGGCGGGTCTCACCGCCTCCGGGGCGGACGCCTATATGCTCCATGTCACCACCACCCCCTCCGTCGCCTATGTGACCCGGGTGGACGGCTTCGACTGCGGCATTATGATTTCCGCCAGCCACAACCCCTATTACGACAACGGCATCAAGCTCATCAACCGGGGCGGCGAGAAGATGGACGAAAAGACCATTTCCCTGGTGGAAGCCTATCTGGACGGCAGCGTGGAGCTGTTCGGCAAGACCTGGACGGAGCTGCCCTTCGGCAAGCGGGAGCGGGTAGGCCGGACGGTGGACTATGTCTCCGGCCGGAACCGGTATATCGGCTATCTCATCAGCCTGGGGGTGTTCTCCTTCCGGGGGATGCGTATCGGTCTGGACTGCGCCAACGGCGCCTCCTGGAACATCGCCAAGGCGGTGTTTGACGCCCTGGGCGCCAAGACCTATGTAATCAACGCCGAACCGGACGGGGAGAACATCAATAAGAACGCCGGCTCCACCCACATTGAGGGCTTGCAGAAGCTGGTGGTGGAGAAGGGTCTGGACGTGGGCTTTGCCTACGACGGAGACGCCGACCGGTGCCTGGCGGTGGACGAAAAGGGCAACGTGGTCACCGGCGACCATATTCTCTACATTCTGGGGGACTATATGAAGCAGCGGGGCCAGCTGGACAACAACACGGTGGTGACCACCGTCATGTCCAACTTTGGCCTTTACAAGGCGCTGGAGCGGAAGGGTATAGACTATGCCAAGACCGCCGTGGGCGACAAATATGTCTATGAGTACATGGTGAACAACGGCTGCCGCCTGGGTGGCGAGCAGTCGGGACACATCATCATCTCCAAGTACGCCACCACCGGCGACGGCCTGCTCACCAGCCTGAAGATTATGGAGGTCATGCTGGCCAAGAAAAAGACACTGAATCAGCTGTGTCAGGGCCTGACCATCTATCCCCAGGTGCTGAAGAATGTGAAGGTCCGCTCCAAGGCCGAGGCCCAGAGCGACCCGGAGGTCCAGGCCGCCGTGGAAAAGGTGGCCCGGGAGCTGGGAGACACGGGACGGATTTTGGTGCGGGAGTCCGGTACGGAGCCTCTCATCCGGGTGATGGTGGAGGCGGACAATCTGCAAACCTGCCAGAGCTGTGTGGAGCAGGTTGTGGATGTCATCTGCGCCCGGGGCCATGCCAGGGTGTAAGGCCATGGTGGATACCGGAAAGATTGCCGCCCTGGTGCGGGAGGCCGCCGGGCTTTTTGCCGACCGGAAGGCCGCCGGGCAGATTACCGTCAAGGGCGACTGCGATTTTGTGACGGCGGTGGATCGGGCGGTGGAGGGTTTTCTCCGGGAAAAACTCACGGCCCTGTATCCGGAAATCCAATTCCTTTCGGAGGAACAGGACAATTCCCGGGTGGATATGAACAGCCTTTCCTGGGTGCTGGACCCGGTGGACGGCACCACCAATCTCATGTACGATTCCCATTGCAGCGCCATCTCCCTGGCGCTGCTGGACGGGGGCGAGCCGGTGCTGGGGATTATCTATGACCCCTACGCCCGGGAGCTGTACCTGGCGGAAAAGGGGAAAGGAAGCTGGCGCAACGGAGAAAAAATCCGGGTTTCTGGCCAAAAGGATTTGAAAAAGAGCCTGATTGCCATTGGCACCTCCCCCTACCACAAGGCGGATTTTCCGGAGGAATTTGACCGGTTCCGGCGGATTTTTGAAAACTGCCTGGACATCCGCCGCAGCGGTTCCGCCGCTCTGGACCTGGCCCACGCAGCCTGCGGACGGCTGGAAGGCTTCGTGGAGCGGCGGCTGAAAATCTGGGACTATGCCGCCGGGACCCTGCTGGTGAGGGAGGCCGGAGGCGTGGTGAAGGACTATTTGGGCAACGACCGCGCCATGACCCTGACGGGAGATGTGGCCGCAGGCAGCCCGGCTGTGGTTGCCGCCCTGGTAAAGGACTACCTGAATGATTGAAAAAAACACCCCTTTCTTCCTGGAAAAAGGAAGAAAGGGGTGTTTTATGGGGTGAGAAAGGGGCGGGACAGCTTTTTCAGGAGCTTCCTGGCGGGCTGGAACAGGAGCAGGGCGATGACAAAGTTTCCGGCGCTGTGCAAAAGGTCAAAGGGGATGCCCGACAGCCACCAGGCCAGGGCAAAGGCCGGGCCTCCGGTGAACAGGTACACGGGAGCGCACAGAGCGCCGAACAGCAGACCAAATCCGCCGCTGACCACCGCCCACAAAAGGGGGCTGTCCTGCTTCCGCAGGGCCAGAGCAATGAGGGCCAGCACCGTCCATACATACAGGTAGTTGATGCTCCAAAGCTGGAGGCCAAACACCAGAAACTCCATCACCACATACACATAGATGGGGTAAAGGCATTTCAGACCAAAGGTGACGGCAAAGAGCATGACCATGAGGCTCACCGGCTCGATGTTGGGCAGGGGGCTGAGGGCCAGCTTGGCGGCAAAGGTCAAAGCTCCCAAAATCCCGAACAGGGCCGCCTGCTTGGGGGTGAGGCGGCGCTTATCCAAGGGTATACACCAGCTTATAGACCGCGCCGTCGGTAATGGGGGTCAGGTCTATGCTGGCGGTGGCGTATTCCTCTCCAACATAGAAGGCCCAGTAAGCGCCGTTTTCCTCCCAGCTGGCGGTTTCCCCATCCACGGTTTCCATATACAGGCCAAACTCGCCCGGTGTGCCGGTAACCAACCCTTCCGCCTGGAGCACCGCTCCCAGATATTCCTGGTCTGTGGTGTAGGAGAATTCCTTCTCGCTGCCGTCGCTGTGTACCACGGTGACGGTAAAGGTCTTGCCGCCGGCCTGGGCCTTGGGACGGGTAAAGTAGTAGGCGGCTGCCAGCACCCCGGCAATCAGTACCAGAGCGATGACCGCCAGCAAAATCTTCTTGTTTTTCATATTCTTTACCTCCTGATTCCCCGCCGCCCGGAGGCGGGGGAAGTGCCTTTATTTTAGGAATGGGAGCGGCTTTTGTCAAGGCTCTGGCAGAATTTTGTAAAATTGCAAAAAGCTATTGACACCGGAATGGGCCTGTGCTATGCTTTCAAAAACAAAAAGGAGGCTTTTTGGATGGTTCTGGAAATGAAAGACATCAACAAATCCTTTGGAGCCAAGCAGGTTCTCAAAGGGGTTTCTTTCCGGGCGGAGGGGGGCAGCGCCTTTGGGCTTTTGGGTCGGAACGGCGCTGGCAAAACCACCTCTATCCGAATTCTTATGGATGTATTTCCCGCGGACTCCGGTCAGGTGCTGCTGGACGGAAAACCGGTGGATTACGGAAAAATCGGGTTGGGGTATCTTCCAGAGGAGCGGGGCCTGTACCCCAAAAAGCCCATTGGCGAGCAGCTTATCTACCTGGCACGGCTCAAGGGGATGGGCAAAAAAGCGGCTGAGCAGGCGGTGGATTTCTGGCTGAAGCGGCTGGGGATGGAGGAGCACAGGAACAAGCGGCTGGACACCCTGTCCAAGGGCAACCAGCAGAAGATTCAGCTCATCACGGCCCTGGCCCACGACCCGGAGATTGTGATTCTGGATGAGCCCTTCTCCGGCCTGGACCCTGTAAACGCCCAGCTTCTCAAGGATGTGGTGAAGGAGCAGATTGGAATGGGGAAGATTGTCCTCTTTTCCAGCCACCAGATGAACTATATTGAGGAGTTCTGCGACAGCATTGCCATTTTGCACCAGGGCGAGGTAGTGCTGGCCGGGAATTTGCGGGAGATTAAGCGGAGCTTTCCCAGAAACCGGCTGGTGGTGCGCTCTCAGTCCCCGGAGAAGATTCAAGCGGCCTTTTCCTGCGCCCCGGGGGAAAAGGGAGAGCTGATTCTCACCATGGATTCCCCGGAGGAAAAACAGGCGGTGATGCGCCGTCTGACGGAGGGCTTCGACATTGACGAGGTGCGGGTCTTTGAGCCGTCTCTCAACGATATTTTCGTGGAATACACAAAGGAGGGACAGGCATGAGACAGTTTGGGGTCATTTTCTCCCACGAGCTGAGAACCTACCTGAAAAACAAGGTGTTTGTGGGAATTACCTTGGTTTTGGTGCTGGTGATGGCCGGTGTGATGTTCTTCCCCCGGATTCGGGAAGCTTTCGATTCCCAGCCGGAGCCGGACATTCCCCAGGGCGGGGAAGTGTCGGGGGAGGTGCCGGGAGGAGACGAGGACTTGCCGGTGATGTACTTAGGGGGCGTAGGCGGCAATGAGGCGGTGGAGATTTTCTCCGCAGGCTTCCCTGACTACCGGATTGAGCCGGTGGAGGGGAGCGCCCAGGACCTTTCCCAGCTGGTGCAGGCAGGCGAGGGGGAGTGCGGCTTCTACCTGCCTTCGGAGACGGAGTATGTCTACTACGCCCAGGAGGTCTCCCTCTATGACACCAATGCCCAGACTGCTGAGGCTCTTCTCAAGCAGGTTTACCAGATGAAGCGGATGATAGAAGGGGGCATGACGCCCGAAACCGCCCTGGAGGCACTGCAGGTGCAGGTTACCGGCGAGGTGGTGAGCCTGGGCTCGGACCAGACTCAGACCTTCTGGTATACCTATGTGATGATTTTTGCCCTGTATATGGCCATTCTTCTTTACGGGCAGATGGTTGCCACCAATGTGGCTACGGAGAAAAGCTCCCGGGCCATGGAGGTGCTCATCACCAGCGCCAAGCCTACCAGCATGATGTTCGGCAAGGTCCTGGCCTCCTGCGTGGCGGGACTACTCCAGCTGGTGGTGATTTTCGGTTCCGCCCTGGTGTTCTATAACCTGAACAGCAGCTTCTGGGGAGATTCTCCCATAGTGGGTATGCTCTTTGACATCCCGGTGTCGCTGCTGCTTTACATGGTGGTGTTCTTCGTCCTGGGCTTCCTCATCTATGCCTTCCTCTTTGGAGCGGTGGGCTCCACCGCCAACAAGCTGGAGGACATCAACACCTCCGTCATGCCCATCTCCATGCTGTTTGTGGTTGCTTTCATCGTGGTGATGAGCTCCATGGGCTCCGGGAATGTGGACACCCTTCTCATGCAGGTGCTGTCCTATGTCCCCTTTACTTCCCCCATGGCCATGTTTACCCGGATTGCCATGAGCACCGTTCCCTGGTATCAGGTTGCCCTGTCCGTGGCCATCCTGGCCGCCTCCGTGGTGGGAGTGGGCATCCTCTCCGCCAAAATCTACCGGGTGGGGGTGCTGATGTACGGCAAGCCCCCGAAAATGACAGAACTTTTCCGCTCTTTGCGGCGGGCGTGAGAAAAAGGAAATCACCTCCTTCCGGGGTGATTTCCTTTTTTGTGCAAACGCCGAAAAAATGTGTTAAAATTATGTTAAAAATAAAAATAATTGGTAAATATGCCTATTTTTCCCTGGGTGGGTTCTTTGGAATTGACAGGGGTGGGGAACTCTGTTAGAGTAAATGTGTCGTAGTGGGCTTTCCTGGAAAAAGCCGAGTGAGGCCGGAGCAGGAACCGGGGGCTTTTCCGGAGAAAACCCATGATAGGATTAGGAGGAAGTACTTATGAATCTGAAAAAAACCTTGGCGGCCCTGCTGGCATTGGTCATGCTCATTGGAGCGGTTCCCTTTGCCGTATGGGCGGAAGGGGGAGCGGCAGATCCGGTTGCCACGGAGTATGAGCTTTACCCCATCCCCCAGCAGCTGACCTACGGGGAGGGCTTCAGCACCCTGCCGGAGTCCTTACCGGTTTACTACGGGGAAGGCATTGACGCCTATACCCAAAAAAGAGCCCAGGATGCGCTGGGCAAGGGCGGCATTACCGCAACGGCTGCCGCTTCCCGGGAGGAAGCTGTCCTGACGGTGGAGATCTTCACCTCTCAGGAGGAGACCAATCCCTTCTTTGGTACCGTGGACGCCGGGATTCTGTCCAAGACCGACAGCTACCTGCTGGTGGTGAAGGACAATAAAATCGGCGTGCTGGGCTGTAATACCGACGCCGCCTTCTACGGCCTGACCACCCTGCAGCAGATCATGCAGCAGGTGGAAAACCGCCAGGTGCGGAACCTGACGGTGTACGACTGGGCAGATGTGGCCTCCCGTGGCTTCATCGAAGGCTACTACGGCAACCCCTGGTCCACCGAGGACCGGGCAGAGCTGATGCGCTGGGGCGGCAACTACAAGCTCAATTCCTACTTCTACGCCCCCAAGGACGACCCCAAGCACAACGGTAAGTGGTGGGAGCTTTACACCGACGAGGAGCTGCAGCAGAAGATTGTTCCCCTGGCCGAGGCCGGCGCCGCTTCCAAGTGCCAGTTTGTCTTTGCGCTGCACCCCTTTATGACCACGGAAAAGAGAATCACCGCAGCCAATTACGACGAAACCTATCCTCTGCTGAAGGCGAAGTTTGCCCAGGTGATTGAAGCCGGTGTGCGGCAGATTGCGGTGCTGGCTGACGACGCCACCGACCAGGGCAACGACCTGTATGTTCGCCTGATGACCGACCTGGTGGAGTGGGTCAAGTCCGACGAGATGCAGCAGAAGTACCCCGGCCTCAAGACCACCGTGCCCTTCTGTCCCGTGCCGTACTATGGCAACGGGGAGAGCTGGATGAACCGGATGCCGACGGAAGTGCCCATCGTCATGACCGGCGGCCGGATTTGGGGAGAGGTGACCGACAGCTTCACCAACACCTTCTATAACAATGTGGGCAGAGGCCCCTATATGTGGATCAACTGGCCCTGCACCGACAACTCCAAGCAGCACCTGATTATGGGCGGCTACACCACCTTCCTGCACCCCGGTGTGAACCCCGAGAAGATTCAGGGCATCGTACTCAATCCCATGCAGCAGTCCGAGCCCTCCAAGGTGGCCATCTTCGGCAACGCCTGCTACAGCTGGAACATCTGGACCCAGGAGGAGGCGGACCAGGCCTGGGTGGACTCCTTCAAGTATGTGGACGGCGACAGCTATGTGGAAACCGCCGCTTCCCAGGCTCTGCGGGAGCTGTCCAAGCATATGATCAACCAGAACATGGACAGCCGTGTCACCGCCCTGCAGGAGTCCGTGGCCCTTGCCCCCACCTTGGAGGCCTTCAAGGAGAAGATGAGTGCCGGCACCCTCGAAACCGGCGACATTGCCGCCATGCTGGCGGAGTTTGAGACCCTTGCCAATGCGGCTCAGGTTTACAGAGCCCAGGGCAACACCCGGATTCGGAACCAGATTGTCTATTGGCTGGATACCTGGGACGATGTGACCCAGGCGGCAGAACTGCTGATGCAGGCTTTGCAGACCTACTATGTGGAACAGGATCCCGGTGCCGTGCCCAACTACTACACCGAGGCGCAGGCCGCCCTGGAGCGGTCCCAGACCCACGGCTTTACCTATGTCAACGGTTTGCAATATGCGGAGGTGGGCGTGCAGCACATTATGCCTTTCCTTCGTGCCGTCCGGGACCATGTGGCCATTCTGGCGCAGACCAGCGTAGATCCCACCAAGTTGATTGTCAGCCCCTTCTGGAGCTTCGGCAACAGCTTCTCCAACAGCACCAAGCTGTCCAGTATGTATGACGGCGATTTGCAGACGGAGACCGTTTCCAGCCGGGAGATTCAGTCCGGCGACTATGTGGGCGTGACCTTCAGCCGCCCCATTACCGTCAATGAGGCCGCTTTCCTCACCGGCCGGTCCGGCAACATGGCGGATACCTTTGCCGCCTGTAAGCTGGAGTACACAACCGATGGAGAGATTTGGCAGGCTGTACCCGGGCAGGACAGCCTGGACCTCACCGGCAAGCCCAACCTGATTCTGGAGAATTTGAACCTCTCCGGCGTCCGGGGTCTGCGGCTGACTGCCACGGCCAACAATGCCAAGTGGATTGGCGTCCGGGAGATTATGATTAACCAGCTTCCCCCGGAGGAGGAAGCGCCCGAGTACCTTACCGGCACCATTCAGAAGACCTCCAGCTACACCGTTTACAGCGGTCCCGAGTCCAAGCTCACCGACGGCGACGACAGCACCATGGTGTGGTACAACCCTGGCCACACCGACCCCAAGGATTCCTCCGAGGTGGGTGACTACATCGGCCTGGATTTGGGCAGCGTTCAGAAAATCGGCAGAGTCCGGGTCGTGGTAGGCGACGGCGGCGCTGACAAGTGGCAGAATTACCACATTTCCTACTCCGAAAACGGCACCGACTGGACGGACCTGGATACCATTACCGGCAAGGCTTCCGGCAAGGACATTGTGGATGTGGATCTGGAAGGCGCCAGCGCCCGGTATGTCCGCCTGGTGAACGACACCCGGAAGGCCAACTGGTGTAAGTTCGGCGAATTCCAGGTGTTCCCCTACAAGGAGGACACCACCCAGGTTATCCACTCCGATATGTGGACTGTGAGCCAGGGCAGCCTGAATAACCTTTTGGACGGCAGCGACGATACCTTCGTCTGGTTCGATCCCGACGGAAAGGGGCCCGGCAACCCCACCGGTGACGACAGCCTGGTGGGCGACTACATTGGCCTGGATATGGGCAAGACCATTCAGGTGGGTACCGTCCGCTTCGTCATCGGCCACTCCGACGGCGACAAGTGGAGGAAATACCATCTGGAATACACCAACGCAGAAGACCCCGACATGACCAATTCCGATGACTGGACCGTGGTCAAGTCCTTTACCGGCAACGATTCCGGCACCGATGTGGTGGAAGTGAACCTGGGCGGCGTGGAAGCCCGGTACATCCGTATGGTGAACGATGAGCGACTGGGTGCCTGGGTCAAGTTCTCCGAAATCACCGTCACCCCCTTCGATCCGGAGACCCAGACCGCTCCCCACCTGTTTACCAACTCCGAAGCCGCCGGCAAGGGCGCTTACGGTCAGTGTACCGATGAGGAGGCCACCTTGTCCAAGGCGGTAGCCATCACCCTCCAGCCCGGCGAGTATGTGGGTATTCAGCTGCCCCGGATTTCCCGGATCGGTGAAATCAACCTGGACGGCCAGGGAGCGGAACAGCTTTCTCTGAAGGCCGGCGCCAACTTCGACGAAGCCGCCGTGTACACCGAGGGCGCTGTCAACGCCCGGTATGTGTTCCTGGAGAACACCACCGAAGAGGCTGTCACCTTCACCCTAAACCAGCTGCAGCTGGTGATTGACGAGCCTACCGGCATCCGGCTGCACAGCGTCACCGGCCTGGGCAATTCCCAGAGTTACACCGATGCCCAGCAGTCCGGTCAGGCCTGGAAGTGGTTTGACGGGGATGTGAATACCAATGCCATCTTTGCCCGTGTCCAGAATGCCGGCGGCACCATCGTCTTTGACCTGGGCCAGAACCGGAGCATCCGGAAGCTGGAGGCTCTGATTCAGGACAATCAGCTCGACTACATCCGTAAGGGTGTCATTGAGGTGGCGGAATCCCTGGACGGAGCGTGGACCACGGTGGTCTCCATGGACCATTTCACGGAAGACACCTGGGACGAGTCCACCGCCGGTACTGTGGGCTGGGGCGCTGCCAGCAGCACCTATCCCAACTTCTGCTCCTGTGTGGGCGAGCTGGAGACCCCGGTGAACGCCCGGTATCTGCGGATTCGGATCACCGAAACCTACCGTCACCGTTGGATTAACCTGAGCGAGATTCTCATCAACGACGGAGAGTATGTCCCCACCAACGCCAATCCCACCTTTGTGGCAGACCCGGCGGAGGTCTCCGCCCAGTATCTGCCGGAGTATATGATTGACGGCGACATCACCACCGGCTTCAAGCCCAATATGGAAGGCCGCCTCTCCGGCTCCGTGATTTACAAGCTGTCCGATGTAACGGACATTGAGCAGATCAACATTCTCCAGAGCAGCGGCGCCATCAGCAATGCCCGGGTGTATGTCCGGGGCGTGGCGTCTGAGCTGGCGCCTGCCGACCTGGCCCAGACCATCAACAGCGGCGGGTGGGTGCAGATCGGCGTCCTGGATGCCGCTTTGGTATCCCTTTACACCTACAACTTCAGCGCCGTGTATGAGATTAAGCTGGAGTGGGGCGATGTGGAGCCGATTATCTACGAGATTGTGCTGATTCCCAGAAACGCTCTGGAAATCGACACCACCGAGCTGGCACGGCTCTATGCCAAGGCGGAGGCGCTGGATACCTCCAACGCCAGCTACGCCCAGAGAGAGAAGCTGCGGGAGGCCATGGAGGCCGCTAAGGCCATTCTGGACGATCCCACTACCGTGGAATACCAGGCCCAGGTAAACCAGGCCTACGGCAGACTTACCGCCATTTACAGGGATATTCTGAAGGCGACCCACACCCACGAGCCCTTGTTCCATGAGGCGCAGGCCAGCACCTGCCATACCTACGGCAATGTGGCCTACTGGACCTGTGAGGCCGAGGGCTGCGCCGGCGTATTCTACGCCGACGAGGCCTGCGCCCAGGTGCTGACCCAGGTGGAGCTGCCCCTGGATCCCAATAACCACGATGGGGACACCTACAAGAAGGGGGCCGTCGCGCCTACCTGCACCCAGCCCGGCGCGGAGGACAGCACCTATTGCGGCAGCTGTGACGCCCTTCTGGCGCAGGGAGCCGTGATTCCCGCAGCGGGCCATAAGTTCGAGAACGGCCAGTGTACCGTCTGCGGCGAGAAGGACCCGGACGATACCGAGCCCACCAAGCCCAGCGAGCCCACCGAGCCCACCGAGCCTTCCGAGACCACCCAGCCCACGGAGGAGCCTACTACGGAAACCACCAAGCCTGCCACCGATCCGGAAGGCCCGGATCAGACCGGCGAGGGTCCCCAGGTGATTATCCTGGTGGTGGTACTGATTGTCTCCGCTGCCTGCCTGGTGTTTGTCATCTGGAAGCTGAAGAAGAGCAAGACCAAGTAATTTAACCCCAGCCGGGGAGCTTCTTTCGGGAGCTCCCCGGCTTCTTTTTGCCCGGACGCCGGGAAAGTGCGCCTCCGGGGGAGCTTCCCTCTGCCTTTTGGGGCCACTTCATTGATTTCCTCCGCCGCTTTTTTCCGCCTTGACATACGGGGACGGGGACTGTATGATGGTAAAAAAACCAAAGGAGAGAACGCCCATGCCTGCGCTTATCCGGAAAAGCGGAAGGGATCATGCAGGCGACGGTGACCGTGGAGGGCGAAGCAAAGACGGACAGAAAGAGAGGATTGGGATATGGAAATGGTTTTGTTGACGGCTTTGGGCATAGGCGGCGCAACCTTGTTCGGCTCTGCCTTGGGGTTTCTTTTCCGGGACATTTCCCACAAATTCAGCGATATTGTTTTGAGCTTTGCCGCCGGGGTCATGCTGGCGGCGGCGGTGATTGGGCTGATTCTCCCCTCCGTGGAGCTGGGAGGCGGCGTGATTGCGCCCATTGCGGGGGTGTTCGCCGGGGCGTTGTGCCTGAACCTGCTGGACAAGCTGGTGCCCCACCTGCACCGCCTCACAGGAGCGGAGCAGGAGAGCCACGGGGGTCACCCGGAGCGGCTTCATAAGGTGGTGCTCTTTGTCATGGCTATTGCCATCCACAACCTGCCGGAGGGCATCGCCGCCGGTGTGGGCTTCGGCACGGAGAACACCGCCCAGGCCCTGACCATCGCCGGAGGCATTGCCTTGCAGAACATCCCCGAGGGCATGGTGATCATCGGCCCCATGCTGGCGGCAGGCGTCAGCCGGAAGCGTACCCTGCTGGCAGCGGCGGTCACCGGGCTTGTGGAGGTGGTGGGAACCCTCATTGGCTACTTCGCTGTGAGCCTGTCCCATGCCGTGCTGCCCTTTGCCCTGGCACTGGCCGGGGGCACCATGCTCTATGTCATCAGTGATGAGATGATTCCCGAAACCCATGCCCACGGCAGCCAGCGGGGGGCAACCTACGCTCTTTTGGCCGGTTTCTGCCTGATGGTTTTAATGGACTTTTACATTTGAGGAGCGGCCGATGTATCGTATTTTTATTGTGGAGGATGCTCCGGTCATCGCTCAGGGAGTGGTGTGCTTGCTGGCAATCCCCACGGCCATCCTCCTGACGGTGATTTGCTTCCTCTGGTCTTTTGCGGACAGCCTGACCACCCCGCCGGAAGAAGAAAGGCAGCAATTTTCAGAAATTAAGAATTGAAAGCTAAAACAGGAAATACATACAGTATTCCACTGTTTTCCATTCTTTTGTCTGACAAAAAATCTCTCGCTGCCAGCTCTTGCCTATTTATTCAGAGCTTCCCTAAACCGTGAAGAACCCGCCCGGCGTCTCAGCCGGGCGGGTTCTTGGGGGTTGTCAGGGGGATTTTTTGGGTGTAGAATAGAAAGAAAATTTTTTGAGGAGAAAACTTTTTGGGTTTGGCTTTTGTCTTAGAAGCGGAAAGGGGGCAAAAGCCATGGGGGAAATACCCATTCTCCGGTGGTTCGGCGCGCTGCTGCGCAAGGCCATGGGAGAGAGCCCGGTGGACCGGGAAAAAAGGGAAATACTCTACCAAAACATCAAAAAACAGGGAAGAAGGAAAGAAAAATGACTTATTCACAGGCGGTGGCTCTGGCCCTGGAAGGGAAAGAGGAAGGATACCGCTGCTTGTACGAAAGCACCTACCAAAGCAAATTCTATCTGGCGGTGAAGTATATGAACCGGCAGGAGGCGGCGGAGGATGTGCTCCAGGAGGCCTACGCCAAGGCCTTTTCCAAGCTGGATACCCTGAAAGAGCCGGAGGCCTTTCCCAGCTGGCTGGGTATGATTGTGGCAAACGAGGCCAAAAACGCCCTGCAAAAAAACAATCCCCTCCTGTTTTCGGAGGTGCAGAGCCAGGAGGACGAGGACTTTATCCTGGAGGTGGAGGACACCCGGGAGGATGCCCGGCCGGAACTTTCCTATTCCAAAAAGGAAACCCAGGAGCTGGTGCGGGAGATGATCAACGCCCTGTCCGAAGAACAGCGGGTGTGCATTTTGATGTTTGAAATCGAGGGGATTCCCATCAAAGACATTGCCGCCGCCCTGGGCTGCTCGGAAAACACCGTCAAGTCCCGGCTGAATTACGGCAGAAAGAATCTGAAGAAGAAAGCGGAAGAACTCCAGAAGAAGGGCTACAAGCTCTACTCTGTGGCACCTCTGGCCCTCTTTGCCTGGCTGCTGGCTCAGGAGCAGGGCTTTACCGCCCCCGGCGTGGCGGTACCTGCCTGGGAGACTGCTTCCAAACAGCTTCATAAGGCACAGGGAACTGCCGCCGGAAAAGCGGCAGCTGCCGGAAAAGCAGCGACTGCCGGAAAGGCTGCGGCCTTTATCCATACCGTCGGGGGAAAGATTACCGTGACCCTTGTGGGCACGGCCATGGCTCTGGGGGTGGTGGCTGGAGGCGCGGCCCTTGTCCAGAATTCCCAGCCCCAGACTACCACACCGGAAACCACCGTCACTCAGCCGGTGAATACAAAGCCTGTTGACACCCAGCCGGAGACCACCCAGACCACGGAAACGGAGCCGGTGGAAAAGGAAATGGAGGACGGGGACTTTGAGAGCCTGCTGGCAGGGGGCTTTACCCGGCAGGAGCTGGAGCAGCTGCTGGCCTACGGCCCGGAGACCCTGGACGAACAGGGTATAGAGGGGATGGATTTGCTCCTGACGGTGAACGCCATGTGCCAGTCCTGTGAGAACTTGCCTCAGGAGGAGCGGTACATCGAATATCTGGGGCCGGATGAGCAGTATGCCAGCCGCTACACGCTTGCGGATGTGAACCGGGCGCTGTACCTGTTTACGGATTTCCAGTTCTCCCCGGAGAATACGGGGGAAAACGGGGGCGATTATTTCGGCGCCTACCGTATCGAGGGAGAGGCTCTGTGCCTCTTCCCGGCGACCCTCAACTATGACGCAGATGTGAAAATCACCTCTGCCCGCTACACCCCGGAGGAGATGATTCTGCAATATTCCTGGCACAGAACCTACTACGATATGGGGACAAAGGAGCTGACGCTGCAAAAGCGGGCGGTGCTCACCCCCGATGCGGACGGGAAATTCCGCATCCGCGCCATCGAGAATCTTACGGAGCAGGCAGGCCCGGAGGAACTGTACGCGCAATTTCTGGAGGAACTGAAAACCGGGGACTGGCAGAGCCTGTTTGGGGAGGACTGGACGGAATATACGGGTAAGCTGTCCTACTTTATTCGGGATTTGGACGGGGACGGTACGCCGGAGCTGGTGCTGGGCGCCCAGTGCGTTCTGAACCAGGTGTTCTACGGCATGGACTGCAAAATCTACCGGTGCGCTGAGACGGAAGGAGGCTATGCCCTGTGCCGGATGACGGGGGATTCGGTGATTTCCGCCTCCCTTCGGATTCCCGGAGACGGTCAGGGATTGCTGACGGCGGACTTTTCCCGGATGTCCGGGGCGTATTCCGTATCCCGGATTACCCTGAGCGGGGCGGACAATACCCTCCGGTCCCAGGGACTTTCGGAGTATGACTTCCTGATGGGCTCGGTGGGGGAGCAGGCTTTCCTGGCGGAAAACCCCGAAGCGCCCTGGGTGACATTGGTAGAGTAAGACTTAGGGGTCAGGCGCGCCGCCTGACCCCATTGTGTTTTAAGAGGGAACTTTTTTCAGGAGTTTTACCAGTTGGATCACTACCGTGGGGGCGAGGGACAGGCCTGCCACCTGGGCGAGATTTGTCAGGCCGAAGGCCGGGGACACCAAAAACAGCGTGTTCAGACCCGGGACAAACAGCACCGTAAGCAGCAGCGCAACCCCGGCAAAGAAGGCGTAGAGGGTGTAGGGGTTGGAGGTCAGCCCCAGCCGGAAGATGGAGGCGCTTCCCCGGCAGTTAAATCCGTGGAACAGCCGGGACAAAGTCAAGGTTGCAAAGGCCATGGTGGAGGCAAGGGCGGCGTCCCCTCCGGCGTAGCCCAGGTAGAAGGCGGTCATGGTGGCGACGGCAATGAGAAGTCCCTGCCAGCCAATCCGCCCCAGAAGACTCCGGCTGAGGATGGGGGCTTTGGGATCTCTGGGCTTCTGGTGCAGCAGATTTTTTCCTGCCGGTTCCATCCCCAGAGCGATGGCGGGCAGAGAGTCGGTCAGCAGGTTGATAAACAGAAGATGCACCGCCGCAAAGGGAACCGGCAGACCCAGCAGGGAGGCGTAGAGCACGCAGAAGATACCGGCGGCATTGCCGGAAAGCAAGAAGGCAATGGCGTTTTTGATGTTGGCGTAAACGCTTCTGCCGTTGACTACCGCTTTTACAATGGTAGCAAAGTTATCGTCGGACAAAATCATGGAGGCGGCGTCCTTGGACACCTCCGTGCCGGTAATGCCCATGGCCACGCCGATGTCCGCTTTCTTGAGCGCCGGAGCGTCGTTCACGCCGTCGCCGGTCATGGATACGATTTTTCCCTTTCTCTGCCAGGCGGACACAATGCGGATTTTATGCTCCGGGGACACCCGGGCGTACACCGAAACCCGGTCAAGACATTCGTCTAAGGCTTCGTCGGTCATGGCGTCCAGCTCTGTCCCGGAAAGGGCCATATCCCCCTCCCGGAAAATCCCCAGCTGCCGGGCGATGGCGGCGGCGGTGATTTTGTGGTCGCCGGTAATCATCACCGTGCGGATCCCGGCGGTTTTGGCGTCCGCTACCGCATCGATGGCCTCCGGGCGGGGCGGGTCGATCATGGAGATGAGTCCCAGGAAGGTAAAGTCCTGCTCGGATTCCAGGGTCAGGGGCTCTCCCGCGGCCAGCTCCCGATAGGCAAAGGCCAGCACCCGCTGCCCTTCGTTGGACAGCTGTTGATTTACCTCGCCGATTTCCCGGCGGATTTCGTCCGTCATGGGAACCGGTCCCTGGCTGGTCAGCAAAGAGGCGGAGCGCTCCAGCAGCACATCCATGGCGCCCTTGGTAAAGAGGGTGGGCACGCCCTCAATGTCATGGAGGGTGCTCATAAGCTTCCGGTCAGAGTCGAAGGCCAGCTCTCCCAGCCGGGGGTGCTGATCCCGGTAGTCCTCCTCGATCACCCCGAACTGCTCCGCCAGCATTACGAGAGCCACTTCCGTGGGGTCGCCGATGGAGGTGCCGTTCTCCTCGTCATGGGTGGCATCGCTGGCCAGCAGGGCGGCTTTCAGCAGCTGCCGCTGCACCGGGTTGGCAAGGGACAGCTTTTCTCCGGGGAGCAGCTCCCCGTCGGCGTAGACCATCTTGGGGGTCATTTTGTTCTGGGTGAGGGTCCCGGTTTTGTCGGAGCAGATAACGCTGACGCAGCCCAGGCTCTCCACCGCCTTCAAATCCTTCATAATGGCGTTCTGCTTTGCCATCTTCTGGGTGCCGGTGGCCAGCACGATGGTGACGATGGAGGAAAGGGCCTCCGGGATGGCAGCCACCGCCAGAGCCACGGCGAACATCAAAGAATCCAGGATTCCCATGTGGCTGCGAAACACGGAAAGGCAGAACACCACGGCGCAGATGGCAAGAATCACCATAGCCAGCTTGCCGGAAAAATCGTCTAAGCTTTCCTGCAAGGGGGTTTTCCGCTGCTGAGTCTGGTTCATCAGGGCGGCGATTTTTCCCAGCTCTGTCTCCATGCCGGTGCCGGTGACTGCCACCGTCGCCCGTCCGTAGGTCACCAAAGAGCCGGAAAAAACGCAGTTTTTCCGGTCGCCCAAGGGAATGTTCTCCCCGGAGAGGGTGTCGGCGGTTTTTTCCACCGGCTCGCTTTCTCCCGTGAGGGAGCTTTCGTTCACCTTCAAAGAGAAATTCTCTAAGATACGGCCGTCCGCCGCCACCATATCCCCGGCCTCTAAGAGCAAAATGTCTCCGGGGACAATCTGGGAGGCAGGCAGCTCCAGGCGCTTTCCGTCCCGGATCACCTTGGCGGTGGGGGAGGACATGGCCTTCAGGCTCTCCAGGGATTTTTCCGCCTTGAAGTACTGGATGGTGCCAAGGAGGGCGTTGAGAATCAGCACGGCGAAAATCACCAGGGTGCTTTCATAGTTGGAGGACAGGGCGGAAATCACCGCCGCCGCCATGAGAATCACCACCAGCAAATCCTTGAACTGTTCCAAAAATACCTGCACTACCCCTTTTTTCTTGCCCTCCCGGAGGGCATTGGGGCCGAACCGTTCCAGCCGGACCTGGGCTTCCTGGGAGGAAAGACCGTTTTTCCCGGTTTGCAGGTCTTGCAGCACCTGCTGTCCGGTTTTCTGATAATCCATGAAATTTCCATCCTTTCTTAGAAAGTAGTGTTCCCAAATCCAAACAAAAAAGACTTTCCGGCAGGCAGCAAAGGCTGCATGCCGAAAAGTCTTGTTACCGCTTAGGGTGTATGCCGCCAGGCCGAAGCCGGGGTGTTGACAGCATAACTTTGTACTACTCCCTTTTCGTCGGTACAATTCTATCACAGGAAGATTCGGGTGTCAACCGAAATTTTCCGACAATCCCAGAGCCTGGAAAGCCTGGGCCAGGCCGTCCTCCGTCACCGGGGGACATACATAGTCCGCCTTGGCCTTGAGGGCCGGGGCGGCGTTGCCCATGGCTACCCCGAAGCCCACGGTCTGGAGCATTTCCCAATCGTTCCTGCTGTCCCCGAAGGCGTAGGTGTCCTCCAGGCCCACCCCTAAATGGCGGCACACCAGCTCCACCCCCGTGCCCTTGTGGAACTTCCGGTTGATAAGCTCTCCGTTGACGCAGCCGGTGGCGGCGAGGGTCTGACTGCAAAACTGGAAATCCCCCTCCAGCACCTGACGGGGGGCATCCAGCTGCTGGGACTGGCTGCACATATACACGATTTTGTAAATGGGCTGTCCGTCATAGGCGGTCATAGGGGCAATCCCCAGCCTTTGGGCAAGGGCGGTGCGCCATTGCCGGATTTCCTCATCTTTTTCTCTGGGCTGCCGGAAGTAGTCTTCCAGCCCTGTGTCCCCAAAGTTCTGGTCCCGGGCCTCAATGGTGCAGAATACCCCATTGTCATGAAACACATCCAGGGCCGTTTCCAGCTGCCCGGGGGTCATGGGGCAGTCGAACAGCACCTGACCGCCGCATTCCACATAGCCTCCGGCGCAGGAAATCACCCCGTCAAAGCCGTAGGGCAGGAAGGAGCGGAGCAGCCCCATGTTTCTGCCGGAGGACAAAAATACCCGGTGCCCCCGGCTCTGGGCGGAGCGGATGGCCCGCAGGGCACTGTCCGGCGGGGTGGTGCCGCCGCCGATGGTAAGGGTTCCGTCAATATCCAGAAAAATCAGCTTCTCTTTCATAGTCTTTGCTCCTGTATACAAAAATTCCATTCTCCCTATTATACGGGAGAATGGAATTTTGTCAACCTGGGTCAGTGACCGTGGCGGCCCGTCCACGGGGCAAATCTGGCAATTTCTCCCGATTCACAGTCCCTTTGGGGCGGTTTCCCTGTGATACGAAAGCGCCGGGAGGAATCTTCCCTTTTTCGGAAAATTTTTACCGGATGCCGTAGTGGGAGATAACATAGTCCATGTCCTTGTCCCCCCGGCCGGAGAGGTTAATGAGGACAGAGCCTCTGCCCATTTCCTTTGCCAGCTTCATGGCGTAGGCCACGGCGTGGGCGCTTTCGATGGCGGGGATGATGCCCTCCATCCGGGAGAGGGTGAAGAAGGCGTCAATGGTCTCCTCGTCTCCGACGACATCGTATTTGACCCGGCCCAGATCCCGGAGGAAGGCGTGCTCCGGGCCGGAGGAGGGGTAATCCAGGCCGCTGGCCACGGAGTACACCGGGGCGGGGCCGCCGTCGGCCCCTTTGAGCATAATGCTGTTGAAGCCGTGCATGACCCCCTCCGTGCCGTATTGGAGGCTGGCGGCATGGTCGCCCAGCGCCGGGCCTCTGCCCAGAGGCTCGATGCCGTAAATCTTCACCGGGTCGTTCAGGAATCCGGCAAACATACCCATGGAATTGGATCCGCCGCCCACGCAGGCCACCACGGCATCGGGAAGCTCTCCCGTCATCTCCACAAACTGCTCCCGGGCCTCAATGCCCACCACCGCCTGGAAGTCCCGTACCATCAGGGGGAAGGGGTGGGGCCCCACCACGGAGCCGATGCAGTAGATGGAGTTTGTGTAATCGGCGGCATAGGCGGCAAAGGCCGCATCCACCGCTTCCTTTAAGGTGGCAAGCCCTTCCGTCACGGGAATCACATTGGCTCCCAGAATCTGCATTCTCGCCACATTGGGGGCCTGCTTCTCAATGTCCACCTGCCCCATGTAAACGTCGCATTGCAGGCCAAAGTAGGCGGCGGCGGTGGCCATGGCCACGCCGTGCTGTCCGGCGCCGGTTTCGGCGATGACCTTTTTCTTGCCCATGTACTTGGCCAGGAGAGCCTCCCCCATGCAGTGGTTCAGCTTGTGGGCGCCGGTGTGGTTCAAATCCTCCCGCTTGGCGTAAAGCTGGACGTTCCCCAAAGAGGCGGAGAGCCGCTCCAAGTGGGAGATGGGGGTGGGTCTGCCCTGGAATTCCTTGCGGATACGCCGCAGCTCTGCAATAAACTTCCGGGACTTGCAGATGGTGTAGTAGGCGTCCGCGATTTCCGCCATGGCGGCGGTGAGCTCCGGGGATACATAGACGCCGCCGTACCTGCCGAAGTAGCCCTTTTCGTCCGGATAGTCCTTGAGGTAGGTGTCAAAATTCGTGCCGTTGAAATACATAGCTGTCCCTCCGTTTTTTAATAAAGTCTTGCCAAAAAACGCAAATCGTCCTTGACAAGCAGTTTGTCAAGGACGAATAAATAGACTTTATCCGCGGTGCCACCTTGTATTCACGGCTTTGCCGTGCCCTTATGGGATACCGGCATATCCCCGGCAGATAACGCCTGCCCTGCGTTGCAGAATACTGCGCCCGAAGACGGTTCCCTGCACCCTCAGCGGCCCATTTGACAGGGGTTTCTTGCCCGGATTCCAGCGCCCCGGACTCTCTGAGAAGGCTTGCCTGCCGTTATCTCCGCTTCAACGGTTTGTTGGATTAACAATACCACGGTTTTTCCGCCCTGTCAATGCCCAATCAGAAATTTTGGGAATTTTCCGGCATAGGGGGTGTTTTCTCCAGAAAATACAGGGCATACACCGTCTCCACCTGGGCCCGGGCCTTCCAGTACAGCAGGAAGGTTCCCGCCAGATACACCCCATAGCACACCAAAGACAGCGCCGTCCGGGAGACGGGCAGGGCGAAGGCGGGCAGGAGCATCAAAAGGTTCAGCGCAAGGCTCGCGCCATAGAACCACCAGAAGGACAAATCCAGCCGGAGCATCTCCATCACATACCCTTTCAAAATCTGGCGGCTCAGGCCCAGGGCCAGCAGGGCGCTGTTGGTGACACCGGAGAGAATCAGGTAATCCGCCAACCGGCAGCGGTACATCACCGCCACAAACAGCGCGCACATAAGAATCCCCATAATCACGAACAGGGGCAGAAGCCCCCCGAACAGCTGGGCGGTGGGCAGCTGGCTCAGCGCCGTCAGAGGATCCTCCGCGGACGCCAGCGGCTCTAAAATTCCCATGAGATTCCGGGACAGGGGGGTGAGCAGAAACAGGAAGCTGGACACATAGCCGGAGACCATCAAAAGGGGCAGCAGGAGGATTCCCTTGAGCAGATACAGCCGCAGCAGCGGTCCCCACCGGCGGAAGCCCTGGGTCAGCTGCCGGGGCCGGGCGCTTTGTCCCCCGGCCCACAAAATGGCGCAGAATACCAGCCCCGCCTGCCAGAAGGGCAGCAGCAGGGAGTTTGCCAGGGACAGCAGGGTCTGAAGGGTCTCCCAAAAAGCGGAAGCCCCCATGTTGGAGAGGCCGCCTGCCGGGGTGGGCAGGCTCAGAAGAAATTGCAGCGCCGTAAGAATCACGGCGGCGCCTACAATTACGGCGGTGTGGATGGCCGCCACCCGGCCGGGGGCGGGCTGGGGGCTTTCCAAAGCCTTTTGGGCCTGCTGTTTTATCTGGGAAAAGGATTTCATAGGATAATCTCCTCATATCTTTGTTATCTATTTTATTTATAATCCCATCCCGGAAAAATAGCAAATAAAATTTTCGTGACAGGTGGAAAATTTTTTGGCTTCGTGGTACAATGGGGGTAAATGAGAATTACCGGGGGTGGGGATATGGGCTTGGGAGAACGGCTGCGGCAGGCACGGCTGGAAGCGGGGCTGTCCCAGCGGCAGCTGTGCGGGGACCGAATCACCAGAAATATGCTGTCCCAGCTGGAAAGCGGCTCCGCCAGCCCGTCGGTCGCCACCCTTCAATACCTGGCGGCCCGGCTGGGAAAGCCGGTAGGGTACTTTCTGGAGGAGGAAACCGCCTCCGCCAATCAGCAGGTGATGGCCGCCGCCCGAAAGGCAAAGGGGTGGGAGGTGCTGGAGGCGCTGAAGGCCTATCAGGAGCCGGACGCCGTGTTTGACCGGGAGCGGTGGCTGCTGGAAGCCCTGACCTGCCTGGAGCTGTCCCGACAGGCGCTGGCGGCGGAAAAGCGCCCCTTGGCCTGGAGCCTTCTGGAGCAGGCGGCCTCCGCCGGGGCCAAAACCCCCTACTACACGCCCCAGCTGGAGCGGCACCGGATTTGCCTTGCCTGCCGGGTGCGGCCGGAGCAAGCGGCGCGGCTTACCGCCGGGCTGGAACCGCCGGAGGAGCTGCTGCCGCTGGCCCGGGCGGCTCTGGAACAGGGGGAGCCACGGCGGTGCGGGAGCCTTTTGGACGCCTTCCCCCAGGAAAGCCCCCTGTGGCACCTGCTCCGGGGGGAGGCCCATTATGCGCTGGCGGAATACGAAAAAGCCCTGCCCCACTACCACCGGGCGGAGGACGCCTACCCGGACAGGGTTTTTCCCCGGCTGGAGGTGTGCTACCGGGAGCGGGAGGACTACAAAATGGCCTACGCCTACGCCTGCCGTCAGAGAAAATAAAAGACGCCGGAAGCTGCGGATTTTCCTCATCTTCCGGTGCTTTTTTTCCTTTGTTCCGGGGGAACCGTGGTATACATTTTCCCAAACCGGGAAAAATAGCTTTTATGGTCCCACCAGGGTGCCGGGGGCGCCGGAGAAGGCAGACAGCACTTCGATGGTGAGATTGTATTGCTTTGCCAGCTCCACGCTCCGGTCGTGGAGCACCTGGGCGCCGCCGCCGATGAGCTGGAGCATTTTTCCGTAGCTGAGTCTGCCGTACCGGGTGGCGTCGGCATACTTTCGGGGGTCCCGGTCGTAAACCCCGTCCACATCCGTAAAAATCTGGCACCGGTCCGCCCCCAAAAAAGCCGCCAAAGCCACGGCGGTGGTGTCGGAGCCGCCTCTGCCTAAGGTGGTGATGTCCCCGGTGGGGGAAATGCCCTGGAAGCCCGCAACCACAACCACTTTTCCGTCCTCCAGTTCCCGGAGAATCCGCCGGGCGTCCAGTCCTGTGATTCGGGCGTTGCCGTGGACGCAGTCCGTGAGAATCCCCACCTGCCAGCCGGTGAGGCTTACCGCCTGACAGCCCATGGCCCCCAGCGCCATGGCCATCAGCCCGGCGGAGAGCTGCTCCCCGGCGGCCAGATAGGCGTCCATTTCCCGGGCGGCGCCCCGGGGATTCAGAAGCCGTGCCTTGGCGATGAGCTGGTCGGTGGTGTCGGACTGGGCGGAGACCACCACAACCACCCGGGCGCCCTGCTGGGAAAGCCCTGCGATCCGGCGGGCGGCGGTGCGGATTCTGGTCTCATCCGCCAGGGAGGAACCGCCGTATTTTTGCACAATCAGCATACAATTCACCTCCTGGGCATTCTATGCCTCGGGAGGGGACGGTGTGCGAAAAAGGCAGAAAAAAGCAGACGCCTCCCAAAAAGCGGGAGGCGCTTGCGGAGAATCAGCCGGCCAGAATCTCGGCCTTAATCACATAGGGGGTGTCCCGCAGCAGCCGCAGCAGTTCTTCCAGCTGCACCGTCAGACCGATGGTCTCGGCGGAGATGGTGACCACGGCGCAGCCGTTGGTGGGGACGATGGAATTGATGGTCATAAGGTTTGCGTGATAGTCGGCGAAGATGGAAAGAATCCCGGACAGCACGCCCGGCTCGTCCTGCAAAATCAGCTGGAAGGTTATAATCCGGCCGGTCATCATACTCTGGAAGGGGAGTACGGAATCCCGGTATTTGTAAAAGGCGCTGCGGCTGATATTGGTAATCCGGGTGGCTTCGTTGACGGTGGTGGCCTCACCGGTGGAGAGCAGGCGCTTGGCCTCCGCTACCTTGAGGAAAACCTCCGGCAGGGCGCTGGCTTCTACGATATAGTATTTCGGTGCGTTTGCCATTGTGGACCTCCTGTGTCCTGAAAATGGGAAAATGGTACTATAACCATCATAATTATAAAGCAAAAGAATCAAAATTGCAAGAGCGGAAGAAAAAACTTTGCGGATTGGGAGGGCAAAATGGAAAAGCAGCTGCGGGGAATCTGCATAGCCGGTGGGATACTGCTGGGACTTTTCTTGTGCTCCCGGTATCTTCTGCCGCTGGTAAAGCCCTTTCTGGCGGGTTTTTTGCTGGCGCTGGCGGCGGAGCCGGGGGTGGCCCTGCTGGACAGGCGGTGCCGCCTGGGAAGGTGCTGGGGCGCGGGCATCGGGGTAAGTCTGACATTGCTGCTGGTCGCCGGGGTGACGGCGGCCCTGCTGACCTGGGGGGTGCAGGAGCTGGGAAAGCTGGGGGCCCTGCTGCCCCAGATGGGTCAGCAGGTGCAGCAGGGGCTGGGGAGCCTGCGGGTGTGGATCGTGGAGCTGTCCCACTCCGCCCCGGAGGGGGTGCAGCAAATGGTCCGGCGGACGGTGGACAAGAGCTTTGCCAGCGGGGAACTGTTCCTGGAGCAGGTGATTACCCGAGCGCCCCAGTGGGCGGCCTCTTTCCTGGGAGGCGTGCCGGACGGCCTGCTGACGGTGGGTACGGCGCTTCTTTCCGCCTACCTTATTTCCGCGCGGCTGCCCCGGATGAAAGTCGCCCTTCGCCGCCGGATTCCCCAGGAGTGGCAGGAGCGGTACATTCCGGCCTGGAAGCGGGGAAAGAAGGCGGTGGGGGCCTGGTTCAAGGCCCAGGGAAAGCTGATGCTGGTGACCTGGGGCATTGTGACGGTGGGCTTTTTCCTGCTGAAGATTTCTCCGGCGCCGCTGTGGGCGCTGGGGGTGGCGGCGGTGGACGCCCTGCCGGTGCTGGGCTCGGGGACGGTGCTCATCCCCTGGACGCTGCTGCTTCTGATTCAGGGACAATACGGGCAGGCGCTGGGGATGGGGCTTTTGTACCTGCTGGCGGTGGTGGTGCGCTCGGTGCTGGAGCCCCGTCTGGTGGGGCGGCAGCTGGGGCTGGACCCCCTGGTGACCCTGGCGGCCTTTTACGCCGGCTACCGCCTGTGGGGTATTCTTGGTATGATTCTCGCCCCCATCTGCGCCGCCGCTGCCCGCAGCTTTTTCGCAGAAACGGAAAGCCAATAAAAGGCTCCTCAACGGGATGAAGCGGATGATGAGACGCAAAAGCCGGAGGCAAGATAGCTCCCTCCGGGAGGGAGCTGGCACGGCGTTAGCCGTGTCTGAGGGAGCCAGCGGGAGGTAAGCTGATGGTTTGACGGTGGGTTGGAACCTGCTCATAACCCCCGATACGTTATGCCAATTTGACGAGGAAGCTTCCTCCAATCGGCATAGGAAAAGGGATAGCTTTGGGAGGTACCATCTCCGGCAGTCAAATGGGCTTTGCGCCCGCTGGCTCCCTCCGACTTGGGGCTGCGCCCCAAGCCACCTCCCTCCCGGAGGGAGGTATAAACGAAGCCTTCTGCAAGATAACGATACCGGGCGGATTTGGGGAAGAGGGAATATGTAAGAGGCTCGGCGGACAGGCTGCCGATACCGGGCGGGGCAGGGAAGTAACGAAATGTAGAAAGCTGCCGTGCGCATTGTCAGCGGCGACTCGCCGCCGGGAGATTTTTTGCCACTTAGTATTGTGAAACTGCCGCAGGTTTGGTATAATAGTGAGAAAATGATACAAGTGGATGTGGAATGCTTTGAAATATGGAATTTGGAACGCGGCGACGCCGCGGATGGAGGGAGTCAACGCTTTGGCGGGGGCCGGTTATGCCCCCTTGGCTGCCATGATCCTGTCCGCCCGGGGCCTGAACACCCCCCAGGCGGCCCACAGCTATCTGGATTGCGGCTGCCCCTTGGACGACCCCTTTTTGTTAACGGATATGGATTTGGCGGCGGGCCGGGTGGGGCTTGCCATGGCAAAGGGCGAGAAAATCGCGGTGTTCGGGGACTATGATGTGGACGGTATTACCGCCACCTGCCTTTTGACGGATTTTCTCCGCTCCTGTGGCTGTGACTGTGTGCCCTACATCCCTGGCAGGCTGGAGGAGGGCTACGGCCTGAACCCCATGGCCATCCGGCAGCTTTCTGAGCAGGGGGTGAACCTGATTGTCACGGTGGACTGCGGCATCACCGCCATGGAGGAGGCGGAGCTGTGCCGGAGCCTGGGGATGGATTTGGTCATTACCGACCACCACGAATGCAAGGGCACCCTGCCCCGGGCGGCGGCGGTGGTGGACCCCCACCGTCCCGACGGGGGGTATCCCCACAAGAACCTCTCCGGTGTGGGAGTGGCCTTCAAGCTGGCCGCCGCCCTCTCCGGCAGTCAGGAGGACATCCTGGCCCGGTATGCCGACATGGTGTGTCTGGGTACGGTGGCGGATGTGATGCCTCTTGTGGGAGAGAACCGGGTGTTTGTGAGCCGGGGCCTTTCCATGCTGCGCCACAACCCCCGTCCCGGCATTGCCGCCCTCATGGCAGAGGGTGGCTGCCAGCCGGAGCAGATGAACGCCTCCTCCGTGGGGTATGTGCTGGCTCCCAGAATCAACGCCGCCGGACGGATGGGACATATTTCCGTGGCGGTGGAGCTGTTCCTCACCCAGGACCCGGACAGAGCCCGGGTGCTGGCGGAGGAACTGTGCCGGATGAACCGGGAACGGCAGAGCGTGGAATCGGAGATTTACGCCCAGGCGGTGCAGATGCTCCCCCAGGGGGCTGCCCCTGCTGCCATTGTGCTGGCGGAGGAGAGCTGGCACCAGGGTGTGGTGGGCATCGTGGCCAGCCGGATTGCAGAGGAATACGGCTGCCCCACCTTCCTCATCTGTCTGGATGGGGACAGAGGGAAGGCCAGCTCCCGGAGCTTTGGGGGCTTCAACCTCTTTACCACCCTCACCGCATTGTCTGACCTGCTGGAAAGCTACGGCGGTCACGAGCTGGCGGCGGGCTTTACCATCGCCCGGGACAAGATTTCCGCCTTCCGGGAGGCGGTGTGCCGCCTGGCGGAGGACTACTACACCCAGGACGCCCCCCGGACGTTGCTGGATACGGACTGTGTCATCCCCCCGGAGCTTCTCACCCTTTCCAATGTAGACGCTTTGGAGGTGCTGGAGCCCTGCGGCAACGGCTGTCCCAAGCCGGTGCTGATGATGGAGCGGCTGCAAATCCAGCGGATGAACCCGGTGGGCGGGGGAAAGCACCTGCGGCTGCGGTTACAGCAGGGTCACTACGGCTTCAACGCCATCTACTTCTCCTGCGGGGAGGAAGCTGCCTCTTTGGCTGTGGGGGATTTGGTGGATGTGGCCTTTTTACCTCAGGTAAACGACTACCGGGGAGAGCGGACGGTGCAGATGAATGTGGTGGATATCCGCCCGGCCTGCTCCGCCCCCTGCGACTGGGGCATCACCCCCTACCATGCATTGACAGCCGACCGGCTGGAGCCTCAGATGGTGCCCTTGCTTTTGCCGGACAGAGCCCGGCTGGGGCTTGTGTGGCGGTATCTGTCCCGGGAACCCTCCGGGGTGGTGCGGGAGACCCCCATGTGCCTGTGCCGGAAGATTGTCAGATGGTCGGATAGTCCCATGAGCGTGGGAATGCTTCTGACCTGTTTGGATATTTTTGCCGATGTGAAGCTTTTGGAGCTTTCCCGGCAGCGTAAATACATAACCATTCGCCTGCTGCCCTGGGAGGAAAAGGCAGACATTTCCAAGAGCAGAACCATGCAGCGGCTGATGAGGGCGAAGGAGGAATAAAGATATGGAGAGTTTTGCTGCCCATTACGGTTCCATGTACCAGGCGATTCAGCGGTATATGCCGGGAACCGACATGACCATGATTGACCGGGCGGTGGAGTACGCCCGGGAGAAGCACAAAGACCAGAAGCGGAAGGACGGCTCCCCCTACATCATCCACCCCCTGGCGGTGGCGGAGATTGTGGCGGAGATGGGGCTGGATTTGGATGCGGTGCTGGGGGCAATCCTCCACGACTGCATTGAGGACACCGACGCCTCCCACGACGAGATTGCCAAGCTTTTCGGCAACACCACCGCCGAGCTGGTGGAGGGCGTCACCAAGCTGACCCGGGCCAACTTCTCCAGCACCGAGCAGGCCCAGATGGAGAACCTGCGGAAGATGTTCATGGCTATGTCCAAGGACATCCGGGTGGTGCTGATCAAGATTGCCGACCGGCTCCACAATATGCGTACCATGCAGTACCAGTCCCCCCAAAAGCAGATTTCCAAGTGCCGGGAGACCATGGACATCTATGCACCCCTTGCCCACCGGTTAGGTATGCAGAAGATGAAGTGGGAGCTGGAGGATCTTTCCCTGCGGTACTTAGACCCCAAGGGCTACGAGGAGATTATGGAATACCTCAATGCCCACAAGGAGCAGGACGAGGCTTTCATGGCTACCATCCAGGACAAAATCAAGGAGCGGCTTCAGGGCGTGGGGATTTCCAACACCACCTACGGCAGAATCAAGCATGTGTACTCCATCTACCGGAAAATGCACGCCCAGGACAAGTCCATCGAGGAGCTGTACGACATCTATGCCTTCCGGGTGATTGTGGACACCATCCCCGACTGCTATAATGTGCTGGGCCATGTCCACGATTTGTTCAATCTGGTACCCGGGCGGTTCAAGGACTATATCTCCACCCCAAAGCCCAATATGTACCAGAGCCTGCACACCACCGTCATCGGCAGCCAGGGCATCCCCTTTGAGGTGCAGATTCGTACCTGGCAGATGCACGAAACGGCGGAGTACGGCATCGCCGCCCACTGGAAGTACAAGCAGGGCGCTGGCGCCGGCAACGAAAAGGACTTTGAATGGGTGCGCCGGCTTCTGGAAAGCCAGCAGGATACGGACGCGGAGGACTATGTCCACTCCCTGAAAATCGATATGTTCGACGACGAGGTGTTCGTCTTTACCCCCAAGGGAAAGATTGTGTCCCTCCCCGCCGGCTCTACCCCCATCGACTTTGCCTATGCCATCCACTCCGGGGTGGGCAACGCCCTGGTGGGCGCGAAGGTGAACAACCGGATTACCAACATCGATACGCCTCTCACCAACGGCGACATTGTGGAGATTATCACCTCAAAGTCCGCCAAAGGCCCCAGCCGGGACTGGCTGAACATCTGCAAGTCCAACCAGGCCAGGACCAAAATCAAGCAGTGGTTCAAGAAGGAGAAGCGGGAGGAAAACGTGGCCCACGGCAAGTCCAGCTTCGAGGCGGAGATGAAGCGGCTACTGCTGCCCCTTTCCGCCCTTTCCGACCCGGAGCTTGCCCCCCAGCTTCTGAAAAAGCTGTCCTTTGACAACTGGGACGATATGTATGCCGCCATCGGCTACGGCGGCCTCACCGCCGCCAAGGCGGTGGGCCGGATTCGGGACGACATCAACAAGGCGGTGAAGGCCCAGAACGAGGAAAAGCAGCTGCTAAGGCCCATGGCAGAGGCAGGAAAGGTGAGCCGTCACGCTGCCAACGGCGTGATTGTGGAGGACATCGGCTCCTGCATGATTAAGTTTGCCAAGTGCTGCACCCCGGTGCCGGGAGACGACATTGTGGGCTTTATCACCAAGGGCTTCGGTGTGTCCGTCCACCGGACAGACTGCCCCAACGCCCAGGGAAGAAACGACCCCCGGCAGTCCGGCCGTTGGGTGCGGGTCAGCTGGGCAAACCAGGAGGAGCAGCCCTTCGACACCACATTGGAGCTGGAATGCCAGACAAGAGACGGTTTGCTTCTGGATTTGGCTACGGTGATGACCAGCACCCGGGTGCGGGTGAAGGAGCTTAACGGCAAGGATCTTCCCAACGGCCACAGCATTTTCACCGTCCGCTTTGAGGTGAAGAATGTCCAGGAGCTGGAAGCCATAAGAAACCGCCTCATGAATGTCCGCTCCGTCTTAGGCTCCCGGAGAGGACAGAATTAAAGCAACGATACCAGGCGGGGCAGGGAAGTAATCGCTCCCTCCGGGAGGGAGCTGTCACCGCAGGTGACTGAGGGAGCCTGCGGGCAGTAAGCTGACGGTTTGCCTTTGGGTTGGTACTTGCCGCAGGTTCTACATACCTCCGGGGAGGTACCACCCCTATCCGTGGAATTGGCTATGTGCCCGCTGGCTCCCTCCGTCTTGGGGCTGCGCCCCAAGCCACCTCCCTCCCGGAGGGAGGTATTTTCGGCAGCCTTCCGGGAAGATTCGCCGTCGTAAGGAGAAATGATATGAAAGCAGTATTGACACGGGTAAGCTCTGCCAGCGTGGCCATTGACAACCAAATCGTGGGAAGCATCGGCAGAGGATTTTTGATTCTGCTGGGGGTAGGCCCGGAGGATACCCGGGAACACGCCCGGTACTTAGCGGAGAAAGCCCTGAGCCTGCGGGTGTTTTCCGATGAAAACGGAAAAATGAACCGTTCTTTGGAAGATGTGGGAGGTCAGGTGCTGGTGGTGAGCCAATTCACCCTTTACGGCAACTGCCGGAAGGGCCGCCGCCCCAGCTTCACCGACGCCGCCCCGCCCCAGCTGGGAGAAGCGCTGTATGAGGCCTTTTTGCGGGACTGTGCCGACTTGGGGTTCATTCCCCAGCATGGCAGCTTTGGGGCGGATATGCAGGTGGAATCCGTCAACGACGGCCCCGTGACCCTGATTCTGGACACGGAGCAGCTGATGGACACCCCTAGAAGAAAGTAGGTTTTTATGCTGAAGATTTTTACCATGGCCTTAGGGGCCTATCAGACCAACTGCTACCTGGTGTGGCAGGAGGAAAGCAATCAGTGCCTTGTGATTGACCCGGGGTATGAAGCCCAGACGATTGCCGCCCAGGCAGAAAAGCGGGGGCTGGAAATCGCCGGGGTGCTTCTGACCCACGGACATTTTGACCATGTGGGGGCTGTCCGGGAGCTGGTGATGGATAACGATATTCCGGTGTACCTGAATGCCAAGGATACCGCCATGCCTCCCCAGATGACCGCCGGGCCTTTGTACTATACGGACACCTATAAGGACACCCTGACCCTGACAGGTATCCCCTTCCAGGTCATTCCCACCCCGGGGCACACTCCCGGCTCTGTGTGCCTGCTGACGGAAAACCATCTGTTTTCCGGGGATACCCTGTTCCGGGGCTCCTGCGGCAGAACCGACCTGCCGGGAGGCAACTGGCAGGAGATGCAGGTGTCTCTCCAAAAGCTGGCGCAGCTGCCCCCCGATACCCGGGTGTACCCCGGCCATGGGGCAGCCTCCCTTCTGGCGGATGAGCTGGAATATAACCCTTACCTGAAAGGCGCACTATGAAACTGACCCTTCTTGGACATACAGACAATTACGCCGTGGAGCAGCTGCAAATGGCTCTCTTTCCGGAAAATCCGGAGGGGGAGGCGGTATCCACCCTCCATCGGGGGAAAACCTGGCTCACCGCCACAACGAAAATCACCATAAACGGCAAAACCACCCAGAGTTCCAAGCGGCTGAAAGCGGAGGCGGAGACGGTGCCTCTCCGGCGGCGGATTTTGCAGCAGAGCTACTACTTAGCCGCCCTTCCCCACCTGCCGGAGGCTCCCGCCTGGGGTGCTTTGGCGGGGGTGCGCCCCACCAAGCTCACCACCCGGCACCTGCTGGAAGGGGGGACGGTGGCGTCCGCCCGGAAGCTCATGGAGCGGGTTTACTATGTATCCCCCAGAAGAAGCCGCCTGGCGGCGGAGTGTTCCGAATCCACGGCGGCGGCTGCCCGGCTTTTGGAGCCCACAGACATCTCCTTGTATGTGGGGATTCCTTTCTGCCCCACCCGGTGTGCCTATTGCAGCTTTGTCAGCCGTACCGTTGGCAAGCACACGGAGCTTTTGGAGCCTTATTTGCAGGCACTTTTGCAGGAAATTGCCTTTACGGGAAAAGCCCTGGAAACTTCCGGCTTTCGGGTGCGTACCCTATACATAGGAGGCGGCACTCCCACCACCTTGTCCGCCGCTCAGCTGAAAACCCTGATTGGGGCCCTCCGGGACAATTTTGACCTGAGCCGCTGCCTGGAATTTACGGTGGAGGGCGGCCGTCCCGACACCCTGAATCCGGAGAAGCTCCAGACCCTCTTTGATCTGGGGGTGGGGCGGATGAGCATTAACCCCCAGACCATGAACGACCTGGTGCTGAAAGCCTGCGGCCGTCCCCACACCGGGGCGGATGTGGTGCGCTCTTACCAGGAATCGGTGGCGGCGGGCTTCCGGGACATCAATATGGATTTGATTGCAGGGCTGCCGGAGGACAATTATGAGGATTTCTGCCGCTCTTTGGACACCGTGGCGGCGTTGGAGCCTGCCAACATAACGCTTCACACCCTGGCTCTCAAAAAGGGAGCAGACCTTTTCGAAAAGCGGGGGAATCTTCCCAGCCGGGAGGCGGTATCCCGGATGGTGGACTACGGGGAGCAGGTGTTCCGCAGCCTGGGCTACAAGCCCTATTATCTTTACCGGCAAAAATATATGTCCGGCAGCTTTGAAAATGTAGGCTGGAGCAAGGACGGACGGGACTGTCTGTATAATATCTATATGATGGAGGAGCTCCACTCCATTTTGTCTCTGGGGGGCGGCGGCATGAACAAGGTGAATCTGCCGGACGGAACCCTCCAGCGGTTCCACAACCCCAAGTTCCCGGAGCAGTACATTAGCCAACTGGATAGTGTGCTGGAGCAGAAAAAGACCCTCTTTGAACGGATGAAAGGAAGCAAATCATGTTGGACACCCTGATTTCCAATGTTACCATTGTGACCATGGATGAGAGAATGCAGGTGTTTTTCGGCGCTTGCCTGGGAATTTCCCAGGGAAAAATCTCTTACATAGGCAAAAATCCCCCGGAAGAAAAGCCGGAGGTGATTATCGACGGCACCGGCATGGTTGCCATGCCCGGGCTAATCAACTGCCACACCCACCTGCATACCACCGCCCTGCGGGGACTGACGGACGATTTGTCCAATCGGGAGGCGCTGGAGACCCTTTTGCAGAAGGAGAGCAAAATGGACAACCGCAGCGCCAAAGCCGCCGCCCTTCTGGGGATTGCCGAGTGCCTGCGCTTTGGCGTCACCTCCGTGTCGGATTTGACCCTCTTTCCCCAGGCGGTGGCGGAGGCGGCCGGAGAAGCGGGCATCAAGGCCAATATCGCTTTGGCGGCCCAGCGCTTTGCGGACGAGAACGAGGAATTTGACTTTGAAACCGACCCCCAATGCCGGGAGCTTTGCCGGATGAAGGAGGCCTGGCATGGGCATGATAAGGGCAGAATCCGGGTAGACGCCGGACTTTACGCCCAGTATACCAGCAACTCCCCGCTGTGGGAGGGGCTTTCTGACTACGCAGCGGAGGCAGGCTTGGGCTTCCAGCTCCACCTTTCCGAGACGGAAGGGGAGGTGCAGGACTGTGAGGACCGGACGGGGCTGACCCCTGGTGAGCTGCTTTCCTGCCACCGGGTGTTCCGGGCGCCGGTAACGGCGGCGGACGGTGCCTGTTTAACAGAGCGGGAGCGGAAGCTGCTGGGGCAGTGCCACGCCACGGCGGTGGCTCTGCCCATCGCCTCGGCCAAGGCCGGGAAGCTCTCTACCCCCATCTCCCAATGCGTCCGGGCCGGGATGAATGTGGCTTTGGGCACCGGCGGGGCTGTGGAGAGCGGAAATCTGGATATGTTCCAGGTGATGCGTGCCGCCGCCCTTTCCCAGCGGCTGGCGGATGGCGCGCCGGAGACCATGCCCCCTCAGGCAATTTTAATGATGGCCACCGTCTGCGGCGCCCGGGCCCAGGGCAGAAGCCGGGAGACGGGTATGCTGAAAGAGGGGATGGATGCGGATGTCATCCTGGTGGATTTCACCGCACCTCATCTTATGCCCTGCCACAATGTGCTTTCCGGGCTGGTGTTCTCCGCCCAGGGTGGGGATGTGGCCATGACCATGGTGCGGGGGAAGATCCTCTATCAGAACGGCCGCTTTTCCACCATCGATCTGCCGGGCGTGGTGCGGGAGCTGACGGAGTACGCCATTGACCGGGTATTTTCGGAAGGAAGCCGGGAGGAAACCCATGGAGCATAAAAAGCAAAACTTCTTGCAGGGCGCCGCTATGCTGGCGGCGGCTACCGTCCTGGTAAAGGTGATCGGCGCCCTGTATAAAATCCCCCTGAAGCTGGCCATCGGCGACCAGGGATACAGCTATTTTATTACCGCTTACGACATTTACTCCGTGCTTTTAATGATTTCCACCGCCGGACTGCCGGTGGCTATGAGCCGGATGATCAGCCAGGCCACCGCCCTGGGGCATTACAACCGGGTGCGCAGAATCTATGAGACCTGCCGGATGATTTTCCTCATTGTGGGGATTCTTAGCAGCCTTCTCATGATGGTGCTGTGCCGCCAGCTGGCGGAGCTTCTGAATCAGCCGGATGCCTGGGCTGCTATCCTGTTTTTGGGGCCCTGCGCCCTCCTTATGGGTGTGCTTTCCACCTACCGGGGCTTTTTCCAGGGACAGGGGAACATGGCCCCCACC
This sequence comes from uncultured Eubacteriales bacterium, assembly GCA_949293985.1. Taxonomy (GTDB): domain Bacteria; phylum Bacillota; class Clostridia; order Oscillospirales; family Oscillospiraceae; genus Faecousia. The sequence goes on along the minus strand of CASFFN010000016.1, from coordinate 64,927 downwards.
TCCGTCAGCCAGGTGCTGGAGGCGGTGTTCAAGCTGGTGGTGGGTCTGGCGGCGGCATACGCCATCCTGCGGTACACCCAGAGCGTGCCTCTGGCTGCCGGCGGCGCGATCTTAGGCGTTACCGTCAGCTGTCTGGTGTCTGCCATTTACCTGCGGCGGAAGCTGGCCCCTGCCTACCGGGCTTTGCCCCGGACCACCGAGGCGGTGGAGAGCTACGGTGCCACCGCAAAGCAGGTGCTGTCCATTGCCATCCCCATTACCATCGGCGCTGCGGGTTTGCAGCTGCTGACGGTGGTGGAAAGCGGAATGTATATGGGGCAGCTTCTGGACATCATCGGCGGCGGCCTCTATATGAAGGAGATGGTCACCCCCCAGATGGATGCCCAGGCCGTGGCGGATACCCTCAAGGGTATCTACAACATGACCCAGACCATTTTCAATATGCCCTGCGCCTTTATGATTCCCATTACCACCAGTGTTCTGCCTGCTATCACCTCCTATATTACCCTTGCCGACCACAAGGCGGTGAAGGCTACGGAGGAATCCGCCGCCCGGATCGCGGGGCTGCTGGCTCTGCCCTGCACCGTGGGCCTGATCCTGCTGGCGGAGCCGGTCATGGCCCTGCTGGGAGGCTATCAGGGCCTGCGGCTGGAGCTGGCAGGACAGCTTATGGAGATTTTGGGACTGTGCGTGTTCCTCTACGCCATTATCCAGTATACCAATGTGGTACTCCAGTCCCACGGCTATGCCCATGTGCCGGTGGTCAATATGCTGGTATGCGGCGTGGTGAAGCTGGTTGTGGTGTATGTGCTGGTGGGCAATCCCCAGGTGGGCATCCTGGGCGCCCCCATCGGTGCGGCCCTGTGCTACTTCTTTATCGGCGCTTTGAACCTCATCGCCATTCGCCGCCTGGTGCCCCAGAAGCCGAAGATTCTCACCAATATGCTAAGGTCCTTCATCCCCGCAGCCGTCATGGGTGTGGCGGTGTGGGGCACCAACTATGTATTGACTCAGGTACTTGACCTCTCCAGCTGGGTGCTGCTGTGCGCCGTGCCGGTGGCTGTGGGGGCTGTGGTGTATGCCATTTGTGTGGTGTTTTTCCGGGGAATCACCCGGGAGGACTGTATGCTCCTGCCTAAGGGTGAGAAGATAGGAAGATTTTTCAAATAATTTCCCGAAAAACCACACTTTTCCTTGCAATTCCGGATTTTTTATGTTACTCTATACTTCCCAACTTTTAGAGAAGAGGTATTTGCCATGAATAAAACAGAACTGATTGCCCAGGTTGCGGAGAAGACCGGGCTGTCCAAGAAGGATACGGAGAGCATCATCAACGCCGCTGTGGACACCATCGCCGTCACCATGGCCCAGGGAGACAAGGTGCAGCTGTCCGGCTTCGGCATTTTTGAGGTGAAGGACCGTCAGGCCCGGGTAGGCCGGAACCCCAAGACCAAGGAGGCCATTGAAATCCCTGCCAGCCGTCAGCCGGTGTTCAAGCCCAGCAAGGCCCTCAAGGACATTGTGGCGAAATGAGACTGGATAAGTATTTGAAGGTGTCCCGGCTCATCAAGCGCCGCACCGTGGCCAACGAAGCCTGCGACAACGGACGCGTCAGTGTCAACGGCCGGGTGGTAAAGGCCAGCTACGAGGTGAAGGCCGGAGACCGGATTGAAATCAACCTGGGGCCCCGCACTCTGGCGGTGGAGGTCGTCCAGGTGGCCGACAATGTCCGCAAGGACGACGCCGGCGCCATGTACAAAGAGGTATAAAAGCCGGCGGGCTGTGCCCTGCGGCTCGCCGCCGCAGCCGGGGTGCCCCCGGCGGGCAGTGCCCGCAGACAATTTCCCACGGCGGCTTTCTACTACTTGTTACTTCCCTGACCCGCCCGGTATCGGCGGCTTGTCCGCCGAACTTTTCCCTATTCACGAAAATTGCCCGGTATCGTTACATGGTACGATATCGGGCGGTTTTATTGCCAGCGGCGGCACACCGCCCCGCCCGGTATCGGCGGGCGGGGCAGGCTCCATCCGGTTGGGGGCTGACTTAGTTTTGTCTGCGGTTTTCCATGTGGCCGGACTGAATGACCGGAGGCTTGGGGTCCACGGCCTGCCAGGGCCGGGGGTTTTCCTTGGTTTCTTTTTTCATGTTCATCCCTCCAAGGCCAGTATTCCCCGGGACAAAGCGTTCATTCTCAAAGACCGGCTGTGAATTTTTTGGAAAGTTATGGGGAAGCACTTGCGTTTGGAGGAAATTTGCGATAACATAGAGAAGGAAATTCAACCGTGAAAGGACGGAAGAAAAGAATGATTAAAGTAGACATTTCCAATGTGTGGGGCCAGCTGTCCCTGCCGGACCTGCTGGCTACCGAAAAGGAAGTTTTTAACGCCCACCAGACCCTCACCGAGGGCAGCGGTGAAGGCAGCGATTTCCTGGGCTGGCTGAATCTGCCGGTGGCGGAGGAGACCGAGGAAATCCGCCGGATCCGCGCCGCCGCCAAGCAGATCCGGGAGACCTCCGACGTGTTCGTGGTTATCGGTATCGGCGGCAGCTACTTAGGACCCCGGGCCGCCATTGAGCTGCTCCAGGGCGCCAATCACAACATCGGCAAGGGCAAGGGCAATCCCCAGATTTTCTATGCGGGCAACGGCCTGTCCACCCGGGGCTGGAACGAGCTGCAGCGGCTGCTGGAGGGCAAGGACTTCTCCATCGCCATCATCTCCAAGTCCGGCACCACCACCGAGCCTGCCATCGCTACCCGTGCCCTGCGGTGGATGCTGGAGCGGAAGTACGGCACCGAGGGCGCCAAGAAGCGCACCTATGCCATCACCGACCCGGTAAAGGGCGCTCTGCGGCAGATGGCCACGGAGGAGGGCTGGGAGACCTTCGTCATTCCCCCCAATGTGGGCGGCCGCTATTCCGTTCTGACGGCCGTAGGCCTGCTGCCCATGGCCGTTGCCGGCATTGACCCCATGGAGGTCATGGCGGGCGCTGTCCAGGCCAAGAAGGACTATGACATCCGTTCCTTTGACAACCCCGCATGGCTCTACGCCGCTACCCGGAACCTTCTGTACCGTCACGGCAAGGCCATTGAGATTCTGGAATCCTTCGAGCCCAGCTTCAAGATGATGGGCGGCTGGTGGCAGCAGCTCTTCGGTGAGTCCGAGGGCAAGGACGGCAAGGGCATTTTCCCCGTTACCGCGGAGCTGACCGCGGACCTCCACTCCCTGGGCCAGATGATTCAGCAGGGCGAGCGGAACATCTTTGAGACCATGGTGCGCTTTGACGCGCCCGAGAACAAAATGGTCGTCGGCGGAGACTACAAGAATCTGGACGGCCTGAACTACCTGGAGGGCAAGACCCTGGACTTTGTGGACGAGCAGGCGTTCCGGGGCACCCTGGCCGCCCATGTGGACGGCGGCGTGCCGGTCATCACCGTGGATATGGGTCAGCTGGACGCCCGGAAGCTGGGTGAGATGTTCTACTTCTTTGAGCTTTCCTGCGGTATTTCCGCTTATATGCTGGGGGTCAATCCCTTCAACCAGCCCGGCGTGGAGTACTACAAGCGCAATATGTTCAAGCTGCTGGGCAAGCCCGGTTATGAAGCCTGAGGAACCTCTGAATAAAGCCTCTGCGGCTGGATAGCGGGTCTTTTCCCAATCCAATCGGAATGAAAAACAGGAAATACATACGGTATTGCGCTGTTTTCCGTTCTTTTGCCGTGGAAAAATCTCTCGCTCCCAGCACTTGCCGGTTTTATTCAGATCCCCCCTGAAAAAGTTTTGTCAAAAACGCAAATTTACTGTTGCAAATTTCTCCGCAAACTGGTAAAATGACCATACAGCAAAGAACGCTGCAAGCGAAGGAGGAAATTTCCTATGATTCATGTTATTATGGGGCTCAAGGGCTCCGGTAAAACCAAGAAGCTGGTGGATTCCATCAACGAGGCTGTCACCACTGCCCACGGCGATGTGGTGTGCATCGAGTATGGCAAGAAGCTGACCTATGATGTGAATTACCGTGTCCGCCTGGTGGATTCCAAGGAATACGGCATTACCAATCCGGATATGCTGAAGGGCTTCCTCAGCGGTCTGCACGCCGGTAATTTTGACATTACCAATGTTTACATCGATAACCTGTACAAGACCATCGGCAACGACCGGGAGTCCGGTGAGAAGTTCATCCTGTGGTGCGCTCAGTTCGCCGAGGAGAACGACATGAACATCACCCTGACCGTGTCCGACGAGGCGGAGAAGGCCTCCGAGGCCGTGAAGGCTTTTCTGGTGTAATCCCCGGGTCATCCACATAGCCAAGAGCCGCCCAGCCGGGCGGCTCTTTTTTGCCATGGCTGCCGCAAAAAAGCGCCTTTGTCAAAGAGGCGGCCCGGCCCGCGGTTGACGAAAAAGGGGAAATGGGATAAAATAGAGGCAAAACGGAAACGGGGGATGGGACGATGGCCTACAAACACATTGTCTTTGATGTGGACGGGACTTTGGTGGACACGGAGGATACCACCATCGGCTCTTTGCAGGATACCATGCTGGCGCTCACCGGCAAGAAGCCGGAGCGGGAGGAGCTGCGCTTTGCCCTGGGGATCACCGGGGAGGATGTGCTGCGGCGGCTGGGCATTCCGGATGTAAAGGGCGGCATGGCGGTGTGGCTGGAGCAGCTGACCCGCTATCAAGGGCGCAACCGGCTCTATCCCGGTATCCCGGAACTGCTGGAAACGCTTCGGCGGCAGGGATACCATTTGGGCGTCGCCACCTCCCGCACCCGTCTTCTTTACGATGCGGAAATTCCCGGTCTGGGAATCGCCGGGTACATGGGGCAGGTTATCTGCGCCGAGGACTCCGTCACCCACAAGCCGGAGGCGGGACCTTTGGAGGCTTATATGCAGCGCACCGGGGCGGCCCCGGAGGAAGTGCTGTATGTCGGGGACTCCGTGTACGATATGCTCTGTGCCCGGAACGCCGGAACCGGCTTTTTGCTGGCAGGGTGGGGAGCACTCCCGGAGCTGCGGGAACAGGCCCCGGCCTGGAAGGCGGAGCCTTTGCAGGTGCTAAGCTTTTTACAGGAGAGAGAGTCATGCTGAAAATTCTCATTGCCGAGGACGACCAGGAGCTGCGCCAGCTCTTTGCCCATGTGCTGCGGAAAAACGGCTACCAGGTGGAGGGGGTCAGCAACGGCCAGGAAGCGCTGGACGCTCTGGACAATACCTATTTTGATTTGATTATTTCCGATGTGATGATGCCGGTGATGGACGGCTATACTTTGGTGAGCCAGCTCCGGGAGGCGGGCATCACCACCCCGGTGCTGATGGTCACCGCCAAGGACGCCTTCGACGATATGCGCCAGGGCTTCCTCTCCGGCACCGACGACTATATGGTCAAGCCTGTGAATGTGAACGAGATGGTGCTGCGGGTGGGGGCGCTCCTGCGCCGGGCCCAGATGATTCACGAGCGGCGGCAGACCTTGGGGAATACCGTCATGGAGTGGGATTCTCTCACCGTCACCTGGGAGGGGGGTTCGGTGGTGCTGCCCCAGAAGGAGTTTATGCTCCTTTACAAAATGGCCTCCTTCCCCGGGCGGATTTTCACCCGGCAGCAGCTGATGGATGAAATCTGGGGCTACGAAACCGACAGCGACGCCCACACCGTGGAGGTCCATGTGGGCAGGCTCCGGGAGCGGTTCCGGGACAACCCGGACTTCAAAATCGTCACCATCCGGGGGGTAGGCTACAAGGTGGTCAAAGCATGAAAAAGGGAAAGATTGTACGCCCCGCCCATGTGTCTATGAAGGTGTACCTGACTTTGCTGGTGCTGGTTCAGGTGGGCATTATGTCCCTGGCCACCGGCCTGGTGGGGGCACTTCTCCAATATTTCGGGGTGACCTTTGCCGCCTGGCAGGCTCTGGTGGTGCTGGGCATCAGCGCCCTTTTGGGAAGCTTGCTGACAGGTCTGGTAAACCGGCTGTTCTTTGCCCCCATCAGCCGGTTGGGACAGGCTATGGGACAGGTGGCGAAGGGGAATTTTCATGTGCGGCTGGAGGAGCCTCAGCGGTTCCGGGAGCTGCAGCAGATTTGTGAGAACTTTAACCTGATGGCCCAGGAGCTGGGCGCTACGGAGATTTTACAGACGGATTTTGTGTCCAATGTGTCCCACGAGTTCAAAACCCCCATCAATGCCATTGAGGGCTATGCCACCCTGCTTCAGGGGTGCGAGGGGGTGACCCCGGAGCAGCAGGTGTATGTGGAGAAAATCCTGTTCAATACCCGCAGGCTCTCCAAGCTGGTGGGAAATATTCTGCTTCTCTCCAAGGTGGACAACCAGGCCATCCAAAGCCAGAAGCGGAATTTCTCTTTGGATGAGCAGATTCGCCAGGTGATTGTGGCGCTGGAGCCGGAATGGGTGGCCAAGGACATTGCCCTGGATGTAGACCTGGAGCCGGTGTGCTACTTCGGGGACGACCGGCTGCTCAGCCATGTGTGGAGCAACCTCATCGGCAACGCCATCAAGTTCAGCCCCCAGGGGGGCTATGTGGGCATCACCCTGCGAAAAGATGGGACGGTGTTTACGGTGGAGGACCGGGGGCCGGGCATCCCCCCGGAGAGCCTGGAGCGGATTTTCCACCGGTTCTACCAGAGCGACAGCTCCCACCAGGCCGAGGGCAACGGCTTAGGGCTTGCCCTGGTAAAGCAGATTCTGGGCACCCTGGGGGGCACAGTGGAGGTGGAAAACCTGGAAGTGGGCTGCCGGTTTACCGTCACCTTGCCGTAAAAACGGCTCCCTTGCGAAAGGGAGCCGTTTTTCGCGGGAACGCCACAGGGGGTGCCTCGGTGGACAAGCCGCCGATACCGGGCAGGGCGGCGCGCCGCCGCCGTCAATGCGTGCACAGTGCCCATGTTTTCGTTCCCCATTTTTCTCGGTAACGATACCGGGCGGGTCAGGGAAGCAACGAATTGTAGAAAGCTATCGTGCGCATTGTCCGCGGGTACTGCCCGCGCCGCAAGTTCAACGGGAGTTGAGGTTTTGTTGAGGGTTTGTTGAGTTTCTTCTGATAGAATCTTGGGAAAATGGAGAAATTGGAGGGCTGTATCATGGCCAAGGTGAAAATTACCTGCGACTCCACCTGCGACCTCACCCGGGAGCTGTACCAGAAGAATCAGGTATCGGTGCTTTCCCTGGGGGTGAGCCTGGGGGACGACTTCCGGCTGGACGGGGTGAATGTCCGTCCGGAGGAATTGTATGATTATGTGGAGAAAACCGGTTCCCTTCCCAAAACCTGCGCCATCTCCCTGGGAGACTACCAGGAGGAATTTTCCAAATGGGTGGGGGAAGGCTATGAAGTGGTCCATATCAACCTGTCGGCTAAGCTCTCCGCCAGCCATCAGAACGCCTGTATCGCCGCCGAAGAGATTGGCAATGTCTATGTGGTGGACAGCAAGAGCCTTTCCACCGGCTCGGGGCACCTGGTGCTGCTGGCCTGCCAGATGGCCCAGCAGGGGATGTCCGGCGCGGAAATCGCCCATGAGCTGGAAGTCCTGCGGGAGAAGCTGGACGCCAGCTTCATCATCCAGACCCTCCAATACCTCCACAAGGGCGGCCGCTGCTCCGGCGTTGCGGTGTTCGGCGCCAATCTGATGAAGATTCGCCCGGAAATCGTGCTGGAGGAGGGCTCCATGCATGTGGGCAAAAAATACCGGGGCTCCATGGAAAAGACCGTGCTGGACTATGTCCGGGGACGGCTGGCAGGCCGGACCGATGTGGATACCCGGCGGCTGATTATCACCCACTCCGGGGTGCCGGAGGCGCTGCTGGAGCAGGTGCGCAAATTGGCGACGGAATTACAGCCCTTCCGGGAGGTGCTCGTCACCCGGGCCGGCAGCACCATCTCCTGCCACTGCGGCCCCAACTGTCTTGGCGTACTGTTTTTGAAGAAGTGAGAAAGATATGATACATCTATTAAGCTGTGCCTGCTACATCGCCCTGATTGGCGGCGTTTCCTTTGTGCTGGGGCGGATTGTCCCCAAGTCCTGGTTCCGCTGGGACAAAGCCCCCTTCGGCGCCTACGGATTTGAACGGCAGGGAAAGCTCTATGAAAAACTGGGAATCCGGTACTGGCAGAAGAAACTGCCGGACATGAGCCGGATTCTCCCGGGCACCATGCCCGCGAAAAAAATCGCCGGGGACTACCAAAAACAGCTGCCCCAGATGCTCCGGGAGACCTGCGTGGCGGAGCTGACCCACTGGCTCCTTTGCGTGGCGGGACTCCACTGCCTGACCCTCTGGCCCACCGTGGGCGGCCTGGCGGTGGTGTTTCTCAATATTCTGGGAAACCTGCCCTTCATCCTCATCCAGCGGTATAACCGCCCGAGGCTTGCCCGGCTCCTGGAGAAAACCGGCGGCCGTGCCGCTCTGGAGCAGGAAAACATCTGCCAGGCGGAGTGAAAGGAGTATTTGTCATGGAATTTATCTGCTACCCCAAGTGCAGCACCTGCCAGAAGGCCAAAAAGTGGCTGGATGAGAAGGGCATTTCCTACCGCCTCCGGGATATTCAGCAGGAAAATCCCACAGCCGAGGAGCTGAGCCGCTGGCAGGAGAAAAGCGGCCTGCCCCTGAAACGGTTCTTCAATACCAGCGGCTTGCAATATCGTGCCCTGGACCTGAAAAACCGCCTGCCGGACATGAGCCGGGAGGCGCAGCTGGCGCTGCTGGCCTCCGACGGTATGCTGGTAAAGCGCCCCCTGCTGGTGGGTGACGATTTCGCCCTGGTGGGCTTCCGGGAAGCCGACTGGGAAAAGACCCTGAAAGGCTGAAAACATAACCGCCCTGCTTGTCTTTTTCAAGCAGGGCGGTGTTTTTTGGAATTGGGCTGCCTCCAATAGCTCCCTCCGGGAGGGAGCTGGCACGGCGCAAGCCGTGACTGAGGGAGCAAGCGGGCGGTAAGCTAAGGAAACTCTGAATAAATCGCCTTCGGCTGGACAGCGGATCTTTTTCGCCATCACCGGAAATACACAAAGTATTCCCCGGTTTTCCATTCTTTTGTCTGACGAAAAATCTCTCGCTGCCAGCTCTTGCCGATTTAATCAGAGCTTCCCTAACGGTTTGCTTTGGGGATGGTACTTGCAAGTGGTTGTCGATACCCAACCCTGCACCGCAGGAACGATACCGGGCACAGGAGGGGCAGTAACGATTCGCAAAAGATTCCCGTGCGCATTGCCCGCGGCCACTGGCCGCCGCCCGGTTAGTCGGCGAAGTCCAGGATGTCTTTGTAGCGATCCTTGAAGATGCCGTAGACGGTATTCAGAATCGTCTCGTCCTCCACGGCGCAGTAGGTTTCGTTCTCCTCGTCCACCGGGCGGATTTCCAGAATCACAATCTCCGAGGACTCCTCGTCGGCGGGAATCAGCACCAGATACTCTTTGCCCTCGTAGGGGATGCAATCCAAATATTCAAAGTCCACATTTTCACCGTTCTCGTCGGTGAGGGTGATGATGGAGGTCTCCTCCTCCTGGGGCAGCAGTTCTTCCTTTTCCATAACTTTCAACTCCTGTCGTTTTTTCACATTATAATAAAGATACCCAAAAGTGTCAATATTTTACCGGGAAAGTTTTTAGGAAAAGGTCTTGCTATTTTTCCGGTTTTTTTATAAAATAAACAGGTATTTTGATTTTTAGGCAGGAAGGTTGGTCTGGGATGAAAACGGGTTACGATAACGACAAATATATCAGAACGCAGTCTGCCCACATTCGGGAGCGGATTGCCAAATTCGGCGGCAAGCTCTACCTGGAATTCGGCGGCAAGCTCTATGACGACTACCACGCCTCCCGGGTGCTGCCGGGCTTTCAGCCGGACAGCAAGCTGCAAATGCTTTTGCAGCTGAAAGACCAGGTGGAGATGGTCATTGCCATCAACGCGGACGACATCGAAAAGAGTAAGGTTCGGGGGGATTTGGGCATCACCTACGACCGGGATGTGATTCGCCTGATTCAGGTGTTCCGGGATTTGGGGCTGTATGTGAGCAGCGTGGTGCTGACCCTTTACAACGACCAGCCTCTGGTGCGGGCGTTCCAGGCCAGACTGGAAGGACTGGGGGTTCGGGTGTACCACCACTATGACATTCCCGGCTATCCCTCCAACATCGCCCACATCGTCAGCGACGAGGGCTATGGCAAAAACGACTACATCGAAACTTCCCGGGAGCTGGTGGTGGTCACCGCCCCCGGCCCGGGCAGCGGCAAGCTGGCCACCTGCCTGAGCCAGCTGTACCACGAGCACAAGCGGGGGATTCGGGCGGGCTACGCCAAGTTTGAGACTTTTCCCATCTGGAACCTGCCCCTGAACCACCCGGTGAACCTGGCCTACGAGGCGGCCACCGCGGATTTGAACGATGTGAACATGATCGACCCCTTCCATCTGGAGGCTTACGGGGAGACCACCGTGAACTACAACCGGGATGTGGAGGCTTTCCCGGTTCTGGTGGCCATGTTCGAGAAGATTCTGGGTGAGTGCCCCTACAAGTCCCCCACGGATATGGGGGTGAACATGGTGGGCAACTGCATTACCGACGACGCCGTGGTGTGTGAAGCCTCCCGGCAGGAGATCGTCCGGCGGTACTATACCGCCCTGTGCGACCAGAAACGGGGCAAGGCCACGGAAAGCCAGATTATGAAGCTGGAGCTGCTGATGAAAAAGGCGGATGTCACCCCGGGGGACCGGCCGGTGGTGGCGGCGGCGCTGCAAAGAGCGGAGGAGACCGGCAAGCCCGCCGCCGCCATGGAGCTGCCGGATGGCCGGGTTCTCACCGGCAAAACTTCCAAGCTCCTGGGCGCCTGCGCCGCGCTGCTGCTTAACGCGCTGAAAGCCCTGGCCGGGCTGGAGGACGGGGTGCACCTCATCGCCCCGGAGGTGATCGATCCCATTCAGCACCTGAAGGTGGACCACCTGGGGAACCGGAACCCCCGGCTGCACACCGATGAGGTACTTATCGCCCTGTCCATCTGCGCCGCCACCGACCCTAAGGCGGAGGCCGCCATGGAGCAGCTGGACAAGCTGAGGGGCTGTGAAATCCACTCCTCCGTGATTCTTTCGGAGGTGGACGAGCAGGTGTTTAAGCGCCTGGGCGCAAACCTTACCTGCGAGCCCCGGTTCAAGGGCTGAGCGTTTCGCCGGCCTGTTCTCCCGCCTGGGAGGACAGGCCGGATTTTCTGGGAATTCTACAAAAAATCCAAGAAAATTTTGTAAAAAGTTCTGAAATTATTCTTGACAAAAGGGAAAAAGAATGGTATGATACTTGAGCGCGCGTAGGGAAATTGCGCACGCACTGCGATGATGCAGGAGATTGCGGCGAAAGCCGGTAACTTCTGCGGAGTATGTCCGGTCATCGGGCGGCTGAACTGTCCTGTTTACGCTGGCGTATATCGCCGGGACGGGAAAAGGTCGGCCTTGCGTCGGCCATTTTTCTTGGCCTGGAATGATACGCACGGCGGCGTGAACAAATGGTTCGACCGTACCCAGGCACCACGAAACTGAGTACGATTTTCAAGGAGGAAACACAACAATGGCAAACCAGGAAATGATCCGTATCCGGCTGAAGGCCTATGATCATCAGCTCATCGACTCCAGCGCGGCTAAGATCGTAGAGACCGCCAAGCGCAACGGCGCCGCTGTCTCCGGCCCCATCCCTCTGCCCACCAAGAAGGAAGTAGTTACCATCCTTCGGGCTGTTCACAAGTACAAGGACAGCCGTGAGCAGTTCGAGCGCAGAACCCACAAGAGATTGATCGATATCCTCAACCCCAACCAGAAGACCGTTGAGGCTCTCATGAGCCTGGATCTTCCCGCTGGCGTTGAGATAGAGATAAAGCTGTAATCCCTATACATTCTATATAGGAATTACCGCTGCCCGCACTGTCTGGCATCGGGCGGACGGGTCATGTTGGCAGAAAGTCCCAATGCTTTCGTCAACCAATAACCTACGAAAAGGAGAAAACCAAAATGCAAAAAGCTATCATCGGCAAGAAAGTGGGCATGACCCAGATCTTCGATGAGAACGGCAAGGTAATCCCGGTAACCGTCGTGGAAGCCGGTCCCTGCACCGTTACCCAGAAGAAGACTGTGGAAACCGACGGCTATGAGGCCGTTCAGCTGGGCTTTGAGGACATCAAGGAGTCCAAGCTCAGCAAGCCCGAGGCAGGCCACCTGAAGAAGGCTGGCGTAGCTGCCAAGAAGCACCTGAAGGAGTTCAAGCTGGAAGGTGCTGCCGGCATGAATGTCGGCGACGAAGTGAAGGCTGACACCTTCGCTGCCGGAGACATGATCGACGTCACCGGCATCACCAAGGGCCATGGCTACCAGGGTGTTATCAAGCGCCACGGCGCGCACCGGATCGACATGACCCACGGCGGCGGCCCTGTCCACCGTCACGCAGGCTCCATGGGCGCTTCCTCTCATCAGTCCCGTATCTTCCCCGGCAAGATCGGCGCCGGTCAGATGGGCAATGAGCAGGTGACCATCGAGAACCTGGAAGTTGTTAAGGTGGATGCAGAGCTGAACATGATCGTTATCAAGGGCGCCATCCCCGGCCCCAAGGGCGGTCTGGTCTACATCCGCAACACCGTGAAGAACAACAAGGTCAAGCAGGCTGATACCGGTATCAGCAAGAACCCGCAGAAGGCTTCCGGCAGAAATCCCCAGAAGGCTTCTGCAAGAGGCTAAGGAAAGGAGATCTTAAATCATGCTTACGAAGGTTTACAATATGTCCGGCGAGCAGGTTGGCGAGATCGAACTGTCCGAAGCTGTTTTCGGCATTACTCCCAACGAGTCTGTTGTCCATGATGTGGTCAAGAACCACCTGGCCAACAAGCGTCAGGGCACTCAGTCCGCTCTGACCCGCGCTGAGGTTTCCGGCGGCGGCAGAAAGCCCTGGAGACAGAAGGGCACCGGCCGGGCCCGTCAGGGCAGCACCCGTGCGCCTCAGTGGACCCACGGCGGTATCGTGTTCGCTCCCAAGCCCCGGGATTACAGCTACACCCTGAACAAGAAGGTTCGCCGGCTGGCCCTCAAGTCCGCTCTGAGCGACAAGGCTGCCCAGCAGAACATCGTGGTCATCGACGCCATCCAGGTGGACGCTCCCAAGACCAAGGAATTCGCTGCTTTCCTGAAGGCTGTGAACGTCACCGGCAAGGCTCTGGTTGTGACTGCCGAGGCTGACACCAATGTGGTGAAGTCCGGCCGCAACATCCCCGGCTGCCAGGTTACCTTCGCTAACCTGATCAATGTTTACGACATCGTAAACGCCAAGCAGCTGGTTCTTGACAAGGCTGCTCTGGCTAAGATCGAGGAGGTATTCGCATAATGAACGCTTACGATATCATCATTCGTCCTGTTATCACCGAGCAGTCCATGGCAGATGTGGCCGACAAGAAGTACGTCTTCCAGGTGGCCATCGACGCCGACAAGACCCAGATCAAGGCTGCTGTGGAGGAGATCTTCGGCGTTAAGGTCGCCAAGGTCAACACCGTCCGTATGCAGGGTAAGGTAAAGCGCACCGGTGCATATCCTGCCGGCCGCCGGGCTGCCTACAAGAAGGCAGTGGTTACCCTGACCGCTGACTCCAAGACCATCGAGTTCTTCGAGGGTATGGTCTAAACCAATCTCAATAAAGGAGAGAAACGCAAATGGCTATTAAAACTTTTAAGCCTTACACCCCTTCCCGGCGTAACATGACTGTTTCCGGCTTCGAAGGCGTGGACAAGAAGGCAAAACCTGAGCGTAGCCTGGTTGAGAGCCTCAAGAAGAACGCAGGTCGCAACAGCTACGGTCACATCACCGTCCGTCATCGCGGCGGCGGCAACAAGCGGAAGTACCGCGTCATTGATTTCAAGCGTCAGAAGCTGGATATGCCTGCTACTGTGGAGCGTCTGGAGTACGATCCCAACCGCAGCGCTTTCATCGCTCTGATTCGTTACGAGGACAACACCCTGAGCTACATTCTGGCTCCCTACGGCCTGAAGGCCGGCGACAAGGTGGTTTCCTCCCCGGCTGCCGACATCAAGCCCGGCAACTGCCTGCCCATCGCCAACATCCCTGTTGGTACTGTGATCCACAACGTGGAGCTGCAGCCCGGCTGCGGCGCCCAGCTGGTTCGTTCCGCCGGCGCTGCTGCACAGCTGATGGCGAAGGAAGGGGACCTGGCTCAGGTTCGTCTGCCCTCCGGCGAAGTTCGGTATGTGCGCACCAACTGCACTGCCTGCATCGGCCAGGTTGGCAACCTGGATCACGAGAACATCCACATCGGCAAGGCCGGCCGTACCCGTCACATGGGTATCCGTCCCACCGTTCGTGGTTCCGTTATGAACCCCAATGACCACCCCCACGGCGGTGGTGAGGGCCGCGCTCCCGTTGGCCGTCCCGGCCCTGTGACTCCTTGGGGCAAGCCCGCTCTGGGTTACAAGACCCGTAAGACGAAGAACCCCACCAATAAGTTCATCGTCAAGCGCAGAAACAGCAAGTAAGGAGGAAATGAAATGAGCAGAAGTATCAAAAAGGGCCCTTTCGTAGCTCCGGAGCTGTACAAGCGCGTTGAGGAGCTGAATAAGGCAGGCGAGAAGAAGGTCCTGAAGACCTGGTCCAGAGCTTCCACCATCTTCCCCTCCTTTGTCGGTCATACCATCGCTGTCCACGACGGCCGGAAGCATGTGCCTGTTTATATCACTGAGGATATGGTAGGCCACAAGCTGGGTGAGTTCGTTCCCACCCGCACCTTCCGGGGCCACTCCGGCAGCAAGACCGCCAATTCCAAGTAAGGAGGTACTGAAATGGAAGCATTTGCACATGTAAAGTACGTCCGGATGTCTCCCCGTAAGGTGAAGCTGGTTTGCGACATGATTCGGGGCAAGGACGTGAAGACCGCTGCCGCATACCTGAGCCAGACCACCAAGGCCGCTTGCGAGCCTATGGCCAAGCTGCTGAAGAGTGCGGTTGCCAACGCCGAGCACAACCACGGCATGAACGCCGACAATCTGTATGTGTCCACTGTGGTGGCCAACCCCGGCCCGGTGCTGAAGCGGGGCAGAATCGCATCCAGACGCGGTTTCGTTCGTATTCTCAAGAGAACCACTCACATCACCATCGGTGTGAGCGAGAAGGCTTAATCAGGAGGTAGCTATGGGACAGAAAGTTAATCCCCATGGACTGCGGGTAGGCGTAATCAAGGACTGGGATTCCCGTTGGTACGCCCGGGAAGAGAAGGTCGGTGACCTGATCGTCGAGGATTACAACATCCGTAAGTATCTGAAGAAGAAGCTGTACGCCGCTGGCGTAGCTAAGATCGAGATCGAGCGCAGCAATGGCAAGGTCAAGATCAACATCAACTGCTCCCGCCCCGGCGTTGTCATCGGCAAGGCCGGCGCTGAGATCGAGAACCTGCGCAAGGACATGGAAGCCCGCCTGGGCAAGAGCGTGAACCTGAACATCGTTGAGGTCCGCTCCCCTGACCTGAACGCACAGCTGGTTGCCGAGAACATTGCCCAGCAGCTGGAGAAGCGTATCTCCTTCCGCCGGGCCATGAAGAAGGCCATGCAGCAGGCCACCCGCCTGGGTGCCAAGGGCATCAAGGTCACCTGCTCCGGCCGTCTGGGCGGCGCTGAAATCGCCCGCTCCGAGAGCTACCACGAGGGCACCATCCCCCTGCAGACCATCCGGGCCGACATCGAGTACGGCTTCGCTGAGGCTGCCACCACCTACGGCCGCATCGGCGTGAAGGTGTGGATCTACAAGGGCGAGGTTCTCAACACCACCCTGCGGGCCGCTGCTCCCGAGCCCGAAAAGCGTGAGCGCCGTGAGCGCCGCCAGGGTGACCGCCGCAATGGCGAGCGCCGTGAGCGCCGTCAGGGCGACAGACCCAACTACCGCAGAGAAGGAGGCAACCGCTAATGCTGATGCCCAAAAGAGTAAAGTACCGCAAGGTTCAGCGTGGCCGTATGACCGGCGCTGCCACCCGCGGCAACAAGGTTACCTACGGTGAATTCGGCATCCAGGCTCTGGAGCCCGGCTGGATCACCGGCAACCAGATCGAGGCTGCCCGTATTGCCATGACCCGTTACACCAAGCGTGGCGGTAAGGTCTGGATCAAGATTTTCCCCGACAAGCCTTACTCCAAGAAGGGCCTGGGTACCCGTATGGGTTCCGGTAAGGGCGCTCCCGAAGGCTGGGTCGCTGTGGTGAAGAACCAGAAGGTTATGTTTGAGATCGGCGGCGTTTCTGAGGAAGTGGCCCGGGAGGCTATGCGTCTTGCTCAGCACAAGCTGCCCATCAAGACCCGGATTATTGCTCGGGAAGCCGACACTGAGATTGGTGGTGAATAAGATGAAGGCAAAAGAACTCAATCAGATCCGTGGCCTGTCCGCCGACAAGCTCCAGGAGAAGCTCCAGGAGCTGAAGAAGGACCTGTTCATGCTGCGGATGCAGCACGCCACAAACCAGCTGGACAACCCCATGCGAATTGCCGCTGTGAAGAAGGATATTGCCCGCATCAAGACCATTATTCGTGAGAAAGAGACCAATGTCTGAGGAGGAAGCGTAAATGACTGAGACGACAAGAGCATTCCGCAAAACCAGAATTGGTCAGGTCATCTCCGACAAGATGGACAAGACCATTGTGGTTGCGATCGAGGATAGCGTGCAGCATCCTCTGTACAAGAAGACCATGAAGCGGACTTACAAGCTGAAGGCCCACGACGAGAACAACGAGTGCGGCATCGGCGACACCGTGGAGGTCATGGAGACCCGTCCCCTCTCCAAGGATAAGAGATGGAGACTGGTCAGAATCGTAGAAAAGGCTAAGTAAGGAGGTCGGACAACTATGATTCAGATGGAAAGCTACCTGAAGGTTGCCGACAATACCGGCGCCAAGGAAATCCACTGCATCCGGGTTCTGGGCGGCTCCAAGCGGAAGACCGGCAACATCGGCGATGTGATCGTTGCTTCCGTCCGTAAGGCTGCTCCCGGCGGCACTGTGAAGAAGGGCGATGTGGTCAAGGCCGTCATCGTTCGTACCAAGCGTGGCATTCGCCGTGAGGATGGCACCTATGTGCGCTTCGATGAGAACGCCGCTGTCATCATCAAGGAAGACCGGAATCCCCGTGGTACCCGTATTTTTGGACCGGTTGCCCGGGAGCTGCGTGAGAGAGATTTCATGAAGATCCTCTCCCTGGCACCCGAAGTCATCTAAGGGGGAACCAAGGTTATGAACATTAAGAAGAATGACACCGTTATCGTTCTGTCCGGCAAGGACAAGGGCGTAAAGGGCAAGGTCCTGGTGGCCATGCCCAGCGAGAACAAGCTGATCGTTGAGAAGGTCAACGTGGCTACCTGCCACACCAAGCCCCGCAAGCAGGGCGAGCAGGGCGGTATCGTCAAGCGCGAGACCCCCATCCGCTCCTGCAAGGTTGCCCTGTACTGCGACAAGTGCGGCAAGGGCGTCCGGGTAGGCTACAAGGTGACTGACGGCAAGAAGACCCGCATCTGCCGTAAGTGCGGCGCTGAAATCTGAGAAAGGAGAGAAATCCATGGCTGCTAGACTGAAAGAAAAGTATACTGCGGAGATCGCTCCTGCTCTGAACAAAAAGTTCGCGTACAAGAGCGTGATGCAGATCCCCAAGCTCTCCAAGATCATCGTAAATGTTGGCTGCGGCGAGAGCAAGAACAACGCCAAGGAGATTGAGGCTATCTGCAAGGATATCGCCACCATCACCGGCCAGAAGCCCATCACCTGCAAGGCCCGCAAGAGCGTGGCGAACTTCAAGCTCCGTGAGGGCGAAGTGGTTGGCGTGAAGGTTACCCTCCGGGGCGACAAGATGTACGAATTCCTGGATCGTCTGTTCAGCGTGGCGCTGCCCCGGGTTCGTGACTTCCGGGGCATCAACCCCAACTCCTTCGACGGCCGGGGCAACTACGCCTTTGGCCTGAAGGAACAGCTGATCTTCCCTGAGATCGAGTACGACAAGGTGGACAAGATCCGTGGTATGGATATCTGCATCTGCACCACCGCCACCACCGACGAGGAAGCCAAAGAGCTGCTGACCCAGCTGGGCGCTCCCTTCCACGCTTGATTAGGAGGATTTTGTAATGGCTAAGAAGTCTATGATCCTGAAGCAGCAGGCTGGCTCCAAGTTCTCCAGCCGCCGCTACAACCGCTGCAAGATCTGCGGCAGACCCCATGCATACCTGCGCAACTACGGCGTATGCCGTATCTGCTTCCGGGAGCTGGCCTACAAGGGGCAGATTCCTGGTGTCCGGAAGGCCAGCTGGTAAGCGCCGGGTAGTTCGTATTTAAGTGTAATAAGATCCGGTTCGTCCTGGGAAGATGGGGAAGGCTCGCCTTCCCGCATTCCCCGGATACCCCCGGATTTTAACGGGTTAAGCCCGTAACTTCTATAAGGAGGATAACAACATGCAAATCACCGATCCCGTAGCAGATATGCTGACCCGCATCCGGAATGCGAATTCTGCAAAGCACGACACTGTGGATGTTCCTGCTTCCAACCTGAAGAAGGCCATTGCCCAGATCCTGCTGGAGGAGGGCTACATCAAGGCCTACTCCGTAGTTGACAACGGCAACCAGGGCGTCATCCACATCACCCTGAAGTACCTGGCTAAGAAGCAGCAGGTCATTTCCGGCCTGCGCCGGGTGTCCAAGCCCGGCCTCCGGGTTTACGCCGGCACCCAGGAGATGCCCCACGTGCTCAAGGGCCTGGGCATCGCCATCGTGTCCACTTCCAAGGGTGTTATGACCGATAAGAAGGCTCGCGAGCTGCACATCGGCGGCGAAGTTCTGGCCTTCGTCTGGTAAGGAGGAAAGCGGAATGTCTAGAATTGGTAAGAAACCGGTGAACATCCCGGCAAATGTGACGGTGGACATTGCCGAGGGCAATGTGGTCACCGTGAAGGGCCCCAAGGGCACTCTGACCCACGCCTTCCACCCCGACATGATTCTGAAGCTGGACGGCACCGTCCTGACTGTTGAGCGGCCCGATGACGAGCACCTGCACAAGAGTCTCCACGGCCTGACCCGTACCCTGCTGAACAACATGGTTGAGGGTGTGGAAAAGGGCTACGCCAAGGAGCTGGAAGTCAACGGCGTTGGTTTCCGCGCGGAGAAGAAGGGCACCCAGCTGGTGATGCGTCTGGGCTTCTCCCACGAGGTCATCGTGGACGAGATTCCCGGGATTTCCATCGAGGTTCCCGGCCCCAACAAGATTATTATCCACGGCATCGACAAGCAGGTCGTCGGCCAGTTTGCCGCAGAAGTCCGTGGCAAGCGTCCCCCCGAGCCTTACAAGGGCAAGGGCATCAAGTATGCCAATGAGGTCATCCGCCGCAAGGTTGGTAAGACCGGTGGCAAGAAGTAATGGAGGTGTGCCGAAATGGTTAGTAACATCAATAAGAAGGCTATGCGCCACAGACGCCAGATTCGTGTTCGTGGCAAGATCTCCGGCACCTCTGAGCGTCCCCGTCTGAATGTGTTCCGCAGCAATGCGAACATCTACGCCCAGATCATTGACGATGTCAACGGCGTGACCCTGGTTTCCGCCAATACGCTGGAGAAGGAATTTGAGGGCGCCACCGGCAACTGCGAAGCTGCCAAGAAGGTGGGCCTGGTCCTGGCGGAGCGTGCAAAGGCAAAGGGCATTGAGCAGGTCGTGTTCGACCGGGGCGGCTATGTTTACCATGGCCGTGTGGCTGCTCTGGCTGAGGGCGCCCGTGAAGGCGGACTCAAGTTCTAAGGTAGAGGAGGAAAAGAAATGGCTTACAATAAGACTTCTAACAATGAAGCCCCCGAGCTCATTGAGAAGGTCGTTTACCTGAACCGGGTCAGCAAGACCGTGAAGGGCGGCCGTGTCATGAAGTTCTCCGCTCTGGTAGTGGTGGGCGATGGCAAGGGCACCGTGGGTTACGGCCTGGGCAAGGCCGCCGAGGTTTCCGAGGCGATTCTCAAGGGCATCACCGACGCCAAGAAGAACATGACCAAGGTTGCTCTGGTGGACGGCACCATTCCTCACGAGGTGATCGGCATCTTCGGCGCCGGCAAGGTTCTGCTGAAGCCCGCTCCCGAAGGCACCGGCGTGATCGCCGGCGGCGCTGTCCGTGCTGTGATGGAGGCTGTGGGCATCAAGAACATCGCTGCTAAGTGCCTGCGCTCCAACAACCCCCAGAATGTGGTCAAGGCCACCATGGTGGGCCTGGAGTCCCTGCGTACTGCCGAGCAGATCGCTCAGATCCGCGGCAAGAGCGTAGAAGAAATTGTTGGTTAAGGAGGGCAATTAACATGGCAAACCTGAAAATTAAGCTTGTTAAGAGCCTCAACGGCCGTCTGGAAAAGCACATCGCTACTGCCGAGTCCCTGGGTCTGCGGAAGATCGGCCAGGTGACCATCCAGCCGGACAATACCCAGACCCGCGGCAAGATCGCCAAGATCGGCTACCTGCTGCAGGTCACCGAAGTAGAATAAGGAGGAGACAAGTATGAATCTGCATGAACTCTCTCCTGTCGCTGGTTCTACCCAGGTAGGCAAGCGCAAGGGACGGGGCATTGGCTCCGGCAACGGTAAGACCGGCGGCCGTGGTCACAAGGGCCAGAAGGCTCGCTCCGGCGGCAAGGTCCGCGCCGGCTTCGAAGGCGGCCAGATGCCTCTGGTGCGGCGGATTCCCAAGCGCGGTTTCAACAACATCTTTGCAAAGCCTCTCACCGCCATCAATGTGGCTGTGCTGAACCGCTTTGCCGACGGCGCGGTGGTGGATGCCCAGGCCCTCATCGACGCAGGCGTCATCTCCGCCTGCCCCTATGGTCTGAAGGTCCTGTCCAACGGTACCCTGACCAAGAAAATTACTGTAAAGGCCGCGGCTTTCTCTGAGTCTGCAAAGGAAAAAATCGAGCAGGCAGGCGGAAAGGCCGAGGTGGTTTAAGTGCTCAAGACACTTCAAAATGCGTGGAGAATTCCCGAGCTGCGGAAGAAGCTCATGTTCACCCTGCTGATTCTGCTGCTGTACCGCATTGGCAATGTGATTCCCGTGCCCTTCGTGGACACGGCGGCCATGGCCCACTATTTTGACCAGACCCTGTCCAGCACCGTGCTGGGTCTTTACAATGCCATGTCCGGCTCCGCCTTCGCCCAGGCGTCCGTACTGGCTCTGGGCATCCAGCCCTACATTAACGCTTCCATTATCATCCAGCTGCTCACCGTAGCCATTCCCGCTCTGGAGCGGATGGCCAAGGAAGAGGGCGAGGAAGGGAAGAAGAAGATTACCCGGATTACCCGGTACACCACCGTGGGCCTGGGAGTCCTGCTGGGCTTTGCCTACTACACCATGATCGCCAATGCCACCCTGGCCGACGGCACCGCCGTGCTGACCCAGAAGGGTGTGCTCCAGGCCATCGTGATTATCGGCACCTTTACCGCCGGTTCTTCCGTGGTAATGTGGCTGGGCGAGCAGATTACCGAGTTTGGTATCGGCAACGGCATCTCCATGATTCTGTTTGCCAATATCATCGCCGGTCTGCCCAGCATGGTGGGTACCATGATCTACCTGGCCTGGTGGGTTGACCTCATTGTTGTGGTCGCCCTGCTGCTTCTGGTGGTATTCATTGTTTTCATCAACGATGCCGAGCGCCGGATCCCCATTCAGTACGCCAAGCGCGTGGTGGGCCGGAAGGTCTACGGCGGTCAGAGCACCAACCTGCCCATCAAGGTGAGCATGTCCGGTGTGATGCCTATCATCTTCGCTCAGTCCATCGTGTCCATCCCCGCTACCATCTGTGCCTTCACCGGCAATACCAGCGGCTGGTGGTATGAAAATGTGTTCACCAGCTCCGGCTGGATTTACGCGGTGGTTTACTTCCTGCTGATTTTCTTCTTCAGCTGGTTCTACTCCACCATCCAGTACGATCCCGTGGAGATCGCCAACAACCTGAAGAAGAACGGCGGATTTATCCCCGGCTTCCGTCCCGGTAAGCCCACCGCCGACTTCATCCGGAAGGTCATCAACAAGATCCTGGTGTTCGGCGCTCTGTATCTGGCCATCGTTGCCCTGCTGCCCATTATCGGCAGCAATGTGCTGGACGGCGCCCAGTATCTGGCCATCGGCGGTACCTCCATCATCATCGTGGTGGGCGTGGCTCTGGAGACCGTGAAGGCTCTGGAGGCGCAGATGCTGATGCGCCACTACAAGGGCTTCCTGGATTGATTTTTGGAGGCGCAATCCATGAATCTGATCCTGTTAGGTGCCCCCGGCGCGGGGAAGGGAACCCAGGCGGAAATGCTTTTGGAGCGTCTGCACATCCCCTCCATCTCCACCGGCAATATGCTCCGGGAGGCCATGAAGAATGGTACCGACCTGGGCAAGCAAGTGAAATCCTGCATGGACATTGGCGCTCTGGTGCCTGACCAGCTGGTGCTGGGCATCGTGGCAGAGCGCACCCAGCAGCCCGATTGTGCCAATGGCTTCATCCTGGACGGGGTGCCCCGCACCCTGGCCCAGGCGGAGGCCCTGGACAAGATGGGCGTGCGGATTGACCATGTGGTTTCCATTGAACTGAGCGACGAGGAAGTGGAGAGCCGGATGACCGGCCGCCGGGTTTGCACCGGCTGCGGCGCCAGCTACCACATCGTTGCCAACCCCACCAAGGTGGAAGGCGTCTGCGATTTGTGCGGCAGCCCGGTGACCACCCGGAAGGATGACGCTCCGGAAACGGTGCGCAACCGCCTTGCGGTGTATCACCAGTCCACGGAGGTGCTGAAGGACTACTACAAGTCCGCCGGCAAGCTCCGGGTGATCGACGGCAAGCAGCCTATCGAAGATGTTTTCCAGGACATCCTGCGGGCAATCGGGGTAGAAAAATGATCACAATCAAAAATGCCCATCAGCTGGAGGCCATGCGTCAGGCCTGTAAAATTACCGCGGCAGCCCGTGCTTTGGCAGGGGAAATGGTAAGACCTGGCGTGACCACCCGGCAGATTGATAAGGCCGTTCACGATTTTATCGTGGGTCAGGGCGCAAAACCGTCGTTCCTGAACTACAGCGGCTATCCGGCCAGCGCCTGTATATCCGTCAACTCCACGGTGATTCACGGGATTCCCTCCGATTATGCACTTCGGGAAGGGGACATCGTGTCCGTGGATGTGGGGGCATACTACAAGGGCTTCCACGGAGATTGTGCAGCTACCTTCCCCTGCGGCGCCGTCAGCGCCCAGGCCCAAAGGCTGATTGACGTTACAAAGCAGAGCTTCTTTGAGGGTCTGGCTTTTGTAAAACCCGGGCATAGAGTGTCCGATATCTCCCACGCCATCCAGTCGTATGTGGAGTCTAACGGTTATTCGGTTGTGCGAGCCTTCGTAGGTCACGGCGTTGGCGCACAGCTCCATGAAGAGCCGGAGGTCCCCAATTTCGGGGCACCCGGCCACGGGCCCAGACTGCTCCCCGGCATGACCCTTGCCATCGAGCCCATGGTGAACATGGGAACCTATGAGGTCCATGTTCTCAAGGACCGGTGGACAACGGTGACCGCCGACGGAGCGCTCTCCGCCCACTATGAAAATACTGTACTCATCACCGACGGGGAGCCGGAAATACTCACCGTCGCCGAAGGGCTGTAACCCGGCCCCGGGTACAACACCTGGGACATTCCCAGCCCTTCGCCCATGACCAGATTCCCGGTTTCGGGAACAAGGTGCGCAAGCGAATTACGAACAAATCCGGCATCGCCGGAACATGCAAAGTATCAACCTTAGGGAGGTTCACAACTTGGCAAAGGACGACGTAATCGAGATTGAGGGCATCGTCACCGATGCACTGCCGAATGCTATGTTCAATGTAGATATCGGTAACGGACACACCATTCTGGCACACATTTCCGGCAAGCTCCGAATGAACTTTATCAAGATCTTGCCCGGTGACAAGGTAACCGTTCAAATGTCTCCGTATGATCTGACCCATGGCCGGATCACCTGGAGAAGCAAGTAAGACACAAGAGATTATTCTCTATTGGAGGTTAAACAGTATGAAAGTAAGACCGTCCGTTAAACCCATGTGCGATAAGTGTAAGGTTATCAAGCGCAAGGGTCGCGTTATGGTAATTTGCGAAAACCCCAAGCACAAGCAGAGACAAGGCTAATTTGGAGGTGCGAAAAGTAAATGGCAAGAATTTCTGGTATTGACCTTCCCCGTGAGAAGCGGGTGGAAGTAGCACTGACTTATATCTACGGCATTGGACCGGCTCGCGCTGCCAAGGTTCTGGAGATGACCAAGATCAACCCCGACACCCGGGTGAAGGATCTGACCGAGGACCAGGAGGCCCTGCTCCGGGACGCCATCGAGCACAACTTCACCATCGAAGGTGACCTGCGTCGGGAAGTGGCTATGAACATCAAGCGGCTCTCCGAGATCGGCTGCTACCGCGGCCTGCGGCACCGCCGCGGCCTGCCTGTGCACGGCCAGCGGACCAAGACCAATGCCCGTACCCGCAAGGGTCCCAAGAAGACCATTGCAAACAAGAAGAAGTAAAAGGAGGGATATGTAATGGCTGCAAAAGCTGCAAAGAAAGTTGTAAAGCGCCGTCGTGAGCGCAAAGTTGTGGAGAAGGGTGCGGCACATATCCGTTCCTCCTTCAACAACACCATGGTAACCATCACCGACCTGGAAGGCAACGCTCTGAGCTGGGCTTCCTCCGGCGGACTGGGCTTCCGTGGCTCCCGGAAATCCACTCCCTTTGCCGCCCAGACTGCTGCGGAGACCGCTGCCAAGGCTGCAATGGAGTATGGCCTGAAGACCGTCGAGGTCTACGTGAAGGGTCCCGGCCAGGGACGTGAGGCCGCTATCCGGGCCCTGCAGACCGCTGGTCTGGAAGTCGTTATGATCAAGGACGTCACCCCCATTCCCCACAATGGCTGCCGTCCCCCCAAGAGACGTCGTGTCTGATTTTGCAATAGGAGGAATTTGTCAATATGGCTAAGAATATGCAGCCTGTGCTGAAGCGTTGCAGAACGCTGGGCGTTTCTCCTGCCGCAATGGGTTACTCCAAGACTTCCAACAAGAACCCCGGCGGCCAGAGAAGAGCTAAGAAGTCCGAGTATGCTACTCAGCTGACTGAGAAGCAGAAGGTTAAGTTTGTATACGGCATCCAGGAAAAGCAGTTCCGGAACTACTACGAGAAGGCGGCCCGGGCCGAGGGCAACACCGGCGAGGTGCTGCTGTCCCTCGTAGAGCGGAGACTGGACAATGTGGTATACCGTCTGGGTTTCGCCAACTCCCGCCGTCAGGCCCGGCAGCTGGTGAACCACGGACATTTCACTGTGAACGGCAGCCGCGTGAACATCCCCAGCTACCTGGTGAAGACTGGCGATGTGGTGGCTGTTTCCGAAAAGAGCGTTTCCAACAACTTCTTCAAGAAGCTGAAGGAAGACGACGCTTTCGTTGCTGCTCCCAAGTGGCTGGACCGTGATAAGAACACCCTCACCGGCAAGGTCATCGCCATGCCCACCAAGGGGGATATCGACTTCGACATCGCCGTCCACCTGATCGTCGAGTTGTACTCCAAGTAATCGGCCCCCTGTTTGTTCGGATGTTTGATTGGTGGGGCGCTTTGCCCCACTGCTGTGAAGGAGGGTAAGATTCATGGTAGAAATTGAAAAGCCTCGCATTACCTGCGCGGAATCTCCGGAGGAGGCCTACGGCAAGTATGTGGTTGAGCCTCTGGAGCGTGGCTACGGCATGACTCTGGGCAATTCCCTGCGCCGGATTCTGCTGTCCAGCCTCCCCGGCTATGCGGCAACCTCTGTGAAGATTGCCGGCGTTCAGCACGAGTTCTCCACCGTCCCCGGCGTCACCGAGGATGTGACGGAGATTGTGCTGAATGTGAAGCGTCTGATCCTGAAGCTCCACAGCCAGGGCGTGAAAACGGTTTATATCGACGCTGTTGGCCCCTGTGAGGTCACCGCCGGCGATATCAAGGCCGATGGCGAAGTGGAGATTCTGAACCCGGAGCTGCATATCTGCACCCTGGGGGAGGGCGCCACATTCAATATGGAGATCACCCTGTCCCAGGGCCGCGGTTATGTTTCCTCTGACCGGAACAAGACCCCCCAGACGGTCATCGGCGTGATTCCCATCGACTCCATCTATTCCCCGGTTACCAAGGTGAATTACACGGTGGAGCCCACTCGTGTCGGCGACAAGACCGATTTCGATAAGCTGACCCTTGAGGTCTGGACCGATTCCACCATCTCCGCCAAGGACGCCGTATCCCTGGGCGCCAAGATCCTCTCCGACCACCTGATGGTATTTACCGGCCTGTCTGACACCGTCAGCACCGGCTCTACCGTGGTGGAGAAGACCTCCGACCGCCCGGACACCAAGCTGTCCATGACCATCGATGAGCTGGACCTGTCCGTGCGGAGCTACAACTGCCTCAAGCGCGCCAACATCAACACCGTCGCCGACCTGATCGGCAAGACCGGTGAGGACATGATGAAGGTGCGGAACATGGGCAAGAAGTCCCTGGACGAGGTGCAGAAGAAGCTGGAGATGATGGGCCTGTCCCTGGCCAGCGAGGAATCTGGCAGCAACAACTAATTATTTGGGAAACTCTGAAGAAATTGTCTGCGGCTGGATGACGGATCTTTTCCGCCATTCATGCGGAATGAAAAATCGGAAATACATTCAGTATTCCCCGATTTTCCATTCCTTTGCCTGACGGAAAATCTCTCGTCCCCAGCTCTTGCCAATTTCGTCAGAGCTTCCCTTGCGTAGTAAGCCTTTAACCTTTTAAAAAGGAGGAAACTGTTCATGTTCGGAACTCGTAAGCTGGGCAAGACCAGCGCACAGAGAAGAGCAATGCTGCGGCAGCAGGTGACCGACCTGCTGGCAAACGGCAAGATTGAGACCACCTTCTACCGGGCCAAGGAAGTTCAGCCCATGGTCGAGAAGATGATCACCCTGGGCAAGAAGGGGAATCTGGCCGCTTACCGCAGAGCCATGGGCTACATCACCAAGGAAGATGTGGTGCAGAAGGTCTTTAAGGAGATTGCTCCCAAGTATGCCGACCGCAACGGCGGCTACACCAGAGTGACCCGCACCGGCCCCCGCCGTGGCGACGCCGCTGAGATGGCTGTCATCGAGCTGGTGTAATTCCCATAAAAAAAAGCTGCCTTCCAACTCCGGAAGGCAGCTTTTTTGGCGGCGAGTCGCCGCTGACAATGCGCACGGTAGCTTTCTGCTACTCGTTCTTTCCCTGACCCGCCCGCCGGGGTGCCCCCGGTATCAATTTCGCACGGTGGCTTTCTGCTACTCGTTCTTTCCCTGACCCGCCCGGTATCGGCGGGCAGTGCCCGCAGCCAATGCGCACGGCAGTTTTCTGCGTATCGTTACTTCCCTGACCCGCCCGGTATCGTTACCGGGTGGAAATAGAAGCGCAAATCAAAGCCCCCCGGGCCATTGGGGGGTGCCTCGGCTTGCCGAGGCGGGGGGATTCCGCAGGCTTGCGGGATTCCACATGGGCTTGTGCTTATGGGAAGTGCCTGCTGTAAAATCCCTCAGTCACGGCGAAGGCCACCGGGGGCTCCCCGGCCGTGCCAGCTCCCTTTAACAAGGGAGCCTTTTTGCGCCCGGTATCGTTACCTTGCAGAAGGGTTCCGTAAATACCTCCCTCCGGGAGGGAGGTGGCTTGGGGCGAAGCCACAAGACGGAGGGAGCCAGCGGGCGCACAGCCAGTTGGATTGCCAGTGATGGAACCTCCCCAAAGCTGTCCCATTTCCTATACCCATTGGAGGCAACCAACCGATAAAATCGGCACAGGGCATTGATACCCACCAGCAAGTACCAACCCGAAAGCAAACCATTAGTTTCCCGCCCGCTGGCTCCCTCAGACGCCATCGGCGCCAGCTCCCTCCCGGAGGGAGCTATGGGGCTTGTGCCTTGCCACATTGGACTTTTGCGAATCGGAAGTACCTCCTGTGAATCCCTCAGACGCCTTCGGCACCAGCTCCCTTTGGCAAGGGAGCCTTTTTGCGCCCGGTATCGTTACCTTGCGGAAGGCTGGGTTTATCCCTCCGGTCGTGCGCTATATGCCTGTGCCCCTTCAAATCGCTTCGTGCTTTGAAAAGGACACAATGCCGGGCTTTTTTCGTCAGGGTGGGGGAGGGAGGCTGGAGCAGAAAAAATGATGAAGCCCCGAAGGTATTGACCGGATACCTTCGGGGCCTCATGCGTTAGAGAGAAGAAAATGAAAAGGAGAGTCACTATGAAAAAACGAATCAGATGTCCTCTGCTCGGCATTATTATAACATGGGAGTTATGAAATTGCAATAGCTACCTTGTTAAAAAAGTATGAATGATGTAAAAAATACACTATTAAAATTATGCAATTTATACAATATGAATTTTTTGTAACGCCGCTTCCGGGGTCTTGACTTTTTTCAAAAAAGGAGTATGATTAAAACAAATGAAATTAGCACTCGTAAGCAAAGAGTGCTAAAAGTCGAAAGGAAGTGCTGGTTATGCAATTTGGAAATTACACCCAGAAATCTTTGGAGGCTGTGCAGCTGGCACAGCAGATCGTCATTAGCAATCAGAATCAGCAGATGGAGCAGATTCACCTGCTGGCGGCCCTGCTCCGGCAGGAGGGGGGGCTGGCTCCCCAGCTGTTGAAGAAAATGGGCATAACGGTGGAGAGTCTGACGGCGGCGGTGAACGCCCAGCTGGACAAACTCCCCCGGGTAACCGGAAGCCGGGAGGCGGACAAGTTCTACATCACCCAGGATACAGACCGGGTGCTGCAAGGAGCGGAGAAGCAGGCCCAGCAGATGAAGGACAGCTTTGTGTCCGTGGAGCATTTGCTCCTGAGCCTGATTGAAAACGCCGCTGGCCCTGTGCGGGAGCTGTTTGCCGCCTACCACATCACCATGGAGGGGTGCTTGCAGGCCTTGCAGAGCGTCCGGGGGAATCAGCGGGTCACCACCGACAGCCCGGAGGACACCTACGAGGCCCTGACCAAGTACGGCACCGACCTGGTAAAGCGGGCCAGGGAGCAGAAGATGGACCCGGTCATCGGCCGTGACGAGGAGATTCGCAATGTGATTCGGATTTTGTCCCGAAAAACCAAGAACAACCCGGTGCTCATCGGCGAACCCGGCGTTGGCAAAACCGCCATTGCTGAGGGGCTGGCCCAGCGGATTGTGAAGAAGGATGTGCCGAAAGCCCTCCAGGACAAGACCATTTTCAGCCTGGATATGGGCGCTCTGATTGCCGGGGCCAAGTACCGGGGCGAGTTTGAGGAGCGGTTGAAAGCCGTGCTTTCCGAGGTCACCAAGAGCCAGGGGCAGATTATCCTGTTTATCGATGAGCTGCATACCATTGTGGGCGCGGGCAAGACCGACGGCAGCATGGACGCGGGCAACCTGTTGAAGCCCATGCTGGCACGGGGGGAGCTGCACTGCATCGGCGCCACCACCCTGGACGAGTACCGCCAGTATATCGAAAAGGACCCGGCCCTGGAGCGGCGGTTCCAGCCGGTGCAGGTGGATGAGCCCACCGTGGAGGACACGGTGGCAATCCTCCGGGGCCTGAAGGAGCGGTATGAAGTGTTCCACGGTGTGAAGATTGCCGACTCCGCCATCATTGCGGCGGCAACGCTGTCCCACCGGTATATCACCGACCGGTTCCTGCCGGATAAGGCCATCGACCTGGTGGACGAGGCCTGCGCCCAGATTCGCACGGAGATGGACTCCATGCCCACAGAGCTGGACGCCATTTCCCGGAAGATCGTCCAGCTGGAGATTGAGGAGGCCGCCCTGAAAAAGGAGGAGGACCCCCAGTCCAAGGCTCGTCTTGCGGAGCTGCAAAAAGAGCTGGCGGAAAACCGGGAGCAGTTCAGCGCTCAGAAGGCCCAGTGGGAAAACGAGAAGCAGGCCATTTCCGGGGTGCAGCAGCTTCGGGAGAAAATCGAGGATTTGAACCGGCAGATTGAGGCCGCCGAGCGGCAGTATGACCTGGAGAAGGCGGCGGAGCTGAAATACGGCAGACTGCCGGAGGCCCAGAAGCAGCTTCAGGAGCTGGAGCGCCGGGCCCAGTCCGCCACGGAGAAGCAGATGCTCAGAGACCGGGTCACCGATGAGGAGATTGCCAAAATTGTGGAGCGGTGGACCGGAATCCCTGTGGCAAGGCTTGTCCAGGGAGAGCGGGAGAAGCTCCTGAATCTGGATAAGACCCTCCATCAGCGGGTAATCGGTCAGGACGAGGCTGTCCAGGCGGTGACGGAGGCCATCCAGAGAAGCCGTGCCGGTATCCAGGACCCCAACCGGCCCATCGGCTCCTTCCTGTTCTTAGGCCCCACCGGCGTGGGCAAGACGGAGCTGGCCAAGACCCTGGCCCAGGCTCTGTTTGACGATGAAAACAACCTGATTCGGATTGATATGTCCGAATATATGGAGAAGTACGCCGTGTCCCGGCTGATCGGAGCGCCTCCCGGATATGTGGGTTATGAGGAGGGCGGCCAGCTGACGGAGGCGGTACGCCGCAAGCCCTACTCCGTGGTGCTCTTCGACGAGGTGGAAAAGGCCCATCCCGATGTGTTCAATGTGCTTTTGCAGGTGCTGGACGACGGCAGAATCACCGATTCCCAGGGCCGCACCGTGGACTTCAAGAACACCATCATCATTCTCACCTCCAACTTAGGGTCTGAGTACCTGCTGGAGGGCATCCGTCCCGACGGCTCCATCTCCCCGGAGGCAAGAGACCAGGTGCAGGGGCTTCTGCGCCGCAGCTTCCGCCCGGAGTTTTTGAACCGTCTGGATGAGATTGTGTTCTATAAGCCCCTGACCAAGGATAACATCACCCACATCATCGATTTGCAGATTGGGCGGCTGAACGACCGGCTGGCAAACCAGCAGATTCGTCTGGAGCTGACGGATGACGCCAAGGACTTCATTGTGGACGCGGCCTATGACCCCCAGTACGGCGCAAGACCCCTGCGCCGGTACGTGCAGCACACGGTAGAGACCATGCTCTCCAAGCGCATCCTCTCCGGCCAGGTGCTCCCGGGGCAGACCGTTACCGTAGACGCCCGGGATGGGGAACTGACAATTGTATAAAAGCCCAGGCCGGGAACCGTTCCCGGCCTGGTTTTCCTGCGACAAAGTAGAGGCAGGCACGGGATCCGTGCCTGCCTCTTAGACTGTCAAAAAAGTCCGTTGGACTTTTTTGACAAATTTTACAGTCAAAATCCACACTTGCAGCCTGAGATGTATTTTCCGCCAGGTACAGAAGGTGAATTGCCCCAAAGGGGCAAGAGAAACCACCCTGGGGTGCGCCCCGGCGAAAAATAATTTTAACTTTATTTGTCGCTTGAGGCGGCAAACTCTGCGAGGCTTTTTTGACACGCTGAGAGGCAGGCACGGGATCCGTGCCTGCCTCTGTGCTATGGGGTTTTAGAAGCGAACCTTCCGGCTCTTGGCAATTACTGCGGTCACGCAGGCTGCGGAAATCAGCAGCAGGCTTACCAGCAGCGCC
Source organism: uncultured Eubacteriales bacterium (assembly GCA_949293985.1). Lineage (GTDB taxonomy): Bacteria > Bacillota > Clostridia > Oscillospirales > Oscillospiraceae > Faecousia. The sequence goes on along the minus strand of CASFFN010000016.1, from coordinate 33,372 downwards.
AACGGGGTGGTCTCGCCGGTCTGGTCCGGGCCATCCGGGTCGGTGGGCTCCACATAGTCCGGATCCTTCTCGTCGCAGACGGTGCAATTGCCGTCCTCAAAGTGGTGTCCGGCAGCGGGGATGTCCGTCAGCTCCAGGGTATCGGTGTAATCCTGGCCCTGGAAGGATACCTTTGCGGTGTAGACGGTGACGCCCTTTTCGGTGCAGGTGGGCGCGGTCTTGACGGCGGAGGTGACCTCGGCGTTCAGAACTTCCACATGGATCTCGTCGTTGCCGCAGGTGAAAGTCACGGTGCAGGTCTTGCCGTCAGCGTTCCACAGGAACGCCGGTTCGCCGTAGGCGTGACCGGTGGCGGGAATCACCTTCCAGGTGTCGATATCCTGGATTTCCTGGGTGCAGGCTTCATCGGCAAAGTACTTGCCGCAGCTGGTGCAGTGCCAGTAGGCCTTGGAGCCGTCTTTAGTGCAGGTAGGCGCTACGGCGGCTACGGCTTCCGCCGTATGCTCTACGGTAACGGTCACATTCACGGAGGCGGAGGCGCCGTTGCCCAGGGTCACGGTCTGCTGGGTCAAATCCTGGAATTCCTCAGCGGTGTAGGTGACGGTGAAGTACACATACTTGCTGGTCTGGTACTTGTCGATCGCGCCGGTAAGCTGGCTGTCATACACCGCCTGGGCGCCGTCACAGGTCAGCGCGTAGGGATACTGGCTGTTGCCCCGAACCTGTGCCCGGTAGAGCACCGTAATGGAATCGCCGTCGATGACGAAATCGGCGGAATCCCCGAAGGTGTAGTCCTTTACGGTCAGGCTCCCATCATAGGGGATGGAAGCCACATCCAGCTCTACATCCATCCAGTAGGCTTCCAGCTCCACATCCTTGCCGAACATGGTCATGGTTTCGGTGCCGAGGGGGTAGAAATAAGTAGTGCTCTGGGTGCCGTTCTTTACTTTGGCAATCCAGCCGGCGAACACGCCGTTTTCGGTGACGAAGGTAGTGGTCTGGGGCAGCTGCACCTCAGCGCCCTTGTCGAAGACGCCGCCGGGCACATCCTCGCCCTCGGGAATCTTAAAGGCCAGGTCACGGCCGGGGACATAGGTGACGGTGTACTGCTTTACCAGACGGAAAGCCACGCCGTTCTGGGTCTCCTCATGATTGGGGTAGCCATAGATTACGCCGTCGGATTCCGCTACCCACTTGCCGGAGGTCTGGTTGAAGGTCAAGGTAACGGTCTTGGTGGTAGGGTCGGTGTTGTCCCGGCGGTAGTTGCCGGAGAGAAAATCCTGATAGACATCTTCCACCCAGGCCTCAGCCGCGACGGTGGCTTCGCAGGTCCACACGCCGTCTCCATTTTTCACAGGCTGGGTGAAGGTGATGCTCACCAAATCGTCGACGCACAAATCCCAGCGTAAGCTGCTGAGGATGAGGTTATGCACGGTATCGTCTACCTGGGGCTGATGGCCGTAGACGGTGACATAGAAGTCGGTGCAGTTTTTGTTGTTGGGAGCCTCGGGGCCGTTCTGGGTGCAGGTGCCGGTCACATCCAGGGCTTCCGCAGGCAGCTCCCAGCGGCTCTTCTCTTCGTTGTATACGGCGGTCAGCACCAGGTCATTGCCGGTGTGGACCATATCAAAGACGCTGGAGCCGGAGAGCATGGCGGCGGCGTCTAAGGTCACCTGGCAGGTCCACAGGCCGTTTTCATCCTGCTGCGCATCCCCCACGGCCTTCAGATACTGTCTGGAGATGGACAGCAGATTTCTGGTCTTGGTATTGGCAGGCTTATGGACCGCGTTTTCGTTGGTGCAGGTGTAGGTCACGCTTGTCCACTGGCCGTCGGCGAAATACAGAGTGGTTTCACCGGGTACAGGCAGGGGAGGCGCGGGGTCCTCAACCGGGCGAACCTTGAATGCCAGCCCCCGCTTGGCGATTGTACTGTCAGGCTGGTCAAAGTAAGGAATCATAGTCTCGGCTGTCCAGGTCATACTATCCCAATCGAAAACCAGGTCATTGTCCTTGCTGGGCGTTCTGTCTGCCAACTCGTAACCTTTCAGACCGGAAGCCGCTAATACATCGTTTCCGTTTACTGTAGCGGTTGTGACATAGGTACCCAGAATTCCTCCTTCTACAGGGGCGCTGAAATGAACATAATCCTGCGTTCCGTCATATACCTGGGTGTACACCTCTTCATAGCCTGTTTCTTCTGCGTAAACATAAAGGCTTACCCAGAATCCTCCGTTGTGAACCAGATTCTCTACAGGAAGTGCCGGTACGCCTTCTTCTTCTGTCGTGTTCTTAATCTTGAAGGATACGCCGTACTTCACTTTACTGCTGGAGCCAGGTCCGCCGGATGTATGTTTCAATGGAATTGCCGGGCATTCCCACATTCCGTTTTCCTGATTGTAGGTCAGCGTTACAGTCTTTTCGGCATTCCCATCCATATCCAGCTCATAGGGGTCTACTTCATAGCCCTCCGGCATATTTTGGTTCAGGTAACAGTTATCGCTCAGGTTCGGATCTTCGGTATAACCAACCACGGTCATATCGCAGGTCCATTGTTCTCCTGTTTTTCCAATATTTCCAAAAGTTACAGAAGAACCATACTCGCTGATATATTCGTCAATCTGGGATCCCCGTTTCGGTTCATATTCACCGGAATATATCTGCACCCATACGTCCAGGTTTTCGCCCAGCACGGGAGCCTCGGGGCCGGAAAGGGCGCAGGCGCCTTCCAGGTTGATGACAGCCTTTTCCTCATCGGTCTTGATGCACCACTTGTTATTCACATACTCCAGGGTCAAAGAGACATTCTGGGCGGCGTGGGGCGCGCCGAATTTCAGATCCAGATAATCCATGGCGTCGAATTCCGCGGACACCTCCCACACCCCGTTGTTCAGGCGCATCTCCCCGAAGGCAAAGTATTTGCCGGAGATGAAGTTCTTATGTTCCGTATCGGAGTTGCCGCCCTTATGGGCCGCGTCCGGATTGGTGCAGGTGCTGACGATGTCCAGCTTCCAATTTTCGCCGCCCTTGCCCCAAATGGAGGTGCCGGCAGTGGGGGCTTCCGGCCTCTGGGGCTCCTCCGGCTCCTGGGCCTTCTTGGTCACCATGATGAAGCTGACCAGCACATCGCCTTGATCGCCCGCGGCAGTATTGGTGGGGACGACCTTTACGCTCAGCCCATTGCCGTCGGCGACGGTCGCGTCGAAGGTCAGCAGATGGGCGTCGGAGCCGTAGGTCAGGCTCTGCGGGTCGCCGTCATTCACGGAAACGCTGGCCTGACGAGCCCCTCCGTTGGAATCGTGCCAAATATCGTACAGACCTACAAACACCCGGTATTCTCCGGCGTCACCGGCGAATTTGTATTCCAGGGTTTGTCCGTTTTTCCCGCTTTTGAAATTCCGGATGGATTGATAAATGTCATCGGAATCGGAGTTGCGCACCTCCAGATCATCCGTGGCGTTGGTGTAGCCCCAGGTGCCGTCATAGGCCTGATCCGGGGTATTGGCATTCTTCACCGTGTCGGTGTGTTCCGCCAACAGAGTTTGAATGTCAGTCGGGAACGCGGCAGCGCCGCAGTCTACGAAATAAATCAAATCGTAGTCATCCGGCACAGACACATCCGGTCCCTGTAAGGCCAGAGCGGTGGGAGCCAGCAGGGTGACTACCAGGACAATGGCGCAAAGCAGGGACAGCATTCGCTTGTGCTTTTTCATTTTTTTCCTTCCTTTCCTTCTTGGGGTGTTTGCCCGCGGTATCTTGCGGGTAAAATGTTTTCGCGGCGGCAAACTGTCACCACTTGAATTATAAGTCAACCGGTAATCAAATGCAATATTCCCGGTAAATTTTCCGATTTATCCAAATTGTGAATCGGGTTTTTGGGCATATCTTACAAAACCTTATGCCTTATCATGGAAAAGGCTGTCTTTCGGATTTTGCCCATCCGAAAGACAGCCCTTTTATCAGATTTTGTAAACTTTCACCACCTGGGCAGGGCCTTCCAGCAGCAGCCGGGATACCTTTCCGGCATCGCCTTCCACCGTCACCTGTAAGATTCCCCCCTGGTTTTCCGCCAAAAGGCGTCCTCCGGGAAGCCGCCCCTGTACCCACAGGGTCACCGCCACGGAGCCGCAGCCGGTGCCGCAGGCCAGGGTGTAGTCCTCCACGCCCCGCTCAAAGGTCAGCACCCGCACGGTATTCTCCCCCAAAAAGGTGTACAGGTTGATGTTTGCCCCCTTGGGGAAGGCCGGGTCATGGCGAAGCGCCTCCGCCCGGGGTTTCAGGCCCTCTTTGTCCTCCCAGGTAAAGCCGGGAACCTCCACCACCCCGTGGGGCACACCGGGACAGCCCAGCTCCACATAGCTGACCCCCGGCTTCCGGCGCAGGTCCAGTACGCCGGGATTGTTCAGCTGCACCCGGTACTGTTCCTCTCCCAGCCGCCAGCCGTAGACGATGCCGGCGTCGGTCTCCACCGACATGGATTCCGGGGCGATGCCCTTTTCATAGGCAAACCGGCAGACGCACCGGCTGCCGTTTCCGCACATCTCCCCCCGGGAGCCGTCGGAATTGTAAAAATGCAGGCGAAAATCCGCCTTGTCCGAGGTGTCCACCGCCATAAAGCCGTCCGCCCCGGTTTTTTTGCACAGCTGCACCGCCAAAGTGGCATAGTCCAGGGCCTGTCCCCGGCTGTCCACCACCATAAAGTCGTTGCCTGCGCCGCTCATATGCCAGCATTCCATGGCTTACCTCCCAAGAAGTCTTGCATGGTGTAAAGCCCCGGGGCCTTTCCCTGCAAGAACCGGGCGGCTTCCACCGCACCGTCGGCAAACATCCCCCGGTTCGCCGCCTCGTGGCGCAGGGTCAGGGTCTGGCTGGGGGTGCAGATGTGCACCTCGTGAACGCCTACCACATTGCCCATCCGCAAAGAGGCGATGCCGATTTCGTTTTTCTGCCGCTTGCCCTCTCCGGCCCGGCCGCAGGCCTCCACCGCCTCCGGGCGGACTTCCTGCAAGGCCTGAAAGAGCATATGAGCGGTGCCGCTGGGGGCATCCACCTTCCGGTTGTGGTGGATTTCCAGAATTTCAATGTCCGCCTCCGGGAAACAGGCGGCGGCTTCCTTGGCAATCCGGCACAGCACCGCAATGCCAAGGCTCATATTGTGGGAGTAAAACACCGGGATTTTTTTGGCGGCCTCAAAAATGAGTGCCTGCTCCTCCGGTGTGTGTCCCGTGGTGCCGATGACCAGGGGGCAGCCCTGGGAAACGGCGTAGGCCGTCACATCCGCAACAGAGCTATGGTGGGAAAAGTCGATGACCGCCTCGGGCTTTAAGTCGGGAAGCTCCTGAGCGTTTCTTGCTACCCCGTTTTCCCCGTCCAGGCTCACAAGGCCGGAAACCTCCTGCCCCAAAGCCTTCTGGAGCAGCTGCCCCATGGCGCCATTGGCGCCCCAGATTACCGTTCTCATGCAAGCACCCCCAGTTCCTTCATCCGGGCGTAGAGAACCTCCCGGTGGGCAGGCTCCATGGGAGTCAGGGGCAGCCGCACCCGGTCCTCCCCGAAGCCCAGGGCGGACACCGCCGCCTTGGCGGGGATGGGGTTGACCTCGCTGAACAATGCGTTCATGAGGGGCAGCAGCTGGCACTGAAGCTTGGCGGCCCCCGCCACATCCCCCTGGAAGAACCGCCGGGTCATCTCCACCATCAGCCGGGGGGCGACGTTGGAGGCCACGCTGATGCAGCCCTGGCCGCCCATGGCCATCATGGGGATGGTGATGCCATCCTCACCGGAGTAGACCGTAATCTTGTCGCCGCACTTGGAAATCAGCTCCACCACCTGAGCCATGCTGCCGCTGGCCTCCTTGATGGCGGCGATGTTGGGGTGCTCTGCCAGTCTTGCCACCGTATCCGGCAGCAGGTTGCAGCCGGTGCGGGAGGGGACATTGTAGAGGATGACCGGCTTTTCCGACGCGTCGGCAATCAGGCTGTAATGGGTGTAAAGGCCGTTCTGGGTGGCCTTGTTGTAGTAGGGGGTGACCACCAGCACGGCGTCGGCCCCATCGGCACAGGCGCTGTGGGTGAACTCAATCACGTGCTCTGTATTGTTGGTGCCGGTACCGGCAATCACCGGTACCCGTCCGGCCACACGGTCCACCGTGAAGCGGATGACCTCCTTCCGCTCCCGGGGGGAGAGAGTGGCGCTTTCTCCGGTGGTGCCCACCGCCACCAGGGCGTTCACCCCGGAATCAATCTGAAACTCAATAAACCGCCCCAGCGCCTCATAGTCCACGCCGGTGCCGGTCATGGGGGTCACCATCGCGGTGGCAATACCCCGGAACACACATTCTTTCATAAAAGCCTCCTTCAAGGGATATGGCACTTCTTCTGTGGCTATTCTACCACAAAAGCCGAAAAAAGGGAATACCAATTCTCACGCCGGGGTGCCCCGGAGGCAATTTCGCACGGTGGCTTTCTGCTACTTGTTACTTCCCCAACCCGCCCGGTATCGTTCTATGGTGCGATACCGGGCTTTATCAGACTTTCAATCGACAGCGTGGGAACAAGGCACCCCAAATCCCACAAACCCAAACGGGTGCAGAGGCTAAAACCCACCACCCGAGCCTAAGCGAAGGGTCAAGCAAACGATGGTTAGGGGGGATCCTTAAGGGGAAAACACCGAACGGGAGTGAGTTGTTTTCCCCTTAAGCCGGACAACTTTCCGTACTTTCTTGCCGGGGCAAGAAAGTACGGCCCCGCTGGCAAGCGCCCGGAGTGCCTCCGGTGTCAATCTCGCTTGGTAGCTGATGCAGGTCGTCACTTCCCTGACCCGCCCGGTATCGTTACTGCGGTGGAAGTTGGGGCGTCGATAATCTCTATCAAGTACCACCCCCAAGCAAACCACAACCATACCGCCCGCTGGCTCCCTCAGTCACCTGCGGTGACAGCTCCCTCCCGGAGGGAGCTATGGGGAGCGTACCTTTCCACATTGGTTTGCTGCTTTTGGGGAAGTGCCTGCTGTGGAATCCCTCAGTCACGCCTCCGGCGTGCCAGCTCCCATTGGCAAGGGAGCCTTTTTGTGCCCGGTATCGTTTCATTGTGCGATACCGGGCTTTTTCGTGCTCTCAATCGACAGCGTGGGAAATAAACGCCCCCAAACCCCACAAGCCAAAACGGGGGCAAAAGCTGAAACCCCGCACCCGAGCCAAAGCGAAGGGTCAAGCAAACGATGGTTAGGGGGGATTCTTAAGGGGAAAACACCGAACGGGAACACCGAACGGGAGTGAGTTGTTTTCCCCTTAAGCCGGCTTCTTTGCGTACTTTCTTGCCGGAGCAAGAAAGTACGGCCCCGCTGGCAAGCGCTTGCAGAAAGCCGATTGAAGAAGAAATCAAAAGGTTCTAACCGGGTGACGATGACCACCAGCAAGTACCGCCCCATTATGAAACCGGAACTGCACCGCCCGCTTGCTCCCTCAGTCACCTGCGGTGACAGCTCCCTCCGGTCGGGAGCTATGGGGAGCGTACCTTTCCACATTGGTTTGCTGCTTTTGGGGAAGTGCCTGCTGTGAATCCCTCAGTCACGCCTCCGGCGTGCCAGCTCCCTTTGACAAGGGAGCCTTTGGGTGCACTGCCGATACCGGGCGGGTCAGGGAAGTAATGAATCGCAGAAAGCTGCCGTGCGTATTGACAGCGGCGGCACGCCGCCTTTGGCTTGTCCCGATTTTGCACCCAATATCATCTCGTTGTGGAAGTACCAGCCGTCAAATTATGACGAACACCGTGCCAACTCCCCCGGAAGCGGGAGCTTTTTGGCGCAAAAAAGGCTCCCGGGGGAGCCTTTGGCTGCACCGCCGATGCCGGGCGGGTCAGGGAAGTAACGAATCGCAAGCTGCTGTGCGCATTGTCCGTGGCGACTCGCCACTTAGGAACAGCGGTTTTGCTGGTCGGAGAGCATGATATGGATGATTTCCGTGTCGGTCAGCCGCATTCCCTGGGAGGCCAGGCGGTAGACATTGCGGATGGTGCTCTCCACCCCTTTGCTCACAATGCCGTCGCCGCCCAGGAATTCGCTGCCCTGGCGGTACATCTCCATGCCTAAGAGTCCCGCCTCCACGGCAGAGGCGATCTTGGCGGCGCAGCTGGCCTTGGCGCCGTCGCAGATAACGCCGGAGTTGATGGCGATGGCGTTGACCACCGTATGGGCCACCTGCTCATAGCCGCCCCCTAAGAGGTACGTGATACCGGCGGCAGCGCCGCAGCCGGCGCTGATGGCTCCGCAGTAGGCGGACAGCGGGCCAATGCCCTGCTTTAAGTGGATGGTGGTAAGGTTGGACACCACCAAAGCCCGATACAGCTTCTCCTGGGGCAGGCCCAGCTCCCGGGCGTAGACAATCACCGGCACGGAGGCGGTGATGCCCTGGTTGCCGGAGCCGGAGTTGATGACCACCGGCTTTTCGCAGCCGCCCATCCGGGCGTCGGAGGCCGCCGCCGCATAGGCCTTGGCCTTGGTATACACGGAGGGTTCCCGGCAGGCCAGCAGCACCTGGCCGATTCTCGCCCCATAGTTCCGGGTAAGACCCTCCTGGGCGATGTCCATGTTGCAGGTGATCTGCCGGTCCAGAATGGGGGCCACCTGGGAAATCTCCACCAGGTCCGCAAAGGCCACGATGTCCGCAATCTCCATTTCGGCCGCCTGCTGCTCTATCCGGGGCTTTTGGAGGCCCTTTTCGTACCGTACCTCTTCATCCCGGCACACCTGCACCACATTGGTGTGGTCTCCGGCAATGCGGCAAAGGCTGGTGTGGTTTCCCGCCGTCAGCCGGATGCAGATGTCAAACACCTCTCCCGTCTGGGATTCCTCCACGGAAAAGGCGGCTTCCTGAAGGTAGCTTTCAATCTCCTTTTTCTGCTGGGGGGTCACCCGGGAGATGACCAGCAGCTTGTTGGTGGGGTCGCCTGCCACGATACCGGCGGCGGCAGCGGCTTCCAGACCGTGCATTCCGTCGGTGTTGGGAACGATGACGCTTTTTACATTTTTAATGATGTTGCTGCTGACGCGGATTTCCACCCGCTCCGGCCGTCCGGGCAGCTCCGCCGCTGCCAGCGCCGCCGCATAGGCCACGGCGATTGGCTCGGTGCAGCCCATGGCGGGCACCAGCTCCTCCTCCAATATGCGAAGAAAATGGTCGTATTTCTGTTTCTCCATCGAATGCCCCTCTTTTCTTTCATTTCGTTTACCTTAACTATACAGGAAAATCGAAATTTTTCAAGTATTTTCCCCGGATTTCTTCCGGTAAGGAAAGCGAAAAAGGATTCACACCCAATGTTTCTGATTTTTCCGAATTAACAACATCCTACAATATGGTTGTGCTGGGTGTATGTTGTATATTGCTATTTGAAGCTGGGCATGGTATATTAGATGGGAGATTATAAAATAGGGGTAGAATACTATTTACATCTTGAAGATGGTAAGTTTGAAAGTATGTTTAAGACAATCATTTGTAGATAGATTATCGTACAATTTTTGCTGTAATAGGAAGCTGAATTGTTTTTGAAAATACCTGTGTAGAGTATGTTATCAGTTCACAATGTGGATAAGTTAATTTTGTTAAAATTAAATGGATAAAGGATAGATATGAATAATAAGCAGATTAGAATGGAAGAAATTTCCAATGTCTGGGACAATACTGTTCCAGTAGAAAAAAGTTCTTACCTACACGACAACTTCGTTCAATACTTAAATATCGAACATTTTAAACATGATTCTAGCAAACTCGCAATGATAGATCTTTTCTGCGGTGCTGGTGGATTTGCTGTAGGTGCTTCGTGGGCGGGTTTTGAGTCGGTTATTGGCATTGACCACCTAGAACCTGCCATGGAAACATGGATGTTTAACCATCCAAACGCTATTGGATGTTTGGGAGATATTAAACAAGTGAATCCTGAGTACCTTAAGAAGATTTTGGAACAGAACGGGGTAAAACAGATTCACTTGATTACTGGAGGAGTGCCTTGTCAGGGCTTTTCAATAGCAAATCGCAAACATAATGATAATGATGAGAGAAATTATCTTTTTTTAGAATATATGCGCTTTGTAAAAGTATTCAAACCTGATTATCTGATTCTTGAGAATGTGTCTGGTATGAGAAGCACAGCTGGTGGGCATTTTGAGAAGAGTATCAAAGAGTATATGGAAAGCTTGGGATATACTGTCACAATCGGTATGCTTAATGCGGCTGACTTTGGCGTGCCGCAAATGCGGCAGCGTCTGTTATTCGTTGGAGTTCGTTCGGGGGTAGGTTTTACTGAGCCATATGAGTTTCCTTTGGGTGCTTTTGTAAATAATTACAGAACTGTTGGAGAGGCTATCTCGGATTTGCCGGAATTGGAGAGTAATGAATCTTGCGAACGGTATACAAAACCTGCAATAACTGAATATCAGAAGATGATGCGCGGGGAGGGAAATATTGCCGCTATTACACCGGCGCAAAAATTGTATAACCATGTAGCGCCGAATCATCTACCGGAGGTATTAAAAAAAATTGCAAATACAGAGCCAGGAAAGCCAATGTACCCCAAATTTAAACAGCGCATTCGTTTGCGAAATGATGCGCCCAGCCCTACTCAGTTAGCTGGTGGTATTAGGCCTCAATTTCAGTTTGGGCACCCTACTCAGATTCGGGGATTGAGTATTCGAGAAAGAGCTAGGATTCAGAGCTTCCCGGATAGTTATGTATTTAAAGGAGGTATTGTCCAAGAGCGTGTACAAACTGGCAACGCAGTTCCTCCACTAATGATTTATCATGTTACTTCACTAATTGCACGAGATATCCGAGAAAAGGAGGCACGGGAAGATGTATAGAGTGTGGTACAGCACAGAGAGCTTTGCCGATTTTATTATTGATCATACCCTTTTGAGGGGGAAAACAATAAGAAAAAATAAAATGTATGAAAGTGATGCAAATAACCCTAAACATTTTCATACCATGCCAGATCATATTAGGAAGATTTTATATCTGGATGCCCCAGACCTTATTGTCGAAAAGGATAATGAGCCGGTGTTTGCGATTGAGGTCACAACAGAAGCGGGCACAGGGCACAATGTATTTCAGAGATTTGCCAGAATTGCGGCAGCTGTTGAAAATTGCGTTCCTGCACTTTACATTTATCCAGAAGCAAAACTCGTTTCAAGAACGAACAGAAAAACAGGTACAATCAAAACAAAGTGGGATGAGATTAATCCGCTCATATTCCGTGCCTTAGAAGGAGTGATGAGTGTGTACAATATCCCAGCTTTGTTATATTATTTCCCCTCTGATAGCGTTTCCCAATACAGAAGCAACCCGCTTGCCTCTCCCCATTATGCTTCGCAAGGACTGTGCTTTGACTCTAGTATAGTCAAATATAGTGGATGTCCTGATTCCACCTCAAGTAGTATGATGGATATGTTTATGGCGATTAACGAAATAATTAACTTAACGGAATCTTTGGGAGTGATTCCTGCACGGGAAAAATTGCTTGGGAATGTGGTTATCAGAAATAAACGCAACGATATGCAAACACAGTTTACAACAAAATCTGGTGGAAAGCCCGAGACAGCTATGTCGCCTCTATCTGCTGTGAAAAAAATACCGACACAATATTTAATAAACTATTTGTCGAAGTACGAAACAGACGGTTATGTGCTGGGTGAACTGCTAAAGACAAGAGATGAAACTGTCCTTTATCAGGTAAATGCAGGCTTTCGTGAAGACCCGTACCCAGGATGTTTGGCTGCTATTGATTATCTGGCGTGTCGTCAAGGTAAGACTTACGAGGATAGGCGGTATAATCTTGTGATGGTTTGGGGCAGAGTTGAGGTGGATAGCATTCATAAAACTATTATTATTCATGATGATAATGGATCGAAAATTTCAGGTTTTATAAACGCTGTAAAGAGTTGTGCACGCAACAATCTCTTAACAAAAGATTATTCTCGCCTTAGGAATGACCAAATACCTAGATATTTTATGCAAGTTCGCTACGGTTCGACTTATTCAAAGAAAAAACATATACGGGTTTACTCTTATTTTGCAGATGCAATTCTGTTTCCCGATGGTTCTCTTTGGAGGGATGGCTGATGAGGGAAGAACATGTAACTAAGGCAATCTTGAAATGGTTACTTGATAATCGTTGGAAGATAATATGCTTCGACTTTCCTCAAAGTGGAACAGGGCGATTTTTACATCCAAATGGTACTAGTGAAAAGAATAAAGGTGCAATTAATCCGGATATTGTAGCTGTCCGTGGCGGCGTATGTTTATTTTTTGAGAATAAGGACCGCTACTATTTCCCAGATTTTGAAAAAGTCAATAATTTGATTATTGCCAACGATTACACAGATGATATTTCTAAATTGTTGGAGGGGAATACCGTTGAGGCGGTCTTCTACGGAATAGGTCTTCCAACCCTTAAACACAAACAAGGCTCAAAAGATGCAGCTCATTTGGTCGATTTTATCGTAGGCGTAGATGAGGACAAACATATATCTATTTTACATAATCCCCATAGAATTACATTTGAATAAATCTATTATGATAAAAGTAGATACCATATTGCAGCAAATTCACTTAAGATTTTCGTTCATTTTGCTATAATTTCTCGTGTTTTGGCAAAAAATAAAACGCCCCGCTTTTGTGGGGATTCGCGTGCAGGAGTTCCGGTTATGAACACCTTTTCCAAATCCGTTCCCCTCAGGCCCCGGCCGGGGGACTTGCTTGCCGCCCTTTTTGTGCTGCTGCTGGCGGCGGCTGTGTTTCTTTCCTTCCTTCCCGGCAGCGCCCGGACCCCGGAGGTTCTGGAAATTTATCAGGATGGGGCGCTTCTGCGCCGGGTATCCCTTTCGGAAGACCAAACCCTGGTGATTGGGGGGGAGTACGAAAATACGGTGCGGATTCAAGGGGGCGGGGTGGCCATCATTGCCTCCACCTGCCCCGGAGAGGACTGCGTTCACTCCGGCTGGCGGAACGCCCCGGGGCAGAGTATCGTGTGCCTGCCCAACCGGGTGGAGCTGCGGATTTTAGGCGCTCCTCAGGAAGGAGATGTGGACGGTGTTTCGGGATAACCAAGACTTTTCCAAACCCCGGCGGGTTGCCGCCGGGGCTATGCTCACCGCTCTGGCCCTGGCCCTGTCCTACACCGAGCGGTTCATCCCCTTGCAGCTGCTCATTCCCTTGCCGGGGGTGAAGCTGGGGCTCGCGAATCTGGTCACCCTCTTTGTCCTGTACTTCTGGGGGGCGGGACAGGCCTTAGGAATCCTGGTCCTGCGGTGCTTTTTCGGGGCGGTGTTCGGAGGCGGCATTACGGGACTGCTCTTCTCCCTTACCGGAGGGCTGCTGGCCCTGGGGGCGATGACCCTTGCCCGGCGGATTCCCGGACTCTCCATTTATGGGGTGAGCATTTTGGGCGCCGCCGCCCACAACATCGGGCAGATTGCCGCCGCTGTGCTTCTCATGCACTCGGTGTATGTGGCGGCCTACCTTCCCTGGCTGCTACTGGTGTCATTGCTCACCGGAAGCCTGATGGCTGCCGGGGCTGCCGGGTGTTTCCGGGGGCTGCTGGCCGCCGGATTCCGGCCCAGAAAACTAAGGAAGCTCTGATTAAATCATCTGCGGCTGAACAGCGGATCTTTTTCCCCATCCATGCATTCCCCATCCATGCAGAATGAAAAACAGGAAATACATACAGTATTCCGCTGTTTTCCATTCTTTTGTCTGAGGAAAAATCTCTCGCTGTCAGCTCTTGCTGATTGAATCAGAGCTTCCAGCTGATTCTCCTCCCCCAAAAGGGAGAGGTCAAACCATAGATACATTTATATATTGGAGGAACCCACATGAAAAAAATCATTGCCCTGACCCTGGCCCTGCTGCTGGCCCTGACCGCCTTCACCGGCTGCCGAGCCACCGCAGTGGTAGGGGTGACCCAGCCCACCGAAACTACCAAGCCTACCGAAACCCAGCCTCTGGGGGACGACGCCGTGAAAACCGGCCTGAGTATGACCACCACCCTGTCTTCCAGCAAAAATGCCGGGGAGGAAGCCGGCCTTGCCCAGGCGGATGTGACATTGGTCGCCGTCACCGTGGACGAAAAGGGCGTTATTGTTCAGTGCGTCATTGACGGCGTGCAGGCCAAGGTGAACTTTGACAATACCGGCGTTATCACCAGCGACCTGCAAAATCCCGTCCGGTCCAAGAACCAGTTGGGGGATGCCTACGGTATGGGCAAGTACAGCTCCATCGGCAAGGAGTGGAATGAGCAGGCTCAGGCTCTTGCAGACTACGTGGAGGGCAAGACCCTGGAGGAAGTGAAGGGCATTGCCATCACCGAGGATGGAAAGGCTGCCGATACCGACCTGTCCTCCTCCGTCACCATCGCCATTGCCGGGTTCATCCCTGCCATCGAGGCGGCGGTGATGGGCGCCCAGAACCTGGGCGCCAAGGCTTCCGACACCCTGAAGCTCACCACCACCACTTCCGTTGCCGGCAGCAAGAGCGCCGGGGAGGAGGCAGGTCTGGCTCAGGCGGACTGTTACGCCGCTCCCTGGAAGGGGAGACCATCACCTCCTGCACCATCGACTCCGTTCAGGCCAAGGTGAACTTTGACAATACCGGCGCCATTACCACCGACCTGACCGCCGCCGTTCAGACCAAGAACCAGCTGGGCGAGGCCTACGGCATGGGCAAGTACAGCCCCATCGGCAAGGAGTGGAACGAGCAGACCGCTTCCTTCTGCCAGTATATCACCGGCAAGACCATCGATGAGGTGCTGGGCATTGCCATCAACCAGGACACCAAGCCGGCAGAGGCAGACCTTTCCTCTTCCGTGACCATTTCCATCGGCAGCTTCCTGGAGCTGATCTCCCAGGCAAAGTAAGATGAAGCGGTTTTTGGCCCTTCTTCTGGCAGTCCTCCTTCTGGGGGGCTGCACCCCCAAGGAGCCTCAGGAGAGCCGGTATCAGGCCACCTTTCTGGCGCTTTTTGACACGGTGACCACCATTGTGGGCTATGCCCCTTCGGAGGAGGCATTTTCCGCCACCGCTGAGGCAATTCACGATGACCTGGAAAGCTACCATCAGCTCTTTGACATTTACAACACCTACCCCGGGGTGGTGAACCTCAAAACCCTGAACGAGACCGCAGGAAAAGCCCCGGTGAAGGTGGACAAGAAGATTATGGAGCTTCTTGCCTTCTGCCGGGAGGTGTACGACGCCACCTCCGGCAAAGTAAACATCGCCATGGGAAGCGTGCTGCAGCTGTGGCACGAGGCAAGGGAGGACGGCATTGCCGACCCGGCAAATGCCAAGCTTCCGGAAGAAGCGGCTCTGACGGAAGCTGCCAAGCACACAGACCTTTCCCAGCTGATTTTGGACGAAGAAGCTGGGACGGTGTACTATGCCGACCCGGAGATGACTCTGGATGTGGGTGCCATCGCCAAGGGCTACGCCCTGGAGCAGGTGTGCAAAACCGCTCCGGAAGGCCTTTTAATCAGCGTAGGGGGAAATGTCCGGGCAACCGGAGCCAAACCTGACGGAGGCAGCTGGGTGGTGGGCATCCAGAACCCCACCGGGGAGGAGGGGTATCTCCACACCCTGGAAGTGCAGGACATTTCCGTGGTCACCAGCGGGGACTACCAGCGTTACTACACGGTGGATGGGGTGTCCTACCACCACATCATTGACCCGGAAACCCTTTACCCCGGCAGAATGTGGCGGGCGGTGACGGTGCTTTGCCCCGACTCCGGCCTGGCAGACGGCCTTTCCACCGCCCTGTTCCTCCTGCCCCAGCCGGAAGGCCAAGCCCTTTTGGACAAATTTGGCTGTGAAGCCCTGTGGGTGGACAGCGAAAACAATCTTCATTACAGCCCCGGCTTCCGGGACTATATCCGCACATAAAACATGCGAGGTGCAAGCTATGAAAAAATTATTCTGGGGTGGTATCCACCCAAAAGGAAATAAATCCCTGTCCCGGGGTACGGGACTGACCCCGGTGCCTGCTCCCAAAGAGGTGGTGCTGCCCATGTTCCAGCACATCGGCGCCGCCTGCACCCCCACGGTGAAGGTGGGAGATTCTGTGAAGCTGGGACAGCTCATTGGCGACGGGGAGGGTCTGTGCGCTCCTGTCCACGCCAGCGTGTCCGGCAAGGTGATTGCCATTGAAAACCGTCCCCACACCTCCGGCCGGGAGATTCTCTCCGTGGTGATTGCCAACGACGGTCTGGACACTTCCGACCAGAGCCTGACCCCCTATGGAGACTACCGGAAGCTGACCCCGGAGGAGATTCTCCACCGGATTCATGCCGCTGGCATCGTGGGCATGGGCGGCGCCGCCTTCCCCACGGACGTGAAGGCCTTCTCCGCCCTGGACAAGGTGGACTATGTGATTATCAACGCCTGCGAGTGTGAGCCTTATATCACCGCCGACGATACCCTCCTGTGCACCTATCCCCGGGAGGTGCTCACCGGTGTGGAGATTCTGAAATTTGCCCTGTCTCCCACCCACGCTGTCATTGCCATTGAGGACAATAAGCCCGAGGCCATTGCCGCTATGGAGTCTGTGTGCAAGGGCACGGAGGTGGAGGTGCGGGTGCTGCCCACCCGGTATCCCCAGGGTGCGGAGAAGCAGCTGGTGTGCGCCGTCACCGGACGGCAGGTGCCCCCCGGAAAGCTCCCGGCGGCGGCAGGCTGCGCCGTGTTCAACGCCGCCACCGCCTACGCCGTGTACCAGGCGGTGATGGAGGGCAAGCCCCTGACCCAGCGGATTCTCACCGTCACCGGTGACGGCGCAAAAGCCCCCAAGAATATGCTGGTGCGCCTGGGCACCACCTTTGCCCAGACCATTGAGGCAGCAGGCGGCATGAAGGATACCACCTGCAAGGTGCTCTCCGGCGGCCCCATGATGGGCGTGGCCCAGGGAAATCTCCAGGCTCCGGTGCTGAAGGCCACCAACACCATCTTGTGCCTCACCAGTGCCAACACCCCGGCAGAAAATCCCGTATGTATCCGCTGCGGCAAGTGCCTCACCACCTGCCCCATGCATTTGCAGCCTCTTTATATGTACCGGGCGGTGAACAGCGGTAATCTTGCGGAGCTGAACCGGCTGAATCTCATGGACTGCATGGAGTGCGGCTGCTGCAGCTTCGGCTGCCCCGGAAAGCTGCCCCTGGTGGCTGCCTTCCGGAAGGGCAAGCAAATGGTAAAGGAGGCCAAAAAGGTATGAATCTGATTGTCAATTCCTCCCCCCATATCCACGGCGGGGAGACCACAAGAAAGCTGATGCTCCGGGTGGTGCTGGCCCTCCTGCCCGCCCTGGCTGTGGGCGTGTATTTCTTCGGGCCCCGGGTGCTGACCCTGACCCTTACCTCCATGGCTGCCTGCCTGGTGTTTGAGTGGCTGTACCGGGTGGTTACCCGCCAGAGCTACACCCTGCCGGACGGCTCTGCCCTGGTTACGGGACTGCTGTTTGCCCTGACCCTGCCTGTCAGCGTTCCTTACTGGGTGGTGATTGTGGGGGCAGCCTTCGCCATGATTGTGGTGAAGGGGATGTGCGGCGGCCTGGGACAAAATGTGTTCAATCCCGCCCTGGGCGCCCGGGCGTTCCTGATGCTTTTCTGGCCCCAGTACCTGGTGCGCTACCCGGAGACCGGCTCCTGGCTGTCTGTGGGACAGGTGGACATGGTGTCCTCCGCAACGCCTCTGCACCATCTGGTGATGCCCTCTTTGCCGGACGTGAGCCTGTGGGATATGTTCCTGGGGAACATGGTTGGCTCCATGGGTGAGGTTTGCACCCTGGCTATTCTCTTAGGCGGCATTTACCTCATTGTCCGGAAGGTCATCTCCTGGCGGATTCCTGCCGCCTATCTTGGCACCGTGGCGGTGCTGACCCTGATTTTCTCCCGGGGACAGTCTCCGCTCCTGTTCATGGCTTACCACCTGTTAGGCGGCGGCCTGATGCTGGGTGCCTTCTTCATGGCCACCGACTACGCCACCTCTCCTGTGACCCCTGCGGGTCAGCTGGTGTACGGCCTGGGCTGCGGTGTGCTCACCGTGATTTTCCGTTACTTCGGCCTGTTCCCGGAGGGCGTCACCTATGCCATTCTGATTATGAACGCCTGTGCCTGGGCCATTGACCGGATTACCCCGCCCAGACGGTTTGGAGGTGCTGTAAAATGAAGCGACATCTGATTCCCGCAATCGCTTTCGTGGTTGCCCTGTGCCTGCTGCTGGCTTGCAGCGCAATCCTTGCCCCCACCGCCCGGGAAAAGGAGCAGGAGACTCTCGACTGGCTGTGCAGCCAGATTCTTCCCGGCGGGGAGAACTTCACCCAGGAGGCCTACTCCGGGGAGGATGAGAATATTGTGGCGGTTTTCAAAGCTGACAATGGCTTTGTCATTCAGACCCGGGTCCGGGGCTACGCTGACGACATTGTGGCTCTGGTGGGTGTGAACACCGACGGCACCATCTCCGGCCTGGTGGTGCAGGAGATGCAGGAGACCCTGGGGCTTGGTATGCAGGCACTGTCCTCTGTGGAGTTTCTCTCCCAGTTCCTCTTTGAAGGCACCAGCTTTACGGTAGGGGAGAACGTGGACGCCCTCACCGGCGCCACCGTCACCTCCAAGGCCATCGCCAAGGCGGTAAACTCCGCCAGCGCCTATGTCACCGGCGCCGATGTGGACTCCGGGGCAACCCAGTGGGGAGGTTAAGAAATGAACAAAAATACATGGTTGATGATTCTTGTGGGGCTATCTTGCCTTGCCCGGCTCCTGGTCAAGACCTTTGTGCCGGATTTGATTCTTCCCGGACTGGATGTGGCCTTCGTGTGCGCCCTGTCTCTGGGTGCCTGCCTGCTGGAAAGCTGGTTTAGCCGGAAGGAGACCAAGGCCTGCCCGGTATGGGATTTTGTTTACGGCGCTCTGGCTTTCGGCGTCCTGCCCCTGGCCTGCGGCTGGGCTGACCCCACCCTGGCGGCAGTCCTGGCTGCCGTGGGCGGCGTGGGCCACCTGGTGCTGAGCTTCCTCTTTGGCAGCCTTCGCCAGCGGCTCAAGCCCGGCAGCTTCGTAGCCCCGGCGGCAGCAGCTTTCCTGCTGTTTTTGGCCTTCCAGGGCTTTACCGGATTCATCGGTTTCTATCTGTAAAAACAATAAAACCCGCCGACCAAGTCGGCGGGTTCTGGTTTTTATAAATCGCAGTTGCCTACGGTTCTGGGGAAGGGGAGGACATCCCGGATGTTGCCCATGCCGGTGAGGTACATGACGCACCGCTCGAAGCCCAGGCCGAAACCGGCGTGGCGGGCGGAGCCGTATTTCCGCAAATCCAGGTAGAAGCCGTAATCCTCCGGCTTCATGCCCAGCTCCGCGATGCGGCTTTTCAGCACTTCATAGTCATCCTCACGCTGGCTGCCGCCGATAATCTCGCCGATGCCGGGCACCAGGCAGTCCATGGCGGCGACGGTCTTGCCGTCCGGGTTCAGCTTCATATAGAAGGCCTTGATCTCCTTGGGGTAGTCGGTGACGAATACGGGCTTCTTAAACACCACTTCCGTCAGGTACCGCTCGTGCTCGGTTTGCAGGTCGCTGCCCCAGTGCACCGGGAAAGCAAACTGGTCGTTGTGCTTTTCCAGAATCTCGATGGCCTCGGTGTAGGTCACATGGCCGAACTGGGAGCCAAGCACATGGTTCAGCCGCTCCAGCAGGCCCTTATCCACAAACTGGTTGAAGAAAGCCATCTCCTCGGGAGCGTGCTCCAGCACATAGGCGATGATATACTTAATCATATCCTCCGCCAGGCGCATATCGTCGTTCAGGTCCGCGAAGGCAATCTCCGGCTCAATCATCCAGAACTCCGCGGCGTGGCGGGTGGTGTTGGAGTTCTCCGCCCGGAAGGTGGGGCCGAAGGTGTAGATGTTCTTGAAAGCCATGGCGAAGGTCTCGCCGTTGAGCTGGCCGGACACGGTGAGGTTGGTGGGCTTGCCGTAGAAATCCTGGGAGAAGTCCACCTTGCCGTCCTCGGTCATGGGGACATTTGCCAAATCCAGGGTGGTCACCTGGAACATCTCACCGGCGCCCTCGCAGTCGGAGCCGGTGATGAGGGGAGTGTGGACATACACAAAGTCCCGCTCCTGGAAGAACTGGTGGATGGCGTAGGCGATGAGGCTCCGCACCCGGAAAACCGCCTGGAAGGTGTTGGTCCGGGGACGCAGATGGGTCATGGTCCGCAAAAACTCCAGCGTGTGGCGCTTCTTCTGTAAGGGGTAGTCGGAGGTGGAAGCACCCTCCACGGTGACGGTCTCCGCCTGAATCTCAAAGGGCTGCTTGGCCTCGGGGGTGGCCACCAGGGTTCCCTCCACAATCAGGGCAGCGCCCACATTGGTCTTGGAAATCTCCTGGAAATTCCCCATGGTGTCGTGGTAGACCACCTGCACAGGCGTAAAATAGGTGCCGTCGTTCAGGACGATGAAGCCAAACTGCTTACTTGCCCGGACGGAGCGCACCCAGCCGCCAACCGTCACCTTCTTGCCTATGTAGGCGTCGGTGTCCTTAAATAGCGCACGAACAGAAATCAGTTCCATGATAGTATCCCTTTCTTGCCGTTACAGTATTACCATAGTATACGGCAAAAATCCATATTTTACAAGAGGGAAGTGGGAAAAATCCGGGAAAATTCGGACAATTCCCGTTGCCGCCCCCGGTGTCAGCGGGCAGTGCCCGGCGGGCGGCGAGCCGCTGCAGCCGGGGTGCCCCCGGTGTCAATTTCGCACGGCGGCTTTCGGCGTATCGTTACTTCCCAGACCCGCCCGGTTCGTTACCACGGTGTAACACCGGGCGGTTTTATTGCCGGCTGCCCGACGCGTATCTGAGTGCTGATAGGCGGCCATGTCCCTATTTTATAGCCCTACAAACCGGAATTGCACAATTCTTCTCTCAGCAGAGAATACATTCTCATATCGATCACTTTTCCGTTCTTTACGGCATTTTTTCTTAATGTTCCCTCATATTGAAAACCTGCTTTTTCAAGAACGCGACAAGAACCTGAATTATAAGCAAATGGTTCGGCATAAATTCGGAGAATATCCGTATTTCTAAATACATATTCACAGATTTGTTTTACCGCATCCGTCACAATGCCTTTTCCCCAATACGCTTCCGCAATATAGTATCCCATTTCGGCTGTTTGTCTATGGATATTTTTCTGACGAAATACGCCTATGCTGCCAATTACTTTATCATCCAATGTAATCGCAAATGCAAATGTTTCATCCTCGTTTGCTGAAAGCATACTTGATATAAAATCAATCCCATCTTGTTCAGTATAAGGATAGGGTAAACCATCTCTAAGATTGTCGTGTATCTTTTTACTCGACAAAACAACGGCAATATCCTTTGCATCTGTCAGTTTCCATTTCCTTATCATGCAATTCATACGATTTCCCTCCACATTTCATGAATTCTGAATTCATCATTTACCCTGCTGGGATTATAACACACAGCAGAAACCACTTCAATCTGTCCATATTACGCAATAATGATAACGAAGAGCGTACTTACGCACCACCCGCAAGCGGGCGGCAGTACTGCCTGACGGCTCCCTCAGTCACCTGCGGTGACAGCTCCCGACCGTCGGGAGCTATAAGCCTGAGCCACTTCACATTGGATTATGCTTTTGGGAAGTGCCTGCTGTAGTATCCCTCAGTCAAAAATCAAAGATTTTTGCCAGCTCCCTTTGGCAAGGGAGCCTTTTTGTGCTTTCAAACGACGGCGTGGGAAGGAAGCACCCCAAAAGCAAACAATATTTACACCGTCTTTGTGTAGCTATAAGAGGCACTTTGTTTTGCTCTTGCTAAAATAAGAAATGTAAAAATTAAATACTTACTTGACAAAGAGCGTTATCTTTGATACTCTTGCATCAGGAGGTGGGGAATATGAATCCCTTTGAATCCGGAAAATGCCCGGTTTGCCAAACCAAATTGCATATTGGGAAATTAACCTGTCCCGATTGTCATGCCCAATTTCCGATGGACGAGCCTTTGAATGCCTTTGCGTATCTTAGCACTTCTCAAGCCAATTTTTTGGAAATATTCTTAAAAAACCGAGGAAATCTCAAAGCGGTGGGAGAAGAAATGAACTGTTCCTATCCCACTGTCAGCAAGTATTTGACAGATATTCTGATTGCTTTGGGATATGCCTCAGAAGATACGCATAAAAAGGAGGAGCAGAATATGGATGTTGCGCAAATCAAAAAATCCCCAACCGATACGGCACAAGCTTCCCACATTATCCGCAATAAAATGATTGAGGCCGGTGGACGAATTGTGGTGCATTCCTACAAGGGGATTCCCTATGAGTTGTCCCTCACCGGGGGTGGGGAGAAGTTTTACTGTCCACAGCTTATCCCTTACTCTTTCAGCATTTTTGATGATATGGTGAATGTTATGCTGGAAAACGGCGGAAAAGCCAAGAAAGGCTCAGGAAGGAAAAAACTGGGAGAACCGGGGTGCGAGGAAAATACCATTGCCGGGGCAATCTTGCAAAGATACTATAAGGTAAAGCCTGGTGGTTCCGGTTTTGACCCGGCATTTGTGTTGATTCCGGTTCTGGAATGGGCGGGCATTGCCAAAAATGAATGGGGTTATGCGCGGCTGACTTCCGCCTATCTTACCCGGTGGAAACAGAAGCAGGGCTGATTTATTCCGTAAGAAGACCCCCCGGCGGGAAAAGCTTTCCTTTCCCGCCGGGGGTTGCAGGATAAAATCATATCAGCTGCTGCTCGTTGATAATCAGCTTGAATTGCAGGCCCAGCTTTTCGGCGGCTTTGCGGCAGAGAATCATCCGGCCCATGAAAATTTCAAAGTAATCCATCACGGAGCCGTACTTGGTGTCTACATCCAGCTTCAGCTTGATGAGGGTCTTTTCCTCGTTGATTTTTAAGGCTGCCTTTTTCACCGAGTAGTTTACCCGGTCGTGAATGTCAAAGGTGGACTTGTCGGTGTTCCGGACCCGGCTGCGGCGCACATCCGCCTTGTCCGCCAGAATCATGGCGGCGGATACGGCGTTCACCGGCACGCCGGTGCCCTCGTCGTGATTGCCGATGGCGGTGACGATGGTGGCGGTCTCCGCTGGGTCGCAGGCCATATCGTTGAGGATGCTCCAGGCCATAACGGCGCCGGACTGGGAGTGGTCTTTCCGGTTCACCAGGTTGCCGATGTCGTGCAGATACCCGGCGATTTTTGCCAGCTCCACGGTGCGCGCGTCATAGCCCAGGGTCTCCAGAATATAACCGGCAGTCTGGGCCACATGGATTACATGGGCAAAGGAATGCTCCGTAAAGCCAAGAGCCGCCAGGGACTCGTCGGCACGGATAATATAGGTACGAACGGCCTCGCTTTTGGTAATCTGTTCGTAGGTAAGCATGGTATCATCTCCTTTTGCTCCCACTATATCACAATTTTATCCCCGGAAAAAGGGGAAAACCGGAAATTTTACAAAGATTTTTCATATGGCGGATGTAAAATTTCCGTGGGGAGCCGGGGAGGGGATACATTCCTCCGCCCAGAGATGGAAGGGATTCTCATGAAGATACCCCAAATGAAAACGGCCGGGCGTTTTGCGCCGGACGGCCCCGGCGGGCCTGGACTGCCGGGGCATTTTCCGTTGACAAAGGCCCGGGGGAGGGCTACAATAAAGCCATAATCTGCAACAACAGGAGAGATTGCCATGAATCAGAATTTAGAGACCCTGTGCATTCAGGCCGGGTACAGCCCCAAAAGCGGCGAGCCCCGGCAGATTCCCATTGTCCAGAGTACCACCTTCAAGTACGCTACTTCCGAGGACATGGGAAAGCTGTTTGATTTGGAAGCCTCCGGCTATTTCTATTCCCGGCTGGCAAACCCCACCTGCGACGCCGTAGCCGCCAAAATCGCCGCCCTGGAGGGAGGCGCCGCCGCCATGCTCACCGGCTCCGGTCAGGCCGCCAGCTTCTATGCCATCTTCAATATCGCCGGATGCGGCGACCATGTGGTAGCCAGCACCGCCATTTACGGCGGCACCTATAACCTCCTCAGCGTTACCATGAAGCGCATGGGCATCGATGTGACCTTCGTGGACCCGGACGCTTCGGAGGAGGAGCTGAGCCGTGCCTTCCGGGAGAACACCAAGGCCATGTTCGGTGAGACCATTGCCAATCCGGCCCTGAATGTGCTGGATATTGAGAAATTTGCCCGGGTGGCCCACGCCCATGGGGTGCCCCTCATTGTGGACAACACCTTCGCCACCCCGGTAAACTGCCGTCCCATCGAATGGGGCGCGGACATTGTGACCCACTCCACCACCAAGTATATGGACGGCCACGGCGCGGCCCTTGGCGGCGTGGTGGTGGACAGCGGCAAGTTCGACTGGACCCGGTACCCCCACAAGTTCCCCGGCCTTTGCACCCCCGACGAGAGCTACCACGGGGTGACCTACACGGAGCGGTTTGGTCTTGCCGGCGCGTTCATCACCAAGTGTACCGCCCAGCTTATGCGGGATTTGGGCTCCGTCCAGTCCCCCCAGAACGCCTTTTACCTGAACCTGGGGCTGGAGAGCCTGCCTTTCCGGATACGCCAGCACTGCGCCAACGCCCAGGCCATCGCGGAGTTCCTCAGCGGCCACCCCAAGGTGGCCTGGGTGAAGTACTGCGGTCTGAAAGGCGATAAGTACTACGACCTGGCCCGGAAGTATCTGCCCAATGGCTCCTGCGGCGTGATCTCCTTTGGCCTGAAAAGCGGGCGGAAGGGGGCGGAGAACTTCATGGCGCACCTGCGGCTGGGGGCCATCGAGACCCATGTGGCAGACTCCCGCACCTGCTGCCTCCACCCCGCCAGCACCACCCACCGGCAGATGACCGACGCGGAGCTGGAAGCCGCCGGGGTAGGCGCGGACCTGATTCGCCTGTCCTGCGGTCTGGAAAACACCCAGGACTTGATTTCCGATTTGGCCCAGGCCATCGAAAAAGCATAAAACACCCCCGAAAGCGGTGAACCGAACCGTTAGGGAAGCTCTGAATAAATAGGCAAGAGCTGGCAGGAAGAGTTTTTTGTCAGACAAAAGAATAACAGTGGAATACTGTATGTATTTCCTGTTTTTCATTCTGCATGGCTGGCGAAAAAGATAAGCTTTCCAGCCGCAGACGATTTGTTCAGAGATTCCTTAAAAACGGACAATAGACAAAAGCCCCCTGACGCGGGAAAAGAAAAGACCCGCGTCAGGGGGTATTGCTATGAACAAAAGAAATGACATTTATATGGGTAAGGGCATCGCCGCCCATAAACGGCGGTACAATGGCCTATCCGTCCCGGCTTTCTCCCGACCGCGCCAAATCACGCCTGCGGAAGCGCCGCTGTGGGATTGGCCGCTATATCAGGCCTTGTTCCAAACAATAGTGATAGATTCCATCCTGCGCCACATGTCCGCACACTTTGTCTGCCACCGCTTTCAGCTGTTCGGAAGCGTTTGCCATCGCGATACCGGTTCCGACGGTTTGCAGCATTTCAATGTCGTTGTTGCCGTCCCCGAAAGCGATCGCTTCCGCCGGTTCCAGGTGATAATGTTCCAGCAATTTTTCAATTGCGATTCCTTTTCCGCCGTTTGCCGGAATAATGTCGACGGCCCGGTCCCACCACGCCGCGATTTTTGCGTGGCGTACCCCTTCCATCACCGCGGAATACTCCGGTTTGTAACATCCCAGCATTAACTGATACACTTCTTCTTGCAGAAGCTTGTCAAAGTCGTCCGCAATGTCCACTTCGATTCCCGCGATTCTAAAATAGTCGGATAAATCGTTATCGGTTCCGTTTGCGGCCAAACGGTTATGCGTCGCGACGCAAACGGGCCTGCCGATGAGAGCCGCGTTCTCAATCAGCTTTTTGACATCTTCATGAGGAATGGGATTGCGGAACAGCACCTGACTGGAATCATAACAATAGGAACCGTTAAATGTCAAAAAAGCGTCAAAATCAAAGCCGGGGAAACGGGGCAGCGTTAAAGGCGATCTTCCGGTAGCGAGGCAGAGAATGACGCCCCGCGCCCGCAGCCGTCTCAGGGCTTCCAAAGTGTTTGGGGAAATCCGCTTTGTGTGGAAGTCAACCAGTGTTCCGTCAATATCAAAAAAAGCAATTCGTATGTTATCCATAATTCTCCTTAAAAGCTGTTTTCTATTACGCCCGGAAGCAGATCATAAACAGAACCGTTTATTTTCTTCTCAAAGTCTGCTTTCATCTCCAAAACTTTCTTCCAGCGGTCAACGGTATGGGGATGAACGCCGTATCGGATGGTTACATCCACAAACCGCTTTTCCAGGAGGCAAAAGCCCGTTGGGAGGGCCAGCGCGTCGCATAGCTGCACGAGCCGGTCGTAGTCATCATAAACGGCGTTTGTGAGAAAACGCTCCAGAAACAGATAATCCTCCCGGGAGACATCAAATGTGCCGATGGATGTATGAATGTCTTGGATCATAAACCCGTGAGAAATACAGATTTGCGCCGCTTTTTCCCAGCCGCGTTCCATACAGAAGCGATAGCCGTCAATCAAGTGCCGTTCCGAACTTAATCCGGCATATCTTCCGATATCGTGCAGCAATCCGAAACAATACGCCTCGTCCGCGGATATAGCCTCACATCGAGCCGCTATGTTTTTGCAGGCAAGCGCCACAAAGCGGGAGTGGTCGACCCACTTTCCGGGATTCTGTTTTCCGGCCCAGGCAAGCGCTGCTTCTGCCGTTTCACAATTTAATTTCATACTCGCTCCTCTCTGTAAACAGCAAAGGACATGACCGAATACCGTCAGGCCGTTCCAAAGCCAAAGCTGCCCGCTTGCTGTCCCACAATCGCCGGCATAGGTAACAAAGAACCGCCATATAGTCTTGGCTTTTTCAAATGCCGGGGAGGGCGGCAGGCGTTTTCCGTTCCGTGCCGGATGGGGGATTGCTCCGTGCTTTTGGTTCTCTTCCCGCCGGGAGCAAGAATCCATTGGTTCACCGTATCAAAAGACCGGACGGGTTCAAAATATTTGCTTTTATCATCGCAAGCACCTCCTGACTGTGCGGTTCTTTATTATTATAATGCCCGCGATATAAAAATAATATCTTTATTCTGTCATTTTATATTTCTATTCTGCCATTTTCGGCGGTATTGCAAAGGCGTAAAGCCTGTTGCCTCTCGAAATACTTTCCCGAAATAGCTGGCGTTTTCCATACCGCAGGCGTTTCCGACTTCCGTGACCGGGATGTGACTTTCCGCCAGCAGCCGGCAGGCTATCTGTATCCGGTAACTCCTGATATAGTCTACCGGCGTCATTTTCAAATAAGTTTGGAAAACCCGGTAACACTCCCTTTCGCTTAAAAATGCCGCTTCAGCCAGTTCCGGAATGGTGATTTTTTCGGCATAATGCGTATGAATATAGGCCATCATGCCTTTTACCTTATCGGCCGCCCTGCCGCCGGTCTGGGGTTTCTCTTTCAGCAAAGGCGTGCAGAGCCGGAATAATTGTATCCATATTTGAGACAGCGCCTCTCTGATTTTGAACTCATATCCCAATTCTTTTTCCGACAAGGAAAACGCTTCCCGTATGGATGCAATCACGGCGGCCTGCTCCGGTTTGTCGGGACGCAGCGCGATGAGCTCAATCCGGGAAGCCGTCACAATCGGAGAAATATACTTTTGCTCGATCAAGCTGCCGTGGTTCCCGGCCAACAGCTGCGGATCAAAAATATGCAGCAGCTGTATATTTCTCTCGTTATGACTTAGAGGCCGCGTTTTATGCAGTACATTTGCGTTTACCATCCCGGCCGAACCGGTGGGAAATACCAGGGTTTCGTGGGGCGTATCGTATTTCAGCGCGCCGCTTTCCATGTAAAACAGTTCTATGGCGTTGTGCCAATGCCAGGGAACCAGAAACTCACGGTAAAAATCCAACTCTGCCCGTGAAGCGATATATGGAAAATCCGGCGTGTCATAGGGGAGCTTCTCCTCTTTGCTGCCGGCCTGGAAGGCAAGGCTGCGGGTAATCCTCATACAAACACCTCCTGAAAAAACATACCACATTTTTTAAGCAAAATCCACAATTATTTGTAAAAATATGCTATAATCTCCAAGAGGGAAAGCCGCCTCCGGCGTATAGGCGGGGATCGCCCGGATTCTTTGTAAATCGTTTTTTGTAAAAGAGGTGTTTTATGAAAAGTCATTTTCGTATGCCTGCCAATGCCGGGGCTTGCCCTGAGAACATTGTGCAGGGGGAGCGTTATCGGATCACCGTCCTGACACCGGGGCTGCTGCGGCTGGAATACAGCCCCAAGGGCCTGTTTGAGGACCGTCCCACCCGGATGGTCCTGCGCCGGGACTTTCCCAAAACGGACTTCCGGGTAGTCCGCAGGGGAAAGACCCTGGAAATCCATACCGAAAGGCTGCACCTGGTATATGACGGAGCGCCCTTTTCCCGGAACGGTCTGTCCGTCAGCGTCAAGGGGGGCTTTACGAAATATCACAGCGTCTGGCGTTACGGCGAGGCGGTGACGGATTTGGGAGGCACCGCCCGCACCCTGGACATGGCGGACGGCCCTGTCCCCATAGACCACGGCGTGGTATCCCGGAACGGCTTTTCCGTGCTGGACGACAGCGCTTCCCATATCCTGACGGCGGATGGCTGGGTCGCCCCCCGGGACAAGGACGGGCAGGATTTGTATTTCTGGGGCTACGGACATGACTACCTGGAAGCCCTACGGGATTTCTACTACCTCTGCGGCCCCACCCCCATGCTGCCCCGATACGCTCTGGGGAACTGGTGGAGCCGGTATTACCGCTATTCTCAGGATAGCTATCTGGCGCTTATGGACCGGTTCCGGGAGGAGAATATCCCCTTTACCGTGGCGGTTTTGGATATGGACTGGCATCTGGTGGACATTGACCCCAAGTACGGCAGCGGCTGGACCGGCTACACCTGGAACCGGGCGCTGTTTCCCGACCCGGAGGCCTTTTTGCGGAATCTTCACGCGAGAGGGATGCGGGTGACCCTGAATGTCCACCCGGCGGAGGGGGTGCGGGGCCATGAGGAGGCCTACCTGCCTATGGCAAAGAGCATGGGGGTGGACTACCGGAAAGAGGATCCGGTGCTGTGCGACCCGGCAGACCCGGTTTTTATGGAGAACTACTTTACCCACCTCCATCATCCTCTGGAGGCCCAGGGGGTGGATTTCTGGTGGATTGACTGGCAGCAGGGCAGCTCCTGCAAAATCCCGGGGCTGGACCCCCTGTGGATTTTCAATCACTATCACTTCCTGGACAGCGGCCGGGATGGAAAGCGGCCCCTGACCTTCTCCCGGTATGCCGGCCCCGGCAGCCACCGGTATCCGGTGGGCTTCTCCGGGGACACCATCACCACCTGGGAGTCCCTCCAATTCCAGCCTTACTTCACCGCCACCGCCTCCAACATCGGCTACGGCTGGTGGAGCCACGACATCGGCGGCCATATGATGGGCTGCAAAAACGACGAGCTCACCACCCGCTGGGTGCAGCTGGGGGTTTACTCTCCCATTCTGCGCCTCCATTCCTCCTGCAGCGAGTTTAACGGCAAGGAGCCCTGGCGGTACAAGCCGGAGGCGGCAGGGGTGATGAAAGATATGCTCCGGCAGCGGCACCGGCTGATTCCCTACCTGTACACCATGAACTACCGGAATTATGCCCAGGGGATTCCCCTGGTGACGCCCCTTTACTACCTGTGGCCGGAGGAAAAGGCGGCATATGATTTCCCCAATCAGTATTATTTCGGCAGCGAGCTGATGGTGGCCCCCATCACCACCCCCCGAATCCCCAATCTGAATGTGGCGAAGGTCACCGCCTGGCTTCCCCGGGGGGTCTGGTTCGATTTGGAAACGGGTATGATTTACCGGGGCGGACGGAAGCTCTCGCTGTACCGCGGCCTTGCCCATATCCCGGTGCTGGCCCATGGCGGGAGCATCCTGCCCCTGACCGACGAAATCCAGCCTGCCCAGGCAGGGAGAAATCCGGAAAGCCTGGAAATCCGGGTGTTTGCCGGGGGAGAGGGGCGCTTCACCCTCTACGAGGACGGCAACGACACAAAGGACTACGAAAAGGGCTGCTGCTGCCGGACGGAAATGACCTATACCCAGCAGACCCAGGCGGAGTTTGTGATTCACGGCGCCCGGGGGATGACCTCCCTGATTCCCGAAAAGCGCCGCTACCGGGTGACGCTCACCGGCTTCCGGGAGGGGACCGCGCCCCGAGTGACCATAAACGGCGCGCTTGCGGAGGATGTTTCCCTTTCCTACCGGGAGCAAAGCGGCAGCGTAATCGTGGAGCTGCCTGCCCTGTCCCCGGAGGCGGAAATCCGCGTCTGCCTGCCCCTGGAAGCCGTCCGCCTGGAAAACGACATAAAGACCCGGTGCTTTGATTTTCTGAACCAGGCGGAGATATCCTTCCTCCTGAAAGACCGGATTTTTGAAGCGATCCAAAAGGAGCCTTCCGTCCCGGTGCTTCTTGCCCAGCTGTATGCCATGGAGCTGGAAGAGAATCTTCTTGGCGCGCTGATGGAGATACTCACCGCCTGCCCGGAGAGCGAATGACGGCGTAAAATCCCCTTTCCCCGGCATCCGGGGAAAGGGGACGTTTTAGTTCCGGGCTTCCTGCTGGAAGAGGTTTGCGCTTTGGGTGAAGTACAAATCGGCGTAGATGCCGCCTTTTTTCAGCAGCTCCTCGTGGCTGCCGCATTCCGTAATCACCCCGTCGGCGATGGAGATAATCCGGTTGGCGGAGCGAATGGTGGACAGCCGGTGGGCGATGATCAGGGTGGTCCTGCCTTGGGACAGGGTATCGAAGGCCCGCTGGATTTTGGCTTCCGTCACCGAGTCCAAAGCGGAGGTGGCTTCGTCCAGAATCAGGATGGGGGGATTCTTCAGGAAAATCCGGGCAATGGCCACCCGCTGCTTCTGACCGCCGGAAAGCAGGGTTCCCCGCTCGCCCACATAGGTGGAAAAGCCGTGGGGCATGGCTAAGATATCCTCGTAGAGCTCCGCCTTCTTGGCAGCCTCGAAAACCTCCTCATCGGTGGCAGAGGGACGGCCGTAGCGGATGTTTTCCAGGATGGTGTCCGCGAAGAGGAACACATCCTGCTGGACAATGCCGATGTTCTGGTGGATGGAACGCTGGGTCACATCCCGCACGTCCTGGCCGTCGATGGAGATGCTGCCGCCGCTCACATCATAGAACCGGGGAATCAGCTGGCACAAGGTGGTCTTGCCGCCGCCGGAGGGGCCTACCACGGCGATGGTCTCCCCGGGGGATACCTCCAGGCTCACATCGTGCAGCACCTCCGAATCCTCGTTGTAGGAGAAATCCACATGGGACACGGAGATTGCGCCCTTCACATTCTTCAAATCCGGGGCACCGGGCTTGTCCTTGAGGCTCGGCTCGGTGCGCATAATCTCCACGAACCGGGTAAGACCGGCGTAGCCGGAGGAGAACAGCTCGGCAAAGTTGGCAATTTTCCGCATGGGGTTGACAAAGGCGGTGATATACAGGGTAAAGGTAATCAAATCCCGGTAGTCCATGGCGCCCTGCATAATCAGGTAGCCGCCGTAGCCGATAATCACCACATTGAGGGTACACAGCAGAAACTCCATGGAGCTGGTAAACCGGGCCATGGCCTTGTATTGCAGCTTCTTGGCCCCACGGTAGGTGGCGTTGGCCTTGGTGAACCGCTCGTTTTCCAGCTCCTCATTGCCGAAGGCCTTGGCGGTGCGGATGCCGGAGAGACTTGCCTCAATCTCCGTGTTGATGTGGCCGATTTTCCGCTTCACTCCCACGGAGGTGTCTGCCAGGGACTTGCGGAAGTACATCACCACCCCGATGAAGATGGGCAGCATCAGACCCACCACCAACGCCAGCTGCCACTGGATAGTGGCCATCACCACCACAGCGCCGAAAATGGTGAAAATGGCGGTGACCATATCCTCCGGGCCATGGTGGGCAAGCTCGATGAGGTCAAACAGGTCTGAGGTGAGACGGCTCATAAGCTGTCCCGTGCGGTTCCGGTCGTAAAAGTCGTGGCTCATGCCCTGCATATGCCGGAACAAATCCGCCCGGATGTCCGTCTCCACCCGGACGCCGAAGGTGTGGCCGAAATAGCACACAATGTATTGCAGCCCCGCCCGAATCAGGTACGCCCCCACCATAATGGCGATGATGGTGAAGAAGGTGGCGTACAGCCGGTTGGGCAGCAAATCGTACAGGGCACTTCTGGTCACAATGGGAAAGAGCAAATCCACCCCGGAGATGGCGATGGCGCAGCCCATATCCAGAGCAAAGAGCTTCCAGTGCCGCTTGAAGTAGCCGAAGAAAATTCTTAGCAGGGATTTCTTCTGAAAATCTGTGGTATTCATAGTCGTCCTCCTTATTGGGTACCATTATACAAGGATTTTTCCCAAGTTGCAATCGGGAGCTTTTGACTTTTTTTCCGGATGTGATACAATAACCCCGGAGGGATGGCAATGGAGATAGTGGAAAGAGATTTTGTGGTGTGCCGGAAGGCTGTGGGACTGGATTCGGAGCATGAGCTTCCCCGGCTCCTGAAAGAGAAGCTGGGTGGAGAGATTTACCCTGTCCACCGGCTGGACTTGAATGTGGGAGGCTTGATGGTCTACGCCCGCAGCAAAAGGGCGGCGGCACAGCTGTCAAGGCTCATCCAAGAGGGGCAGCTTCTAAAAGAGTACGTTGCCCTGGTTCACGGCACCCCGGCCCCGGAGGGGTATCTGACAGATTTCTTGTATAAGGACAGCCGGAAAAACAAGGTGTTCGTGGTGAAAAAGCCCCGCAATGGTGTAAAAGAGGCGGCCCTTTCCTACCGGTGCCTGTGCCCCGGCGAGGAGAGCTTGGTGCAGGTGCTCCTGCACACCGGACGCAGCCACCAGATTCGGGTGCAGTTTGCCAGCCGGGGCTATCCCCTGGTGGGGGACCACAAGTACGGCAGCCGCAGCGCCATGGAAGCCCCCCGGCTCTGTTCCTGCCGGATCACCTTCCCCTGGGAGGGACGGCTGCGGACATTTACAGACCTGCCGGACTGGGCGGAAGGAGCCGAATTGCAGAATCTGAGAAATATCAAAAAAATCTGAAAAAGGGGTTGACTTTTGCCGCCCCCTGGGTTATAATAGCGAAGCTGTTTGACAGACGCTGCTATAGCTCAGCCGGTAGAGCGCATCCTTGGTAAGGATGAGGTCGCCAGTTCAAATCTGGCTAGCAGCTCCAAAAAAGCTTCAATTCCATTCGGAATTGGAGCTTTTTTCGTTCTTCTGACTATTTGAACTGGCGACCTCATC
>CASFFN010000015.1 GCA_949293985.1 uncultured Eubacteriales bacterium | reverse complement strand
ACCGGCTGGAGCGTTGTTGGAGACGAGGCGGGAATCCTGTGTGAAGCCCCGGAGGATTTTGACCATTTTGCGGAGTTTTACCGGGGCTATCGGTACGAAAACGGAAAGCTGACGGAGGATCCCCAGACCTTGGCGGCTTTGCAGGGACAGTACCGGCAGGAGGAAATCCGCCGGCAGCGGGAAGAGTGGTGCTTTCCGTATATCAACAGGGGTACATTGTGGTATGAAAATCTAACACAGGACCAGCGGGCGCAGCTGGGACAATGGTATCAGGCCTGGCTGGATGCCCCGGAGACTATGACCATCCCCGAAAAACTGGAATGGTTGAATTGAAAGGAGTGATTATATGGCTTATGGCAATCTTGCAATCGGGAGCCGAGGGGATGAAGTAAAAAAGCTTCAGCAGCATCTGATTGATGCCGGCTACGACCTCGGCGCTTATGGACTGGATGGCGTGTATGGTAATGACACAGCGAATGCTGTAAAAAAATACCAGCAGGATAATGGTCTTACGGTGGACGGCATCGCAGGAAACAACACTTTGTCGAAGCTGTATTCTACGCAGTCCAACACCCAGGCTACAAAGCCTACAACTACCACGGATTCCAGCAAAAATCAACCCCAATACTCTACGTATGACCCGAACACAAATCAGGCGTATCTGGATGCCCTGGAAGCACTCAAAAAGGCTCAGGAGAACATGCCCCAGTATTCCGGTAAATGGGACGAGCAACTCCAGGCAATCTATGACCAGATTGTCAACCGAAAGGGTTTTACTTATGACCTGAATTCGGATGCTTTGTACCAGCAGTACAAAGACCAATATGCCCAGATGGGGCAGATGGCAATGATGGATACCGTAGGACAAGCTTCAGCCATGACCGGCGGTTACGGCAATTCTTACGCCCAGGGCGTTGGCCAACAAGCGTACCAGGGATACCTGCAACAGCTGAACGATAAAGTACCGGAGCTGTACAGCCTCGCTCTTGGACAGTACAACCAGGAGGGGCAGGATCTGCTGAACCAGTATTCCATGCTTGGAGACCTTGCAAATGATGAGTATGCAAAGTACCAGGACGCCCTGAACCAGTATTGGAATCAGCTTAACTACCAGAAGCAGCTTGCGGACCAGGAGTATGAGCGTGGCTTCAACGAATGGCAGACTGAGTATGGGATTCAACAGGACGAGTACAACAAACAGCAGGATGCCTACAACAGGCTGGTGTCCCTGATTACAACCACCGGTTATAAGCCCTCCGCTGATGACCTTGCAAAGGCCGGCATGAGCCAGTCCGAGGCGGATGCCTACCTTGGGTATTACACCAAGGCGAATACTCCAACATCTTCCTACCGGTATTCCTCTGATTCCGGAGAAGACGAAGAAGACGAAGGCGGAGACGATTCCGTCCGGAAGCTCCAGGAACAGCTTTCAAAACTCGGTTTTTACTCCGGTGAAATCAACGGTGTTCGTGATGATGCTACTCAGAAGGCAATTTCCGCATATTACAGCTGGAGAAATGAGAACAAGGTTACCTATGAGGATGTGGCAAGAAATGCTGCGGCGCTCAGATCCAAAGGCGCTTCCAAAGAAGATATTCAGGCATATATCATGTCCGCAACAAGTGATATGAACTACTGGGTAGAGGGTGGGCGAACCGCTGCTCAGGATAGGAATGAACTGATTGGAGCATATGTCGGAAGGGGGAGATAATATATGGCTAAGAGTAACGATATCCTGAAAAGATATGGTATTTATTCCAGCACTCAAAAGGACGAGGAGGAAGAAAAGGAAAATAGCAAGGCTGAGTCCGTCCTGGAAAAGTACGGCCTTGATTCCAGACCTGCCTCCGGTCAGGATAAGTCTGCCGGTAATGATATTCTCAAAAAGTACGGCTTGACACCAATCCGTGGCACCGGTATCAGAAATCCAACGCCGGAGCAATCTGCAAGAAACGCCATTATTGACTATGGAATTAAAACAGATTCCATAAATCGGTATATCTCCCAAAATCCTTATGACCCCAATGATAATACCATGCGGTATTATCAGAACCAGGCAAAGAGGGTTCCAACTGAGATTGACGATTACATCAAGACGCTTTCAGCCGCCGGTATCGGAGAAGACCATCCGTATTATCAGTCACTTGACTCTTTCAAACAGTACTATGCCGATTTGGAAAAAGGGTTTGAGAATGCCTACAAGCAGACTCCTGAGTATGCAATGCTAAACTACGATTCCGAAGCTGGGCAGAAAGAAATTGACCTCTTGAAGCAAAAAGAGGCTGGGCGGAACAGCCTCAGAGGACAGCTGAACTTCCTGCAAGCAGGAGGCGGAGCTGCCGGTAGCTATGCTGCCGCCAGCGGTATGTATACCCAGGACGAGCGAGAGGCAGAAATCGAGCGGCTTCAGGAAGAGCTTGTTCCTTATGCCAATGTGGATACGGAGCTGGAACAGGCTCAGAGCATGAAGTATTACTCTGAGAACCTGCAGAAGTACAATGAAATCCAGAACCGGGCGGATTTCACTGCAAACAGCCAGTACAGAGACACCGGTACCGGCGGTTGGTGGAACGGAGGTATTCAGGCGGCTTTCAACTTCTCTGATGCAACCGACCGAGCATATGAGTTTATCAACAATCAGGAGGAAATCCAGTCCGCTATGGGCGAAGGATTCAACAGTATTGGCCAGGTAAATGTCCTTCACCTTGACCTCATGGAGCCGGACGAACGGAAAATGTTTACCTATCTGTATAATACTCAGGGCAAGGATGCCGCTTCTGAGTACCTGGACTACATCCAGCCCGAGTTGAACAGAAGAAATATGCAGAACATTGCAGACCAGGAAAAGGCGTATGCACAGCAGAACTTCGGAACCGGTCTGCTGGCAAGTATCGGAAGTGTACCTAATTCCCTTGCCGGCGGGTTGGGTGCTTTGGATGTCACTCTCCAAAAAATCCAGAGGGATATTACCGGGGAATACAAACCAATCGACTACAACACCAATGCCATGATTCCCTCCGTTCGTGCCGCAGCGGCAAGAGAAGCGGTTTCTCAGTCCATTGTAAATGCAACTGGTGTTATTGAAATCGATGAGGAACAGCACCCCTATCTTGCGAAAATCTTTAACGGAAAATCCCTTGCGGATGTTTACAACCTTGGAATGAGCATTGCGGATTCTGCTGCGGCCGCCGTATTCACAAAGGGGCTTGCAAAAATCGGCGTCCCTCAGAAGCTGGCAAGCGGACTTGGTTCTTCTCTGCTCGGCGGTAATGCCGCTTCCCAGGGCATGATTGAGGCAATCGCAAACGGTGCAACTGATGAGCAGGCGCTCCAGCTTGGTCTCATGAATGGCTTGTACGAGTCCCTCTTTGAGGCTGTGTCCATCGATAATCTGACGAAGGATACTGCTACCGGCTTCTTCAAAACCATGCTTAAACAGGGCGGAGTTGAGGCCAGCGAGGAAGCAATGACCACTATCGCAAACACCTTTGCGGATATTGCAATTATGGCGGAGAACTCCGGCTATGAAAAGAGCGTTACGGCTTACATGGAACAGGGCATGAGCCGGGAAGAAGCTGAAAAGAAAGCGTTCCTGGATTCCGTTGTGCAGGTTGGATGGGATGCCTTTGGCGGGTTCCTGTCCGGCGGAGTGTCGGCAGGAGGAAAGTATGCCGTTGGTTCTGTGATTGAGAACCAAAAAGCAAACAAACAGAATAAACAGCTATACGGAGAATCCATTGATGAACTTGTTTCGGAAGGTATGGAATTAACCCCCGATAATAAGTTTGTCCAAAAGATGCAAGGCAAAATAGACGCCGGGAAAGATTTATCTGGCAGACAGATTACCAGGTTGGTCAACCAGAATGATAAGGCTATTCGTTCTTCGGTTCAGCAGGATGCGGCTCAGAGATTGACAGAACTGGGAGAAACCGGGAATGTTCAGATAATTTCTGCTGTGTTGGCAAAGCAAGCTATGGGAGAGGAACTGAGCAATGCAGAACAGCGAGTGCTGTCTTCCAGTAAATACGGCAATCAGGTTGCCGAGGAGCTTCGTGCAGCGCCGGAGCAGCAGACCGGTGAGACTGCAGAGTCTGTTGAGGAAAAAGATACCGGGGACATCAACGACGGCAGAGTTCTGGCAGAAATCGGGCGGCAGGAGGCCACTGCGGACCCCACGCAGACCGTTTCTAATGAGCAAACGGCAGTAATAGACAACTCTGAACGGGTTCCTTCCGGGCTTGTGGAGTCCGCTCCCCACATCACTTCTCTGGAACAGGAACAATCTACTGAAAATCCGGTTTCCATTGATGAGATCGCACAAAAGTACGGTGCCCAGTCCAGCGCTGTGAAAGCTGTCTACAATATCGGCAGTAATCAGGATGTAAAGCAGTTTGATTCTGCCTTTGAGCGTGTATTTAACTATGCCCAAAGCGGTACAGTCAGATTGGATGGGGTAAAGAAGCTGGAAAGTATTCGTTCTGTTTTGACGGACAAGCAGATTGAGCTTGCCTACGAAACAGGGACGGCAGCAGCCAATACCGCAGCGAGGAATCTGGAAGCGAATAATCTGGCACAGGCAAACGGTAAGAATGGATGGAAAACCGGCGTTGTGAAGGGGGAAGGGGTTTCTGTTGAATACCTGAAGAAGACCTTCAATGATACCCAGAGCATTGTCTACAAGCTCATGTCTACTTTTGCAGAAGCTACCGGAATTGACATTGTTCTGTATCAGTCTGAAATGGATGCAAATGGAAATTTCCAGGGCGCCCAGGGCCGATTCAAAAGAGGCGAACCCGGCACCATTTACATTGACATCAACGCAGGGCTCAACGGCAAGCACGATGTTGGAAATCTGGCAAAATACACAATGTTGCGCACTTTTTCCCATGAGTTCACACATTTTATTGAAAAGTGGAACCCGGTGCAGTACAATGAATTCAGAAAGGTGGTTTTTGATACCCTTCGTGAAAGAGGGGAGAATGTGGACGACCTGGTGGAGGCAAAGCAGGCAACCGGTCTTTCCTATGACATGGCAAGTCGGGAAGTAGTGGCGGAGGCCATGACGGATATTCTGCCGGACACTCATTTCGTTCAGAATCTTGCGGAAAAACATAAGAGCATCTTCCAGAAGTTAATGGAAAAACTGAAGGAATTTGTTGAGGACCTGAGAAGCTACTTCAATTCCCTGGGCAAGAACCGTTCCAGAGAGGCAAATGCCTTGAAGGAGCAGGTGGGGGAAACCGTCCGCTATGTGGAGAACATTGTAAAGATGTTTGACCAGGTTGCCGAACAGGCAGTGGAGAATTATCAGCTGACTGTTGCAGTTGATGAAGTCACCGGTGGAATAACCATTGAAGAAAAGCCTGTGGCAGAAGTTGCAGAAGAAAATGTTACGGAAACGGAGGATCCTGTTGTTCCCAGCACCCAGGAACTGGAGAACTCGGCTGCACCGGTTGCGCCGACTGAAAATACCGAAGTAAAGGCAGCTGCCCGCCGTTCTTCCGGAAGCAAGAAAAAGACTTCGTTGACCTCGTTGCTGCAGTTTGTTAAAAAGGCAAGTGACGAAAGACTAAGGGGGGCATACACGGCACAGGATGGAAAGCAATATCTTACCGATGGCAGCTTTGTTGTGGTATTCAATTCGGCAGACAGCACGCTTGAACATAAGGCCGACTTCCCGATTGATGTAGTGACCAGCTTCCTTTCTGCTGC
This sequence comes from uncultured Eubacteriales bacterium, assembly GCA_949293985.1. Lineage (GTDB taxonomy): Bacteria > Bacillota > Clostridia > Oscillospirales > Oscillospiraceae > Faecousia. The sequence goes on along the minus strand of CASFFN010000015.1, from coordinate 25,729 downwards.
ACATAAACAACAGAATACCGAAACCTATCGCATCGATGACTCGGAAATCCGCACACTAAACCGTACGGCTACAAAGAAGAATAGGGTGCTGGTAAAGGTTGGCTCCGGTTTCTTCAATGTGAAGTATGTGTATGCACTTTCCAGGGCTTTTGAAAACCCGGTTTATTCCCTTTACCAGAAAAAATATCCTTCGAAAGATATATCCATTCTCAGAGTATCAGCCGATAATGGGGAAGCAATTCTCTTACCAGTACTGGTACCCGAAAATACACAGGCTGCCTATGAGGCCAAGCTTTCCAATCCCCATGAATCGTCGCCGTCTGACGAAACAACCGCAGTAGCACAGAAGGCGCCGGAAACCTCCGCTGCCGATGAGCTTGTAGATACAAAGGCATCGGAAGAATACGCTGAACCTCAAAATGGGAATATTGAGAAAAAATCTGCCACCAAGAAATCCACCGCTTCCCATACTGTGGAAACAAGCGTAAAACTTGAGGACTTCGGTGAGAAAATCGGCGGCGCAAAATTTTCGGATGTTATTTCTGAGAGTTTTGACCTGGAACAGGAGCAGCGCCGGGATTATATAGACGAAGGATATGTAACAGATTCCACAAATTGGGCTTATGAAAATTTCATCATTGATGAGACAGATCGAGCCAGATTCTATGAAGTGATTGCAGACCTGAACAAGCGCAATTACAGCGTTCCCCGGAACAAAAATGGTGTATACATGATAGAACACAATAACAAAATCATGTTCACGGATGGAGATTTTAAGGCGCCAACCCTGAGCAAAGTAATTGTGTTTGATACAAATTATGATGCCAACATGGCTTATGCGAAAGGACTGATTTTCGATGAAGAAAGGCGTACAGCCGGGCACGGAGAAGCGGTTGAGCTTCTCAATCGCATGTACGGAGATGGGTTTATCCATGAGTACAATGTTAGAAATTACCAAAGAAATGATTGGCAAGACGGACGAGGAGAAGGAAGCAATCGCCGAAGCGCTGGAAAAGCGGGTTCGGGCCGGAGAATTTTCAAAGGGCAATACCAAGAGCGAACCTCCCCTCTGACTGACCGGGATGTTCTGGAAGCTGCTGCCAATGATATTGGTATTTCCGATATGAGCGATGCAGAACAGGCTGCGCTGCAAACCTTCAAGGACCGCCTGACGGAGCTTCACGAGCTCCAGGATAAGCGTGCGGAAGCCGGACGGCTGTATAAAGAACAGCAGTTTGGAGCCAATGTTGACAGACAGGCGGCCTCTCAGACCTTGGAACGGATGCGTGCACTGGATGACCAGATTAAGACGGCAAGTGTTGCCGTTCTGGATGTGGAGCAGAAGTCGGTATTACAGCGGGTGCTGAAGAAGGCCAGAAAGGTCGTAGAACAGCAGGAGCGTGATCGCAGCCAGGCAGTGCTGAAGCGCTGGCGTGACCGCAGGGATAATGCGGATGCCGTCAAAAAGTACCGGGCGAGGGTTGAGAAAAGCGCCAAGGCTCTCATAGATATGCTTTCCCGTCCTACAAAGGATGCCCATGTCCCTTATGAATTGCAGGAGCCGCTTCAGGAGTTGTTGGATTCCATCGACTTCACCAGTAAAACACAGAACAGAGGAGGAGCTCCCACTATCCGGGATAGGGCCTACACTTCCGCACTCCATAGTATGCGACTTGCGATCGCTGGACAGAGAACCGCTATCGAGGGTGCCGAGAATGGTGCCTACTCTCTGGATGTTCCCCCGGAATTCCTCAATGTGATTGATGAACATGTCCAGAAAATCAATCAATCTGTAAAGAGCTATCAGGCTGGTACAAGCCGTGTATATGACATGACCAGCTCTGAATTGGCCGACCTGGCTTATCTTCTGGTAACCATCAACAAGGCAATCCGGGACATTGACAAACTGCACATGGCTGGGGCAAAAGCAAGAATCAGCGAACTGGCAGTCGGGACGATGCAGGAAATGCGCAGCAGAAAGCCTGTAAAGGGAGATTCCGGCAATCGGTTTATCTGGGCAAACTACACGCCCTGGTATGCGTTCCGTGCTATGGGCAAGGATGCACAGAAGATTTTCAAAGGTCTCATGCAGGGTCAGGCAAAACTGGCAAGGACATCCCATGATACGATTGCTTTCACAGAGAAAACCTACAAGCCTGATGAAGCGAAGAACTGGGAGCAGAAGATTCATACCATCGAGTTGTCCTCCGGTGAGACCATCCGAATGACTACTGCCCAAATTATGAGCTTCTGGTGCCTCAGCAACCGTCAACAGGGAGTCGGACATCTTACCGGCGGCGGTATTCGCATTGGTAAAATCCGTGATGAAAATTTCCGAAGGGCTGCCCAGAATCAGAGGGATATTGTCCAGAAAGAGCACTTTGTCCTGACATTGGATGACATTGCAGCAATCAATGGCCTGCTTACGGAGCGGCAGCGGACGGTTGCAAGGGAGCTGCAGCAGTATATGCAGAATGTTGGCGGACGACTTGGTAATGAAATCAGCATGGCCAGATGGGACTTCATGCAGTTTACGGAAGATGGATACTTCCCAATCCAGACGGATGATGCCACCAGGGATGCGAAAAATCCAGGGCAGGATAAGACAAACTTGTGGGCTCTCCTGAACAAGAGTTTTACCAAGAGCCTGACTCCCAATGCCAAGAATGCTGTGATTGTGAATTCCATTTTTGATGTTTTCGCAGACCACATGACAGAAATGGCGGAGTATAATGCTTTTGCGTTGCCTTTGGTGGATGCTATGAAGTGGTTCAACTACCGCCAGAGACAAGATTTGGGCGATGGTCAGATTGCGGATGTGGGTGTCCAGAAGTCCATCCGGGATACGCTGGGTACAGCGGCTGTGAAATATTTTGTGGACCTGATGACGGATTTGAACAGTTCTCAGAAAGCGGGCCGTCACGAAAATATTTTGGGGCAGATTCTGAGCCGGACAAAGGCAGCTTCTGTGGGGTGGAATCTCCGTGTGGCAGTGCAGCAGCCTACAGCCATCCTCCGTGCAAGTATGTTTTTGAGTATGCCGGATCTTCTGAAGGGAAGTATGCGAATTGGCACCTCCCAGTCCGTAAAGGAAATGCAGCAGTACAGCGGAATCGCCCTCTGGAAGTCCATGGGATTCTATGATGTGAATGTTTCCCGTGGCGTGCGGGAACAGATTAAGGGAAATGAAAACATCCTGGATAAATTCAATTCTGCCGGCATGTGGCTTCCTGGGAAAATGGACGCATTTACCTGGGCAAGAATCTGGGAAGCGACCAAGGCAAAGGTCCGGCGGGAACAGCACCTCACCGGTGAGCCGCTTCTGAAGGCAACAGCGGAGCTGTTTGAGGACATTGTTTATCAATCCCAGGTTGCAGATTCCATTTTGACCAGAAGTTCCTTTATGCGCTCCAAGAGCCAGGCAATGCGGGAGGCGACATCCTTTATGTCGGAGCCTACCCTAAGCTCCAATATCCTTATCAGTGCATTCCAGGATTTTGAGGCAGGTCATACGACATGGGACAAGACCAAGCGTGCTCTGGTGATTGGTTTTGAAGGGTATGTTCTGGCTGGAGTAGTAAATGCAATGGTCACGGCTTTGATGGACGCATGGAGAGATGACGACAAATACGAAACCTTCTGGGAGAAGTATTTACAGGCGTTTTTCGGAGAAAACAGCATTCTCGATGGCAACCTTTTTTCTGAGATGAATCCGCTTGAGAAGATTATCTTCGTCAGGGATGCGCTTTCCATTATTCGAGGCTATGATGTTATGCCTGGGTATGCGGACCTGTTTAAGCAGGGGTATGATTTCCTGACCAGCGCAAAAGATTTCTTCACAGACCGTGGTTCTATGACCCTGTATGGACTTATCTACCGTGGCCTTCAAGTATTAGGGACCACAAGTGGTATTGCATTTGCCGGTCTATCTCGTGAGGCGATTGCATTACACAACAATGTGGTATTGCCAATCTGGAACAAAACCTTTGGGCAGATGTACCCAAACATGGAGCTTTCGCCTATTCGCCGGTATGAACCCAGCGGAAATACGGAGATTAAGAACACATTTTTGCGTGGTTACCTTACGGAGGAGGAAGCTATTTCCGAATTGGTGCAGCAGGGGTTGTCCGATACGGAGAACGATGCCTATTTCCTGGTACAGGGATGGTCCTCGGAGGAAGAGGATTACACCCGGTATAGTAAAGTGTTCGATGCTGTGCGAAACAATGGTGACTTCAATGCCGCTTTGAATGATATGGTCAATCACGGATACGAGCGGGACACTGTAATCCGGCAGGTAAGAACACAAATTGGTCAATGGTATCAGGGAGGGGAAATTTCCAAGTCCCAGGCGACGCAGATGCTGAAAAAGTATGTTGGCCTGGACAATCAGGAAGTTACTGAGCAGGTAAACCGCTGGAGCAGCTATGTGGTCACCGGTATTAAATTCGATGACATCAAGCAGGCGTATCTGGATGGAGAAATTACCCTTAATAGAGCCATTGAGATGTATGCCTTGTATGGCAGCTATACAAAAGAGCGTGCAACGGAAATCGTCAGCAAGTGGGGGTCCATAAAGGAAACCGGTTACGAGATTGACGAGTTGGACGATGCATATTTCGATGGGGAAGTTGGCCTGTCTACCGTAAGGAGTATGTATATCAAGTACGGCGGATACACGGCTGAGGAAGCCGGGGAGAAGACTACTGTTTTGGAATTTGTCAAACAGAATCCTGCCTGTGATGGTATCAGTTATGCAGCGGTCAGCGGCTATAATGACTACTGTAAACAGACTGGTGTGGATCCTGCAACATTCTATAATGCGTGGAAGTTCAATAACAGCGCTAAAAACGACTACGATTCCGATGGAGAGGTTACTATCTCCAAGAAAGAAAAGGTTATGGATTACATTGATGGACTGAACCTGACAAAAAAACAAAAGGACAGTTTGTACTACGCTTTGGATTACGCAGAAAGTACGCTGAACGAAGCACCCTGGCATTAAAATTCCACAAGAGGCGGCGTCGGGATAGATACCCGGCGCCCCTTTTTGCTATATTTGGCTTGGGAAGATCGAAAAGCAGTAGGAGGTATGAAATTTGGCAAAGAGAATCTATTTGTCCCCCAGCAGCCAGCCCGCCAACACCTATGCGGGACTGGATACAAACGAGCAGGAGGTGTGTCGGGCTATTGCCCGGGAGCTTGCCATTGACTTGCTGCGGTGCGGCTTTGAGGTAATCTGCGGCGATTATGGCACTATGTATACACGGGTTGCGGAAAGCAATAAGTGGCCGGCAGATCTGCACCTGTGCATCCACACAAATGGCTTTAATGGCAAAGTAAGTGGAACCAGGCTTATGGCCCTGAACCTCACCGGAAAGGGCTACCAGGTGTGCAAGGCAATTTTTGCCCGGCTTGCCCCCATCACGCCGGGAACAAGCGAAAATATTTCCGCATCTGGGAATTATGAGATTGTGGCAGCTGTAGCACCCACGGCCTATGTGGAAGTTGACTTCCACGATGTCCCCTCTGTGGCTCTCTGGCTCACCCAGAACAAGCCCCAGATTGCCCAGGCCATCTGCCAGGGCATTTGCGATTATTACAAAGTGGCATACATCTCCGAAAGTTCCACGGAACCAGAACCCGCCCCCGAACCGGCTCCAAAGCCCTGTGGCAAGATTGAGGGCCTGCCGGTGGTGAAGTCCGGCTCCCGTGGGGACGCCGCCAAAATCGTCCAGGGTGCCCTGATTGCCAAGGGCTACTCCTGCGGAAGCTCCGGCATTGACGGCATTTTCGGAACCGCTTCTGTGGCGGCTCTCAAAAACTACCAGAAGGACAAGGCAATCACCGCCGACGGCATTGTAGGCCCCGCCACCTGGGGAAAGATTCTGGGGGTGTAAGTTATGAGCGAGGCCATTGTAGTGGCGCTGATTACCGGCGGCTTGTCCCTGGTGGGTGTGATTGTCACCAGTCTCATCACCGCCCGGAAAAGCGAAAACGCCATAAAGGTAGCCCAGGCGGTCACGGATACCAAGATCCAGGAGCTGACCCGGGAAGTGCGGGAGCATAACAACTTTGCCAAGCGTATGCCGGTGGTAGAGGAGCAAATCAAGGTAGCCAATCACAGAATTGCAGACCTTGAAAAATTTCATCAACCGAGCTAAAAAAGGAGGACTATGTAATGGATTTTGGAATCGCAACAGTGGCGGCCATCACCGCCCTTGTTTACATCATCGGCCTTGGTATCAAGGCATCCGCTCTGGATAACAAGTGGATTCCCGTTATTGCGGGGGTGTCCGGCGTTGTCCTGGGGATTGTGGCCCTGTATGCCGGTGTACCCGACTTCCCGGCAACCGACCCCTTAACGGCTGCGGCTGTCGGCGGCGCCTCCGGCTTAGCGGCCACCGGCCTGCACCAGCTCAAAAAGCAGCTGAGAGAATAATGCGTAACCCCCTCCTGGACCATTCCGGCCCGGGAGGGGGGTAAAATATGTCGTTGCCATTTCATTGCCAATTTCATTGTCTATTTTTAGAATATCTGCGCCATAAATAAAATAAGTGTTTCAAAAATAAAAGTGAAAAAAGTTCCGAAATCTCCGGAAATACGCAGAAAACAATAAAAAACAGAGCAGATAAAACTATCCGCTCTGTTTTCATATGGTGCGAGAGATGGGACTCGAACCCACACGGCGTTGACCACACGCACCTCAAACGTGCTTGTCTACCATTCCAACACTCTCGCAGCTACGCCAAGCTATTATAGCTTAGGTATAAAGATTTGTCAATAGATTTTTCAGGAAAAATCCGCCGGGGCTTGCGGTTGTTTTCCTGGGGAAACTGTGGTATACTGGAAAAAACTGCGAAAAAGGAGCGTTTTAATATGACCCGATTTTTTGTGACGCCGGAGGAGATGGCCATGAACACCCCTTGCCTGACAGGGGATAACGCAGCCCATGCCAGGGTCCTCCGCCTGAAACCGGGGGAGCAGGTGCTCTTATGCGATGGGCAGGGGCAGGAGTGCCTTTGTGAAGTGGAGAATTTGACCCCGGAAGGGCTGGAGCTTACGGTGCTGGAACGCCGGGCCTCCTGCACGGAAGCCCGGGTTCGGGTAAGCGTATATATGGCCTTTCCCAAGGGGGATAAACTGGAGCATGTGATTCAAAAGGCCACGGAGCTGGGGGCTTACGAGATTGTGGCCTTTCCCTCCGCCCGGTGCGTCTCCCGCCCGGACGCAAAGAGCATTCAAAAGAAGCTGGAGCGGTGGCGGAAGATTGCCGCCTCCGCCGCGGAGCAGTCCGGCCGGGGCAGGATTCCTCAGGTGCTGGTGCTGGGCAGCTACCGGGAGGCCCTGGAGCGGGCAGCCCAGGCGGATTCCGGATTCCTGTTTTACGAAAACGAACAGGCCGCCACCTTGCAGATGGCCATGGCCGGATTCTCCGGCGCCGCCTTGAGCCTTCTCACCGGCCCGGAAGGGGGCCTGGAAGCGTCGGAGGTGCGGCAGGCCCAGGAAGCCGGCTTGCGGGTCTGCACCCTGGGCAAACGGATTCTCCGGTGCGAAACGGCGCCGCTTTGCGCCCTGTCCGCGGTGATGTACGCCACCGGGGAGTTCTGAAAAACCGGCAGGGTTGTTCCTGCCGGTTTTCTATTTATGGTATTTGCTCCCGGCCTGAATGGCCTCCGCCCGATACAGCTGTTCCAGAACCATCACTCTCGCCAGGTGATGGGGAAAGGTCATGGGACTCATGGAGAGCTTCAGTTCCGCCCGTGCCTTTACCCGGGGGGCAATGCCAAAGGAGGAGCCGATTAAAAAGCAGGCGCTGCTTTTTCCGCTGAGCTTCACCTGCCGCATCTGCTGGGCCAGAGCCTCCGAGGACAGGAGCTTTCCCTCCGGGGTCAGAACACAGAACCAGGCGCCCTTGGGGATTTTCGCCAGAATGGTCTCCGCCTCCTTGTCCAGTCCGGCGGCGATTTCTGCCGGAGAAGGATTTTCCGGCAGCCGCGCCTCCGGCAGCTCCAGCAGCTTAAATTGACAATACCCCTGCAGCCGCTTTTCGTATTCCGCCGCGGCAGCGGTGTAGAATTTTTCCTTCAGTTTTCCCATACAAATCAGCGTGACGGAAAACATACACTCACCTCTTTAGGGGGAGTATAGCATATTTTCGGCTGAAAAGCAACAAAAGGGTATAAAAAACGCCAAAAGCGGCATCCTTTTACCGGGAGGTGGGCTTATGGAGAAGCAAAAAAAGAAAATCAACACAGACCCCCAGGGCAGCTACACCGGACGGCCGGAAGAGGCTTACGAAAAGCCGGTACAGGATGCGGACGATTTGTAAAGGCGTATGGGACTGCCGGAGGGCAGTCCCATTCCATTTTCACGGCTTTTCCTGGGAACGGTATTTTTTCCGGGTGGCAAGACCGCCCCGGATATGCCGTTGTGCTTTGTTGATTTCCAGCACCTGTCGTACCTGCTGATAAAGGCGCCGGTTGCATTGGGGCAATCGCTGGGAAAGATCCTTATGCACCGTGGATTTGGAAATTCCGAAGCGTTTGGCGGCGGCTCGGACGGTAGCACCGGTTTCAATCATGTACACAGCCAGTTCGCAGGCTCTATCCTCAATCGTATCTGCCATGATTTCCCCTCCCTGCTGTGTTCTGCCATGGAAAGATTATGAAATCCCCGGGAAGAATATGAGAGGAAATTGTGCAAATGGCGCTATGGATTCTTTTTCCCCAACAATGAGCACCGGGGATTCTTGACAGGGGCAGGGAAAATCGATATGATAGGGGAGGAACATAAAGGGGGCGCAAAGTTTGCTCTATTTTCAAAACGATTATCACGCCGGCTGCCATCCGGAAATTCTGGAGCGGCTTACCCGGCTTCGGCAGGAGGACTATCCCGGCTATGGACAGGACGAATTGTGCCGGAAAGCGGCGGCTACCATCCGGCGGTTGTGCGGCCGGGAGGATTTGGCGGTACATTTTCTTATGGGAGGCACCCAGACCAATCTGACGGTGATCGCCGCGGCCCTGCGGCCTTACCAAGGGGTTGTGGCGGCGCAGAGTGGTCATATCCATGTCCACGAAACCGGGGCGGTGGAAGCCACCGGCCACAAGGTGCTGGCTCTGCCCACCGGGGACGGCAAGGTTACGGCGGCTCAGGTGGAGCGGCTGGCGCGGAGTCACCAAAGCCAGGAGGATGGCGCCCACGAGGTGCAGCCCAAAATGGTCTATATCTCCTATCCCACGGAGTTGGGGACCCTGTACACCCGGCAGGAGCTGGAGGCGCTGCACCGGGTCTGCCGGCAGTATGGCCTTTATCTGTTTCTGGACGGCGCCCGGCTGGGGTATGGGCTGACGGCGAAGGGCTGTGATGTGACCTTGCGGGACATTGCCCGGCTTTGCGATGTGTTCTACATAGGCGGCACCAAGGTGGGCGCCTTGTTTGGCGAGGCGGTGGTCATTGCCAATCCCCAGATTGCCGGAGATTTCCGGTATATGATCAAGCGCCAAGGGGGAATGCTGGCCAAGGGCTGGCTTCTGGGACTGCAATTTGAGGCGCTGCTGGAAGACGGGCTGTATTTCCGTATTGCCCAAAATGCCAACGACCAGGCGGACCGCATCCGAAAAACCTTGGAAGACGCGGGGATTCCCGTGCTGGTTCCCGGAAGAACCAATCAGATTTTCCCTATATTGTCTGACAGCGCCTTGAAGGTTCTTTCCCAAAAAGTGCTGTATACGGACATGGAACCGGTGGACGAAACCCGCCGGGCCATCCGCCTGTGTACCAGCTGGTCTACCGGGGATGGGGAGGTAGAGGAGCTTTGCCGGCTGCTGCTGACAGCTGTGCATCAACCATAAGGAGGTATTTTCCTTGGAATTAGATAAAAAGAACCTCAAACGCCTGCTGGCGGTGGTATGTGCCGGAATCATTCTGTACTGGCTTTTGAACGAGCCTCAGCTTGCCAGTGGTGTGTGGAGCTTTGCCATTCGCACCTTGTCTCCCTTTATTGTGGGTGCGGTGATTGCCTTTATTCTCAATGTACCCATGCGTTTTTTTGAGCGGCATCTTAAGTTCATACAAAAAACAGGTTTTCGCCGGAGTGTTGCATTGCTTCTGACCCTTGTGTGTGCAGCCTTGGTAATTACTGCGGTATTCTCCCTGTTGATTCCTCAGCTGGCCAAGACCATTGCCTCTTTGTACCCGGCAATCTCCGCTTTCCTGAAAGAGGTAGAGGCGTGGGTGAATCGGACGCTGGCGGAGAATCCCCAGCTCATGCAGTGGATTCAGGAAAACACCGAGCTGAGCAAGCTGGATTGGGCGGGACTGGTGCAGCAGGGTCTGACCCTGGTGGGCAACAGCCTGAGCGCCATTTTGACCACAGCTCTGACTGCCATTGGCGGCCTTGTGGGTGTGCTGATGGATGCCTTCATCGCCGTCGTCTTTGCGGTCTATGCCCTGTTTCAGAAGGAAGTGCTGGCCCGGCAGGGAAGAAAGCTGGCCTATGCATTTCTCAAAGAGAGCCATGCGGACTATGTGGTGAGGGTGCTGCGGCTGAGCAACGCCACCTTCTCCAACTTCCTGTCCGGACAGTGCATTGAGGTTTGCATTTTGGGCGGACTTTTCGCCGTTGCCATGGCCATTTTCCGGATGCCCTATATTCCCCTGATCAGCGTGCTGGTGGCGGTCACCGCCTTTATCCCGGTGGTGGGTGCCTGGGCCGGCTGCATCATCGGCGCATTCCTGATTCTGATTTCCGACCCGGTGCAGGCATTCTGGTTCGTGATTATGTTCCTGGTGATTCAGCAGATTGAGGGCAACATGATTTACCCCAAGGTGGTGGGAACCTCCATCGGCCTGTCCGGTATGTGGGTGTTGTTTGCCATCGGCATCGGCGGCGAGCTCATGGGCGTTCTTGGTATGTTCCTGATGATTCCGGTGGTTTCCGTCCTGTATACCCTTTTGCGGGAATGGACCCACAACCGCCTGGACAAGCGGGATGTGGCGGAGGACAAGCTGCGGGAGCAGCCGCCGGAACTGGTTTCCCGCTTCAAGCAGAAGCGCCAGCAGTCCAGGGCCAAACGGGAGATGATGAAAGGTCTCAAAGCCGTGGAAAATTTCACCCATAAGCATAAACCGGAAGATAAAGAAAAATAAGGCGTAAAAATCCCCCATTTCTCCAGGAAATGGGGGATTATCTTACATTTTTTCGGGTGCGGAGAAGCCCAGCAAGTCAATGCAGGTTTCAAGTACGGTCTTGGCCAGTCCCATGAGGGCGATGTAACCCGCCTGCAGCTGCTTGTTTTCCTCACTCAGAATCCGGGTTTCGTGATAGAACTTATTGACGGCTCCGGCCAGCTCATAGATGTAGGCACAAATCTGGTTGGGGGCGGAGCCGGAGAGGGCGGCCTCCAAAGCCGTGGATACTCTGGGAATCACCAGCATCAAATCCCGGGCGTAGGGATTGGCCGCAGGCTGGATGGGAAGCGCCTCCCAGTCGCCGTATTTGGCCAGAATGGACTTGATTCGCACAATGGTGTAGAGGATATAGGGGCCGGTGTTGCCCTCGAAAGCGGCGAACCGGTCCATGTCGAACACATAGTCCTTGGTAGGCTGATTGCTCAGGTCGCCGTATTTGAGGGCCGCCATGGCAATCTTCTGAGTGGTGGCGTCTACCTGGCCGGCGGATACAATCTGGTTTTCCACTACCTTGGAGCGGACGAAAGCGGTGATGTCCGCAATCAGCTGCTCCAGCCGCATGACGCCGCCGTCCCGGGTCTTGAAGGGCTTGCCGTCCTTTCCGTTCATGGTGCCGAAGCCCAAATGCTCCAGCTCCACATCCTCCGGCACAATGCCGGAGAGCTTGGCGGCACGGAATACCTGCTCAAAGTGCAGGCTCTGGCGCTTGTCCGTCACATACAGCATTTTCTGGGGGGCAAAGTCCCGCATCCGCTGCACCATGGTGGCCAGGTCGGTGGTGGCGTAAATGGAAGCGCCGTCAGACTTGACCAGAATGCAGGGAGGTACTTCCTTCTTGTCATCCTCCCGGGCCACGGGAATGACCAGCGCACCCTCACTCTCCACCGTCAGACCCCGGGCCTTCAGGTCGGCAATCATGGGGGGGATATAGGGGTCAGCGTCAGACTCACCCAGCCAGCTTTCAAAATGCACATCCAGGTTGTCATAATTCTTTTTCAGGTCGGCAACGGATATGCGCATAATGTGCTGCCACAAAGCCCGGTAGCCCCGGCAGCCCTGTTGCAGCTGGAAGGTGGCGTTGTGGGCCTTCTCTGCAAAGGCCGGGTCTTCCTTCTTCTTGGCGGAGGCGGTGGGGTAAATTTCTTCCAGTTCGGAAATGGTGAAGGGGGCTTCCTCCGGATATTCCCCGGTAAAATCCGGGTCAAAGTAGGGAAGTTCCGGCTGCCGCTCCTGAAGCTCCGCAATAATCAGACCCATCTGAAGACCCCAGTCTCCCAGGTGAATGTCGCCGATGGCGTTGTAGCCGAAGAAACGGTAAATTCGCTTCAGGCTTTCGCCGATGATGGCGGAGCGGAGATGGCCGATGTGCAGAGGCTTTGCCACATTGGGTCCGCCGTAGTCCACCACTACCGTTTGTCCTTCCCCGGTCTTGGGAATTCCCAGCCCGGGAGCGGTGCGCATCCGCTCCAGGTAGCTTGCCAGAAAGTCATCGCTCACATTCAGGTTCAGAAATCCGGGCGTCACCGCCTGAATCATGGAAAAGTCCGGAGATTGAAGCTTTTCCGCCACAGCGTTGGCAATCTGAATGGGAGCGCACTTGTACTGCTTGGCGGCAGCCAGAGCGCCGTTGCACTGGAACTGGCACAAATCCGGCCGGTTGGATACGGTGACCTTGCCGTAGGCGGCTTCATAGCCTGCCTCCTGGAAAGCTTTCGATACCTTCTGGGTGATCACATCCAAAATCTTTTCCATGGTTACTTTCCTTTCTGCTCAGACATCCATCTGAGGTAGTCGTCGTAGGTGCCGTACCGGTCTACAATGGTGCCGTCGGGCTGGAAGGCAATGACCCGGTTGCACACGGAGGTGAGCATCTCATGGTCGTGGGAGGCCAGAAGCACCACGCCGGGGAAAGCTTCCAGTCCCTTGTTTACCGCCTGGATGGATTCCATGTCCAGATGGTTGGTGGGCTGGTCCAGCAGCACCACATTGGCGCCGGAGAGCATCATCTTGGAGAGCATACACCGAACCTTTTCCCCGCCAGAGAGGACATTTACCGGTTTGAAAGCGTCCTCGCCGGAGAAGAGCATCCGTCCCAGGAAGCCCCGCAGGTACACATCGTCCTTCTTGGCGGAATACTGCCGCAGCCAGTCCACCAGAGGCTCGGTGTTGCCCTCAAAGTAGGGGGTGTTGTCCTTGGGCAGATAGCTCCGGGTGGTGGAAATGCCCCACTTGATAGAGCCTTCGTCCGGCGCCAGCTCACCCATGAGAATCTGAAACAGCGCGGTCTGAGCCAGCTCGTTTTCGCCTACAAAGGCGATTTTGTCGGTCTTGCCCACCACAAAATACACATTGTCCAGAAGTTTCTGACCGTCTACGGTGACGGAAACATCCTTTACCGTCAGAATGTCCTTTCCCAGCTCCCGCTCCGGCTGGAAGCCCACGAAGGGATAGCGGCGGGTGGAGCAGGGCATTTCCTCAACCGTCAGCTTGTCCAGCAGCTTCCGGCGGGCGGTAGCCTGCTTGGCCTTGGCCTTGTTGGCGGAGAAACGCTGAATAAACAGCTGCAATTCCTCGATTTTCTCCTGATTCCGCTTATTCTTATTCCGAATCAGTGCCTGCACCAGCTGGGAGGACTCGTACCAGAAATCGTAGTTGCCCACATACATCTTGATTTTGCCGTAGTCAATATCCACGGTGTGGGTGCAGACGGTGTTCAGGAAGTGACGGTCGTGGGACACGGCAATGACCATGCCGGGGAAGTCCAGCAGGAAATCCTCCAGCCAGTTGATGGCTTCAATGTCCAAGTTGTTGGTGGGCTCGTCCAGCATGACAATATCGGGATTGCCGAAGAGGGCCTGGGCCAGCAGCACCTTCACTTTCAGCCGGGGGTCGGTAGCGCCCATCATATCATAGTGCAGCTCTGTGGGGATTCCCAGACCCTGGAGCAGCCGGGAGGCGTCGGACTCTGCTTCCCAGCCGCCCATTTCCGCAAATTCCGCCTCCAGCTCAGAGGCCCGGATGCCGTCCTCGTCGGTGAAGTCGGGCTTTTCGTAAATGGCGTCCTTTTCCTTCATCACATCGTACAGGTGCTGGTTGCCCATAATCACGGTGTCCAGAACCGTGTATTCGTCATAGGCGTTCTGGTTCTGCTTCAGAACAGACATCCGCTTCCCAGGCTCGATGGATACGCTGCCGGCGGTGGAGTCCAGCTCCCCGGTGAGAATCCGCAGGAAGGTGGACTTGCCGGCGCCGTTGGCGCCGATAATGCCGTAGCAGTTTCCCGGCAGGAATTGCAGATCAACATGCTGGAACAGCCATTGCCCGCCAAATTGCATACCTAAATTGCTGACAGTAATCATAACTTCTCCTTCGTCGTGGTGAATGATTTTTGGGCAGAAAAGGGTGTTCCGCCCCGATACACATACCTATACAGTATAATCATAGCACATAGTTATGAATAAAGAAAGAACTTTTTTCCAGGGGGTTGCTTTTTTCCGGGAGTGTGGTATAATTTTAGCACTCAGATAAATTGAGTGCTAAAAATCAGAAGGAGTGAAAATAGCACTATGGAAAGAAAACAGTTTCAAGCGGAGTCCAAGCGGCTGCTGGACTTAATGATTCATTCTATCTACACCCACCAGGAGATTTTCCTCCGGGAGATTATTTCCAACGGCTCCGACGCCATGGACAAGCTGGCCTACACCGCCCTCACCGACGATAAGGTTTCCGTGGATCGGGAGAAGCTGGCCATCACCATTACCCGGGATCCCCAGAACCGCACCCTCACCGTATCCGATAACGGCATCGGCATGACCAAGGAGGAGATGGAGGAGAACCTGGGCACCATCTGCAAGTCCGGGTCTCTCAGCTTCAAGCAGGACATGGAAAAGACCGAGGATGTGGACATCATCGGCCAGTTCGGCGTGGGCTTCTACGCAGCCTTTATGGTGGCGGATAAGGTAACGGTGATTTCCAGAAAGTACGGGGAGGACTCCGCCTGGAAGTGGGAGTCCGACGGTGAGGACGGCTATACCGTGGAGCCCGCTGAGAGAGAAACCGCCGGCACCGATGTGATTATGACATTGAAAGCAGACACGGAGGAGGAGAAGTACTCCCGGTTCCTGGAGGAGTACGAGCTTCGCGGTCTGGTAAAGAAATATTCCGACTATATCCGCTACCCCATCCGTATGGAGGTGAGCAAGTCCCGTCTGAAGGAGGGCTGCCCCGAGGATAAGCCGGAGTATGAGTCCTATCAGGAGATGGAGACCCTTAACTCCATGGTGCCTTTGTGGCAGAGAAACAAGAAGGATGTGACCCAGGAGGAGTACGAGAGTTTCTACCGGGAGAAATTCTTTGACTATACCAAACCGCTGCGTACCATCCATTTCAGCGCCGAGGGCACGGTGTCCTTCAAGGCTTTGCTGTATATCCCCGGCAGAGCCCCCTATGACTTCAACACCAAGGACTTCAAAGCGGGTCTGCAGCTCTATTCCTCCGGCGTGATGATTATGGAAAACTGCGGGGATTTGCTGCCGGAGCACTTCCGCTTTGTCCGGGGCGTGGTGGACAGCCAGGATTTGTCCCTGAATATCAGCCGGGAGATGCTGCAGCATGACCGGCAGCTGCGGGTAATTGCCAAGGGCGTGGAGAAGAAAATCAAGTCCGAGCTGAAAGCCATGCTGGAAAACGACCGGGAGAACTACGAGAAGTTCTACGGCGTGTTCAACCGCCAGCTGAAATTCGGCGTGGCAGGGGAGTACGGCGTCCATAAGGAAGCCACCCAGGATCTTCTCATGTTCTACAGCCATAAGCAGGGTAAGCTCATCACCTTGCAGGAGTATGTGGACGCCATGGCGGAGGGCCAGGAGAAGATTTACTATATCTCCGGTGAAAGCACCCAGCGGCTGGGCAAGCTGCCCCAGGTGCAGACCCTGGACAACAAGGGCTATGATGTGCTGCTGTTTACCGATGAGGTGGACGAGTTCATCCCCCAGACCTTGCAGACCTATGCGGAAAAGTCCTTCTGCAATGCAGCCACGGAGGATTTGGGCCTGCAATCCGAGGAGGAGAAGAAGGAAATCCAGGAGAAGGCAGAGGAGCTGAAGGGCTTTATCACCTTCGTGAAGGAGAGCCTGGGAGATCAGGTGAAGGAAGTTCGCCTGTCTGCCAACCTGGGTGACCATCCGGTTGCCATGGTGCCCGGCCCCGGCATGAGCTTCGAGATGGAGAAGTATATGAAACGGGTGAACCCGGACATGGCGTTCCCGGTGGACAGAATCCTGGAGCTGAACCCGGAGCATCCTCTGGTAAAGGCCATGGAAGGAGCCATGACGGAGGAGCCGGAAAAGGCCAGGGATTACGCCAAGCTGCTGTGCTGCCAGGCCCAACTGATGGCAGAGCTGCCCCTGGAAGACCCGGTGGCTTACACCGACCTGGTGTGCCGTCTGGTACAGGGCTGATTGAAATAAAAGGAGCGTGCAGCTGCACGCTCTTTATTTTATCGGGATAATAAAAAATCAGCCATCCGAGCGGATGACTGATTTATGGTGGACGATAACGGACTCGAACCGCTGACCCTGCGCACGTCAAGCGCATGCTCTACCAGCTGAGCTAATCGTCCAGACGCGTGATGTATTATAACGAAAGAATGCCGTTTTGTCAATAGCTTCCGGGAATTTTTTTGCATTTCCCACCCCATGGAAAAATCCCCCCATTCCACCAAAGCAACATGGGTAGAGAGAAAGCTGAGAAGATTACATTAAATTACAAATTATGAAGGAAAGATTGCGGGAAAATTCATAGAAATTTTCCTTTTTTTAGGTTGCAAAAATACGGTTTTTGGGTTAACATAAGTGGCGTAAAAAGATTCTCCCAATGGGAAGTCACGGAAATCCAATAGAAAGAAGTCGATTGCATGAAACACATTCAACGCACGGTTGCCTTACTGCTGGTTTTGGTATCCGTATTTGGGCTGACCGCCTGCGGTAAGAAAAACGAAGAGACAAAAACCCTGGATCCCCAGGCGGCTTTGCAGGCCCTGCTTTCGCAGCTGGAGTATGACACGGAGCTCAAAGATGTGGGAGACAGCGGCGCTATGTATTTTCCGGATCTGCCGGAGGGCGCTGCTGTGAAAATGTATGCCGGCAGCGGCTACTATGCCGACAAGGTAGCCCTCATCACCGTCTCCCAGGAGTCGGATGTGGAGGCTGCCATGAACAGCGTGAAGACCCATGTGCAGCAGCTGCGCAGCCAGTTCCAGAGCTATATCCCCGAGGAAGTGCCCAAGATTGACAATGCGGTAATCTGGCAGCAGGGCACCTCCATTATTCTGTGCATCAGCCCGGATTATCAGAAAGCCCAGTCTGTCATCGAGGGCGCTGAGGCTCTGGGAACGCAGCCTTCTGAGGACACCCAGCCCACAGAAACCCAGGAGCCTACGGACGGCACCACCCAGCCTACGGAGCCTACTACCGAGGCGCCTTCCAGCTATCCCACCCTCACCAGCAAGTCCGGCACCTATTCTTTCCGCAGCCCCATCTTCCAGGTGGACGACAGCGGCTTTGAGGGCTTCCGGTATATCGAAAGTTCCACCAAGGACTATGCGGATGTGGTAAACAAAATCGCCGGGAACCTGAAGGGCGTGACCAAGGTGTACGCCCTGCCGGTGCCCACCTCCATTGGCATTGTGCTGCCGGATGATATCCGGGCCCAGATGAAGGACTATGCCGATCAGGGAGAGGCCATCAATGCTTTGATTTCTATGCTGTCCGACGATGTCACCGGCGTGAGCGCCTATGACAACATGATGCGGCACAGAGATGAGTACCTGTATTTCAAGACCGACCACCACTGGACGGCCAGAGGCGCGTACTATGCCTACGAGGCATTGTGCAAGGCCAAGGGCGTCGCTCCCTATACCCTGGACCAGCGGGAGAGCGTGGACTTTACCGGTTTCCGGGGAAGCCTGACCCAGTATATGAATATCGGCTCCGATGTGTCCGATACCGTCACGGCCTACTATCCCTACTTCCGTAGTACCTCCATGACCTTTACGGACAAAAATGGCACGAAACTGGACTGGCCTGTTATCAATGATGTGAGCAACTACGATGCGGCCATGAAGTACAGCACCTTCGCCGCCGGCGATAACCCCTTCACGGAGTTCCACAACCCCGGAGTTACCGACGGCTCCGTGTGTATTGTGGTGAAGGAATCCTATGGCTGTGCCCTGATGCCCTTCCTTGTGGACCACTACTCCACGGTATACGAGATTGACTATCGTTACTGGGACGGCAGCCTGACGGAGTTTGCCAAGAAGGTGGGTGCTGACGAGATGATTTTCGCCAACAACACCATGCGCATCAACGAAGGCCTGGTGGCCGGCGACCTGAACCGGATTGCCTGATTCCCCAAGACCAAACGGCTCTTTTCGCGAGGATTTCCCCGGGAAAAGAGCCGTTGCTTTTTTGGTTGGCGATGTGGTATGATATGGAAAACATATCTTGTTTTCCAAAACAGAGAGGAGAAACATGAACAAAATTCAGGAACTTCTCAGTAAATACTTCGGCTATGAGGCTTTCCGGGAAGGACAGGAAAGCCTGATTCGGGAGCAGCTGTCCGGGCGGGATGTGTTCGGCGTGATGCCCACCGGGGGCGGAAAGAGCCTGTGCTACCAGATTCCCGCGCTGATGCTGGAGGGCATTACCCTGGTGGTGTCCCCTCTGATTTCCTTGATGAAGGACCAGGTAATGGCTCTGAAAAGCGTGGGTGTCGCGGCGGCTTATATCAACAGCTCCCTGAACCCGGCCCAAATCCGACTGGTTTATGAAAATGTGGCGGCCGGAATGTATAAAATCATCTATGTGGCGCCGGAACGGCTGCAAACCGAGGGCTTTTGCCGTGCGGTGAGCCGGATTCGGATTTCTCTGCTGTCGGTGGACGAGGCCCACTGTATTTCCCAGTGGGGACAGGATTTCCGCCCCAGCTATCTGCAAATTGTGGATTTTCTGCGGCAGCTGCCCTACCGGCCGGTGGTTTCCGCCTTTACCGCCACAGCTACCCGGCAGGTGCAGGAGGATGTAATCCGGCTGCTGGGGCTGGAGAACCCCCTGGTTGTGGTGACTGGATTTGACCGGCCCAACCTCCACTTTCAGGTGCTGCGCCCCCAAAATAAACCCCTGGAGCTTTGCGAGCTGATGGCCCAGCGGCGTCACCAGTGCGGCATCGTCTACTGTGCCACCCGCAAAGAGGTGGAAAAGGTCTGCCGACTGCTGCGGGAGCAGGGATTTTCCGCAACCCGGTACCATGCGGGGCTGGCGGATGAGGAGCGGCGGCAAAATCAGGAGGACTTTGTATATGACCGGTGCAGCGTGATGGTGGCAACCAACGCTTTCGGCATGGGCATCAATAAGTCCAATGTGGGCTTTGTGATTCACTACAATATGCCTCAGAGCATGGAGGCCTACTACCAGGAGGCGGGGCGTGCCGGGCGGGACGGCTCCCCGGCGGACTGTATTTTGCTCTATTCCGCCGGGGATGTCAGCACAGCAAAATTCCTGATTCAGCACCCGGGGGAGAACCCCATGCTTTCTCAGGAGACCCAGCAGTTGGTGATGACCCGGGATTTGCAGCGGCTGGAAAAAATGATTGCCTATTGCAAAACGGAAGGCTGTCTCCGGGGTTATATTCTGGGTTATTTCGGCCAGCCCCACGAGAAGCGGTGCCATAACTGCGGTAACTGTAACCGGGAGGTGGTGGAGGTGGAGATTACCCTTCCGGCGCGGCAGATTCTGGAGTGTACCCGGCAGATATACAAAATGCTGGGCTATTCTGTTGGCCCGACTGCGGTGATTCGGACGCTGGCAGGCAGTGCCGATAAGCGGATTCTGGCCCTGGGACTGGACGGCCTGCCGTCTTACGGCGTCATGAAAAATCATAACCGCCGGGATATCCGCACCTGGGTGGAAACCCTGGAAAGCCAGGGATACCTGCGTATCCATCCGGAGTATGGGAGCCTTTTTCCCACGGAAAAAGCCCGGGAGGTTCTCAACGGCGGGGAGCAGGTCTGGATGTTTGCGGAGAAGCTTCCTGCCGTGCCAAAAGCGGATTTGGCTCCCCAGCCCCAGGGCGGACTGCTTGCCGCCCTGAAAGGCCTCCGCTCCCGGCTGGCCCTGGAGGCCGGGGTACCGGCTTATATCGTGTTTTCCAATGCCGCTCTGGAGGATATGGCCCAAAAGGCCCCCTGTACCATGGAGGCGTTTTTGAAGGTAAAAGGTGTGGGACAGTACAAGGCCCAGGAATACGGAGAGGTTTTCCTTGGGGAAATCCGCCGGTATCTGGGGAAATAACCAAAATGCGAATACGCCGCCGGTTTGTCCAAAAGGCAAACCGGCGGCGCTGCGTATATATGCGTTAGATTGTGGGCATTTCTGAGGCGGCGGCAAAATTGTCGGTGTAGTAATCCGCCTTGGAGATGATGTATTCGTGGGACTGGAAGTTATCATCCAAAATTTGTCCCACAAAGAAGCTGGTGCCTTCCCAAACAATCCGGAAATAAACGGAGAGGGTTTCGTCGTTGTTTTTCAGCCGGGTGGGTGTGCCTCCCTCCAAATCCACATAGTACAGCCGCAGCAGGGGAGAGGACTGGCCTAAGGGTGTGTCCTTCACGGCGAAGAACACCTTGCCGTCGGCTATCCAGTAGTTCCGAATATTTGCCATGGTGATGATTTCCCGCTTTTCCAGGGTGTTCAGGTCGTAGACATACAGGGTGTCGCCCTCCAGCAGGGCCATCTGCTCCCCATAGAACGCACAGGGATCGCCGGAGCGCTGGAAGCCGTCTTCTTCCTGGGAGGAAATGACGGTATAGCTGTCGTCGGCCAGGGAATACAGCCACAGTTCCGTATACGCCTTTCCCGGAATCTCGGTATCCGGGACTTCGGCAAGCGCCACGGCATGGTCCCGGTTGAAAATCTGAATCCCTATGAAGTTGTCATCCTGCTCCCAATCGATTTTCCGTTCGGTGCGGGTATCCAGGTCGTACAGAACTTGCCAATCTGTCTCCTCCCGAAGGGCAAGCCCGTCCTGTTCCACCAACTGGGACTGGGAAAAGGACATGAGAAACATATTGTGGGAAACCTGCTGTATGGAGCATTCCGTCTTCCCCTCCTGGGGATGATCCCACTGGGCTAAAACCTGGATTTCCCCGGTCTCCGGGTCCTTGGTGCATAGCTGGGCACCGGATTCTTCCGTCCTGGTGAAATAGAGAACGCCTTGATATTCCATCATGGAGGTGTTCTCTCCCAGCCAGGCGGTGCAGCCGCTTTCCTCATGGGCGCAGCCCGGATTCTGACACAACACCCGGTTTTCCCCTGTTGCCCCATCGTAGAACATCAGCACTTGGCTGCCGAAGTAATAGCCGTCAAGACTTGAGCTGGGAGCCATCTGCATATCGCTGTCTCTTTGTACCAGCCGATTCTCCTCCGGGGGAGCGTAGCTCTGGGGCGGTTCCTCCGGCTGGGTGGGGTAGGGGTCCTGATATTCCGTGGTGGGCTCCGTGGGCGGGGCGAAGGTGGGCTCCGTGGTTTCCGACGGTTCCGTGTTGACCGGCGGCTCCGTATTGTCCGGGGTGTCGTTCTTACAGCCCGAGAGAACGCCCAGAATCAGCACCAGACTTAAGCCCAGACACAGCCATTTTCGCAGCTTCATAGAATCACTCCTTTTTCGTTGGCTGGTGTCGGCAAAGGCTTTTCTCCCCAAAGGACGGTTTGTCTTGCTTATGGTAATCGGTATTCCCGGCTACGGCAAGGGAGATGCTGCCGAAACCATTATAGTGCATTATGCAAACTGTGTCAATTGTGGAGGATAAATACCTTTTGATTTGTGAACTATTACGAAATACGAAACAATATTTGGGAAAAAACTCCAAAATGCAATCTATCAGATTCTCTTGGGAATGCTCGGTAGACGGTGCTCCAGGCTTTTCCGGAGGCGCAGAAGCTGCGGTATATGACTTTTTTCCTGGAAACGGGTTACAACGCAAACCACTTTCGGAGAAAATCTTCTTTACCGAATAAAACGAAATACCCGGTCAAAATAGGACACATTCTAAAATATTTTTTATGCTGTGTTTCTATCCTGCTTCTGCGGCATCATGCACATAAATAGAATGGAGAAGCTGTAAACTTTTACAAATTTTAATTTCTCCCGGTTTTATGTCATATTTTTTATACATATTCCGGTAGAAGGAAAAACGCAAAGCAGCCAAAGCAAAGACAAATGGGAAATGCAGCATTTCTTTCCATAACCTGGTCGTGCAATGGCAACAAGAATTTGATTGATATTTCATTTGGAACGCTGTAAATTTGGCTATATCGAATAAATAATTGTTAAATTAAAATTAAATATTGACCGAAATATAAAATTATGTTACGCTTGATGTGGAATAGAATTTCAAAATAATTTGAACCTGCAACAATATCTGATATAATGGAAAGAATGTGATTCCAATGGGCACATTTTCCTGAACACCCATGGCCCAGAAGCTCGTTTAAAAATTACAATTACATTTCATTTGAAGAAGGACGAAAACACAATAAAAAAACGCATTCTTTCTCTGGCTCTGGCATTGGTAATGGTGCTGATTACCATCGTTATCCCTTCTTCGGTCACCGTTTCTGCAAGAGGAAATGGCTATTCGTCGATTTCTTTCAAGTATAATGGCAAGGATTATTCCGGCAATCTTACAACCCACTATGATCCCAAAGAGGGCGGCTGGACAAGCTTCTATACAGAGGCGGCAATAAGAGTAGATTTGGATGGACCGGTTGTCAAATATAACACAATAAGTCATGGCTATCGTACATACACAGGGAGAAGCGTGACACGAACGCTCACAGAAAAAATCCATACAGTCAGTACGGAAGCTGTACCGTGTAAATACGGGATGTCCCAAGTCGTCAAATGTGAATCTGTATATGCCTATGTTACTGTATACGCAGATAGTATAGTTACCGCAAGTGCTACGGGTCATCCGTAAGTAGTGATTCATAACGCTTTTGAAAAGGAAGGTCTCCGCTATGTTAAAAAAGATTGTGTGCATCTTACTCGTTTTTTGCCTGGCCCTTTCCTGCTGGGGCTGCGAACAAACGCCGGGGCCGGATTCCCCCACCGGGACGGTTCCCGGGGAGACCACGGAGGCAGGAGGGCAGGTAACCGTCCCCACTGCGCCGGAGGGAGCACCCCAGCCGGAAACCGAGGAGATGAACACCGCTCCGGAGACCTTCCCCTATCCTGAAGAGAATATTCGTCCAGCTTATGTGGAGATGTTCGGCGCAGCAGCCTCCGGCAGTAACGGCTACTACTCCGGTAACAAGGCCCTGAAGTATACGGATATGGATTCCGGGAAAACCATCTGGCTATGCCCCCAACCCGGCTGCACCCACCAGGATGAGACCTGCCAGGCCTGGATTGGTTCAAGGGTATCCTATCTGTGTGATTACCGGGGTACCATCTATGCCATAACGGAAGACGGGAATGGGGGCTATCTCTTTCTGACCAAAGACCCGGCCACCGGAGAGCGGAAGGTTCTGGAACACTGGGAGTCGGAAAACGAATACCAGTATTACAGCAATGTTGCGCTGGGAATTTTTGCCGACGGAAAATGCACCATTTCTGTCGAAGAAAGAATTGTTGCTCCGGAGGGTGGCAGCCGGGAGGAAGCCCACACCTACATCTACGACCTGGCTTCCGGAATCCAAGAGGAACTGCCCCAGGAATATACCGGGAACGGTTGGGGTATTGGAGGAATGTATGGGGATTTCCTGCTCCTTACCCATCGGGATGAGCTTATGACCGAGGAAGAATACCTGGATTGGGGGGAGCGCTTCTACGGCGGTGTAAGCTACCAGGAATACCTGAAAAACCGTATTCCTTCTGAGATTCGGCTGTATAACCAAAAGACCGGGGAAACCAAGACCATTGCCTCTGAGGAGGACGGGCTGATTCTCACTGTCGACCCGGCAGTCCATTACGGCTATGCCTATATCTACCAGAAGGGCAACGACATATGCCTGTATGATTTGCAGACCCAGACAGAACGGGTGGTCGTCACCATGGAGCGGGTCGTCAACTTCTGGATTTTGGATCACAAAGTCTTTCTGATTCAGACCTTTACCGAAAAGACTGATGCGGGATGCTACATCTACTTTATGGACATGGATGGAGGCCCTCTGTATCTGCTTCCCAACGGTGGGGCAACCGATGGCATGGTATACGGCATACTTTACGAAGGCGACGGATTCTTCATTGGAAATTATCATGGCGGTAAAAGTGTCATTTCCAAGGCGGATTTTTACGCCGACCGCTACGACCAAAGCCGGGCCGGCGGGTACTGATTCTTAGCTTTCTCATTTCACCGTGACAGGGTGCCGCTTTCCGGCATCCTGTCACATTCCGTTTCCATTCCCGGACTTATGCAATGTGGAAAGAAGCAAACATGGAAACTGCCGGAGCGGAGATGAAAGCAGAAAATAACCGGATTCAAAAATATTTTTATTTCTTTGTCCTTTTTTGCAGATGTGGTGCGTTTCTATGGATGAAGATGATTTCATCCCTGAAAGCGAGATAGCAAAAAATACAAATTGGAAACAGAAACCAAAGGGGGAGCGGTATGGAACTGGAAATGCGGAACCTGACCAAGCACTATGGCAAGAAAGAGGCCCTGAAAGGGGTGAGTGTCACCCTGACGCCGGGCATTTATGGGCTGCTGGGGCCCAACGGCGCCGGGAAAAGCACCTGGATGAACATTCTCACCGGGAATCTCCGCCAGACCTCCGGGGAGATTTTCCTGGATGGGGAAGCTATTTCCCATCTGGGGCGGAGCTATCGCCGTCGGCTGGGCTACTGCCCCCAGCAGCAGACCTTCTATCCCAGCTTTACAGCCCGGCGTTTTTTGTACTATCTGGCATCCCTGCAGGATATGTCCAGGGAGCAGGCCGGGGAGCGGATTGAATGGGCCCTTTCGGCGGTGGCTTTGTCGGATGTGGCCAACAAGCCCATCGGCAGCTTCTCCGGCGGTATGAAGCAGCGTCTGCTCATCGCCCAGTCCCTTCTCCATGACCCGGATATCCTGATTATGGACGAGCCCACCGCCGGCCTGGACCCCCGGCAGCGGATTGCCATACGCAATCTCATCGGGGAGATTGCCCTGCACAAAATCGTGATGATTTCCACCCATGTGGTGCAGGATGTGGAGTACATTGCCAAGGAGCTGATTCTCCTTTCCCAGGGAGAGATTCTCCGCCAGGCCACCCCGCCGGAGCTTCTCCGGGAGCTGGAAGGACAGCTTTGGGAGGCAGTGGTGCCGGAGAACCAGCTGAACGAGGCTTCCGCCTATGGCACGGTCTGCGGCCTCTTCCAGAAGCCGGAGGGAATCTGCGTCCGCCTCCTGGGAGAGAAGCCCCCGATTCCCTGTAAACCGGCAGAGCCCAACCTGGAGGATGTGTATTTGCGCTATTTCGGCGCAGGGGAGGGCCTA
>CASFFN010000014.1 GCA_949293985.1 uncultured Eubacteriales bacterium | reverse complement strand
TCATGCCCTTTTTACAGAATAAGTGCATCCGTCGCCGGATGCACTCGTTCTTATCCGTCTTTGCATTAGGACAATGTCACTAACTTAATGACATTGCCCGTTTGGGACACACCCGATTTATTATTCTTCCTCAGAGGACAGCTTCACATAGCCAAGTCCGATGGCCTGGTGGTCCACTTCCATAGGATACTTTTCCAGGGCGTCTTCAATGAGGTTGGTAGACAGCTCGGAAAGCAGCGCCTGCTTTGCCTGTGTGTACCAAATCTCCTCGCTTCCGGAGAAGTACATGATGTGGTAGCCGATGCTGGTCTTCACCAGACCATAATCCCCTACCTGCCGGGCTTCGTCGAAAATCCAGTCGTTGAATTCCTCCACCATGTAGCCCTGGGTCACGCCGGTATACAGGCCGCCCTTGGACTTGGAGCCCGGGTCTTCCGAATACTCCCCGGCCAGCTGGGCAAAGGTTTCTTCCGTTGCCTCCCCTGCCAGCCACTCATCCAGAATCTTCTGGGCTTCCGCCTTGCATGCGTCCCACTCCTCCTGGGTATAGGTGGTTTCACCATCCTCACCCTCGGTGCCCCCCTCAGGGAATACCAGAATGTGCCGCACATCCACGGTGTAGCCGCTCTCCTTGGTGATGTCGCTCTCCGCAAAAGTGGCTTCGTTTTCCGTAAAGAAGGCCTCAATCTCCTCATCGGTGGGGTTCAGCCCCTCATAGAGCTTCTGGAAATACTCCAGGGCATAGCAGTTGATGAACTGGAACGCCGCGTACCCATCCATATTGGCGCCGGCGCCCATATCCGCCGCAATCAGTGCCTCAGCGGTTTCGTAGTCATTCTCCTTGGCCAGCTCTTCCATATCTTCCGCCAGGCTGTCCAGCATCTTCTGGGTATCCTCGCTGAGGGTAAAGCCCTCTGCCATGCCCATCTGGTACAGCGCCGCGTACCGGTGCCAGGTCTGGAGGGCATACTCCAGCAGGGATTGCTCCCAGGTGTCTCCCGTCTGGGTGTTCTGCACCTGCTCCCCCAGAGGCTTGGTCAAATCCAGGCCGTAATAGGTAAGATACGCACTGTTGCTTTCCAGGAAATCATACACACCCATCCAGTAGAAAATCTGAAGTTCCGCATTGGTCAGCTCCAAATCCCCGACCCGGGCCACCACCGTATCCGTCATGGCAGCGGCTTCCTCGTCAGATACCGTATAGTCCCCGCGGACAGAAGTACCCAGAGTACTGGGAAGAGATTCCTGCGTGGCTTCGGTGGCTTCTGTCTCCTGGGAGGGCTTCTGGGCCTCATTCACCGCCCGGATAATCATAAACGCCAGACCCGCCAGCAGCGCCACACACACCAATGTCAGGGTCACAATCTGCCAGGGTTTGGCTCCGGGCTTCATGGAAGACTTTTGGGGTGTTTCCTCCTGGGCTTCCTCCTGGGAGAGCACCTCATTCAGGAGAGTTTCCTCCCCGGATGCCTCTTCTGCCGGACTTTCCTCCCCTTCCGGAGCTACCGTTTCCGGCTGAGGAACTTCTTCCGTCTGGGATTTTCCGCAGACAGGGCAGAGCTGTTCCTCGTCCTTCAGCTCCGCGCCGCAATGCTTGCAAATCATATTAACCTCTTTCTCCCGCAACTCGGGACAGAATTTCATTCATCTTACCACGAATCCCCGGGAAACGCAAGGTACAACCGGGCTGTTCACAGAAAATTTCCCTTTCCGCTTTCCCTCCCAGACCTTGCAAAAAACCGTGGAAAATGCTATTATTTATAATTGAGTAAGTATCCCAAAAGGAGATTTTCCATGAATACCAAAACCACAGTGATTTCTCAGGAGCAGCTGCAGCAGCAGTTTGCCTTTTGTCATAAAATCCGCCAGTACTGGCTGGACAAAAACCGGATTCCCACCGCCTATGTGGAGACCTATGGCTGCCAGCAAAATGAGGCGGATTCCCAGCAGATTCGGGGACTGCTCATCGAAAGCGGCTACGCCATCCGCGACGCCGCCGAGGGGGCGGATGTGGTGGTGATGAACACCTGCGCCATCCGGGAGCATGCAGAGCAGCGGGTATTCGGCAATCTGGGAGCCCTCACCCACACCAAGCGCCGCCACCCGGAGCAGAAGATTTTCCTCTGCGGCTGCATGGCGGGGCAAGCGCAGGTGGTGGAGCGCATCCGCAAGAGCTATCCCCATGTAAGCGGTGTCTTTTCCACCCATCATCTGTGGCAGTTTCCCCAGCTATTGTACCAAGTGCTCACCACCGGCAAGCGCACCTTCTACACCCAGGACGAGGCGGGCTCCATTGCGGAAGGTCTACCCCAGCTGCGGGACGACACCCTGAAGGCTTGGGTTTCCATCATGTATGGCTGCAACAACTTCTGCACCTACTGCATCGTCCCCTATGTCCGGGGCCGGGAGCGGAGCCGAAAGCCGGAGGATATTTTGCGGGAGTGCCGGGAGCTGATTGCCGGTGGCACCAAGGAGATTACCCTGCTGGGTCAGAATGTAAACTCCTACGGCAAGGATCTGGACTGCGGCATGGACTTTTCCGATTTGCTTTCCCAGATTGCCCAGATTCCCGGGGATTTTCTCATCCGCTTCATGACCAGCCATCCAAGAGATGCGGGTAAAAAGCTCTTTGACACCATGGCAGCTTATCCCAAAATCGCCAAGCAGCTCCACCTTCCCTTCCAGTCCGGTTCCAGCCGGGTGCTGAAAGCCATGAACCGGCACTATGACCGGGAGCAGTATCTGGAGCTGGTGCGTTACGCCAAAAGCGTCATGCCGGATCTGGTGCTGACCTCCGATGTAATCGTGGGCTTCCCCGGAGAGACGGAGGAAGAGTTCGAGGAAACCCTCTCCCTTATCTCCCAGGTGGGGTATGACGCCCTCTTTACCTTCATCTTCTCCCCCAGAGCCGGCACACCTGCCGCCGCTATGAACGATCCCACCCCCAAGGAGGAGAAGAACCGCCGGTTCGACCGGCTGTGCGCTCTGCAAAATCAGATTTCCGAGACCATTCACGAGGGGTATATTGGCAAAACTCTCCGGTGCCTCATTGACGGCACCGACAAGGAGCTGCTTACCGCCCGGACAGAGGGCGGACGGCTGGTTCGTCTGCCGGGAGACCCGTCCGCCATCGGTACCTTTGCCCGGGTAACCATCACCGGCGCCACCACCTGGAGCCTGACGGGACGGCTGGAACCGTAAAAACTACAAACTTAGGAGAATCGGCATGGAAGAGAAAAACACAGAGCTTACCCCCATGCGCAAGCAATACTACACCATCAAGGAACAAAATAAGGACTGTATCCTGTTTTTCCGTCTGGGTGACTTTTACGAGATGTTCGACGAGGACGCCCGGCTGGCTGCCCGGGAGTTGGATCTGACCCTCACCACCCGGGACCGGAACAAGCCCAAGGAAGAGCAGACCCCCATGTGCGGCGTCCCCTACCACTCCGTGGATTCCTACATCGCCCGACTGGTAAGCAAGGGCTACAAAGTCGCCATCTGCGAACAGACGGAGGATCCGGCTCTGGCCAAGGGACTGGTGGAGCGGGAGGTGACCCGAATCGTCACCCCCGGCACCGTCACGGAAAGCTGCATGCTGGAGGAGAGCAAGAACAACTACATCGCCTGTATCTACGGGGAAAAGCAGAGCAGCGGTTTGGCTTTCTGCGATCTGTCCACCGGCGCTTTCTATGTCACCAGCTGCCCCGATGCCCCTTCTGCCGCCTGCGAGCTGGGACGGTTTTCCCCCAGCGAAGTCATCCGGGGAGGCGCCGCCGCCCACGACCCGGTTTTGGAGGACGCCCTGTTTCACCGCCTTTCCTGCTGCGTGGACGAGGAGCAGCCGGGGCAGTTCTCCCCGGCGGATTCCCAGGAGGTGCTGGAAAGCCACTTTGGGGAGCCTTTGTCGGAGCTGGGGCTCACCGGGCTTCCGGAGGCGGTACTGGCCGCCGGAACCTTGCTGCGCACCCTTCTGACCCTGCAAAAAAATGACTTAACCCACATCCGCCAGCTCCAATACTACACCTCCGGCAAATTCATGGAGTTGGATATGGACGCCCGGCGGAATCTGGAGCTTACGGAAACCCTGCGGAGCAAGGAAAAGAAAGGCACCCTTTTGTGGGTGCTGGACAAGACTCACACCGCTATGGGCGGACGGCTGCTGCGCAGCTGGATTGAAAAGCCTTTGCTGGACGGTGGGGAGATTTACCGCCGCCAAAGCGCCGTGGAGGAGCTGGTTTCCGCCACAGCGGTGCGGGGCGAACTGGAAGAAGCCCTTCGGGATGTTTCCGATTTGGAGCGGGTGATGACGAGAATCGTCACTGGCACCGTAAACTGCCGGGATCTTCTGGGTCTTGCCAAGGGACTGCGGGCCCTTCCTCTGGTGAAGCGGCAGTTACAGGAGCTGGAATCTCCACTGCTTGTAAGCCTGAACGGCGAAATCGACCCTCTGGAGGACTGCGCCGGCCGGATCGAGTCTACCATTGTAGACGAGCCGCCCCTGACTGTCCGGGAAGGCGGCATTATCCGGGAAGGGGCAGACCCTCAGGCCGACCATCTGCGGAGCATTATGAAAGGCGGCTCCGACACCATCGCCGCCATTGAAGCTGCCGAGCGGGAAAAAACCGGCATCCGCACCCTGAAGGTGGGCTATAACCGGGTATTTGGTTACTATATTGAAGTTTCCAAATCCTTTGTGAATCAGGTGCCGGAGGGGTATATCCGCAAGCAAACCCTAACCAACTGCGAACGGTACATCACCCAGGAACTGAAGGACTTGGAGGATCAGGTGCTGGGGGCCAAGGAGCGGCTCACCGCCCTGGAGTACCAGATTTTCACCCAGCTGCGGGAATTTCTGGCGGAGCAGGCTGCCCGGGTACAGCGCAGCGCCGCAGCCGTGGCTCAGGCGGATGTCCTCTGCTCTCTTGCCAGTGTGGCTGCCCAGCGGGGCTACTGCCGCCCGGAGATTACCCTGGACCGGGAGATTTCCATTACCGACGGCCGCCACCCGGTGGTGGAGCTGATGCTGAAGGATTCCCTGTTTGTCCCCAACGATACCCACATCGGTTCCAAGGACAACCAGGTTTCCATCATCACCGGCCCCAATATGGCGGGTAAATCCACCTATATGCGTCAGGTGGCTCTCATCGTGCTTATGGCCCAGATTGGTTCCTTCGTCCCCGCCCGCAGTGCCAGAATCGGCATTGTGGACCGGGTATTCACCCGGATTGGCGCCAGCGACGACCTGGCCTCCGGTCAGTCCACCTTCATGGTGGAGATGGCAGAAGTGGCCTCCATTTTGAAGTACGCCACCGCCAAGAGCCTTCTGATTCTGGATGAAATCGGCAGAGGCACCTCCACTTATGACGGCATGGCCATTGCCCGGGCGGTGCTGGAGTACGCTGCCAATCCCCGGCAGCTGGGGGCAAAGACCCTATTTGCCACCCACTACCATGAGCTGTCCGCCATTGAAAACGAGCTGCCCAATGTAAAAAACTACAACATTGCTGTTAAAAAACGAGGCGACCGGATGATTTTCCTGCGGAAAATCGTTCCCGGTGCCACCGACGACAGCTACGGCGTGGAGGTTGCCAAGCTGGCAGGGCTGCCCAATTCCGTAGTAGCCCGGGCACGGCAGATTTTGCAGGAGCTGGAAGCCCAGGATGGTGTCCGCCCCCAGGCTGCCAGCGTTAAAGAACCGGAGGATCAGATCAGTATGCTGGATTTGCGGAGCCAGCAGGTATGCGCTGCTCTGGAAAAAATCAGCATTGAAACCCTGACCCCCATCGAAGCCATGAACGAGCTGTTCAAGCTCAAGAAAATGTTGGAATAATATGAAAAATACCATGATTGCCCCATCCTGGAAGGAGCAGCGGTACGGCTGGTTTTACTTTGCCCTGCAGCTGCTGGTGCTGCCCACAGCCGTTGTACTCCTGCTCAACCTGCTTCCCTTCCCCATGACAGAAGCCCAGCAGAATGTGGTCTTCTTCGTCCTGAATTTCTTTTGTGTCACCCTTGTCTTTTTCCGGTATCTGAAAGCCTCCCTGAAACATCTGGGGGAAAATCTCTCCTCCTGTCTGGGAACGGCCGCCGCAGGCTTTGGTCTTTATTACCTGGGGCAGATTCTGGTGGGGCTGGCCATCACCCGGTTTTATCCGAATTTTCAAAATGTCAACGACCTGTCCATTCAGGTGATGGTGCAGGAGAATTTCCTGCCCATGGCAATCTCCACCATCTTCCTGGTGCCGGTGGCAGAGGAAGTGCTGTATCGGGGACTGTTATTCGGCAGTCTTTCCGAAA
Source organism: uncultured Eubacteriales bacterium (assembly GCA_949293985.1). Classification (GTDB taxonomy): domain Bacteria; phylum Bacillota; class Clostridia; order Oscillospirales; family Oscillospiraceae; genus Faecousia. The sequence continues at coordinate 26,753 of CASFFN010000014.1, read as the reverse complement.
AAAGTCTGCCCTTTGCTTATTTGGTATCCACTCTGGTGTTCTGCGCCATCCATGTGGCAGGCTATGTGGGGGTGTATCCCCTGGGCCTTTTGGCCCTGTGCTTCTGCCAGTATCTGCCCGCCGGGATTTTCCTGGCCTGGGCCTATCACCGCAGCGGCACCATCTGCACATCCATGCTCATTCACATGCTGGTAAATGCCATTGGTATTCTGGCTATGAGGTGATTTTATGCCCAAAATTATTCAGCTTTCCCCCCATATTGCCAATCTGATTGCCGCCGGTGAGGTGGTGGAGCGGCCAGCCTCCGTCATCAAGGAGCTGCTGGAAAACGCCGTGGACGCCGGTGCCTCCCAAATCACGGTGGAAATCCGGGAGGGCGGCATGACCTTTATGCGGGTGACGGACAACGGCTGCGGCATTGCCCCGGAGGATGCACCCACCGCCTTTTTGCGCCATGCCACCTCCAAGCTTCGCAGCGCCGAGGACTTGTCCGCCATCTCCACCATGGGATTCCGGGGTGAGGCACTAGCTGCCATTGCCTCCGTCAGCCGGATTGATTTGCTGACCAAAACCGCCGGAAGCGTGGAGGGAACCAGCCTCCATCTGGAGGGGGGCGCCATCACGGAGCAGTCGGAAGCCGGCTGCCCGGACGGCACCACCATCATCGTCCGGGATCTGTTCTTCAACACCCCTGCCCGGATGAAATTTATGAAATCCGACGCTACGGAAGCCGCCCGAATTGCCTCCGTGGTGCAGCAGCAGGCGCTGGCCCACCCGGAGGTAGCTTACCGCTTCTTAAAAGACGGAAAGCAGACCCTCTCCACCCCGGGAAACGGGGATTTGTCCGCCGCCATCTACTGTGTTTACGGCAGAGAGTGCAGCAAAATGATTCCGGTGAAAAGCCGCTGGGATGTTTACAGCCTCACAGGCTTCGTATCCAAGCCCACGGATGCCCGGCCCAACCGGAGCCTGCAAACCTTCTTTGTAAACAACCGCCCGGTGCGGTCTGCCCTGCTGGTCTCCGCTTTGGAGGAGGCCTACCGGAATCAGCTGATGCCGGGAAAATACCCCGCCTGTGTGCTTCATTTGCGGGTACCTGCCAACATGGTGGATGTAAATGTCCACCCGGCAAAAATCGAGGTGAATTTTCTCAACCGCGGCGGCGTGTTCGACTGTATCCACTACGGCGTCCTGGGGGCGCTGAACAAGACCCCCAACCGGCCCCAGGTGCAGTTCAAATCCGCCCCTCCCCCTTCCCAGCCTGCTCCCAAAGCAGCGGAAGTCCCGGCAAAAAAGCAGGACTTCTACCGCACCATGACCCCTCAGGAATTCAAGAGCTTCACCTCCGCCGTCTCCCAGGCTCCCAAGCCCAGTCCCCTGGCTGCCGCCGCCACCGCAGCGGCAGTGGAGCGCAGCGCCTCCGCCCCCCTCCGGGAGCCGGTGGCTACGCCCACCATTGAGCGGCAGAAAACCATTCCCCCCATTGTGGTAGCCGTGGAAGCGCCCCCGGCAGCTGTGGAAAAGCCCAAGGCAGAACCTGTGGTAACCGCCCCGGAACCGGAGCAGACCGTCCTTTCCATGCCCGCCCAGGCCCCCTGGCGGATGGTGGGAGAGCTGTACCGCAGCTACATACTGGTGGAACAGGGAGAGGAAGCCTATCTCATTGACAAGCACGCCGCCCACGAGCGGATTCTCTTTGAAAAGCTGAAGGCCAATCAGGAGGCCATCAGCTCCCAGAGCCTCCTCACCCCCCTGCCCTACCGCACCAGCGCCGAGGCAGCAGGAATTCTGCTGGCCAACAAGCAGGTTCTGGATTCTTTGGGCTTTGAGCTGGAGGAATTCGGAGACAATACCCTTCTCGTCCGCCAGATTCCCATGGATTTGTCCGATGGAGATGTGGCGGATGCGCTGGACACCCTGGCCGCCCAGCTTCTGGCGGGGCGGAAGGAAGCCCCCGACACCGTGCGGGACAACCTGTTGCACACCGTTGCCTGCAAGGCCGCCATCAAGGCGGGCTGGAAAACCGACGACCGGGAACTGGAAGCCCTGGTAAAGCAGGTCATGGAGCGGGAGGACCTGAAATACTGCCCCCACGGCAGACCCATTTGCATAACTTTAAGCAAAAAACAGCTGGAAAAGCAGTTCAAGCGCAGCTGAGAAGGAGGTCTTGCTTTGCCCAGAATCATAGCCATTGCAGGCCCCACCGCCTCAGGAAAAACCGCCCTATCCATCCAGTTGGCCAAGGAAATCGGCGGTGAAATCGTATCCTGCGACTCCATGCAGGTATACAAGGACATGGACATCGGTACCGCCAAGCCCACGCTTCAGGAGCAGGAAGGGATACCCCACCATATGCTCTCGGTGGCGGAGCCCTGGGAGGACTTTTCCGTCAGCCGGTACTGCGCCATGGCGGATCCCATTGTGGAGGATATTCTCCGCCGGGGGAAAACCCCCATTATCGTGGGCGGCACCGGGCTTTACATGGACGCCCTCATCCGTGGCAACGCCTTTGCACCCTGCCCCTCCACCGGGCGCCGGGAGGAGCTGGAAGCCCTGGCTGCCTCCCAGGGGATTGAAGCGGTGATTGAAAAGCTCCGAGAGGTAGATCCGGAGTCTGCCGCCCGGCTCCATCCCTCCGACCGGAAGCGGATTATAAGGGCTATGGAGGTGTATCTGGAAACCGGCATGACCATTACGGAGCACAACCGGAGAACCCAGGAAATCCCCTCCAAATATCAGCCCATCCGCTTTGCCCTGGCGGACCGGCAGCGGCAGACCCTCTACGACCGGATCGACCGGCGGGTGGACGCCATGGTGGAAGCCGGACTGATTGGAGAGATTCAGGGGCTATTGGCCCGGGGCATTCCGGAAAAATCCACCGCCATGCAGGCCATCGGCTACAAGGAGTTTGTGGCAGCCCTGCATGGGGACTGCTCCCTGGAGGAAGCCGCCCAACAGGTGAAGCAAGCCTCCCGCCGCTACGCCAAACGGCAGCTCACCTGGTTCCGGCGAAATCCGGAAAACATCTGGCTCATCCGGGAGGATGGGCAGTCTTCCAGGGAAATTCTTGAAAGCGCCCGACAATATCTTCGGGATTTTGACAAGTGAATCGTGGTAGGATTTGTGTATCCCAAAAGAAAGAAGGAATACACACATGTCCGAACCCATGAACTTACAGGATGCCGTTCTCAACGAGGTGCGCCGGGACAAGGTCCCTGTCACATTGTTTCTCATGAACGGCTTCCAGCTCCGGGGAACCATCACCGGCTTTGACAGCTTTGTGGTGGTGCTGGTCACCGATGGCAAGCAGCAGATGATTTACAAGCACGCCATCTCCACGCTGGCCCCCATCCGGCCTGTGAAAGCCGCAGCAGCGACTGCTTAGCAAAAAGGCGACGGAGCAACGCTTCGTCGCCTTTTTCTGCCGGGAGACACAAATATACGGAGGTACGGAAAAATGTGTATTGAAGAAAATGTACTTAGGATTCGGGAGCAAATCCGGGAAGCTGCTCTGGCAGCGGGAAGAAAGCCGGAAGAAATTCAGCTCTGTGCCGCCACAAAAATGAATGACGCCCAGGCCGTCCGCCGGGCCATCGCCGCCGGGGTGGACTGCTGCGGAGAAAACCGGGTGCAGGAGCTGACCGCCAAGCTGAAAGATAACGCCTACGAAGGGAAGCCGGTACACTTTATCGGTCATCTGCAAACCAACAAGGTAAGGCAGGTGGTGGGTAAAGTGGACCTGATTCAAAGTGTGGACTCTTTGCACCTGCTGAAAGCAATTCAGCAGGAGGCCGCAAAACAGAACATTTGCCAGGAAATTCTCCTGGAGGTAAATATCGGACAGGAGCTTTCAAAATCCGGCTTTGGGGAACAGGAGCTTCCGGAAATTCTGGAACAAATGTGTGATTTTCCCAACATTTTTGTCCGTGGGCTTATGGCGATCCCCCCCATTTGTCAAAATCACGGAGATAACGACAAATTTTTTCGAAAAATGTACAACCTTTCTGTTGACATAACGGCAAAAAAATACGATAATGTATGTGTTACAGTTTTGTCTATGGGGATGTCTGACGATTTTCAGCAGGCTATCGCCATGGGCAGCACCATGGTACGAATCGGTACCGGGATTTTTGGCCCGCGAAATTATCAATCGCCCATCTGACCCGATGTGCGCATTTTAGGAGGATACAGACATATGAGTTTTTGGGACAATGTGAAGAAGTTTGCCCAGCCCTATTCCGATGAAGAATATGATGATGAATACGACGACGAGGTAGACGCCTACGAGGAGGAGCCCGCTCAGGAAGCTCCCGCTCCCTCCCGGAAGCGCCGCACCTCTCCCTTTGCCGGCACCGCTGCGGAGCCCGCTTCCAGCAGCTACTCCGCCAGCACCGCTTCCGCTCCTTCCAGCACCGCCAGCACCACTTCCACCGGCTTCTCCGGTCAGGTGCTGAATATGTCCTCCGGCAACAAGCAGGAGGTTGTGCTGTTCCACGCCAAGACCTTTGACGATGCCGCCAAGGCCGCCAGCGAACTGCGGAAGAAGCGTGCCATCATTCTCAACATGGAGAATGTGGACAAGGCCCTTACCCGCCGGGTGGTGGATTTCCTGTCCGGCAGCGTATATGCCCTGGACGGCAGTGTGAAGAAGGTTGCCCAGTCTACTTACCTGTTCTGCCCCCACAACATGGGTGTGGTAGGCGATTTGGAAACCATTCAGACAGAAGCGGAAAGCTATGTCTGAGAACCCCTGACGGGAGAAAGGACTTCTTATGTTTACACCCCAACAAATTGAGCAGATTTCCTTCAACCGCGCTACCTTCGGCGGCTATGATATGCACTCCGTGGATGAGCTGCTGGAGCCCCTCACCGAGGACTATATCACCTTGTATAAGGAAAACGCTCTGCTGAAAAGCAAAATGAAGGTGCTGGTCAGCAAGCTGGAGGAGTACCGCAACAACGAGAACAGCATGAAGGACGCCATCGTCAATGCCCAGAAGACCTGCGACAAGATGGTAAAAGAGGCAGAGGCCAAGTGCACCAAGATGCTCAGCGACGCCAACGCCGCCGCTGCGGAAAATGCCAAGAACGCTTCCTCCCTCATTGCCGCCGAGAATCAGCGGGTTGAGGAGGCCAAGCAGGCCGCCGCTGCCAAGATTACCGATTTGCAGGAGCAGCTGAAGCTGTGTGTCCAGGCTCTGGAGCGAATCAAGACTGCCAACCGTCCCGCCGCTCCCGCTCCTTTTGACTATGACCGGAGCGAGTCTGCCCCCCACGAGAGCAAGCAGGCAGAGGCGGTAGCTGACGAGATTTCCGCCAGCCTAGAAGCCCAGATTGGCACCACCGAGGATGCCGCTCCCAAGGCCGCTCCCAAGCATCCCCTTTCCGAAACCACCACCAGCAAGTTTACCAACCTGCAGTTCGGGCGGAACTACGAGAACAGAACCACCCGCTAACTTCATATCCTATCCTGCTATGATGAGGACAGGTGGGCCTGACCCCTTCCTACAGAGAGCTGCCGGGTGGTGCGAGGCAGCGGAATGTCATGTCCATATCCCCTCGGAGCTGCACACCCAACCCCATTTCGGGCAGTAGGCTGTGCCGGGTGCGCCCGATACCGCGCCAGAAAGTGTCGGCTTTGCCGGAACAAGAGTGGTACCGCAGAGGTAATATGCCTTTGTCTCTTAGGAGACAAAGGCATTTTTCTTTTTGAAGTTTAATTGGAGGTAATTTTCCCATGGACTATAAAAACACCATTATCACCCCAAAAACCGATTTCCCCATGAAGGCTGGCCTTCCCAACCGGGAGCCGGGTATGCTGGAGCGGTGGAATCAGGAAGGTCTGTATCAGCAGATGCTGGAAAAGAACAAGGACCTGCCCCCCTTCGTTCTCCACGACGGCCCTCCCTTCTCCAACGGCGACATCCACATGGGTCACGCCCTGAACAAGACCCTGAAGGACTTCATTGTCCGCAGCCACGCCATGATGGGCTTCTACACCCCCTATGTCCCCGGCTGGGACAACCACGGTATGCCCATTGAGTCTGCCATCATCAAGAAGAACAAGCTGAACCGGAAGGCCATGCCTGTGCCGGAGTTCCGCACCGCCTGTGAGGAGTTTGCAGAAAACTACATTCAGCGGCAGATGGCCGGCTTCCGGCGGCTGGGCGTCATCGGCGACTGGGAGCACCCCTACCGCACCATGGACAAGCACTTTGAGGCGGAGGAAGTGAAGATTTTCGGTGCCATGTACCAGAAGGGCTACATCTACAAGGGCCTCAAGCCCGTGTACTGGTGCCCCAAGGACGAAACCGCCCTGGCTGAGGCAGAAATTGAGTACCAGGACGACCCCTGCACCTCTGTGTATGTGAAGTTCCCCATGGCAGACGATCTGGGCAAGCTCTCCCAGTTTGACCTGTCCAAGACCTTCTTCGTCATCTGGACCACCACCATCTGGACCCTCCCCGGCAATATGGGCATCTGCCTCCATCCCCGGGACTCCTATGTGCTGGTAAAGGCGGAAAACGGCGAGACCTACATCATGGCAGAGGCCCTGATGGACAAGGTAATGAAGATTGGCGGCTTTGAGAATTATCAGGTGCTGGCCTCTTACCCCGGCAGCTTCTTCGAGAATATGCTGGCTAACCATCCCTTCCTGCCCAAGACCTCCCGTCTGGTGAACGCCGAGTATGTCACCATGGACTCCGGTACCGGCTGTGTTCACACCGCCCCCGGCTTCGGTGCTGACGACTACAAGACCTGTATGCGCTACGGCATGGATCTGGTGGTGCCTGTGGACGACCAGGGCCGGCATACCGACTACGCCGGTAAGTATCAGGGCCTGAAAACCGACGAATCCAACCCCATCATTCTGGTGGATATGAAGGAAAGCGGTATGCTCTTCGCTTCCGAGGAGATTGTCCACTCCTATCCCCACTGCTGGCGGTGCAAGAACCCCATCATCTTCCGGGCCACTCCCCAGTGGTTCTGCTCCGTGGAGTCCTTCAAGGACGAAGCTGTGAAGGCCTGCCAGGGCCTCAAATGGCTGCCCGCCTGGGGCGAGGAGCGGATGATTGGCATGGTTCAGGAGCGTGCTGACTGGTGTATCTCCCGGCAGCGCCGGTGGGGTCTGCCCATCCCGGTCTTCTACTGCAAGGACTGCGGCAAGCCTGTCTGCACCCCCGAAACCATCGCCCACATCTCGGAACTGTTCGACCAATATGGCTCCAACATCTGGTTTGAGAAGGAAGCCCAGGCGCTGATTCCCCAGGGCTTCACCTGCCCCCACTGCGGCTGCAAAGAATTTGACAAGGAAACCGACACCCTGGACGGCTGGTTTGACTCCGGCTCCACCCACTACGCCTCCCTGCGGAAGCGTACCCCGGAGCTGTGGCCGGCAGACGTATATCTGGAAGGTGCCGACCAGTACCGTGGTTGGTTCCAGTCCAGCCTCCTGACCTCCGTGGGTGCTCTGGGTGAGGGTGCTCCCTTCAAGGAAGTGCTGACCCACGGCTGGGTGGTGGACGGCCAGGGCCGTGCCATGCACAAGAGCCTGGGCAACGGCGTTGACCCCGCAGACCTCATCAAGGAATACGGTGCCGACATTGTGCGGCTGTGGTCCGGTTCCTCCGACTACCACGCCGATGTGCGTTGCTCCAAGGAGATTATCAAGCAGCTGAGCCAGAACTACCTGAAGTTCCGCAACACCGCCCGGTACTGCCTGGGTAACCTCTCCGGCTTTGACCCCAACCATCTGGTAGCCCCCGCTGAGATGGAGGAGCTGGACAAGTGGGCGCTGACCAAGCTGAACGATCTGATTCTCACCTGCCGGAAGGCCTATGAGAACTACGAATTCCATGTGGTGTCCCATGAAATCAACGACTTCTGCGTGGTGGAGCTGTCCAGCTTCTACCTGGACATCATCAAGGACCGGCTGTACTGCGAGGATGCCAACGGCCTGCGCCGCCGCTCCGCCCAGAGCGCCCTGTATCTGATTGTAGACGCCATGGCCAAGCTCTTTGCCCCCATCCTGGCCTTCACCTGTGACGAAATCTGGCAGGCCATGCCCCATCGGGACGGGGACGACGCCCGGAACATTCTCCTGAACCAGATGCCCACCGACTGCGCTGCTTATGTGCTGCCGGAGGCTGCCATGGCCAAGTGGGCTACGGTGATGAAGCTGCGCCAGGATGTAAACGGCACCCTGGAGATTGCCAGAAGCGAGAAGCGCATCGGCAAGGCGTTGGAAGCCCATGTAAGCCTGGAGATTCAGGACGAGGCCCTGAAAGCCGCCTGTGAGGGTCTGAATCTGGCAGAGATTTTCATTGTCTCCTCCTGCGACTGGGAGGCTGTGCCGGAGAATGCCACCACCGGCACCGGCTCCAACCTGCCCGGTCTTACCATCGGTGTCACCGAGGCCAGAGGCACCAAGTGCCCCCGCTGCTGGATGCACAGCACCCAGGCCGACGAAAACGGCCTGTGCCCCCGCTGCGCCGGTGTTGTTTCCCGGATGGAAGTGGAAATTTAACGCGAATAATACCCAAGCCTCCAGCTGTGGCTGGAGGCTTGGGTAAAGGACTGTTGCAAAACTCTCATTTTGCAACAGTCTTCTTTTTTACTTTTTTCAATACACAAACTGCTCACTCGTCACCCATCGACCACGTTACTTTCTGAGTAGGGCACGGGGATTTTTCCCGGATATGCTGAAGGAACAAAGACAGCAGGCCACGGCGGAGATGGCAATCTGCAGGATTCCGGCAAGAACTGTTGTTATGGGAAGCACTGCAACAACATTCTGAATTTCTCCAGTCTTTTCCCCCACAGCCCCACTGAAGGCAGCACGGAAGCCTTCCGCAGTAGACGCAAACACATTTTCCATGGTTTGTCCCAGCAGCAAAACGCTTCCCCCTGTGCCTATTACAGATGCCAGAAAAATCGGAAGCATGGCAGTCACGAAAACAGAAATCGCCGTATTCTTTTTACCCGCTCCCAAAGAAAGCATCAGGCCTGCGACCCTCCGCTGTTTCAACACAAAGAAAACAAGATATGCCCCCAATACCACAACCCAGGTTGCACCGGATGCTGCGAAGATCTGGACAGCACTTTCCCGGAAGTGGCGCAAGGTATCAGCAATTTCTGAATAGCCATTATCAAAGAAAAGCAATGTGTCTTTCGGGTACCCCTGTTCCTCCAGCAGCTGCACCATTTCATCCATCCTACCGTTTTCCACAACCAGGGTGTAGTAAATCCCTGTCTTGTCTGTATGGGTGGGAACTTCCATAGATGCATTGGGAACGAAAATAGTATTGGGAGTGAAGGCATACAGGGTCTGGCTCCACAGGTCGGACTGGCGGTAAATGCCAATCACAGTATATGCCTCCTTCTGGCCTTCAAAGCCAATCTTTTGGCAATAGCTTTGCGCCATGAGATTGCTCGTCCCCTGTTTTGCCAGCTCGTCATAGGGGTCGGCACCCCAAAAATACTGCAACAAGATGGTATCTCCAACTGCAACTCCGTTGGCCTGAGCAATGGTCTCGGAGATCATGCACACTTTATCTCCAGTCCCATATTCCTCCTCTGTAAAGCTCCGCCCCGATACTACCGCCGCTTCTGATTGCTGGAAAAGGTACATACTCTCCAGAAAATCCGTTCCGATAATGGGAAACGACCGGTTGCGAATCCCCCCTTCTTCCACAACCCTTTGCCACAATGCATTGCCCTCCTGCTGCAAAAAATCTTCCACGGGGGAATCCAGGCGGCCAATTGTGGGAGTAGCCAGAAGTTCCGCCCCGGTGTATGGACTGGGATTTCCATATATATCCGGCAAATAGAAATCCTCGGTGTAGTTTTCTGCAACATTTTGAACAAACACCCCTGCTGCGTCAACGGCTTGCAGCTCTGCCTCTGTTAAGCCAACTGCCTTGTCCCCATTCACATAGACAGCAGCGTATGATGAATCCCCAGGAAAATAGGTCTTTGTATCCCGGCTGATATGATCCCAGGATATTTCACTGACCTCCAGCTTCAGAAGAGTTGCAAGATCATTCTTCAGTTTCAAATCGTAGTCCACATAGCTTTGTCCGTAGACAATGTAATCCTGGCCGACTTGCAGATTTCCACTGTGATACGCCTCTTCCGAGGAAAAGACACAGTGCAGCGTCAGATTTTCTCTTGGCTCAAAATCCGGGTGCAGCAGGACCGCATCCCGCAGCTTGGATTTTATGGAAACTACCACTTTCCCTGGAACAGACTGGGTGTCAGGCTCTCCGATTTCCGTAATCGTAACCACAAAAACACCGTTATCATACGGTCGATTCAATCCGGTGTGATAAGCCCCAGCCTCTTTTGCGCTGGTTGCGGATTGAAGTTCCGGAATCCATGCGCTGACAAATTCCTGTTGCACAGCCCGGGTCACGGGGCCGTCCTTGCCGGGCAGGCCTTGTATGTACTCCCACATCTGCGGGGTAATCACACTTTGCTCCATGGTGTGAGTGCCGCTTTCCGTTTCGTATTCCACCATTTCTGTTTGATTGGTAGGCAGGGCAATGGTCACAAAACCCTTTTCAATGCCTTCCAATGTGGTTTGGGCGGAAATGAACACCCCAAACCCAAGACAGGCAAAGGCACAGGCCATGCTCAGAAGAATCAAAAATGCCATCGTTCGGATTGGCTGACGGACAAGCTGAAGCTGCATCTTCATTTTTCATCCACCACCAATCTGCCGCTATCCATGCGGTATACATAATCTGCCTCGTTAGCCACATCCTCATCGTGGGTAACCACCACCACGGTGCAACCATGCTCATGGGCCATTTCTTTTAGCAATGCAACGATGTTTCTTGTGTTTTCTGTATCCAAGTTTCCTGTGGGTTCGTCCGCCAGAATCAGTTTGGCATCATTGGCAATCGTCCGGGCAATGGCCACCCTTTGCTGCTCTCCGCCGGACAGCATGGCAGGCATTCGCCTCCAGTAATTTGCCCCCAGTCCCAGCTGTTCCAGGGTCTCATGTGCCCGGGTTTGTGCCTGCTCCTTTGCTTTTTTGTTCAGAATCATGGGATACATGACATTTTCCAGCACCGTCATAAAAGGGAACAAATTGAAATTCTGGTAGATGACGGAGGCGTGTACCCTGCGGTACACATCCATATCCATAGTGCGCAAATCATTTCCATGAAAGAGGATTTTCCCGGTGTCGGGTTTTTCCAGGCCCGCCAGCAAAGACAGCAAAGTGGTTTTCCCGCTTCCGCTTTTTCCCACGAGGGCATACAAAGCGCCCGCTTCCAAAGCGCAGGACACTTCCTTTACCGCATAGACAGTCTGGTACCTTGTGCGGTACGCAAAGGAAACCTGCTGTAAAGATAAAACGCACATTTATTCATCCTCCTTCAAACTGTAATAGGCCTTTTTTCCGCACACCACATACCCTGCAATCCACGTCCCTGCCAAAAATCCGAAGTTCACCGCCGCCACACAGGTAAGGCCACGGTGACCCATATACATGAGGCGCAGCAGCCCCAGGCAAACCGGAACGCCGACCGCAATCCACACCAGGTTCTCCAACACAATGGATAGGAGAACCGTATTTTTGGAAGTCCCCAGAGAACGGGCAACGGCCAATGGCTTTTTTTGAACATAGACATAGAGGAAACCTGCAAAAAAAGCAATGATAAGGGCAAGCACCACCACAACAGGAAGCAGCAGCTGCAATGTTCTCATATTCTGACTCAAGCTCCCGACGGTTTGCTGCAAGTGCTGATCGTGAATGGTAGCAGCATACCGAAAGTAGGACAACACCGGGGCATTGGGAATGGGGGTGGGCTCCCCCGTGGGATTCACTTCCGCAAAATGGCGCTTCAAAAGTACCCGGAACGCATCCAGTTCCCGGTTGTCCCGGATAGTAGCCTCCAGACTGTCCGCTACAATCTCCCCGGATAGCAGTTTCTGAATCTCTGCAACCGTATTCCAGGAGCAGTAGATGGTGTTATCCGCCTTTGTGTAGCAGCCGATAATTTCTACTGTGATGGTCTTTGCCTCATTGGCATCCGGGGAAGTATGGACCTGCAATACCATCCGGTATTTGCCGTCTGCATCCATGGTCAGGGAATCCAAAAAGGATTCTGACACAATGCAAACCGGTTCCCCGGAACCCAGCTTGGCTTCTCCATCCTGGACAAAATAGCGGATTTGTACGCCTTCCGTTTGACTCAGCGCCGGTTCAGCCGCTGTGGAGGTGATTCCCACAATTTTCTGATTTTCAGCTTCCCCTTTATCTGCGAGGGCCGGATTTGCAGTGATTGTATAGTACAGGGTACTTTTGATTTTCACATCCTTCACATAGGAGGAAAAAGCCACAGGCTCTTGTTTGCCCAGATAGCTGTAGGAATCACGGATAAAGTAATCAATCACAGATTCCGGAATCCACAGATTATCTGTCTGGGTGCCCTGGAGGTTGGAAATTACCACAGATACCGGCATTGTTTCATAGGCATGGTCAATTTCTATCTGTTTCTGGGTAATAAACCCGTTAAACAAAAGCAGAAACCATCCAAGAAACCCCAGCAGTATGGCCATTGCAAAACCTTTCCCGGCGTTTCGCCGGATTCTTCGGGTTACATAGAAAATCATTGCTTTCCTCCCTTTTATATTTCAAAACTGCAAGAAATAGAATGAGAATCGCCGAGCAGAAAACAGGCCCCTTTCTATATACAGATTTGCATCTTACAATATATCAGAAATCCTGGGGATTGCCACATTTTCGGCATACAACCAGAATTTCCCATCACAAAAAAGGAAAAGCTGTGTGCCGGAAAACCCGACACACAGCCCCACACCCAGGGCCATACCAACAATGATAGCATGGCTCCTGCATTGACAGAAACTGTATAATAATATTATTACTCCGTACACTTACTGCCGGCTCATAATATAAGCCGCCAAAATCCACAATTTAATCATGAAGGGATTGGCACTTCCATGTTTCGAATTGTTCTATGTGATGACAATCCGCAGTTTTTGGAAACCTTGCGATTGGAAATCAGGAAAATACTCAAGCAGCACAAAACTGATGCCGCTATCCATGTATTTCAAAATCCGGACAGCATTCCGGAGCATATTCTGTCTTCAGGCGAGATATTTTTTCTGGATATTGATTTCCCAGACAAGAAATGTACCGGAATTGAAATCGCAAGAAAAATCCGCAAACTCCAAAGGGATTCCATTCTTATTTTTATCACCAACTTCATTGAGTATGCTCCCGAAGGATATGAAGTTCAGGCATTTCGTTACCTGTTGAAAAATGAAATTCACACCAAACTGGAATCCTATCTGCTGCAAGCCATATCCAGACTGCATACAGAACACGAAACCTTTCAGTTTCATATTTCCGGGGAATCCATAACCCTTTTGCTGAAAGAAATCCTTTATTTTGAATCCCAGGGACACGCTGCAGTAATTCATCTGGTCAAACAGGGAATGTACAAGACATACAGGCTCTATGCTTCCCTGACCAGTCTGGAACAGAGCCTGTCCCCACGTGGTTTTCTGCGTATTCAAAAAAGTTATCTGGTAAATATGCGGCGGTTAAAAAGATATCAGTGCACGGAAGCCGTCCTGGATGAAGGCACCGTCCTGCCTGTCAGTGAAAAAAACTATGGAAAACAAAAACAGCAATTTTTGCTGTGGAAAGGTCAGCAATAAATGGAGTATATTTTCAGTACGCTCTGGGCGTTGATGGATTTGGTGTTTTGCTATTTCTTTTTGGGCTCTTTCCTCCACCCTTCCAAAAGCCCCAGGCAGGAACTGGGTGCAATTCTCGTCGCATGGTTGATTGGCAGCGCATACACAATCCTGATTCCCATGCAGATTCTGAAGCAACTACTCAGCCTCCTTCTGCTGTTTCTTGTGTCCTCCTACCTGTTCAAGGGTTCCTGGTATCTGCAAATGCTGTATATCATCCTGGGATACATTCTAAGCGGCATTGTGGACATTTTGAGTGTATACGGAGTGAGCGCTCTGCTGGGAATCAGCTATTCCCAGTTTGTTTGGCGGAAATTCTATTATGTTGTTACCGTGTCCGCCGGAAAACTCCTGGCTATTCTGCTGGCATGGACCATAAAAAAGCTCAGAAAGCCCGGTTATTTCCACCCAGCCCAAAGAAAATGGCTGCTGCTTACCCTGCTGTTCCCTTCCGTTTCCCTGGCCATGCTCGCAGTGGTGTTTAATGGATTTCAGTATGCACAGGACCTCTCTATCGATGCAGTGGTTTTCAGCGTTTTTCTTTTCCTGGCCAATATCGCCATTATCTATCTGCTTGGCGTCATGGAACGGAGCAACCTGGTAATGCACGAAAACGCACTTCTCAACCAGCAAATGGAAATCCAAACGGAAAGCATTCTGGCGTTGGAAAAAAATTACCGCAACCAACGCAATACAATCCACGATCACAAAAACCAGATTCAGACAATTTATGATCTGCTTACTCGCGGAAATACCCCCGCAGCAATAGACTATATCCAGAAATTACAGGGAATGCAGACCACGCGTATCTTTACCATAAACGCGCACCATCCTATTGTAGACGCTATCCTGAACCATAAATACCAGGTAGCACAAGAGCATGGAATTGATTTTCAAGTCCAGGTAAACGATCTTTCCGGGGTATCCCTGGAAACCCATGCATTGGTGGTTTTATTATCCAACCTGATTGACAACGCAATCGAAGGCTGCTGCCGGCTTTCCGGGAATAGAATTATCCAATGCCGCATTATTGCAGATGATGGGCTTTTTATTTCCGTTCGAAATACATCCCAACCTGTGGTAATTTCTGGAGACACAATTCCAACAAGCAAATCTCCAAAGGAAGAACACGGCTTTGGCCTCCAGCGTATTCAGTTGATTCTGAAACAGCTGCAAGCGGAGTATACTTTTTCCTACGAAAACGGATGGTTTTCATTCGCAACAGAAATTCCATCTGCTATTACAGCACCTGCATAAAGAAACAACGGCATCCAGCAAAAAGCTGAATGCCGTTGTTGATTATCCTGACAGGCAGGTGGGTGTTTACAGATACCGGGCAATGAGGTAGAGGGAGCAGACCACCAGAACCAGAAGGGTTGCGGGAAGGGCGCTCTTGAGGTAGGAGCCCCAGCCGATGCGGTAGCCGTTCTTCTCCGCGATGGCGCAGCCAATCACGTTGGCAGAGGCGCCGATGGGAGTGCCGTTGCCGCCGATGTCGGTACCCAAAGCCAAAGCCCAGGCCAGCACAGACAGCTCAACACCGGAGGTTGCGGACAGGGAGCGGATAACCGGCACCATGGTGGCCGCAAAGGGAATATTGTCAACCAGTGCGCTGGCAAAGGCAGATACCCACAGGATCACCATCACCATAATAACGGGATCGCCGCCGCTGATACGGCCGATAAACTGAGAAAGAATCTCCAGGATTCCGGTTTCCTCCAAGCCGCCTACCACTACGAACAGGCCGGTGAAGAACAGCACTGTCTCCCAGTCCACGCCCTTGAGAATCTTGCCGCTGTGGCGGTTGAATAGCAGGAGGGTCAGAACGCCTGCCAAAGCGCCGATGGAAGCCACGGTGACACCCGTCTGCGCGTGGGTCACCAGAAGCACCACCGTTACCAGGAAGATGGCCAGGCTGTAGGCGAAAGCCCGCTTGGACCGGATGGCGTGGGAAGGCTCCAGATCACCGGAGAGATGGTCCACCGAACCGCCGGCTTGCAGCTTCTTATGATACCGCAGGTAGTAGAACGCCACCACCAGTACCAGGGCGATGAGCACCACCAGGCCGGTATTGAACAGGAAATCGGTAAAGCTGAAGCCCAGGGAGGTACCGATGATGATATTGGGGGGATCGCCGCTCATGGTAGCGGCTCCGCCCAGATTGGCGCAGAAAATTTCCGGCAGAATCATGTAAATAGGGTTAAACTTCAGTATCAGGGACAGCTCCACCGTAATGGCGGCCATAAACAGCACCACGGTGATGCTGTCGATAAACATGGCAAGCACGGTAGAAAGGAGCATGAAGCTGATAAACAGGGGCGCTACCTTGTAGTGCACCCTCTTTGCCAGGTCCAGGCACAGCCACCGGAAGAAGCCCGCAATGCCCATGCCTTCCACCATAATCATCATGCCCACAAAGAACACAATGGTGGCCCAGTTAATGCCGGCGGAAGAAGTCTCCGCCGCCCCCGGTGCGTACCAGAACTCAGCGTTCAGGAAACATTCCAAATTCAGGGTCTTCCAGGCGGCGGCGGGGCTGTGCATACACACCAGGAACACCAGCACCAGCGTGCAGGCCGCTCCCACCAGCGCCGGAATGTGCCGGGGCACCTTGCCGCTGATAATCACGGCAAACATCAAAACGAAAATGGTAAGCGCTACGATTTGACTCATCATAAATTATATTTCTCTCCAGATTTCACAAAAGGGTATTACTTTTGGGCAGCCCGGACGATGAGGTCCACACAGGCATCCTCCCCAAGGTATCCGCTGTCCAGGCACAGGTTATAATATTCCCGCTGTCCCCAAACGGCTCCGGTATAGTGGTGTACATAGCTCTGACGGCGGCTGTCCCGCTCCTTCAGGCGCTTCTCCGCAGGCACTCCCGTATCCTCGTAATGGCTCAGCATATAGGCCTTCCGGTACTCCATGTCCGCGCCGATAAACACCCGCAGGCAATCGATACCCGCCTCCCGGAGCAAAAATCCGGCGCACCGGCCTACGATCACGCAGTCCTCCTTGGTGCCCAGATCCAGGATAATCTGCTTCTGAATCCGGAACAGCTTATCCGTGGGATCCTCATAGCTGGCACGATTGCGGGTCACCAGGTCAAACAGCAGGGAGTTGCTTCCCATATGCTCGCCCTGGCGGGTCACGAAGTCCACATCAAAGCCGCTTTCCTTTGCGACCCGGTTCACAAGTTCCTTGTCGTAAAAGGCAATCCCCAGTTTTTCCGCCACCCGCTGGGCAATGGTATGTCCGCCTGTGGCAAACTGCCGGCTAATGGTGATGACCATTTCTTTCCCTCCTTAATAAGAATCTATTTGCAGCCGAAAGAATCAGCTGTAAACCGTTTTACACCTGCCCGGCAATGGCCCGGGCTACATACACGCCGCTGGCAGAGGCGTGGGACAAAGAGTGGGTTATCCCGCTGCCGTCTCCAATGATATACAGGCCGGGATAACGGGACTGGAGGTGATTGTCCACCTCTACCTCCATATTATAGAACTTGACCTCCACGCCGTAAAGCAGGGTATCTTCGTTGGCGGTACCGGGGGCAATCTTATCCAGGGCATAAATCATCTCGATAATGCCATCGAGTATCCGCTTGGGCAGCACCAGGCTCAAATCACCGGGGGTCGCGTTTAAGGTAGGCGTAATAAACGCCTCCTGAATCCGGCTGGGGGTGGAACGGCGTCCGGCAATCAGGTCTCCGAAACGCTGGACAATCACACCGCCGCCCAGCATATTGCTGAGTCTTGCAATGCTCTCGCCATAGCCGTTGGAATCCTTGAAAGGCTCGGAGAAATGCTTGGCCACCAGCAGGGCAAAGTTGGTGTTGTCCGTCTGCCTGGCAGGGTCTTCATAGCTGTGGCCGTTGACGGTGATGATGCCGTTGGTATTCTCGTTCACCACGGCCCCCTTGGGATTCATGCAGAAGGTCCGGACCAAATCCCCATACTTCTGGGTGCGGTACACAATCTTACTCTCATACAGCTCATCTGTCAAGTGCTCAAATACGGCAGCCGGCAGCTCCACCCGGACGCCGATGTCCACCCGGTTGGAATGGACCGGAATTTCCAGGCTCTTACACACCTCTTCCATCCACTTGCTGCCGCTGCGGCCCACGGAAACAACGCACTTGCCGCAAGTATAGGTCTTTTCATCGGTAGCAACCGCGTAGCCGTCGCCTTCTGCAGACACGGAACGGATAGGAGTGTCAAAATAGAAATCCACCTTATCTTTCAGATAGGCGTAGAGGTTTTCCAGCACCACATAGTTGATGTCCGTACCCAAATGCCGGACGGAAGCGTCCAGCAGGTGCAAATCGTTCTGAATGCACAAGGTCTTGAAACGGGAACCGGCGGTGGTATAAAGCTTGGTGCCCGCCCCGCCATAGCGCATATTGATATCGTCTACATACCGCATCAAATCCAGCGCCTGCTTCTTGCCGATATATTCATAAAGGGTACCGCCAAAGTCGTTGGTAAAATTATATTTTCCGTCAGAGAAGGCGCCGGCTCCGCCGAATCCGCTCATAATGCTGCAGCTTTTGCAGCCGATACAGCTTTTGATTTTCTCTCCGTCGATGGGGCAGCGGCGTTTTTCCAGGGGATGCCCGGCCTCAAAAACCGCCACCCTGAGAGTGGGATTGGTCTGGCACAGCTCGTAGGCAGAGAATATGCCTCCCGGGCCTGCTCCTATGATAATCACATCATACCGCATAGCTTCCTCCAAAATAAACGCCGACCTGGGCAGCGAATCCCGGTCGGCGATTGTAAAATTAGGGCCAGATTGTTACCTGACATAGAATAGCACAAGGTCATAAAATTGTCAAGCTGGACCTAATCGGTCAATTTTGGATTTTTTGTGAACTTTTTTCTACGAAAAAGCCCAAAAGCCAGGTCAGAGCTTCCGATGCGGGGAAGGCCAGCCACACACCGGTCACACCCAGAAGGCGGGACAAAAGCACCGCCATCACCACAATGGACACGACGCCCCGGGACAGAGCAATCACGGAGGAGGCAAACCCCTGCCCCACGGCACTGAAGAAACCGGATTTGATGATGTTCACCGCCGCCAGAAGAAATCCCAGAAAATACAGCCGCAGCCCCGGTTCTGCCAGAGCGGCCAGCTCCCGGGAGCTCTGGCTGTTGAAGACAGACACCAGCGGAGCCGTAAACAGCCACACTCCGGCTACCACCAGGCAGGCGATGACGAGGCCGGTACCTACGCTGTAACGGTAGATTTTTCTCTCCCCCGCCCTGTCCATTTGTCCGTGGGCACTGCTGGCCACCGGCTGAAGGCCGATGGATACGCCGTTGAGCAGGGCCGTGGCAACCAAAGCCGTATTGGCCACCACGCCATAGGCCGCTACCGCCACATTCCCTGCCAGGGACAGCAGCAGAAAGTTGAACACCAAAGTCGTGATACCGCTGGAAAGCTCCCCCACAAAGGCGGACACCCCCAAAACGCAAGAACCGGTCAGCCGCCGCCAGGAGGGGCGTTTCCAGGTAAAAGCAATGGTATTCTTCCGGGACAGGTAATGGGAAAGACAAATCCCAATGCTCACTATGGGGGAAATTCCCGTAGCCAGCGCCGCTCCCACCATGCCCATTTTCATGGGAAACATGAAAATATAGTCAAAAATAATATTGAAGAAGCCGCTGCCCAAGGTGGCCGCCATGGCAATATTGGGGGCGTTGTCATTGCGGACGAAAGCGGTAAAGGTGTAATTCAGCATAAAAAAGGGCGCAAAAAGCAATACCGTCCGCAGATACGGCTCTCCCACCGCTTGAATTTCCCGGTCTGCCCCCAGCAAAGCCAGCACCTTATCCGGGCAGCACACTCCGCAAAGGAGAAACACCAGGCTTCCCAGCAGGGCGAACCAGCAGGCGTTGGAAAAGTAGTGCCGGGCGTCCTCCCGGCCTGCCGCCTTTTGCAGGCTGTACCGGGTGGCAGAGCCGACGCCAATCATAGCGCCGATGGCAAACATCAGGCCGTATATCGGAAGCACCAGGTTCAAAGCGGTCATGCCGTTGGCCCCTGCCGCCAGGGAAATAAAGAAGGTATCTGCCAGCAGGTAGCAGGAAATTCCCAGCATTGCCAGAATGTTGGGAAGGATATAGCGTCTGAGCTGTTTTTCCAAAATATCTTCTCTCCAAACAACAGCAGCAATATAGAAATATGGTGCTGCATATTCATTATAATAAGGAATGTAAAGTCGACCGCAATAAAATCAGGTACAGGCCTTCAAAATGGCATAGAGAAGCCCCACTGCAATCAGGGGAAGCAACAGGAAAATTCCCCCCAGCACCACCAGACAGACAATCAAAAACGGAACACACAGCGCCAGAATCAGTCCGGCAACCACCTTCCAGATTGACCAGGAGAGGCGGAAAATCAGCCCTAAAATCTTAAAAGCCAGCCAGAAAAATACCAGAACACAAAGAAAACCCAACGCTTCCCAGCACTCCTTTCCGCGTATCCGCAAAAATACGCATTTTTCCTTGCGATTTTTTCATTATAGCATGAAGCGTCTTTTTTTGCAATATGTCCCGGAAAGTTCCCGGCTTTCCGGGACGCGGCACGAGAAAATCCCATGCGAAAACAGCTGCACCGCAAAAACCGAACCCTTCTCCTTCCATGGACAGTAATTTCAATAAATAATCACCATATAAGAAAAAATAATTATGCACATTCCCCATTCTATGCTATAATTCTTAATAGAAATACTTAACAAAGGAGATACGCCAATGAATGTCATCGTAATCGGCGGTGTTGCCGCAGGCACCAAAGCAGCCGCCAAGCTGAAGCGGGAAGACCGCGGCGCAAATGTGACCATTTACACCAAAGGGCAGGACATTTCCTATGCCGGATGCGGTCTGCCCTACTATGTAGGCGGAAGCATCGAAACCCGGGAGGAACTGATCGTCAATTCCCCCGCCAAGTACCAGGGGCTCACCGGCGTGAATGTGTTCACCGGCATGGAGGCCACCGCGGTAGACGCCGCCGCCAAGGCTGTGACTGTCCGCAATGTGGAAACCGGCGAAAGCAGCGTGGTGAACTATGACCGGCTGGTGCTGGCAGTAGGCGCCGAGCCCTTCGTTCCCGGTGTGCCCGGCGTAAACCTGCCTGGCGTTTACACCATGCGCACCCCCGACGATGCCGTTGGACTGCGCGCTTATGTGGAAGCCAACCACTGCCGCAACGCCGTGGTGGTGGGCGGCGGCTTCATCGGTCTGGAAATTGCCGAAAACCTCATGGCCAAGGGCCTGTCCGTCACGGTGGTGGACATGGCGAATCAGCTGATGCCCAACATCTTTGACCCGGAGATGGCCGACTATGTCCGCCGGAAGCTCCAGGCCAAGGGTATGCGGATTCGCACCGGCACCGCCCTCAAGGGTATTACCGGCGCCGCCAAGGCCGAGGGCGTAGACACCAGCGCCGGCGTACTGCCCGCCGATGTGGTGGTACTGGCCATCGGTATCCGCCCTGCCACCGGCTTCCTGGCAGACTCCGGCATTGAGATGTTCAAGGGCGCTATCGTGGTGAACGACCACCAGCAGACCAATCTGCCGGATGTATACGCCGTAGGCGACTGCGCCATGGTTCACAACCGAATCACCGGCAAGGGCCAGTGGTCTGCCATGGGCTCCACCGCCAACATCACCGGCCGCTGCCTGGCCAAGAACCTCACCGGCACCGACGCCCCCTACGGCGGCTGCATGGGTACCGGCGTTGTGAAGCTGGCTGACGACTTAAACGGCGGCCGCACCGGTCTGACCGAGGCCCAGGCCAGGGACGCCGGCTATGATGTGATCACCGCCCTGTGCGTCACCGACGACAAGGCCCACTACTACGCGGACGCTTCCAGCTTTGTTACCAAGCTCATTGCCGACAAGGCTACCGGCAAGCTTCTGGGTATTCAGGTGCTGGGCGGCGGCGCTGTGGATAAAATGGTAGATATCGCCGTTACCGGCATTGCCATGAACGCCAAGGTTTCCGATTTCGATACTTTGGACTTTGCCTACGCACCTCCCTTCTCCACCGCCATCCACCCCTTTGTCCAGGCCTGCTACATTCTGGAAAACAAGATGTCCGGCGCCTTTGAAACCTTCACCCCGGCTGAGTATGCCGCCGGCGCCGCCAAGGGCTACCGGGTACTGGACGCCCATCCCGCAGCTACCCTCCCCGGCGCCACCTGGGTGGATCTGGCAAAGGTCAACGCCCCCATTGCCGACACCAGCCTGGACGACAAGCTGCTGCTGGTCTGCGCCAAGGGCAAGCGGGGCTACTTCCTGCAAAACCGCATGAAGGCCCTGGGCTACACCAACACCAGAGTGCTGGAGGGCGGCGCTTTCGTCAACACCGTGAAGATTTCCGCGCCCGCCACCGCTTTGAGCCCCATGGAAATCAAGCGGATGAAGGGTCTGGGCTGCTTGCAGGACAAGCGTTTCCCGGATGTATTCAATGTGCGCGTCATCACCCGCAACGGTAAGATTACCACAGACGAACACCGGGCCATCGCCGAAGCCGCCGAGAAGTTCGGCAGCGGCGAGGTGACCATGACCACCCGTCTGACCATGGAGATTCAGGGCGTAAAGTATGAGAACATCATGCCCCTGATTGACTTTGTGAACCAGCACGGCCTGGAAACCGGCGGTACCGGCTCTCTGGTGCGGCCTGTGGTGGCCTGCAAGGGCACCACCTGCCAGTACGGTCTGCTGGACTCCTTCGGCCTCAGCGAGAAGATTCACGAGCGTTTCTACATCGGTTATCACGGCGTGACCCTGCCCCACAAGTTCAAGATTGCCGTTGGCGGCTGCCCCAACAACTGTGTCAAGCCCACCCTCAATGATGTGGGTATCGTTGGTCAGAGAATGCCCATGGTGGATCTGTCCAAGTGCCATGGCTGCAAGGTCTGCCAGGTGGAGAACAACTGCCCCATCCACATCGCCAAGATGGTGGACGGCAAGATTCAGATCAACCCCAACGAGTGCAACAACTGCGGCCGCTGCAAGGGCAAGTGCCCCTTCGGCGCTCTGGAAGAGTACGTGGACGGCTACAAGATTTACATTGGCGGCCGCTGGGGCAAGAAGATTGCCCACGGTCAGGCTCTGAACAAGCTGTTCACCTCCGAAGAAGAGGTGCTGGACATCATCGATCGAACCATCCTGTTCTTCCGTGACGAAGGCGTCACCGGCGAGCGTCTGGCAGATACCATAGACCGTCTGGGCTTCGAATATGTAGAGAACAAACTTCTGACCCAGTCTGTCAATAAAGAAGCCATCCTGAACAAGGTGGTTAAGGGCGGCGCAACCTGCTGATTAAGGAGAGCTGTCCAGTGAAAAGAGAGAATTTACACGCTGATTTCCCACGAAAAAATCCCCAAACCGGGTTTCCGGTTTGGGGATTCATTATTGTTTACGGAAGAATATTTCCTGCTGCCCGGTAGAGGCTGTACCACTCCTCCCGGGTCAGGACAATGTCTGCACCCTGGGCAATGCCCGGTGCCCGCCGAGGGTTGGTGGTGCCCACCACTACCTGCATATTCGCCGGGTGGCGGAGAAGCCAGGCCACCGCAATGCCGTTGGTGGTGGTGTCGTACTTTTCTGCCAGGCGATTCAGCTCCCGGTTCAACTCCCGGTAGTTGTGATTGCCGATAAAGGTCCCTTCAAAGGCACCGTACTGGAAGGGGCTGTAACACTGGATGGTAATGCCCTCCATCCGGCAGTAATCCACAATGCCCTCGTCCCGGCAGATGCCCCGCACATCCGAGGTATTGAAGTAGGCCGGGCCGTCCAGCACCAGGGTATGGGCCAGGGACAGTTGAATCTGGTTGATTTCCAAAGGCTGCCGGACACAGGTTTTCAGCAGCTGAATCTGGCTGGGGGTGTGGTTGCTGACACCAAAGTGGAGGACTTTTCCCGCTTGGGCAAGCTTGTCAAAAGCCTCTGCCACCTCCTCCGGCTCCATGAGCAAATCCGGACGATGAAGAAGCAGATAATCCAGCCGATCCGTTTTCAGGCGGCTGAGAATCCCATCCACGCTTTCCAGAATGTAGTCCTTGGAAAAATCATACCGACCTACCCGGATGCCGCACTTGCTTTGGAGAATCAGCTTCTCCCGCAGTCCGGGATTCCGGCTCAAAACATTGCCGAACAGTTCCTCACAGGTTCCCTGTCCGTAGATGTCCGCATGGTCCCAGCAGTTGATTCCCAAATCCAGCTGGGTCTGAACGAGCCCTTCCAGCTGCTCCTCAGAAAATCCTCCGATCCGCATACAGCCCTGGATAATGGCAGGCAGGCTTCTGCCGCCAACGCTTACCTTTTTCATGGCATTCTTCCTTTCCTTGTTTCTTCTTCCAGTATAAGGTAGCCATTCATATAAGTCAATTCTTATATTGACCGGTAGAGGTTTTTTGTGATATATTACCAGGAACAGCACTTAATAGAGAGGGTATGAAAAATGGAAATGATCGCGGTAAACCATCTCACAAGAGATTACGGTGGCGGGAAGGGTGTGTTTCAGGTGTCCTTCTCCATCGCCCAGGGAGAGGTTTTCGGCTTTCTGGGGCCTAACGGTGCCGGAAAAACCACCACCATCCGCCACCTTATGGGCTTTCTCAAGCCGGAGGGGGGAAGCTGCTCCATAAACGGTCTGGACTGCTGGAAAAACGCCCCGGAAATTCAGAAAAGCCTGGGGTACATCCCGGGAGAGATTGCCTTTTTCCCGGAAATGACCGGGCTTGAATATCTTAATTTTCTTCGCTCCTACCGGGGGCTTTCCGACACCACCCGGATGAAAGAGCTGATGGAGCGCTTCGAGCTGGATGCCAGGGGAAAAATCCGGAAGATGAGCAAGGGCATGAAACAGAAAATTGGCATTGTGGCGGCTTTCATGCACGATCCCCAGGTTCTCATTCTGGATGAGCCCACCTCCGGACTGGATCCTCTCATGCAGAACCGGTTTACCCAGCTGATTCAGGAGGAGAAGGAGCGGGGCAAGACCATTTTCATGTCCAGCCACATCTTTGAGGAAGTGGAAAAGACCTGCCACCGGATTTGCATGATCAAGGACGGAAAAATCGCCGCTCTGGACGACCCCCAGACCCTCAGTGCCCTTCACAGCCGCAGCTACACCGTAACCCTGCCGGAGGAAGCTGCCGCTCTGTCCTTTGCCCGGGATTTTCAGGGGACGGTAGAGCCCCAGAATCCCCGGCAGGTACGGCTCACTGCAAGAAAAACGCTGGAGGAGATTTTTCTCCACTACTATGGGGAGGAAGAGAAATGAATTTTCCCTTATACAAAAAAGAAATGAAGGGCTCCTGGAAGCTGCTGGTGATTTTTGCCGGAATCCTGGCCATGTATATCTGTGTGATTGTCAGTATGTTTGACCCGGAGCTGGCCCAGGCCATGGCCCAGTTTGAGGAGCTGATGCCCCAGGTTATGGCGGCTGTGGGCATGACCAATCCGGGAGATACCCTGGCTTCCTTCCTCAGTGCTTATCTTTACGGCATGATTCTGCTGGTTTTCCCCATGGTCTATACCATCATCCGGGCGAACGGACTGGTTGCCAAATATGTAGAGCAGGGCTCCATGGCCCAGCTTCTGTCCGCCCCGGTGAAGCGGCAGCGGATTGTTCTCACCCAGCTGGCTGCACTGTTTAGCGGGGTGGTACTGCTGGTGGCCTTCTGCACCGCTTTGGAATACCTGTCCGCCCAGCTCATGTTCCCGGGGAAGCTGGACCTTTCCCAGCTGCTGAGCCTCAACGGCGGTCTTTTGGCGCTGCACCTGTTTATGGCAGGCTTTTGCTTCCTCTGCTCCTGCATTTTCAACGAGAGCAAGTATGCCCTGGGAGTCAGCGCCGGGGTGCTGAGCGTCTCCTACCTGCTGCAAATGCTGGCCAACATGGGAGGACGGCTGGAAAATCTGAAATA
The DNA here is from genome assembly GCA_949293985.1 of uncultured Eubacteriales bacterium. Classification (GTDB taxonomy): domain Bacteria; phylum Bacillota; class Clostridia; order Oscillospirales; family Oscillospiraceae; genus Faecousia. The sequence continues at coordinate 1,078 of CASFFN010000014.1, read as the reverse complement.
CGCCACCTTCTTCACCCTGTTCAATCCCAACGGACTTCTGGAGGGAAGCGGCAGCGCCTGGGGAGGAATTGGGGTGCTTCTTGCCCTGGCACTTCTGTGTTCTTCCCTGTCTATCCTGGTTTTTTGCAAGAAAGATATGCCGGTGTAAAAAAATTTTTCATATCACCCTGGGTAAGGGGTTGCTTGTGACGCTGGGTCATGTGCTACCATGAGGGCGTAAGGAGTTGAAAGCTATGTCCATCTATACAACAGGAGAGATTGCCAAGCTCTGCGGCGTTACCGTCCGGACGGTGCAGTACTACGATTCCAGAAACATTCTGGTGCCCAGTGCATTGTCGGAGGGCGGACGGCGGCTGTATTCGGAGGAGGATTTGAAGCGGCTGCGGATCATCTGCTTTCTTCGGGAAGCGGGGCTGTCCATCAACAGTATCTCCGAGCTTTTGCAGGAGGAAAATCCCGGCAGCACCGTAACCCTTCTTCTGGAGCAGCAGATTCTGGCAGCACGGGAGGCCCTGAACCAACAGCAGTCCCGGCTGAATCTGCTGGAGGCGCTCCGCCGGGGCATCTCCGAAACCGGGCAATTTTCTCCCGAATCCATTGGGGATATAGCCTGTCAAATGAAAAGCGAAAAAAAGCTGACCAATCTTCGCAGAGTTCTCATTGCCGTGGGAATTGCCATGGACATCATCCAGATTGCCACTGCCGTGCTGTGGTGGAAAACCGGAATATGGTGGCCCTTTGCACTGGGAATGGCCGTGGTCATCGCCCTGGGACTGTGGGTGACCCGGTTCTATTTTGGTCGGGTGTCCTACATCTGTCCTAACTGCCATGGGGTCTTTCAGCCTAAGTTCCGCTATGCCTTTACCCTGTACCACACCCCCAAGACCCGCCGCCTTCCCTGCCCCCACTGCGGCAGGAAGGGCTACTGTGTGGAAGTTGCCAGGCAGCCGGAGAATTGAAGAAACCGGACTTTCTCTTTCGGGCAATGTCATTAAGTTAAGAAAAGATAGACTTCGCAGGAATGCGGGGTCTATCTTTTTTGTAAATATCCCAAAAAAGACTTGACAACCAGGCAAAA
>CASFFN010000013.1:780-34967 GCA_949293985.1 uncultured Eubacteriales bacterium | reverse complement strand
CTTCCAAGCTGGGCGTTATCAAGGTTGTCCGTGCCGCTACCGGCCTGGGCCTGAAGGACGCCAAGGATCTGGTGGACAACTGCCCCAAGACCCTGAAGGAAGCCATCTCCAAGGAAGATGCCGAGAAGCTGGTTGCCGAGCTGAAGGAAGCCGGCGCTACCGCCGAGATCAAGTAATTTTACTTTTCTCATCTATAAACAGCCGCCACTTTCGGCGGCTGTTTCTCTTATAAGGAGGAAACCATGGACTTTCTCTTTGACTATTTTGCATCCATCGGCATTGATTTCTGGAATTTTCTGATTTTTTCCGGGGTACTGATTCTTGGTACTTTGCTGCTGGGTACCTTTGCCCGGGTGGTATTCGGCAGAAATTCCACCCTCTGCCACAGTCTGTCCGGCGCCATTGGCATTTTGTTTATCTATGCCATTACGGTGGTAATTCACAGCATCGGCGTGGAGTATAAATACCTTACCGCTCCCCTCCCCTTTGTGAGCATTTCCGGTCAGACCATGAATCTGTTTTCCTTCCGGAATGCGCCTTACACCCTGGTGGGCGAGCAGCTGCTGAGCATGATAATTTTGGCATTTCTTGCCAATCTGGCCACCGGCTGGCTCCCCAAAGGCCGTAACATTTTCACCTGGGTGATTTTCCGCAGCCTTGCCGTTGTCATCGCCATGGCCCTGCACCTGGGCGTGCATTGGCTGACTGTCACCTTCCTGCCCGACGGGATTGTTACCTATGCGCCGGTGATTTTGCTGGCGCTGCTGGTGATTATGCTCCTGACCGGTGCGTTAAAGTTCCTGGTGGGGTTCCTTCTCACCTCCGTCAATCCCCTGATTGCCGCTTTCTACACCTTTTTCTTCGCCAATATGGTAGGAAAGCAGCTGACGCGGGCTGTCTTTACCACGGCCCTGCTGGCAGGACTCTCCTACGGAATGCAGTCTTTGGGCATTGTAGGCGTCAGTATTTCCGCAGCGGCTCTGTCTGCTTATCTGCCCTTTGCTATTCTTCTGGCCGTCCTGTGGTATGTTTTGGAGCGTGTTTTTTAATCCCAAAGACCTGGCAAAACGCCAGGTCTTTGCATTTTATCAGAAAATTTTTCCGGAATTTATTTTATTTTTTGCAATAATACTATTTTACAAATGGATATCATTGTATTATAATGGTACCGGCGATTTTAGTGCATAAAAACGCCAATCTATTCAAGAACAGGAGTGTATCGTATGAGCCGGATGTTTGGTACCGTTTCGATGGGTATCCGGGCTCCCATCATTCGTCAGGGAGATGACCTTTCCAAGATCGTTGTGGATTGTGTCCGTGAGGCAATGAAGGAAGGACTGGCTCCCAGAGACCGGGATGTGGTGGCTATGACCGAAGCCATTGTGGCCCGCTCCCAGGGCAACTATGTTACTGTTGACAACATCGCCCAGGATATTCACCACAAGCTGGGGGGAGAAACCGTAGGTGTGATTTTCCCCATCCTCAGCCGTAACCGTTTTGCCATCTGCCTGCGGGGCATTGCCAAGGGCTGCAAAAAGGTCGTCCTGATGCTCAGCTACCCCTCCGACGAAGTGGGAAACCATCTGATTGATTGGGATCTCATGGACGAGAAGGGCGTAGACCCCTACAAGGATGTCCTGGATGAGAAGCGTTATCGGGAACTGTTCGGCTATATCAAGCACCCCTTTACCGGCGTTGACTATGTGGAGTATTACAGCAGTCTGATCAAGGAATGCGGTGCCGAAGTGGAAGTGGTATTCGCCAATGACCCCCGGGCCATTCTGAGATACACCAAGAATGTACTCCACTGCGACATCCACACCCGTGCCCGGACCAAACGGCTGTTGAAGGCTGCCGGCGCTGAGCGGGTATACGGCCTGGACGAGATTATGACCGCCCCCATTAACGGCAGCGGCTACAACGCCAAATACGGCCTGCTGGGCTCCAACAAGGCCACGGAGGACACCGTGAAGCTGTTCCCCAGAGAGTGCCAGGATCTGGTGGAGGACATCCAGCAGAAGCTGCTGGAGCTCACCGGCAAGCATCTGGAAGTGATGGTATACGGCGACGGCGCTTTCAAGGATCCCGTGGGCAAAATTTGGGAGCTGGCTGACCCTGTGGTCTCCCCCGCCTACACCGCCGGTCTGGAAGGCACTCCCAACGAGCTGAAGCTCAAGTATCTGGCGGACAACAACTTCGCCTCTCTCTCCGGCGAAGCCCTCCGGGACGCCATCAAGCAGGAGATTCAGAAGAAGGACGGCTCCAGCTTGGTGGGCAACATGGTATCCCAGGGTACCACTCCCCGCCGGCTCACCGACCTGATTGGCTCTTTGTGCGACCTGACCTCCGGCTCCGGCGACAAGGGCACTCCCATCATCTATATCCAGGGCTATTTCGACAACTACACCAACGAATAAAGGCGGAGACATCCAAAAGCTCTGCCTGCGCGGAAACTTCACCGCATAATTGCAAGACCGGCACGGCCAATTGGCCGTGCCGGTTTTCACACCATACTCAGCCCGAAAGCTGAATATGGTGTTTTTTTGTTAGCTCACCCCGTCTGACAGATACTCATTTCGTAATTTCGGTCTAAACCTGTTTTACGAACATCTGCCTAATGGGCGGCTCTTGCATTATGCCTTTTCCACGGCCTCTGCCACCGGGGTGATGGCATCGGTCTTCACCTGCTCCATCTGACCGTTGTCGTAGCTTTCCGCCACAGACGGGTCGATGGGCAGCCGGGCCAGCACCGGAAGATGGAAGCTCTCGGCAACCTGATCCAGCTTGCTCTTGCCGAATACCTGGATTTTCTTTCCGCAGTCAGGGCATTCCAAATAGCTGTAATTTTCCACGAAGCCCAGCACCGGAATGTGCATCATATTCGCCATTTTCACCGCCTTGGAAACAATCATGGACACCAAATCCTGGGGGCTGGTAACAATCACAATGCCGTCCACCGGCAGGCTCTGGAACACCGTCAGGGGCACATCGCCGGTTCCGGGAGGCATATCCACAAACAGGTAGTCCACATCCTCCCAGATGACATCCGTCCAGAACTGCTTGACCGCTCCGGCAATCACCGGGCCGCGCCACAGAACCGGTGCGGTGCTGTCGTCCAGCAGAAGGTTAATGGACATAACCTGGATGCCGGTCTTGGTAACGGCGGGATACAGGCCGTCCTTGGTGGCACCCTGGCACTCGGTCACGCCGAAGGCGGTGGGGGCAGAGGGACCGGTAATGTCCGCGTCCAGGATGCCTACCCGCTTGCCCTTCCGGGCCATAGCCACGGCCAGCATGGAGGTGACGGTGGACTTGCCCACGCCGCCCTTGCCGGATACCACGGCGATGACCTTCTTGACGCTGGCTTTTTCGTTCAGCTTCGCCCGCAGGCTCTCCGCTTTCCGGTCGCCGCAGTCCGAGCTGGAACAGGAAGCACAATTTCCGTTGCAAGAACTCATGTTGAAAACGCTCCTTTATGAAAATATTCGTTATTATAAATCGTATTATTCCCGGTGTCAACGGGAATCACAGCCCCTCCTGGGCCGCTTCCCACCGCTCCATCAAATCGTTCAGCAGGTTCTCCGCTTCTTCCTTCTGGGAGAGCAGGCGGGTCAGCTCCTGGTAGTCCGCAGCGGCGGCTTCCATGGCGGTATTCAGCTCCCCAATTACCGCCTCCTGCTTTTCAATCTCCCGCTCCAGGCGGCGTACCAGCTTTTCCGCTTCCTTGGTTCCCCCCTTGGGCTTCTCCTTTTTGGACTTTGCCGGGGCTGCTGCCGCAGGCTGGGCCGCCATGGCCTCATGCTCCAAAATAGAGCGGTACTTGCTGTAACCGCACTTAAAGTCCCGGATACGCTCTCCATCCAAAAGCCAGATGCGCTCCGCGAACTTCTCGATAAAATACCGGTCGTGGGATACAAAAAGCAGCGTCCCTTCAAACTCCTCAATGGCCGCTTCCACCCATTCCCGGGAGGCAATGTCCAGGTGGTTGGTGGGCTCGTCCAATATCAGCAGGTTGATTTTTTCATCCATAAGCATGCACAGCCGCAGACGGGACTGCTCGCCGCCCGACAGGTCGCCCACCTTCTTGAACACATCCTCACCCTGGAACAAAAAGGCTCCCAGCCGGTCTCTGGCGGTCTGTGGTGTGCAGTTTTTCTCATAGAGCATGGTGTCGTACAAAGTACGCTCCGGATGGGAGAAGCGGATAATCTGAGGCAGGTACCCCGCCTTCACCGTAGGGCCAAACTGAATTTTGCCGCCGCAGGGCTCCTCTCCCAAAAGGCAGCGGATAAAGGTGGACTTTCCCGTGCCGTTATCCCCCAGCAGGGCAATCCGCTCGCCCCCTTCCACCTTCAAATCCACCCCGGAGAACAATGTGCGCTCCCCGAAGATTTTTTCCACATTTTTCATCTGGAATACCACATCTCCGGAAAATTCCTTTTCTCCGAAGGTGGCTTTCATGGTTTTTTCCGTGGTGGGGCGCTTGGTCTTCTCGATCCGCTCCATCCGGTGCTGAATGGACATGGCCCGGCGGTACAAAGTGCGGTTGTTGATGCCCCAGCCCTTCATCCGCTCAACGGTGTAGCCCAGCTGCTTCAGCTTGGCCTGCTCCTGCTGATACTGCTTCATTTGCAGGTTGAACCGGTTCTGCTTCTCTTCAATATAGAAGGAATAGTTGCCGGAGTAATGCTCACAATGGCCGTCGGTAATTTCAATAACCCGCTGGGCCACCTGGTCCAGGAAATACCGGTCGTGGGAGATGGCCAGCACGGTTCCCTTAAAGCCCCGGATGTAGCCCTCCAGCCACTCCACGCTCCGCAAATCCAGATGATTGGTAGGCTCGTCCAGCAGAAGAATATCCGTCTTTTCCAGCAGCAGCCGGGCAAGGTTCATCCGGGTGCGCTCGCCGCCGGAAAGGCTGTCAAACAGCTGCTGCCGCTGCTCCCGGGCGATCCCCAGGCCGTTGCAGATTTTTTCTGTTTCCACATCCATGTCATAGCCCCCGCCGGCCTGAAAACGGTTGGTTAGGGTATCGTATTCCCGGAGCATCTCCTGGGTAGCGCCTCCCGCCATCCGCTCCTCCAGAGCCTCCATCCGGCTGCGGATTTTCAGCAGCGGAGCAAAGGCGGAGCGGAGCACATCCTCCACCGTGTAGCCCTCCGGGAACCGGGGAATCTGGGAGATGAGCCCCAGCCGTTTGTTGGGGTTGACAAAGACCTCACCGGAATCATAATCCATCTCCCCGGTGAGAATCTTAAAGAGGGTCGTCTTTCCGCAGCCGTTGCGCCCCAGAATGGCCACCCGCTCCCCCTCCTGAATCTCAAAAGTCAGATCCTCCAGGAGGTTTTCTCCAATCACAAAAAACTTCGTTAAATTTTTGACGGAAATGTCAATCATTTCTTACTCCAAATCTTCCACAATTCTCTTAAAATCTTCCAATTCGTACAGCAAATTCACCGCTTGCAGCAAGGCATTGCTGCTCATATGCTCCGGAAGCTCCAGCTTTTGCAGGAGCTTTTTCCGCATCCGGCTGCTGTCCGCTCCCCCGGAGAGACCCAGCTCCATAAAGTCCTGTTTGGTGATGTTCCCCGGGGTCTTGCCTGCGGCGTCCTCCATATGGGCGCCGGACGCTCTGAGAGCACGGAGGATAATCTCCGGGGTCATCCCCTCCACCCCCAGCTTTCCCTCTTTTCCCGGGGCGGCCTTCCGCCGCTCCTTGCCGGGGATATCGGGAATGTAGGCGTGGAGCAGATGTTCTTTGGGAATGGCCCCTTTCAGAAAGTTCCGAATCACAAAACCGGCTCCGTCGGAATCGGTGAATACAATCAGTCCCCGTGCCTTTGCCACCCGGCGCAGCAGGTTCAGCCGCGCCTTATCCTTGAGAATCCCAAAGCCGCTGGTTTCCAGAATTGGGGCATCCACAATCTGGGACAGGGTGTTTTTATCATAGCGGCCTTCCACCACAATGGCCTCCCGCACCTTAACCATTTCTTGCCTCCTGGGAAAGCCGCAGCAGCAACAGCTCCAGAAGCCGCTGGGGGTCGTCATAGGAGGTTTTGATGGCGTAATCCGTTTCCAGCACCAGATTCGCCGCCGCCCGGCAGAACCGGGGGGAGAAGCGTCCGGCGGCCTGCATGGTTCTTCGTGCCGCATAGTCAGACATTCCGCACAGCCGCATCAGCTCCCCGGAGGGTCTGCCCCGGTCCAGCAAGGTTCTGGCGGCAGAAATACGCCGGAAATGGCTGCCGATGGCGCCCAAAATGCTCAAAGGCTCCTGCTGCATTTTCAGCAGCTGGCTGAGCTTCAAAAGGGCTTTTCCATATTCCCCCGCTCCCATCAAATCCGTCATCTGAAACACCACCGCATCCAGCACCGGCTCGGTCACGCTGTCGATGTGGCTTTTTTCAATGGTCTCTCCCGGGGCATAGGCGCAGATTTTGCCGATTTCTCCTGCCAGAGCGGTCATGGTGCCGCCGGTAATCTCCATAAGGTACGCGCAAAGCTCCGGCGAGATTTTCTTTCCCGCCGCGGCAAAATGCCGTCCGATCCAGGGAATCAGGCTCCTGGCATCCTGCTTGGGAAACTCCACCGGGCGGCCGTTGGCCTCCACCGCCGCCCACAGCTTTTTCAGCCGCTTATCCGGCTTCCAGGGGGTGGTTTCATAGGTGAACACCACGGTGCAGTAGTCGGGAATGTCCCCGAAGGTCTGGGCCAGTTTCTCCCGGTCTCCCTCCGGCAGCTTGAAGATATCCACCTCGTCCACCCAAACCAGGGTATGCTCGCCCATCATCGGGAGGTTTTCCACGCCGTTCAAAAAATCATGGATGGTAAAGGTTTCGTTGGTCAGTTTATGAAAATTGAAGGCCTCTGTGAGAGGGTCCAACAGCAGCTTTTGCAGCTGCTCCAAATAATGGTGCAGCAGGAAGGTTTCCTCTCCGTAAAAAAAGTACAGCCGTCCGGCAGTCTTGTTTCGGATGTCCCTTTTCAAAATGTCCAGGCTGTCTTCCTGCCGGCTCTCCTTTTTCACAACAATCACCCTCTGAATACTATGGTACCGTTTTGGTCGGTTCGCAGCACCCGGCAGCCAAACAGCTCCAGCCGCAGCAAAACCTGGGGCTGGGGATGGCCGTAGGGATTCCCCTCCCCCACGGAAATCACCGCCGTATCCGGTCTGGTCTTTTGCAGCAGCGGCAAGCCGGTGGAGGAATCCGCCCCGTGATGGCCCACAATCAGCACATCCAGCCGGGGCAGGTCGATCTGCTCCAGCAGGTATTCCTCCCCGTCCTTATTCCGGTCGCCGGTAATCAGTATATCACAATTTTCCGCCTGAAACAAGATACACAGGCTGCTTTCATTGCCGGTACTGTCCTTTTCTCCCGGTAAAATGGTAATTTTCCCCTCTCCGCAGGGAAGCTCCAGAACGGTGCTTATCCAATACACATGCTCCGCTCCCTGAGCAAGACTCCTGTCCGCGTCCGGGGTATGGGGCAGATACAGCGTGTCCGTGTCCACCAGCTCCATCAGCTCCCGGGCTCCGGATGTATGGTCAAAATCATAGTGGGTAAGAATCAAGCCGGAGATTTGGGAAATTCCCTGCCCTTTCAGGGCATCCGCCGCCAATTCTCCCGCCCGGCTTCCCCATTGGCTGCCGCAGTCCACCACATAGCAGTCCCCGCCGCTTTGAATCAGCACGCACTGTCCCTGACCCACATCCAGCACCGTGACCCGGTAGGAATCCGTATACCGCTCCATGGCGGAAAAGAAAATACTGGAAACAAGTCCTATGGTCAGACATATGCACAGCAGCCCGGGCTTTCTGGGGCGAAGAAGCAGGAACAGCACCAGCAGTACATAGGCAAATATCAGCCACCCCAACAGATACACATTTTCCGTACTGAGGTTGGCATAAGGCAGATCGCGCAATACCTTTGCCACCTCCAGTACGCCCCGGATCCCCCAAGACACCACCTGGGCAATCAGTCCCGCCAGCGGCGCCAATACGCCTCCCAGCAACACGCACAGAATGATTCCATAGAAAAGATAGGTAAGGACCCAAAGGAGCAGAAGGTTGGATAGCGGGCTTACCAGGCTGACCGTCCCAAAATAATACGCGCACAGGGGCGTGGTCACCAGCATGGCTCCCAGGGTAACGGAAAAAGAGGCCGCACCCCAGGCTGCCAGACGGCCCGGCAGCTTCTTCCGGTTCCATCTGCCCAGGCGCTTCTTGTCCAGAAGATAGCCACGGATTTTTCCGGAAATCAGGAAAATGCCGATCATACTGCCAACGGAAAGCTGGAAGCTCACGGAGGTAATGGCGTAAGGATTCCACAGCAGCAGGATCCCCGCGCCAAAGGCCAGCGCGGTGGGTGGGTCATATTCCCGCTCCCAAAGCATGGCCAGTATCATCAGCACCTGCATGGCGCAGGCCCGGACGATGGAAGGTGAAAACCCCGCAACGGCAGAAAATAGCAGTAGTACCGGAATTCCCACCCACGCCGTCAGCCAGCGCCTCCTCCGGGTGAGCAGATGCACCATGCCGAAAAGGATGGATACATGCAGCCCGGACACCGCCACCACATGGCGGATGCCGCTTTCCTGAAGAATCCTGTCCGTTTCTGTCGAGAGATTCTCCGTCTGTCCCAAAAGCAGCGCCTGGGCAAAGCCCGCCGTATCCGGAGGAAAGAGATTTGCAATCCCGTCCATGGCGCTGCGGCGCAGGCGGGCCGGAAAGTATTTCCAGGGAAGGGAATCTCCCGGCACCACTACCTGGGTTCCGACAGGGTATCCCAGAAGAAAAATCCCCAGTCCGGAATAATAGGCATTGTCCAGGCCGCAGGTATTGCGCAAAACAAAGGTTCCATAAATCTCATCCCCCGGGCAAACCTCCTCCCCCTGCTCCAGATAAAACCGGATTTTATAGGTTCTTCCCTCCAGCGTGACATAGCCGTCCACGGTTTGGCCCCTCTGGGTCTGCATGGGATAATCCCTGGCCTCGATGACCAGGGATTGGGGCCTTTCATCCAGCGATTCCAGGGGAGCCAGATACACCTGACCATAGGCAAAGAGCCAAAGAGCGCCCACGGTTCCCCCTGCCATAGCCATCAGCACAACCCTTCCCCAGGACGGGGAGAGGATACGGAAGAAGATTCCCACCGTCAGACAAAGAAAGGCCAGAATCAGCCGCTGTACAGGGTCCGTCAGAAACATTCCCAGACCGGTAGTCCCCGCCAAACCCAGAGTAAACCACATGAGCTTCCGCATGGCCTTTCTCCTCTCTTTCTAAAAAGTGCGCCGCCAGACGGCGGCGCACTTACTGCTTATTTCAGCTTCTCAGCCACGTAATCGTCAACCATAGCCAGGGCATTGTCCACCTTCAAAAGGTCCTTGCCGCCGCCCATGGCGCTGTCCGGCCTGCCGCCGCCGGAACCGCCGCAGCAGCAGCAGACCTGCTTCACCAGCTCGCCGGCCTTCATACCCTTGGCCACGGCATCCTTGCCGCAGACTGCCAGGAAGGTAATCTTTCCGTCGTTCACCGCGGACAAAACCGCAATTACGGAGCTGTCCCGATCCCGGAGGGCGTCGCCCATCTGCCGCAGCTTGGCGGCGTCCGCGTCCGGCACATTGGCGGTGACCACATGGAAATCCCCTACGGAGTGAGCGCTAAACAGGAAGCGCTCCACCTCACCGGCGGTTTCCCTGGACTTGAAGATTTCAATGGAGCGCTTCAGCGATTTAATCTCCTCCAGCTGGGTTTCCAGCTTGTGGTTCAGCTCGGAGGGGGTGGTTTTCAGCATGACGCAGGCGCTGTATATATACTTCCGGTTCTTCTCCATGTCCGCAAGACAGGCACGGCCGGTAAGGGCTTCGATTCTCCGGACGCCGGAGGCTACGGAGCCTTCGCTCTCAATACGGAAGGGGCCCACCTTTGCGGTATTGTCCAGATGGGTACCGCCGCACAGCTCGATGGAGTAGCCGCCCATATTGACCACCCGCACCACATCGCCGTACTTCTCGTTAAACAGGGCAGTAGCGCCCTTGGCCTTCGCCTCCTCGATAGGCATTTCCCGGATATCCACACGGTAGCCCTCCAGAACGGAAGACTGGACGATGGCATCAATCTTTGCCAGCTCCTCAGCAGTCAGAGCGGAATAGTGGGTAAAGTCAAAACGCAGCCGGTCCGGCTCCACCAAAGAGCCAGCCTGATGCACATGATCGCCCAGTACGCTCTTCAGGGCCTTTTGGAGCAGGTGGGTAGCGGTATGGGCACGCATAATGGCTTTGCGCCGCTCCACATCGATGGAGGCGCACACCACATCGTCCACCTTCAAAGAACCCTTCACCATCGTGCCGGAGTGGAGGTACTTGCCGCCCTTGTCCTTCTGCACATTGGTGACCTTGAAGCGGCTGTCTCCCAGAAGAATCACGCCCTGGTCAGCAACCTGACCGCCCATCTCCGCATAGAAGGGGGTCTTATCCAGCACCAGAATGCCCTCCTCGCCGCCGGTGATGGAACCGGTCACTTCATCCCCCACGCAAACCGCCAGAATCTTGGCGTCGGTAGTATTGGAATCATAGCCCACAAAGGTGGTGGGGGTGTTGTCCAGACCCAGGTCAATCCCGGACCAGGCCAGGTCGCCCAGGGCCTTCCGGGCCTCTCTGGCCCGCTCCTTCTGCTCCTGCATCAGCTTGGCAAAAGCCTTTTCATCCACTTCCATACCTTCGTCTGCAACCATTTCCATGGTCAGGTCGATGGGGAAGCCGTAGGTATCATAGAGCTTGAAAGCGTCGGCGCCGGAGAACATAGTCTCTCCCTTTTCCTTGTGGGAGGCCAGCATCTCTCCGAAAATCCGCATACCGCCGTCGATGGTGCGGGCGAAGTTCTCTTCCTCATTGCGCACCACACGGACAATGTGCTCCGCCCGCTCCCGCAGGTAGGTGTAGTGATCCTCATTCTCCCGAATCACCGTCTCCACCACTTCAAACAGGAAGGGCTTGTTCACACCCAAGAGCTTTCCGTGACGGGCAGCCCGCCGCAGCAGCCGCCGCAGCACATAGCCTCTGCCCTCGTTGGTAGGCTGGACACCATCGGCAATCATAAAGGTAGCCGCCCGGATATGGTCGGTGATGACCCGGAGGGACACATCGTTCTTATGGCTCTGGCCATAGGAAGCGCCGGTGATGGCGGTAACACGGTTGGTGATGTTCATCACCGTGTCCACATCGAACAGGCTGTCCACATCCTGGCACACCACCGCCAGACGCTCCAGACCCATACCGGTGTCGATGTTCTTCTGCACCAGCTCGGTGTAGTTGCCGTGGCCGTCGTTGTCAAACTGGGAGAACACATTGTTCCACACTTCCATGTACCGGTCGCAGTCGCAGCCCACGGTACAGTCCGGCCTGCCGCAGCCGTACTTCTCTCCCCGGTCATAGTAAATCTCGCTGCAAGGACCGCAGGGGCCGGAGCCGTGCTCCCAGAAGTTGTCCGCCTTGCCGAACCGGAAAATCCGCTCAGCAGGAATGCCGATTTCCTTGTTCCAGATCTCAAAGGCTTCCTCATCGTTTTCGTAGATGGAGGGGTACAGCCGGTCTTCTTCCAGCCCAACCACCCTGGTCAGGAACTCCCAGCTCCAGGCGATGGCCTCGTGCTTGAAGTAGTCGCCGAAGGAGAAGTTGCCCAGCATCTCGAAGTAGGTGCCGTGACGGGCGGTCTTGCCGATGTTGTCAATGTCGCCGGTACGGATACATTTCTGACAGGTGCAGATCCTTCTTCTGGGAGGCTCCACCTCGCCCTTGAAATAGGGCTTCATGGGGGCCATACCGGAATTGATGAGAAGCAGGGACTGGTCATTCTGGGGAATCAGGGAAAAACTGGGCAGGCGCAGGTGCTCCTTGGACTCAAAGAAGGAAAGGAACATCTCACGCAGCTCGTTTACGCCATAGGGTTTTTTGCTCATTGGATTCTACCTCCACTTAAATATTACAAAAATAAATACCCCTCCCCTGTATAGGGGCGAGGCTTCTCGCGGTACCACCCTAATTTACCGGGAAAACCGGCATCTTGGCTGCTCTGTAACGGGAGCGCCCGCCCCGGTCCTCCCGGGGGGCGAAGAAAGTGGCTTGCAGGCTGCGTCCATAAGGGGTTTCCACCCTCTCCCCTCTCTCTGAAACGGAGTTCACCGCTTGGCTTTCCCATTGCCTTTGCATATTCCACTATATTTTAGCACAAAAGGAATTTTTGTCAATGTTTTTTCAAAAAAAGCTGCCGGTTCGTCCTGAGAACCGGCAGCCGTTTTCAGATTTTCTCCTGCAGCCAGGATAGCATAGCCTCCCGGCCTTCTTCGCTCATGGGGAAGGTGGCCTCCCCTTCCATCTGGCTTTTTTCATAGCAGTACAACCCATGCCAGTATTCCACATGGATGGAGCTTTGCTCCATGTCCACCTCCTTAGGGGTGCGCATAATCACATTGGGCGCCGCCCGGAAGCGGAGCAGCCCGTAGGACCCGGTAAAGATGTTGTTCATGGCAAAGGTGTGCAAGGTAGGAAGAAACAGCGGCTCCATGGCTTAACCTTCCATGAGGGCTTCCATCTCATCCAGCAGCTGACCAAACAAGGCCAGAGCCTGATTCACCGGTTCCGGGCTGGTCATATCCACGCCGGCGCCCTTCAAAAGGTCGATGGGGGTCTTGGAGCAGCCGCCGGCCAGGAAGTTCAGATAGTCCTTTACCGCCGTCTCCCCTTCCTTCAGAATCCGCTTGGACAGGGCAATGGCGGCAGAGTAGCCGGTGGCGTACTGGAACACATAATAGTTGTAGTAGAAATGGGGGATTCTGGCCCACTCCATGGCGATTTCCTCGTCCACCACAATGTCGGGACCGTAGTACAGCTCGTTCAGGCGGCGGTACTCCTGGCACAGCACCTCGGCAGTCAGGGTCTTACCCTCCGCCACCATCTGGCCGATGTTCAGCTCAAACTCTGCAAACATGGTCTGGCGGTACAGTGTTCCCCGGAACTGGTCCAGGAAGTGGTTGATGAGGTATGCCCGCTCCTTCTTATCGGTGGTCTTGCCCAGCAGGTACTCCATGAGCAGAGCCTCGTTACAAGTGGAGGCCACCTCTGCCACAAAGATGACATAGTGGGCATCAATGAAATTCTGGTTTTTCAGGGACAGATAGGAGTGAAGAGCGTGCCCCATCTCATGGGCCAGGGTGAACTGGCTGTCCAGGGTGCCGGAGTAGTTCAACAGCACATAGGGGTGGACGGAAGCACCGGCGGAGTAGGCACCGCTGCGCTTGCCCAGATTCTGGTACACATCAATCCACCGGTTGTCAAAGCCCTCTTTCAGAATCTTCCGGTAGTCCTCCCCCAGAGGAGCCAGGGCATCGTACACCGTCTGCTTGGCTTCCGCAAAGGGGATTTTCTTATCCGCCTCCTGCACCAGGGGGGTATAAATATCGTAAAAATGCAGCTCCTCCAGCCCCAGCAGCTTCTTCCGCAGGGCTACATAACGATGCATTTTATCCAGGTTTTTATGCACCGTATCAATCAGATTCCGGTATACGGAGGTGGGCACCTGGGTGCGGAACAGGGATGCCTCAAAGGCATTGGGATAGTTCCGGGCCTCGGCGAAGAACTTGAGCTGCTTGTTCTGGCTGTTCAGCAGGCTGGCAGCGGTGTTCTTGAACTGGGCGAAGGTGTGGTACAGGCTCTCAAAGGCGTTCTTCCGCAGCACCCGGTCCGGACTTTCCTGGCAGGCGATATAGGTGCCCTGGCTGATGGGATGGGCTTTTCCCTGGCTGTCCAGGGCATCCGGGAAGGTCAGGTCCGCATTGGAGAACATACCGAAGGTGCTGCTGGGGGTCTGGGCCATCTCACCGGCGGCAGCCAGGAGTTTCTCCTCCCGGGGACTCAGCACATGTTCCTTCTGGCGGCGCAGGTTGGTCAGATACCGGCGATACCGCTCCAGCTCCGGGCAGGCGGCATAGAAGCCCGCCAGGGTTTCCTCGGAAATAGCCAGAATCTCCGGGGTTTCAAAGCTGGTAGCCGCTCCCAGAGACACCACGGCGCTCATAAATCTGCCGCTCATGGCCTGGTACTTTGCCTCCCGGGTGTCCTGGTCGGCCTTGCGCATACAGTAATTGCCCAGAAGATCCACCTTGCTGTCTACCCGCTCCATGTTGGACAGGTAGTCCAGGAGCTTTTCGGGACCGTCCGCCAGGTGGCCCGCAAAACCGGAAAGGAGCGCTTTTTCTCCTTCCAAAGTGGCCAGCTCTGCCTCCCAGGCTTCGTCGCTGGGGTACATATCCTCCGTGGCCCAGGTATCCTCCACGGGAATCTCTTCCCGGCTGCGGATTTTCGTGATTTCTTCCATAGTCAACCTCCTTAAGTGGTTTTTGCTTATTATACCACATACAAGGGAAATTGCAATTCCTCCATCTTGCAAAAATCCCCGGAATATGGTAGAGTATGGCGGGTGATTAAATATGCAAAATAAATTCAAAGGAATCGCCAGTCTGCTGCTGGCAACCCTCATCTGGGGCTCTGCCTTCATCGCCCAGAGCGTGGGTATGGACTACATGGGGCCCTTTACCTTCCAGGCCGTCCGGGGGCTGTTAGCGGTGGCGGCATTGCTGCTGCTCATTGGACTGCGGGATCTGCGGCAGAAAGGAAAAAAGCCCTTTTTCGGAGATTTTAAGAGTAAAAAGCTGTGGAAAGCCGGAATCCTCTGCGGAATCCCGCTGTTTCTCGCCAGCAACCTGCAACAGGTAGGGCTGGTGGACACAGACCCGGGGAAATCCGCTTTTCTCACCGCCATGTATATTGTCATGGTTCCCATTCTGGGAATCTTCCAGGGGAAACGCCCCTCCAGGACGATTCCCATCAGCGCGCTGCTGGCGGTGGTGGGACTGTACTGTCTGAGCTGTGTGGGGGTTACCTCCGTCAGCGCCGGGGATCTGTTCCTTTTGGCCTGTGCCTTTATGTTTGCCGTACAGATTCTCATGGTAGAGCGGTTTGCCGGGGATACTGACCCCTTGGCCCTGAATCTCATCCAGTGCTTAGTATGTACGGTCTTGTCCGGTATTGTGATGTTTGCGGCGGAGGCCCCTGTTTGGGGCCAGATTGTAAGCTGCTGGCTCCCCCTGAGCTACGCCGGCGTTCTGTCCCTGGGCATTGCTTTTTCCTTGCAGATTTTGGGACAGCGGCATCTGGAGAGTGCCTCTGCCTCTTTGATTATGAGTCTGGAATCCGCTTTTGCCCTTTTGTTCGGCTGGATTCTTCTGGGGGATACCCTCACCCTCTGGGAAGGGATAGGATGTGCCCTGGTGTTCCTGGCGGTAATTCTGTCCCAGATTCCCACAAAGGAGCGGTCAGCCCCAAAGCCGGCTCCGGAGGCGCGGGCCGGAGATTGCAAAGCATAAAAAATCGGTGCAATCCTTTGTGGACTGCACCGATTTTTCCGTCATTTTTTCCCTTTTCCCTGCAAAGCAAGGAACAAATACCGAATCAAAGAGCCAGCCCCGACGCCGAAAGCGGAAACGGCAAAATACCAAAGGCTGTGTACCCAGGCGCTTTCATTGTAATAAATGAGGACTGATGGCAGGAAAAGTACCGCCGCCAGCACCGGATAGAGAAACTTTCCCTTTTTCCCGGAACCCATTCCCAGCGCACCGGACAGCACCAGCGTTCCCAAAAGAATCAGCAGCACCATGGCAATACCATCTGTGGGGCCGGCAAACGCAGGCAAAAGATAATACAAAAGCACCTGCGCAACCGCAGCCAGCCCTTCCATCCAGTACCCTTTCATGGTCTCAGGCTTTCCGCATATCCTGGGCAATCAGCCGCTTCACAGCTTCAATCCCTACCCGGATAGCGCCGGAGGTGTCCTCCGTCATGGGCATCTGCATACCCAGCTTCTCCCGCTCCTGATTCCACACCGCATGGAAGCAGCTGCCGCACCGGACCCCCAGGGCTGCCGCCACCACAAACAGAGCGGCAGACTCCATTTCGCTGGCCTTTACCCCCAGCCGCTTCCAAGACTCCCACTTTTGCAGGAGTTCATAGGAAACGGGGGATTTTTCCGGAGAGTGCTGACCGTAGAAAGAATCCTTGCACTGCACCACGCCCGTATGGGTACGGTAGCCCAGAGAAAGGCTTGCCTCCCGCAGAGCCAGGGTCACATCAAAGTCCGGCACCGAGGGAAACTCCGCCGGGGCATACTCAAAGGAGGTATGTTCAAACCGAATGGCGCCGGTGGCCACCACCACATCCCCCGGAAGCACATCCAAGTCAATGCCGCCGCAGGTACCCACCCGGATGAAGGTGCCGGCGCCAATGGCAGTCAGTTCCTCCATCGCAATGGCCGCAGAAGGGCCGCCGATACCCGTGGAGCACACGGAAACCTTTTGCCCCAACAGGGTTCCGGTATAAATGTTGTATTCCCGATTCATGCCTACATGGACCGGATTGTCAAAATGCTGGGCAATGGCCTCACAGCGCCCCGGGTCCCCGGGCAGGAAGCAGTACCGCCCCACATCCCCTTCTTTGCAGCGGATGTGATATTGCACACCAATATCTTGCATAGCAAGCCCTCCTTTATGAATTATGCCTACATTATACCAGAGAATCTGCCAATATGCAAGAAAAAGAAACTGCCCCGAAAAATCGGGGCAGTTTTGTGTTTGGAAGATTATTCCTCTTCTACATCCTCCGTGGTGAACTCCAGGAGCTCGCCGCAGTTGGGGCAGACAATGCTGCCGGATTCCAGGGTTTCCTCGTCGAAGTCGATGACCTCACCGCAGGCGCACTGCACCTCGTAAACGGTGGTGTCCTCATCGCCGAAGTCGAAGCCCTCCTCGGAGTCCTCGTCCTCCTCGTCGTCGAAGTCGTCCTCGTAGTCGTCTTCGTCGTCGTAGTCGTCCTCGTCCTCCTCATCCAGGATGTAGTCCTCGATGGCGTCCAGATCTTCCTCGATCTCATCCAGCTCATCGGAGATGGCAATGGTGGTATCCTCCACATCGGTGAGCTTCTTGGAGATGTCCCCCAGCAGCTCCACCATGGCGGCAATCAGCTTGCCCTCTGCCTTGTCGGTATCCAGCTTCAGGCCCTCCATCAGGCCCTTCAGGTATGCGGACTTCTCAGAAATCGTCATAGAAATTCTCCTTATTAAGCCTTGGAACGGCCCAGATACTCACCGGTAGTGGTATCAATGTTGATCTTGTCGCCCTCGTTGATGAACAGAGGCACCTTGATCTCGGCGCCGGTCTCCAAAGTAGCGGGCTTCAGGGTGTTGGTGGCGGTGTTGCCTGCGAAGCCGGGCTCGGTGGAAGTGACCACCAGGTCTACGAACCGGGGAGCCTCAATGCCGAACACATTGCCCTTGTAGCTCATAACGGTGCAAACATCGTTCTCTTTCACGAAACGGAAGGTGTCGTCCAGAGCGCTCTTTTCGATGGGTACCAGCTCGAAGGTGTCCGGATCCATGAAGTAGTACAAATCCCCGTCGTTGTAGGAGTACTCCATCTTCTTCCGCTCGATGTAAGCGGTGGGGTACTTGTCGTTGGGGTTGAAGGTGGTTTCGGTAACGCCGCCGGTGATGACATTGCGCATCTTCACACGGACGAAAGCAGCACCCTTACCGGGCTTCACATGCTGGAACTCGATGATCTGCATAACCTTTCCGTCCATATCGAAAGTTACGCCGTTTCTGAAATCGCTGACAGAAATCATTTCAATATCCTCCTAAAACGCGCCCCACAAAGGGCTAAATGTGTTCATAACTCGACTGGTATATATTAACCGAAAAATCCGATTTTTTCAAGGGGAAAGAAAAAGATTTTTCAAATAATTATCAATTCCTTGGGGCTATGGGTCAGATTTTCGCTGCCGTTCTCCCGGAAAATCAGCACATCCTCAATCCGGACGCCGAATTTTCCCGGCAGATAGATACCCGGCTCGGCAGATGTGACCACATTTTCTGCCACGGGCTCCGGGTTTCTGGGAGAGCAGCCCGGGTTCTCGTGAACCTCCAGTCCCAGACTGTGACCGAAGCTGTGGCCGAAAAATTCACCATATCCGGCATCGGCAATCACCTTCCGGGCGGCCCCGTCCACCTCCTGACCGGTAGCTCCCACCCGGATGGCGGCAATGCCTGCCAGCTGGGCTTTCAGCACCGTGTCATAGACCTTCTTCATCTCCTCCGTGGCATAGCCCACCGCCACGGTGCGGGTCATATCGGAGCAGTAGCCGTGCCAGATAACGCCGAAGTCCATGGTGATGAAGTCTCCGGGCTCAATCACCCGGTCGGTGGCAACCCCGTGGGGCAGGCTGGTATTGGGGCCGGACACCACAATGGGGTCAAAGGACAGCCCCTCTCCGCCGCAGGCGTACAGGCAGTAGATCAGCTCCGCCTGGACTTCCTTTTCCGTCATGCCGGCGTGGATTCTCTTAAGAACCTTGGCGAAGGCCTCGTCCGTAATGTCCTGGGCCTTTTGCATCCGCTCCAGCTCCCAAGGCTCCTTGATGCTTCGGAAGCTGTTGATTTTCCCGTCCATGGGGATGAGCTTTACCCCCAGGGTTTCCTGATACCGGAGAAGCTCACCGGCGGTCATGGAATGCTCTTCATAGCCCAGGGCGGTAATGCCGAAATCCCGGATGGCATCCAGCAAGCGCTGGGTGTAGGAGTTGTGCATATTCACTTCCAAAACCTCAAAACCGGAGATGCCCTTCTGGGCAGCTTCTATGTAGCGGCTGTCGGTGAAGTAGCGGCAGCCGGCCTTGGTGACAACGGCCACGCCCTCGGCAATATCGTATTGGGCTCCGTAGTGACGGCTGTACCGGCTGGTAAGCAGCAGGCCCAGACCCGGTTCCTCCAACAAGGTCAAATACTTTTGCAGATTATTCATATCCGGCTCTCCTTTTTCTTGCCATAAATATAAAGGGCAGTTCCAGTACATGCCGGGCTTTCAGCCAGAAATTGTGATTGTTTATGGCCTTTACCAGAATGGACTGGACCCCCTGGCAGTTGGCTCCCAGCACATCTGTGAAAATCTGGTCCCCTGCCAGAGCGCAGTTCTCCGCCGGGACGCCGTACCGCTTCAGGCACTGGCGGATTCCTTTGGGAAAGGGCTTTCGGGAATGGGTGATACAGGGAATGTCATACCGGCGGCAGAATTCCTTTACCCTGCCCTTTTTGCTGTTGGACACCACACAAATGGAGACTTCCGATGATTGCATCCTTTTGAGCCACTGCTCCATCTGCTCCGTGGGGGTACTGGTGGTATAAGGGACAATGGTATTGTCAAAATCCAGCATCAGCAGGCGGATCTTTCGGTTTTTCAGAATTTCCTCCGTCAGGTCCGTAATACCGGGCACAATCATTTTGGGAAGCAGGGAAAAGGGCATATGGGCAGCCTCTCTTTCATATTGTGTAGCAATACTTATCGAGTTCATTATAGCATGACAGGAGGTATTTGTCCATGGGTTTCTACCTGGCCATGACCCCGGGGGAAATGGCGGCCTGCCCCCGGCTTCCTGAAAACTGCGGTTATATGGGCTGCCACTTTTCCTCCTATGGGACAGGGCTTTCCAATCTGCCCCAAAGCCTTCCTGCGGGAAGTCTTTTGATCGTCACCGATCGGATCCCCATTGACCGCCATGACCCGGAGAAAATCTCGGAGCAGGTACAGGCCTGCGTGGAGGACTTTGGCTGCGCTTTGGTGCTGCTGGACTTTCAGCGCCCGGGAAGTGCGGAAACCCGGCAGGTGGTAAAGCGCATTTTGCGACGGCTTCCCGGGATTACCGGGGTGTCTCATCACTATGCGGAAGGGTTGGACTGTCCTGTGTTTCTGCCTCCGCCGCCCCTTTGGACACCTCTGAAAGATTATCTTGCCCCCTGGGCGGGGCGGGTCATCTGGCAGGAGGTAGCCCTGGAACGGGCGGTGGTGGAGGTAACGTCCGCCGGGGCTGCTTACCGGGAGGTACCGCCGGAGCCAACGCCTCTGCCCCATTTTTCTCCGGAGCTTTGCTGTCACTACGGTATCTATGCAGAAAAGGAGCAGGTTGCATTCACCCTGACCCGGACAAAAGAGGATTTGGAAAGCTTTATGGCCCTGGGTGAGAAGCTGGGAATCTGCCACTACATCGGGCTTTATCAGCAGCTGGGAGCTATATATGGCAAAAACCCGCAGACATAAGTCTGCGGGTTTTAACAGGTCAATCAAGAGGGATATTAATAGAACTTTCTCTTGTTCTTACGGGCAGCTTCAGACTTCTGCTTACGCTTCAGGCTGGGGCTGACGTAGTGCTCGCGCTTCTTGACCTCGGCAATAACGCCCTCCTTGGCACAGCTGCGCTTGAAACGACGCAGAGCGCTTTCCAGAGACTCGTTCTCCTTTACGCGAATTTCAGACATTGTTTTCCCTCCCTCCGATGGCATCCGGCTACCTCCTGGATGCGTTCAGGGCCATATCGGCTTTCCTATTATAAGCCAGATGTTTGCAAATGTCAATAAAGAAATCAATCTTTTGACAGATTTTTTGAAATCTTTTGGAGCATTTACTTCACAATCAGATTGACCAGCTTGTTCTTCACCACGATGGTCTTGATGATGCTGCCGCCGTTCTTTTCCAGGAACCGGGCAATCTTTTCATCGGCGGTGGCCAGCTTCACCACTTCCTCATTGGGAAGGTCCGCCTCCATCACCACGGTGCCACGGAGCTTGCCGTTGACCTGCACAGCCATGGTCACCTCGGAGTCCTTGCACTTTTCCTCGGAGTAGGAAGGCCACTGGGTCACGGAGCAGATGCCGTCAAAGCCCTTCATCTCCCAGAGCTCGTCACAGATGTGGGGAGCAAAGGGGCTCAGAAGCTGCAGGAGAGTCTTGAGCTCTGCCCGGTTGCAGCCCTTGTCGGACAGCTGGTTCAGAAGGGTCATAAGGGCAGCGATGGCGGTATTGGGCTTCAGGTTGTCGATGTCCTCGCTGACCTTCTTGATGGTCTTGTGCATCAGGCTCATGTTTCCGTGGCTGTACTCCGTCTCCTGGTCGGTGACGCTCTGCGCCATAGCCCATACCCGGTCCAGGAAGCGCTTGCAGCCCTTCACCGCTTCGGGAGACCAGGTGGCTGCCTTTTCAAAGTCGCCAATGAACATGATATACAGCCGCATGGTGTCGGCGCCGTATTCCCGGATGACATCGTCGGGATTGACCACGTTGCCCAGGCTCTTGGACATCTTCACCGCAGGACGGAGAGCCTCAGAGCCATACTTGGCAATCATGGCGTCCTTCTCCTCCTGGGTCTCAAAATTGCCCACATAGTGGGGATTCTTACCCAGAATCATGCCGTGGCTGGTACGCTTGGCGTAGGGCTCCTTGGTAGTTACCACGCCGATGTCGTACAGGAACTTATGCCAGAACCGGGAGTAGAGCAGGTGCAAGGTGGTATGCTCCATACCGCCGTTGTACCAGTCCACCGGGCTCCAGTAAGCCAGGGCTTCGGGAGAAGCCAGGGCTTCGTCATTATGGGGGTCCATGTACCGCAGGTAATACCAGGAGGAACCGGCCCACTGGGGCATGGTATCCGTCTCCCGTTTCGCCGGGCCGCCGCAGCAGGGGCAGGTGGTATTTACCCAGCTGTCAATGGCAGACAAGGGGCTTTCGCCGTCGTCGGTAGGCTCGTAGCTCTCCACATCCGGCAAAAGCAGGGGCAGCTGATCCTCCGGCAGGGGGACGGCGCCGCACTTGGGGCAATGGACAATGGGAATGGGCTCGCCCCAGTAACGCTGGCGGGAGAACACCCAGTCCCGGAGCTTGTAGTTGGTCTTGGCCTTGCCAATTCCCTGCTCCTCCAGCCACTTGGTAATCACGGGAATGGCCTGGGCTACCGTCAGTCCGTTCAGGAAGCCGGAGTTGACCAGAATACCGGTATCGTCCTTCAAGGTGAAGGGAGCCTCCTGCACATTGCCGCCGGCTACCACCTCGATAATGTCGCAGCCGAAGGCCTTGGCAAAGGCCCAGTCCCGGTCATCGTGGGCAGGCACAGCCATAATAGCGCCGGTGCCGTAGGTGGAGAGGACATAGTCGGAAATGAAAATGGGAATCTCCTTGCCGTTTACCGGGTTGATACCCATAACGCCCTGGAGCTTCACTCCGGTCTTTTCCTTGTTCAGCTCGGTACGCTCCAGGTCGGACTTGGCAGCGGCCTTGGCCTGGTAAGCCCGGATTTCCTCCGGGTTGGAGAGCTTGTCCATCCACTTGGCAACCAATGCGTGCTCGGGAGAGAGGACCATGTAGGTGGCGCCGAACAGGGTGTCGGGACGGGTGGTATATACCAGAATCTCATCCCCCAGGGTGGAGCGGAACTTCACCTCGGCACCGTGGGAGCGGCCAATCCAGTTAATCTGCTGAGCCTTCACCCGGTCGATAAAGTCCAGTCCCTCCAGGTCGTCAATGAGCCGGTCGGCGTACTTGGTAATCCGCAGCATCCACTGGCTCTTTTCCTTACGAATCACAGGGCTTCCGCAGCGCTCGCACACGCCCTCCACCACTTCTTCGTTGGCCAGGACGCACTTGCAGCTGGTGCACCAGTTGACGGGCATCTTGGCCTTGTAGGCAAGGCCCCGCTTATACATCTGCAGGAAAATCCACTGGGTCCACTTGAAGTACTTGGGGTCGGTGGTGTTGATTTCCCGGTCCCAGTCGAAGCTGTAGCCCAGGGCCTTCAGCTGGCGTCCGAACTGCTTGATGTTGTTCTCCGTCACTACCCGAGGATGAATGTGGTTCTTGATGGCATAGTTTTCCGTGGGCAGGCCGAAGGCATCATAGCCCATGGGGAACAGCACATTGTAGCCGCTCATCCGCTTTTTCCGGGCGATAATGTCCATAGCGGTGTAAGGACGGGGGTGCCCCACATGCAGGCCCGCGCCGGAAGGGTAAGGGAACTCCACCAGGCCGTAAAACTTGGGCTTATCGCTGCCGTTTACTGCCCGGTAGAGCTTCTTGTCCTCCCAGATTTTTTGCCATTTTTCCTCAATGGCAGTAAATTCGTAATTCATTTCCTATATACCCTCTTTTCCGTTTTCTTCTGTCACAATGGTGCTGATGTCCACCTGCTCCGCATCGGCCCACAGCCGTTCCAGGGAATAGAACTGCCGGGCTTCTTCCGTAAATACATGGACAACGATGCTGCCGTAGTCCAGCAGCTCCCAGGAGTTGCCCCGGTGTCCCTCCCGGCCCAGCAGGGGCTCCCCCAGCTGCTCCAGGGTATACTCCGCAAAGTCGCAGAGGGTCTTGACATGGGTGTTGGAGGTACCGGTGCAAATGAGGAAATAGTCCGCAAGGCTGGATACCTTGTCAATTTTCAGGAGCTTGATGTCCTGCCCTTTTTTGCTGTCCAGCGCCTTGGTAACCGCATAGGCCACTTCTTTTGCTGTTAACATAATTTTCAATCCTTTCTGAAGGAAGGTTTATTTCTGTCCGTTGAGCCAGGCAAGGGTCTGGGCAGATTCCGGGGAGACGGTTTTCCCCTCCTGCCGCAATACGGAGATGGTCATTTCCAGTCCCCGGCGCAGTGCGCCGTCCAAATCCGTCGCCGCCAAACGCCGCAGCTCCTCCACCCCGGGGAAATCCCGGTTAGGCTCCATATAATCCGCCACATAAATAATTTTGTCCAGGGTATTCATGTGGGGCATTCCCGTGGTATGGGAGCGGATGGCCCGCACCACCGCCGGGTTTTCTCCGAAAATCCGCTCCGCCACCAGGCTGCCCGTCAGGGCATGGAGGGTTTTGGGGTTTTCCTGAGAAAAAGTATCTAATATTGTACCGTACCCTTGGCACAAAGTCAATTGCAAAGGCCCGTCCAGCGCCTTGGTGATGTCGTGGAGCAGCCCGGCTCTGGCAGCGTCCACCGGGTCTGCCCCCCAGATTTCCGCCAGCTGCCGCGCCGTATCCCGGCACCCCAGCACATGGGCTACCCGGCTGGGCTTGAGAAGCCCCACCACCGTCTTTTCCAGCTCCTCCATGGGAAGCTGCCGGTAGCTTCTGCCGGTGCCGTAGAGGTGATTTTCCCGGATATAGTCCCCTACCCCTTCCGGCAGGAAGCTGTCGGCACACTGGAATACCAGAAGCCGCCGCAAATCCGTGGAGGAAATCACCGTCAGGGGGTTGTGAATCAGATAGACCTTGGCACCCTGGGATTCCAGCCGGATTTTCTGGGCTACAATATTTTCCATCTCCCCGGGCAGTCCCCGGTAAAACACGCCGATGGAGGCGTTTTCCATAATGACTTCCGGTTTTTTCCAGCTGTCAAAGGACAAAAACATATCCGTTCCCATAAAGAGAATGAACTCTGCCATGGGGTATATTTTTTTCAGCTGCTGCACCGTCTCCCAGGTATAGCTCTCCCCGCCCCGGTTCAATTCCAAATCGGAAACCCGGATATTTTCCGCATCCTTCAGGGCGATTTTCAGCATTTCCAGCCGCTGCCGGGCCGTGGCAGAACCCTTGGGAAGCTGCTGCTTGTGGGGGGAGACGCAGGAGGGGATCATCAGCAGCCGGGTAAGCTCCAGCGCCTTTACCCCATAAGCCGCCGCACGCAAATGCCCCAGATGGGGAGGATTGAAGGTGCCGCCATAGATGCCGATTCGCCGCATACCATCGCCTCTTTCCTGAATTTTGCCGGATAAAACCGCTGTTTACTCCCCGTGGAGCTGCTTTTCCCGCTGCTTCTCAATAGCCTTGTCAATAGCCATCTGGCGGAAATACTCGTTTCTCTGTTCCCGCTGCTTCTTGGCGGCCTGACGGCGGGCCCGGAGGCCCTTGCGCACCGGGTCGGACTTACTCACCGGGATTGCCTTCCGTTTGGCTCTTCCCGTCTGGTTTCGCTCCTCCTGAAGCTTTTGACTGAAACGGTAAATCACAAACTTGGTGCCGATAACGCTGACGCCCTCAGCCCCCAGTGCCTCACAAATCTGGTCGGACACCTCCCGGGGGGTCATCATGGCCGCCTCCAGCACCTTGCCCTTCACCAGCTCCCGGGCGGTCAGCTGGTTGTCCGCCTCTGCCAGCAGGCTTTCGGTGACACCCTCCTTGCCCACCATCAGGGTGGTTTCGATTCCGTTGGCCTTTGCCCGCAGCTCGGCCCGTTCCTTACTTGTCAGCATAGCCTGCCTCCTTCAATTTCTCGTAAAACAGTTTCAGGGCCTGGGCCCGGTGGGAGACCTGGTTCTTCTCCTCCGGGGACAGCTCCGCAAAGGACTTGCCCAGAGGGGGATAGTAGAAAATGGGGTCATAGCCGAAGCCGCCCTCTCCCGCCGGCTGCCGCAGCAGCTCACCGTGGGCCTCGCCTCTGGCCTGAATCACCTGCCCCTCCGGGGTCACCAGGGTAATGACGCACACGAATTGGGCCTGACGGCTGGAGTCTGGCACCTGCTCCGTGTTTTTCAGCAGCAGCTCCAGCCGTCCCCAGTCGTCCAGGCTGGGATCAAAGCCGTACCGGGCGGAGTAGATGCCCGGCTCGCCGTTCAGGGCGTCCACCGCAATGCCGGAATCGTCTGCCAGGGCAGGCAGGCCCGTGGCCTTCATCACCGCCTCGGCCTTGATAAAGGAATTTTCTTCAAAGGTGGAGCCGGTTTCCTCCACATCAATGTCCACGCCCACCTGGGACTCCAGCACCAGCTCCATGTCGAATTTCTCGGTAATCTTGCTGATTTCCTTCAGCTTATGGGCGTTTTTGCTTGCCAATACTACCTTCATGGTATCCATTCTCCTTATAAAAGCGCATCTACAAAGGCTCTGGCCTCAAAGGGCATCAGGTCATCCGCCTTTTCTCCCACGCCCACAAACTTCACGGGAATCTGCAAATCATGGGCAACGGCAATCACGATGCCGCCCTTGGCGGTCCCGTCCAGCTTGGTCAGGGCAATGGCGGTGACCCCGGCAATTTCCTTAAACTGCTTGGCCTGAATCAGACCGTTTTGTCCGGTGGTGCCGTCCAGCACCAGAAGCACCTCCCGGGAGGCCTCCGGCAGCTCCCGCTGCACAATACGGCTGATTTTATTCAGCTCGTTCATCAGATTCTGCTTATTGTGCAGCCGTCCGGCGGTGTCAATGAGAATCACATCCGCGCCTCTGGCCTTGGCGGCCTGGATGCCGTCATACACCACGGAAGCCGGGTCCGCACCCTCATACTGGCGGACGATGGAAGCTCCGGAACGGCCTGCCCAGATTTCCAGCTGGTCCGCTGCCGCTGCCCGGAAGGTATCCGCCGCCACCAGAAGCACATTCTTCCCCTGCTTGGTCAGCTGGGTAGCGATTTTGCCGATGGTGGTGGTCTTACCCACGCCGTTGACGCCGATAACCAGGATCACCGAAGGCTTTGTGTCCAAATGGAGCTCTGGGTCGCCCACGCACAGCATATCCACCAGAATGTCCTTTAAGGCCTGCTTGGCCTCCTGGGTGGTCTTGTAATGCTCCTGGCGGATGACCTTCCGCAGCCGCTCCACGGCGGTGGTGGCGGTGTCCACCCCCAAATCCGCCAGAATCAGGCTTTCCTCCAGCTCGTCATAAAAATCATCGTCGATTTCCGAGAAGCCGGAAAACACATTTTCCAGGGTTGCGCCGATGGCGTCTCTGGTTTTGGCAAGACCTGCCTTGATTTTATCAAAAAATCCCATAGCTTTCTCCTTATTCCATAATACCCAGATACTCCTCCATTTGATTCAAATCCAGACGGAGAAGTTTGGAAATTCCCTGTTCCTGCATGGTGACGCCATACAGCACGTCCGAAGCTTCCATGGTGCCCCGGCGGTGGGTAATGACAATAAACTGGGTTTTCTTACTCAAATTGTGCAGATAGGCGGCAAACCGCTCTACGTTCCGGTCGTCCAATGCGGCGTCAATCTCATCCAGCATACAAAAAGGTGTGGGACGAACCTTGAGGATGGCAAAGTACAGGGCGATTGCCACGAAGGCCTTTTCGCCGCCGGAGAGCAAGGTGATGGTTTTCACCTGTTTTCCGGGGGGCTGCACCCGGATTTCAATGCCGCAGGTAAGGGGCTCCTCCGGGTCTTCCAGCAGAAGCTGTCCCTTGCCGCCGCCGAACATCTCCTCGAACACCTGTCCGAAGTACTCGTTTATTTTGGCAAACTCTCCCACAAAGATGGTTCGCATCTGGGTGGTAATCTCCCGGATAATCCCTTCCAGCTCCTTTTTGGCGGTCTGCACATCGTCCCGCTGGCCGGTCAGGTAGGTGTAGCGCTCGTTGACCCGGGCGTATTCCTCGATGGCGCCCAGGTTGGGGGTTCCCAAAGCGGAGATTTTCCGCTTCAAATCTCCAATCTGCCGGGTACCGGCTGCTGCGGATTCGATTTTCCCCCGCTTTTCCTCGGCGGTGCTGGGGGTCAGGCCGTAGGTGTCCCACAGCTTGTCCACGATGTTCCGCTCCTCCACGGCAGAGGTCTCCCGCTTGCCTTCCAGCAGAACACAGGCCCGCTGCATATTGAGAATGGATTTGTTCTTCTCCTGCAGCTCCCGCTCGCACCGGGACTTTTTCTCCTCCAGGGCGCTGTACCGGGCAAGACTCTGGTCCATAGCCTCCCGAACCTGGGCGGTTTCCCGTCGGTTTTCCTCTTTTTTCTCCTCCTGGAGGGAAAGCTCCCTCTGCAAGGCGGCAATCTCTGCCCGAATGGCGTTCATATCCGCCAGCTTTTTCTCCCGGTCTGTCTGGGCGGCCAGCTGCAGCTGCTCCAGATCCCGGATATGGGCCCGGGCGGTATCCCGCTCCGCCTCCAAAGCAGCGGTCTGGGTCCGCAGGGCGGTAATTTTGTCGGTAATCTCCCCGGTGAGCTGCTCTGCCTGGGACTGACTGCCTTCCAGCTGGGACAGCCCCTGCTGCACGGTTTCCAGCTCCCGGCGATAAATCTCCAGCTGGGCGGTGAGGGCTCCTTGCTGGCGGCTGCTGTTCTGCCGACGGCTGTTCAGCTCCGCCAACTCCTGCTTTGCACCATTTTCTGCATTTTCCATAGCGCTCAGCCAGATTTCATGCTGCTTTTCCTGACCTTCCAGGGTCAGCACCTGCTTCTCCGCCTCCGCCTGCTGCTCCTTGGCGGTTTCCAGCTGGAATTGCACCTCGTCCACCCCGCGCTGGGCTTCCCGGAGCTGCTCCTGAAGCTGGGTAAGCTCCGCATCCAACTGACCGCGCCGCTGCAGCAGCTTTTGCAGCTCGTTGGCCCGGCTGAGGATGCCGGCCTCCCGGTTCACGGAGCCGCCGGTCATGGAGCCGCCGGTGTTCACCACCTGGCCGTCCAAAGTGACAATGCGGAACCGCTTATTGTACTTCCGGCCCATGGCGATAGCGGCGTCCATATCCCGGGCAATCACGATTCTCCCCAGGAGATTTTCCACAATGCCCCGGTAGATTTTCTCACATTCCACCAGCTGGGAAGCGATCGCCACAAAGCCGGGGCAATTTTCCAACCCGGCTTCCCGGAGGGACTTGGGCTCCGTATCGGAGATGGACAGGAAGGTGGCCCGTCCGCCGCCGGTACGCTTCAGGTACTCGATGGCGGCTTTGCTGTCCTCCATGGTGTCGGTCACAATCTGCTGCATGGCGGCTCCCAATGCGATTTCGATGGCTACCGTATAGGCATCCTGGGTACGAATCAGCTGGGACAAAGGGGCGTGGATATGGGACAGGGTGCCCCGTTTGCTCTCCTTCATCACCAGGCGGACGGATTTTTGATAACCTTCAAAATCCGCCTCCATGGCCTGGAACACCCGCACCTTGGCGTTCAGGGAGTCCAGCTCCCCCTTCACCTTACCTGCTGCCTGGGCCAACCGGTCCCGGCGCTGGGTCCGGGTGGTCTGCCGGAGGGTATAGCCGGAGATGGTGTTGCCCGCGGCGTCCACATCCTCCCGGGCTTTTGCCAGCTGATGGCGGCACCGGGTCAGATTCTCCTGGGCTTCCTTCCGCTTTTCCGCTCCGGAGGTCAAATCCTCCTGAAGCTGGGCGGCTCTTGCCTCATTTTCCTGGGCTGCGGTTTCCAGCACCCGCAAATCCGCCTCCCCGGAGGCAATCTGACCGGTGAGCTGAATCTGCTTGCTCCGCAGCTCCATAAACTGCCGGGTAATGCCCTGGGCATCGGCAGTCATAGCACCCAGCTGCTGCTGAAAATCATCGATACTTTTCTGGTTTTCCCCCAGCTCCCGGCCAATCTGGTCGATCCGCTCCCGGGTCTGGTCCAGCTGGGCAGCGATGCCGCTGCTGCGGCTCTCCTGGCCCTGCAAATCCTCCTGGTTCCGGCGGATATTCTCCTCATTGTGCCGGATGGACTCCCGGATGACGGCGCACTGGCCTTCCAGCTGCTGCCGGGCTCCTTCCAGCATACTCACCTGCACCCGGAGGTTTTCCACCTGCTCGCTTTCCTGCCGCAGGTCGCCCCCCATGGTCTCCGTCTGGGTATAGAGGTTATTCAGCTCCTCCTGGGCCTGCTCCAGCACAAAGGCTGCGGAATTGTAGTCCTCCTCCGCTTTCTTTGCCTCGGCGGAGAGTTTTTCCAGCTTATCCAGCCAC
Organism: uncultured Eubacteriales bacterium; assembly: GCA_949293985.1. Lineage (GTDB taxonomy): Bacteria > Bacillota > Clostridia > Oscillospirales > Oscillospiraceae > Faecousia. Next base: position 5,403 of record CASFFN010000013.1, on the reverse strand, counting down.
ACAGCCACTTCCACGCCTTGCAGCTCCTCCCGGAGAAGCAGGTATTTCTTGGCCTTTTCCGACTGCTGCTTCAAAGGTTCCAGCTGCATTTCCAGCTCGGAGACCTTATCGTTGATCCGTATCAGGTTGTCTTCTGTATGAGCCAGTTTCCGCTCCGTCTCCTCTTTCCGGTGGCGGTACTTGGAAATACCCGCCGCCTCCTCGAAAATCTCCCGGCGGTCGCCGCTTTTCAGGGAGAGAATCTCGTCGATTCTGCCCTGACCGATGTTGGAATAACCTTCCTTGCCCAAGCCGGTATCCATAAACATCTCGTTGATGTCTTTCAGCCGGGCGGACTGGCGGTTGATATAGTACTCGCTGTCTCCGGAGCGGTAATACCGGCGGGTAATCATCACCTGGTCCGCATCGTATGGCAGCGCCCGGTCGGCGTTGTCCAGGGTCAGGGTAGCCTCCGCAAAGCCTACGGCGCTACGCTTCTGGGTTCCCCCAAAAATCACATCCTCCATTTTGGCGCCCCGGAGGGTCTTGCTGCTCTGCTCTCCCAGTACCCACAAAATCGCATCCGAGATATTGGATTTTCCGGAGCCGTTGGGGCCTACGATGGCGGTGATGTCGTCCCCGAAACGAATCAGGGTTTTGTCCGGGAAGGACTTAAAGCCCTGGATTTCCAAAGATTTTAAATACACTGTCTGTCCCTCTTGCAAAATAGTAAAATGAATCAGTTTATTATACCGAAAAAACCCAGAAAATGCAAGGATTTCTTTAGAAAAAGGGCCCGCCGGAAGCCGGCAGGCCCTTGCTATTTTGTTACAGCGGGGTAACACTGTCCATAGGAATCCACCCCTGGGAGGTTTTGCCCCACTGGACATCCTTTTCCGTTTTGGTTTCGTAAATCAGCACCAGGTTATTGACGCCCAAGGCGCCGGTGGCTTCCTCCTGAGAATCCGGCTGGCTGTATGCCCGGAGCAGAGCTTCGGTGCGCACCAGAGCGGTAACCACACCGCCCTCCTCCTGGGCGATCTCCTCAGGAGCCGTCAGCAGCGCTACCGTGTCTCCCGGAATCCAGCCCTGAGTGGTCTTTACCCACAGCTGGCCGTCTTGTACCCGGTTTTCCAGAATGGTAACCACTCTTCCCCCAGGCATGGCGCCGGTGGTTTCCGCATCCAGGCTGGGCTGGCTGTATATCCGGCCGTCCTGACGCTGGGTCACCTGAGCCGTCCAATTCTGGATGTTCTTCTCCCGGAAGGATTCCGGCGCGGACAGCAGCCGCACATACATGAGGCTTACCCAGCCATCGGCGGTCTTACCCCAGGTCTGTACATCGTCTTCCACAATCTCGGTAATGGTCAGCACGGTACCGTTGTTGACCCAGCCCACAATGTTATTGTCAATCGCCGGATCGCTGCGCAGAGAAAGCTGCTTGCAGTCGTACACCTGTCCGACCCAAACATCTGCCAGGTCTTCATTCTCCGTAGGCACAGACAGAATCCGCACATCCTGTAGGCTCACCCAGCCTTCACCGGTCTTGCCCCAGCGTCCCCGAATCTGGGAAAACTCCAGAAGGGTATCTGCTTTGACGCTTCCGGATTGTTCATAGCCGATTCCCGCGTCCTCCCGCAGGGCTGTCTCTTCCGCAGTCACATAACCTGTCCAGGTTTCGGTTTTCTCCATCTGCCGATTGGAATCCTCCTTGGTTTCCTCCGGCTTGGGAGCGGGTTGGTTCACTGTTCCGCTGGGGGGATCCTTATGAATCTCCTGCTCCCCCTCGGAGGTAGGAGGCAAAGTGGGCTGGGTTGCAGGGGGCTCGGTGGGAGCGGTGGTTTCCGGCTCTGTGGGAGCAGTGGCCTCCGGCTCCGTAGGAGCGGTGGTTTCCGGCTCCGTGGGAGTGGTCTCCGGCTCCGTGGTCAGCTCGCTGTAATTGGTATAGGTCAAGCTGAGCCATCCCCCGGAATATCTGCCCCAGGTATGGCCGTCTGCCTTACCAATCTCCGTAATGGTCAGTTTGGCGTCTTTTTGAACCGAACCGATAACCGCGTAACTCAGTCCGGGGCCGGTACGCACATTCACATCCGAGTCCGTAACCGTAACGGTCACCGGAGAGATGGGGGTGCCGGAAGCAATCTGGTTTCCGGAACCACCGCCTGTGCTGCCACCGGAATCTCCGCCGGTACCGCCGGAATCTCCACCGGAACTGCCGCCGCTGTTGGCGGACCAATGGGCATACAGGGTTTTGCCTTTGGTGCCGGCATCCAGGTTGGTCACCTTGGTGCCGCCTTCCTTCTGGGTATACCACCCCTGGAAGACATATCCCTCATAATACGGTACCGGATAGGGCGCCGCGTCCCATTGGGTGCTGTAACCCTGGGAACGGGGAGTAGTCGTGCCGCCGTTGGCATCATAGTACACATAGCCGTAGTCGGAAGGAGGCGTATTGGAATATACCCCATTCAGGAACATATTGGCTTCGCACAGACGCCGGTTCAAAAGGCCGGTAAGAATCTGGCCGCCGGCACTGCACCACAGGGCAAAGGCCCGAATCAGCTCATTGCCGGTCGTGCCGTTGGCGATGGCCTTATATAAAGTGCCGTTGGCGTCGTATGTCCAGCCGGAGCCGCAGTTGTATGTAAAGGATACCAGAGCATCGAACTGATTCTGGGAGAGCTTCACTCCCAGCCGGTCGATAATCCGGCTGTTGACCGCCGTTTCCGCAATCAGCAGATGTTCCCGCAGCAGCGCCACCGCATCCTCTTCCGAGATACCGTTTTTCCGGTATTCCTCCAGTTTGTCATCGGGGCAGCGGGTACCGTAGCCCACAGAATACTGGCCGTAATCCCAAACCGGGTATTTCAAAAAGCCTTCGAAGGTTTTAATCACCTGTACGGCAGCATCACTGGTCACCATACTGGAGCCTGCCGCCGAGGTAAACGGTACGCAGGACAGAACCAATCCGCAGACCAAAACAATCGCAATTACCAAACTGGTAAGTCGTCTCATGAAAGATTATGCTCCTTTCCTTTGTATCTATACATGATTTGCCCTCATTATAACAGAGGGAATCGGCTTTTGCAACCCTTTTTTCAAAAAAGATTACAGATTTGTTACTATTTTCGGTTTCATTTGTTTGTGGTTTACCATAATTTCAATTATTTTGGAAATTTTTGTAGAAAAAGAGGTTACAAAATGCAATGTACGCTTCCTTCTTTTCCTCCATTGCATTTTGAAATGTCCCGTGCTAAAATACTGCAAAAAAGGAGGTCATTCCATGGACACCAAGAAAGCACTCATCGCCATGAGCGGCGGTGTGGACAGCTCCGTAGCCGCATATCTCATGCAGCAGGCGGGATTCGACTGTGTCGGCGCAATCATGCGGCTGACGGATTCTGACTGTTTCCCCGACAAAGACTGCCATGCCGGAGAAAATATCCGGCGGGCTTCCGCCGTGGCCCAACGGCTGGGAATCCCCTTTCATGTTTTCTCCTTCTTCCGGGAATTCCGGCAGTATGTCATGGAGCCTTTTGTTTCTTGCTATGAATCCGGCGGAACCCCCAATCCCTGCGTGGCGTGCAACAAGCATCTCAAGTTCCGGCTGCTGCTGGACAAGGCGCTGGAGCTGGGCTGCGACTATATCGTCACCGGTCATTATGTGAAAATCCGAAAGGACCCGGATACCGGCCGTTATCTTCTCTTCCGGGCAGATGACCTTGCCAAGGATCAATCCTATTTCCTCTATTCCCTGACCCAGGCGCAGCTGCGCCATACCCTGTTTCCTCTGAGCGAACTGTCCAAGGAACAGGTGCGGGAAATCGCCGTCCGGCAGCAGTTTAGCAACGCCCGGCAGCAAGACAGTCAGGACATCTGTTTCATTCCCGACGGAGATTATGTAGCGTTTATGGAACGCTACCGGGGCGCTGCCTACCCCCAGGGAGACTTTCTGGACACGGACGGAAAGGTCGTTGGCCGTCACAAGGGAGCAGTCGCCTACACCTTAGGGCAGCGGAGAGGATTGGGTCTGGCCATGGGCCAGCCGGTGTATGTGTGCGGGAAGGATATGCGGGCCAACACCGTCACAGTAGGGCCGGAGGAAACCCTGTTTCACACCACCCTGCTGGCAAAGGACTGGAACTTCTTTCCCTTTGACCGGCTCGCCGCCCCCATTTCCGTCAAGGCCAAGGCCAGGTACCGCCATACCCCCCAGGATGCGGTGGCCTACCCTCTGGATAACGGCACCGTAAAGGTGGTCTTTTCCCAGCCCCAGCGGGCTCTGACCCCGGGGCAGGCCGTGGTGCTCTATCAGGAGGATATGGTGGTAGGCGGCGGCACCATCACGGAAGTTATGTAGAAAAAGGAGCCGTATCCCCTTTTTATAAATGATGGTTCTATAATAAATGTTGGGGTCAGGCGATGAACCTGGCCCCAAAGTTATAATATAATGGTTTGAACATAGAGACCAAAAACCTTACAATACAAGTATACCCCTACACTCAATTGAAAGGATGATCTCTATGTTCACGAATGATTATACCACACAACTTCTCAATTTGGAAGATGTAATTATCACAAATGTGGAAAATATCTCCGACCAACTGCATATTCACCTTGAACTACCCAGAGTGAGCCATATCT
>CASFFN010000013.1:0-759 GCA_949293985.1 uncultured Eubacteriales bacterium | reverse complement strand
GTACTACCGGGTTACCAGTCGGTTGGTTTGCGAGATAATCCACGCTTTCAAAAAGGTGGTTTCTGCGAAAGAAATTGGCTGCCGTTACAATGTTTCCGGCGTTACTGCTATGCGCTATTTCACACTCTTCAACAAGAAGCTCACAAAGCTTCCGGAGGTGATTTCACTGGACGAATTCAAAGGAAATTCCGGCGGTCAAAAGTACAACAGCATCGTTGTTGACCCAAAGGAGAAAAAAGTTCTGGATATACTTCCAACCCGTTTTGAGGGGGATTTGGTAAGATATTTCTCCCAATTCCCCAACAAAAACCAAGTAAAACACTTTGTTTGTGATATGAACCCTCACTTTAGACAGGTAGCAAAAATGTGCTTTCCCCAAGCCCTGGTTGTTGCAGACAAATACCATGTGATTCGCCAGGTGTACTGGGCTATGGAGCGGGTCAGAAAGAACGAACAAAACAGGCTGCCGGAACGACACCGGAAATACTTTAAGAAGTCCCGGAACCTGCTGATGAAGCCAATGGAGAATCTGTCAGAGGATGAAAAGAATCGTCTTGCTCTGATGTTCAACATGGCCCCACGCCTGGCAGACGCTTACAGAATAAAGAACGACTTCCTTACAGTCATCCGCTCCTCCTCGTCCCAGGAGGGCAGAAAACAGCTTACAGAGTGGTTATTCTCCGTCGAGGTAATGGATCTCCCGGAATTTCACGATTGCACCAAGGCATACCACAACTGGTACCGGGAGATCCTCAACTC
>CASFFN010000012.1 GCA_949293985.1 uncultured Eubacteriales bacterium | reverse complement strand
ACTTGTATTGTAAGGTTTTTGGTCTCTATGTTCAAACTATTATATTATAACTTTGGGGCCAGGTTCATCGCCTGACCCCAACATTTATTATAGAACCTGAATAACCCCACTTTCCGGGGCCGCCGTGCGGCCCCGGATTTTTTTGCCTCTGGAAAGAATCCCACCCCCTTGACTTGGGAAATGGCTGTGCCGCACTTTGCCAAGCTTCCGCCCCCCCACCGTCGGTTCCCTCATACATAAAGCGCGGCGTTTGTGCGCCGCGCTTTTCCCTATGTCTTATGAATTGTCCTGATGGGCAGTCTCCTTCTCTGCGCGTCTCCTGGGGGCACGGGTGGGTTCCGGCGTACGGTGGGGTGGCGTTGTCTACAGTTGCTCGGTGACGATACCCACGGAGCGGCAGGATTCATCCTTATCCGCCAAATCTGTGTAATATGTCCGCCCCATTTGGGAAATCAGACAGTCTCCGGCAGACAAAAAAGTGCAGCACAATGCGTGCTGCACTTTTTATTAGGAATTATCAGGAATCCACAGAGCGTACAGGGTCATACCTTCCGATACCGTATCCGTTTCCAGATTCCAGGGAAGCGTACATCCCGAATCCCGGAACCAGCCGCCGAAGGTATAACCCTCGCGGGTGGGCGTCTCCACACCGGTGAGCAAGTCGCCATATTGGTACTTGCCACTTTCTACGGTGGTGCCGCCCTGGGAATCAAAATTCACCACATAGCCGGGATTCAGAAGACTCAGAGCGGTGGTAATGATAATCACCGCAATGCACACCGCAATGATGATGTCCAATGCCTTTACCGAAATTTTCACATGGCGGTAAAGCCCCCGGAACTTGGGAACATTCTCCTCCTGGGAAGAGGGTTCCTGCTGAGGGGTAAGGTCTTGCTGGTCCATTACTTCTTGACCATGTACTTCCGCATATCCAGAGCGCAGGCGCAGAGGATGATGGCGCCCTTGATGATATACAGGGAGGAGGAGCTCACGCCCAGCATGGTCAGAGCGATGAAGATAATCCGGAGGATGACCACGCCCAGGATGATGCCGCTGATCTTACCGGTACCACCGACGAAGGAAACACCGCCGATAACACAGGCAGCGATGGCGTCACACTCGGCGTTCAGGCCGGTACCGGCAGCAACGGAGCCGCTGCGGACGCCCTCAATAAAGCCGGAGTAGCCGTACAGAGCGCCAGCCAGGGTATGTACCAGCATGGTGGTCAGGAACACATTCACACCGGAAACCTTGGCAGCTTCGGCGTTGGAGCCCACGGCAAACATATTCTTGCCGAAGGTGGTCTTGTTCCAAACAAACCACATAATCACCGTAAGAATCACTGCGTACAGCACATACCAGGGAATGTTGGTTTTGCCCAGCTTGAACATGGTGCCGCCAACGAAGCTCTTATAAGCGTCGCTCAGACCGGAGATGGGCTGACCGTTGTTGCCGTTGAGGGCGAAGAACCACAGGATGATACCGTAGGTAATCAGCTGGGTGGACAGGGTCACGATGAAGGGGTGCAGGCTGAACTTGGCTACAAAGAAGCCGTTGACCAAGCCAACAATGGCGCCGATGAGCAGAGCCACCATGATGGTTACAAAAATCCAGCCGATGGTTGCGTCAGGCATAGACTCGAACATTCTGTTGGCATAGCCGGTCTTTTGCAGGAACACGGCAGCCACAGCGGCGGTCAAGCCCTGAATACGGCCAGCTGACAAGTCTGTACCGGTCAGAACGATACATCCGCCAATACCCAGTGCCATAGGCAGATAAGCAGCAACCTGAATCAGCAGGGTGGCAAAAGAGTCGATGGTAAGGAAGTTTTCGTTCTGTGTAGCGGTGTAGATAATGAAAATCAGCATCAGGATATACAGGGCATTGTTCAAAATGCCGTCCACCACGCGGCGGCGCTTATCCTTGGGGCCGAGGGTTTTGAATTCATCCGCTCTTCTACGGAGATTTGCTACGGGATTTCCCATAAAATTGTATCCTCCTTATACATACTTGGCGGCCAGGGTCATAATCTCTTCCTGGCTGGTGTGGGCAGTATCTACCTCGCCGGCTACCCGGCCGCCGGACATGACCACAATCCGGTCACAGACGCCCAGCAGTTCCGGCATTTCGGAAGAGACCATGATAACGGTCTTTCCCGACAGAGCCAAATCCAGAATCAACTGGTAAATCTCGTACTTGGCGCCCACATCGATACCGCGGGTTGGCTCGTCCAGCAGCAAAACCTCCGGCTCCGTCAGCAGCCAACGGGCGATAATGACCTTCTGCTGGTTACCGCCGGACAGGCTACGGATCTTGGTCTCCTGGGTGGGGGTCTTGGTACGCAGGGCGTCGATGTAGTACTGGGTATCCTTCTTCTGAGACTTGGAGCTCAGGTACAAACCCAGCCGTTTATGCCGCTTCAAGCTGGAGATAACCGTGTTGTCCCGGATATTCAGCACGCCGAAAATACCGGTGGCCCGGCGTTCTTCCGTCAGCAGAGCAAAACCGTTTTTGATGGATTCCCCGGCGTTCCGGTTCTTGCAAAGCTTGCCGTCCAGGGTGATGGTGCCTTCCTTCCGGGTACGGACGCCGAAAATGCTTTCCAGCGTTTCGGTACGGCCGGAGCTGTCCAGACCGGCCAGGCCCAGAATCTCGCCCCGGCGGGCCACAAAGGACACATCCTTCAGCTGGTTATACATACCGGTGATGCCCTCCACCTTCAGGTAGACATCGCCCGGCTTATTGGTCTTGGGAGGGAACTGGTTGGTCAGCTCACGGCCCACCATCAGTTTAATGATTTCCGCCATTTCCAACTCAGCGGCAGGCCGGGTAGCGACCCAGGTGCCGTCACGCATAACAGTGATTTCATCGGAAATCCGTTTAATCTCCGCCATCTTATGGGAGATATAGATAATACCTACTCCCCGGTCACGGAGCATATTGATAATCTGGAACAAATGCTCCACTTCCTCTTCCGTCAGAGAGGAGGTGGGTTCGTCAAAGACGATGACTTTGGAGTTATAGGAAACAGCCTTGGCGATTTCCACCATCTGCCGCTGGGAAACGGGCATGGTGCTCATGATGCGCTTGGGATCCACATCAATTCCCAACTCGTCAAAAACCGCCTTGGTGTCTTTGTACATCTTCTTCTCGTTTACGGCCACACCCAGGGTCTTGGGATACCGACCCAGCCAGATGTTGTCCATCACCGAGCGCTTCAGCGCCTGGTTCAGCTCCTGGTGAACCATGGCCACCCCGTTGTCCAGGGCTTCTTTACTGCTTTTGAAGTTGACTTCCTTGCCTTCCAGGTAAATGTGACCCTCATCCTTGTTGTAAATGCCGAAGAGGCACTTCATCAAGGTGGATTTTCCTGCGCCGTTTTCACCCATGAGGGCGTGTACGGTGCCTGCCTTTACCTCCAGAGAAACATGGTCCAGGGCTTTTACGCCTGGGAAAGTCTTTGTAATGTCTACCATTCTCAGTAGAACATCCTTTGGCATAGTGCGTTCCTCCTTCTACATTGGTTGCGATTTGTGTTCCGGCGGAGAAACGGCAAGCGCCGTCCTTAAAAAAGGACGGATTCCGTTTCCGAAAAGGGGGCAGCTGCCGCCGGAACGACAGCTGCCCGGATATTTTCCTAATGCTTATTCGCCAGTGTAGGGAGCGTAAGCAACATACAGCTTGGAAGCGCAGTCGGTAGCAATGGAGAACCGGGGATCGTCCTGAGCAGCCAGAGCGTCCACAGGGGTCTTGCCCTCAGCCAGAGCGCCGATGGTGCCGGCGATAGCCTTAGCCATACCCTCGGCATCCTGCTTAACGGTACCGGTCATGGCGCCGTCAGCAATCAGAGCGATAGCGTTCTCGGTAGCGTCAACACCGAACACGGGAACCACATGGGCGTCACCGGTGTTGTAGCCCTGGCCCTGCAGGGAAGCGATAGCGCCTTCAGCCATACCGTCGTTGTTGCAGATGACCAGCTCGATCATATTGCCGGAAGCCTCGTTGTAAGTAACGAAGTTGGTGTCCATGTACTCCTTGGCAGCGGCAGCGGACCATGCGCCGCCCTGGTCAACCTGGTACTTGTCGGTGTTGTTGGGGTCGAAGTACTGCAGGGGCTTCTTGCCAGCCTCGGTCAGAACCTTGTCGGCGTCTTCAACGGCGTACTGGGTACGGTAGATAGCCTCAGCGTTGCCCTCTTCGCCCTTGAACATAGCGTAGGTGATAACGCCGTCGCCGTTCATGTCTACTTCGTCGTAGTGGTCAACCAGGTACTCACCAATCATCTGGCCCTGCAGGTGACCGGCCTCGGGAGCGTCGGTACCGATGAAGCAGCTGTTGGCATGCTCATTCAGCACAGTAACATCCTGGCCATCGTTACCGATGGAACGGTTGAAGAACACCACGGGAATGTCGCCGGCAGCTTCCAGAATCTGCTCGGCCACATCGGTAGAGCCGGAAGTAACCACATTCACAACCAGCAGGTTGGAGCCACCGGTAATAGCGGAGCGAACCTGATCCAGCTGTCTGGCCTGATCCTTACCGGCATACTGGTCGTCATAGGCAATGCCCAGAGCATCCAGCTGCTCGTTCAGCTCGCTACGAACGGAGCTCAGGTACACATCGGACTCGTCGTACCAGAACACGGACACCTTCAGATCGGAGTTGCCCTGAGTGCCCTCAGCACCCTGGGAACCATCGGGAGCGGCGGTCTCGTCATTGTCGGCAGGAGCGCAGGCAGCGAAGGCCAGCACCATTACCAGGGCGAGAAGCAATGCAATGATTTTCTTCATGTTTCGTTTTCCTCCTTAGCATTTGTGGCTGATGCACACATCAACCACTCGTAGAATAGCACAACTTTCTCGATTTGTAAAGATTGAACAATATTTTTGTAGGAAATGCTCTTTTCAGATTTATTTTCTCAAAAATTAAGTTAAAAATTTAGTGAATTTTAACAGCTTTCGGAAAAATCGCCAAAAGCCTTCCGACAGGAGGCATAGACCTGTCCCTCCCCACATACATTGACCCTGACAGGAGGGGTAATCATGCGCAAACCATCATGGCTTTTTCTCTTTCTCGGAGCGGTTATTGTGGGAGTATTGGGGCTGCTGCTGTGGAAGCCCGCCACTCTGGAAGCCGGCTCCTGGGGACTGAAATTCGGCGGCGAAGGCGAACCGCCCACCGGAAACGCCAGCGCCGCCCAGCTTTCCCAATTTGACGCCGTATACATGGGGGACCCGGAGGAAAAGGTGCTGTATCTCACCTTTGACGCCGGATACGAAAACGGCTGCACCGAAAAGATTTTGGACACCCTCCAAAAGCACAGCGTCCAGGCCACCTTTTTCCTGGTGGGGGACTACCTGGAGCGGAACCCGGATTTGGTGCGGCGGATGGCGGAGGAGGGGCATATTGTGGGCAACCACACCATGAACCACCCGGATATGAGCAAGCTGAAGGACCGGGACGCCTTTACCCGGGAGCTGGAGGAGATGGCGCGGCTGTATCAGCAAATTACCGGTCAACCCCTCTGCAGGCTCTACCGTCCGCCCCAGGGGATTTACAGCGAGGAAAATCTGAAAATGGCCCGGGAACTGGGATATCACACGGTATTTTGGAGTCTCGCCTATCAGGACTGGAACAACAACGCCCAGCCCAGCCGGGAACAGGCTTTTTCCAAGCTTCTTCCCAGGACCCACAACGGCGCCATCGTCCTGCTCCACTCCACCTCCGCCACCAACGCCCAAATCTTGGACGAGCTGCTGACCCGATGGGAGGAGATGGGCTACCGCTTCGCCACCGTAGACGCCCTCTTTCCCCCGGAAGCCGGAAAATAGAAGCGTTTGATTGCCGCCAAAGCCGGAATTCTCCTTCCGTCCATGGGGCGGCCTTGTGGATGAGGTCCGGATAAAGCTATAAAAATGCGCCGGTAACGCTTTCAACACAAAAACAGGGGGCAAGGTATAAACGCCTTGCCCCTGTTTGGACTCTGGAAATGGCTTAAAACCAGGCTTTTTTGACCTCTAAGGAAGCTCTGATTACAGCGAGAGATTTTTCGTCAGACAAAAGAATGGAAAACCGGGGAATACTTTGTGTATTTCCGGTTTTTCATTCTGCATGGATGGCGAAAAAGATCCGCTCTCCAGCCGAAGGCGATTTATTCAGAGTTTCCCTAAATAAATGTCCACGCAGCGGAATAGACGGTCTGATTTGGATTGTCAATAGCATATCCGTTCTTTTCTCAAAAAAAGGTTCAAAATCAGCCGGTTTTGTGGTAAGTTATATGCGTAAGGGTGTATTCTGAAAGGAGCTTGACAAAAATGGCGGCAGGAAGCATACTGGTAGAAGCAAAGTATAACTTTGCCCTTTTTCCTGTCATGCGAAAACTGCACAAAAGCAGAAGGCGCATTCCGTCCGATTTACAACGGACGGAATGCGCCTCAGCGTGTCACAAAAGTCCGTTGGACTTTTGTGACAGTCTACAATGCGCCCTGTGGGAATCCACAGGGCGCATTCTTTATGTAGGCACCGCAGAAAACCGCAGGTCGTTTTCGGTGTGAAAGCCGCCGCTCTCTACCGCGGCTTCCGGCATGGCGGAAATTTTCTCTTCCAGCCGCCGTATTTTGGTTTCCGATTCTTTTCGCTCCCCGCCTCCAAATAGATTCAGGAAAAATGGACAAAAACCCCTGACGCAGGAACATAACGCACCGCGTCAGGGGATTTTGCTATTTCAGGTACAAACCCTGCCGAAGGGCAGAAGGTTTACTTGCCCTCGGCAATGGCAGCCTGGGCGGCGGCCAGACGGGCGATGGGTACCCGGAAGGGGGAGCAGGACACATAGTCCAGGCCAATCTTGTGGCAGAACATGACGGAGACCGGGTCGCCGCCGTGCTCGCCGCAGATGCCCAGGTGCAGGTCGGGACGGACGGACTTGCCCAGCTTGACCGCCATTTCCATGAGCCGGCCCACGCCGATCTGGTCCAGCTTGGCGAAGGGGTCGTTCTCATAAATCTTGGAATCATAGTAGGCGTCCAGGAACTTGCCCGCATCGTCACGGCTGAAGCCAAAGGTCATCTGGGTCAGGTCGTTGGTGCCGAAGCAGAAGAACTCCGCTTCCTTGGCAATCTCGTCGGCGGTGAGGCAGGCCCGGGGAATCTCAATCATGGTACCCACATGGTAGTGCAGGTCAATGCCGGAGGCGGCGATCTCGGTATCGGCGGTCTTGACCACCACGCTCTTCACATAGGCCAGCTCCTTGATGTCGCCCACCAGGGGAATCATGATTTCGGGAACCACGTTCCACTGGGGATGGGCCTTTTCCACATTCAGGGCAGCCCGGATGACAGCCTTGGTCTGCATGGCGGCGATTTCCGGATAGGTAACCGCCAGACGGCAGCCCCGGTGGCCCATCATGGGGTTGGCCTCGTGGAGGGAGGCAATCACATCCCGAATCTGCTGCACGGTCTTGCCCTGAGCGGCAGCCAGCGCCTCAATCTCGGAATCGGTGGTAGGTACAAACTCATGGAGGGGGGGATCCAGGAACCGGATGGTCACAGGACGGCCTTCCATAGCGGTATACAGGGCCTCGAAGTCCGCCTGCTGCATGGGCAGGATCTTAGCCAGGGCGGCCTCCCGCTCCTCTACGGTATCGGAGCAAATCATCTCCCGGAAGGCACCGATTCTGCCCTCCTCGAAGAACATATGCTCGGTACGGCACAGGCCGATGCCCTGAGCGCCCAGCTCCCGGGCCTTCTTGGCGTCTCTGGGGGTGTCGGCGTTGGTGCGCACCTCCAGGCGGCGGTACTTGTCCGCCCAGGCCATAATCCGGCCGAACTCGCCGGCAATCTCCGCATCCTTGGTGGGGATGATGCCGTCATAAATGCAGCCGGTGGAGCCGTCAATGGACAGCTCGTCCCCCTCGTGGTAGGTCTTGCCTGCCAGGGTAAAGGTCTTGTTCTCCTCGTCCATGGCGATGGCGGAGCAGCCGGACACGCAGCAGGTGCCCATGCCCCGGGCCACCACGGCGGCGTGGGAGGTCATGCCGCCCCGGACGGTCAGAATGCCCTGGGCAGCCTTCATGCCCTCGATGTCCTCGGGAGAGGTTTCCAGACGCACCAGAACCACCTTCTCACCCCGGGCAGCCCAGGCCTTGGCGTCCTCGGCGGAGAACACAATCTTACCGGCAGCGGCTCCGGGGGAAGCGGCCAGGGCTCTGGCCACAGGCTGGGCGGCCTTCAAAGCGGCGGCGTCGAACTGGGGATGAAGCAGGGTGTCCAGAGTCCGGGGCTCAATCATGGCCACGGCCTTCTTCTCGTCAATCATGCCCTCGTCCACCAGGTCGCAGGCAATCTTCAAAGCGGCAGCGGCGGTACGCTTGCCGTTGCGGGTCTGGAGCATATACAGCTTGCCGTTTTCCACGGTGAACTCCATGTCCTGCATATCCCGGTAGTGGTCCTCCAGGATGGCGCAGACCTTTTCAAACTGGGCGAAAGCCTCGGGGAACTTCTCGGCCATCTGGCTGATGGGCATGGGAGTCCGGACGCCGGCCACCACATCCTCGCCCTGGGCGTTGGTCAGGAACTCGCCGAAAAGCTTCTTTTCGCCGGTGGCGGGGTTCCGGGTGAACGCCACGCCGGTGCCGCAGTCGTCGCCCATGTTGCCGAAGGCCATGGACTGAACATTGACGGCAGTACCCCAGGAGTAGGGGATGTCGTTATCCCGGCGGTACACATTGGCTCGGGGGTTGTCCCAGGAACGGAACACGGCCTTGATGGCGCCCATGAGCTGCTCCTTGGGGTCGGTGGGGAAGTCCGCGCCCAGCTTGGCCTTGTACTCGGCCTTAAACTGACCGGCCAGGGTCTTCAGGTCCTCGGCGGTAAGCTCCACATCCTGCGTTACGCCCTTTTCTTCCTTCATCTTGTCGATGAGGGCCTCAAAGTACTTCTTGCCCACTTCCATGACCACATCGGAATACATCTGGATGAAGCGGCGGTAGCAGTCCCAGGCCCAACGGGGGTTGCCGGACTTGGCAGCCAGGACATTCACCACATCCTCGTTGAGGCCCAGATTCAAAATGGTATCCATCATGCCAGGCATGGAAGCCCGGGCGCCGGAACGGACGGAAACCAGCAGGGGATTTTCCTTATCCCCGAACTTCTTGCCGGTAATGGTCTCCAGCTTCTCCACATACTCCATGATTTCGGCCTGGATCTCCGGATTGATGGTCCGGCCGTCCTCATAATACTGGGTGCAGGCCTCCGTAGAGATGGTAAAGCCCTGGGGGACAGGCAGACCGATGTTGGTCATTTCCGCAAGATTCGCGCCCTTTCCGCCCAGGAGCTCCCGCATACCGCCGTTGCCCTCCGTGAACAGGTAAACATACTTATGCGACATTCAAATACCCCTTTCAATTTTGCATGGCAGGCGATCCTTCGCCTGAAGTTACGAAAACCAATGATATTCTGGGTTACTTTTACAGTATACCACACCATTGGGGAATTGTAAACGGCAAATCGGCTTTTTATGGAAAATTTTATATATTTCCGGCAGATATTTGTGAATTTCCACCGAGGCGGCGAAGATAGCCAGGAGTTTGCCCTCTTTGTATTCCTTTGGCGTAAAACCGCCGGGCAGCGGGCATAAAAATCCCCCGGAAGGA
This sequence comes from uncultured Eubacteriales bacterium, assembly GCA_949293985.1. Classification (GTDB taxonomy): domain Bacteria; phylum Bacillota; class Clostridia; order Oscillospirales; family Oscillospiraceae; genus Faecousia. The sequence goes on along the minus strand of CASFFN010000012.1, from coordinate 87,176 downwards.
GAATCCTTCCGGGGGATCGGTCTTTCCGTGGGCCAGAAAAACCCGGGTTATGGAATTACTTTGCCAGCTTCTTGAACTCGTCGAACACGAACTGAACCTTGGGTCCAATGATAACCTGTACGGAGTTCTTGCCCGGGCGGATAACGCCGGAGGCGCCGGAGGACTTGATCTTAGCCTCGTTCACCAGCAGACGATCCTTCACTTCCAGACGCAGACGGGTGATGCAGTGGTCCATGGAGGCAATGTTGTCCTTGCCGCCCAGGCCTTCCAGAATCACCTGAGCCATAGCGGTGTAGTCGTTGTTAGCCAGCTCGATCTTAGCCTCTTCCACGGTGTCGTCCTCACGGCCGGGGGTCTTCAGGTTGAAGGTCTTGATGGCGAACAGGAACACCAGGAAGAACACCACAAAGGCAGCGATGCCCATGGGGATAATCACCCAGGTGTTGGCAGCCGCAGGCAGGGAAGCGGAGAACAGCAGGTCGGTGCCGCCGGCGGAGAAGCTGAAGCCAGCCCGGAAGCCCAGAGCTACGGTTACAGCGGCGAAGATGCCGTACAGCAGGGAGTAAACCACATACAGGGGGAACGCCAGGAACATGAAAGCGAACTCGAAGGGCTCGGTCACGCCGCACAGGAAAGCGGACAGAGCGGCAGCGCCTACGATGCCGATGGTAGCCTTACGCTTGTTGCTCTTGGCGGTAACAACCATAGCCAGAGCAGCGCCGGGGATACCGAACATCATGCAGGGGAAGAAGCCAGCCATGTAGGAGCCGACGGACCAGTCGATGACGGTTCCGTTATCCATGGTGCCGCCCTCAACCAGGCCAGCCCAGTAAGCGGTCAGGTCGCCCATGCCGATGGTGTCGAACCAGAACACATTGTTCAGAGCGTGATGCAGGCCGAAGGGGATCAGCAGACGGTTCAGGAAGGCGTACAGGCCAACACCGATCACGTCCAGGCCCTTGATGAAGTTGCCCACAGCCACCAGACCGGAGAAGATGATGGGCCACGCGAACAGCAGAACCACGGATACGATGATGGACACAACGCCGGTCACGATGGCGACGGAGCGCTTGCCGGAGAAGAAAGCCAGGAAGTCAGGCAGCTTGGTGCCCTTGAACTTGTTGTAGCACAGAGCGCCGATAACGCCGGACAGGATGCCGATGAAGGGGTTGGCGATCTTGTCGAAAGCAACGGCATTGGTGCTGCCGGCCTCGGCCATAGAGGGAACAACAGCGGCCACGGTGCCGGTGCTCAGCAGGTTGGTGATCATCAGCCAGGAGACCAGACCGGCCAGAGCGCCGGTGCCGTTCTCGTCTTCGGACAAGCCGACAGCCACGCCAACGGCAAACAGGATGGCCATGTTGTCGATCAGGGCGCCGCCGGCCTTGATCAGGAAGTAACCGATGGAATACGCAACACCGGAAGTGGCGTAGCCCAGGCCCTCAGCCACCGCACCGCCCATCATGTAGGCGGGGCAGAGGAGATAGCCGATGCCCATCAGAATGCCGCAGATGGGCAGGACAGCGACGGGAAGCATTAACGCTTTACCCAATTTCTGTAAATTCTTCATTTTTTTCCTCCTATATTTTCAAAAAGAAACAATTTGGGAAGCCCTGCCTCCAGCGACAGGGGCCGGAGGGCGGAAATTCCGCCAACCTGCCCCAACCGGGGGAGGAAAGATTCCTATATCTTGCCGTCGGCCCACAACGGCAGGGGGACAAAGTTACAGGTTTTCCTTCAGGAAAGCCTGAAGCCCGGCAGCGGCAGCCTCCTCGTCGGGACCCTCACAGGTGACGGTCAGCTCCATGCCCTGCTTGGCAGCCAGACGCATCACAGCCATAATCCGCTTGGCATCGGCCTTGCCGGTGGGGGCGGTGACGGTGACGGTGCTCTGGTAAGCGGCAGCGGCCTTCACCAGAAGACCAGCCGGTCTTGCGTGCAGACCCAGGGGGTCAGCGATCACATGGGTAAATTCCTTCATTGTTTACACCTCACTTTCACATACCAGCTTCCGGGTTTCCAGGATCCGTCCGGGAGCCATGGAAAGCTCGGTGTAGCCCATTTTGATAAAGGTTTCAGTCAGCTTGGGGTCAGCGCCCAGCTCGCCGCAGATACCGGCCCAGATGCCGGCGGCCTTGGCGCACTTGGCGATATGCCCCAGCAAAGACATAACCGCAGGATGATAGGGGTCGTAGAATTTCCCCAGATTGGCGTTCTGACGGTCAACCGCCAGAGTGTATTGGGTCAGATCGTTGGTGCCCACGCTGAAGAAGTCAGCTTCCAGAGCCAGCTGCTCCGCCAGCACCGCAGCAGCAGGGGTCTCCACCATGACGCCGATGGGAACCTCACCCACAGGATGTCCCTCCGCAATCAGCTCCCGGCGGACATCCATGCACAGGGCCTTGGCCTGGCGCAGCTCCCAAGGGGAAGCCACCATGGGGAACATCATGCTCAAAGAGCCGTAGGCGGAAGCCCGGTAAATGGCCCGCAGCTGGGGACGGAAAATGTCCTCCCGGGTCAGGCAGATACGCAGGCCCCGCAGGCCCAGCGCCGGATTTTCCTCCTTGTCCAGACCCAGGTAGTCCGCCTGCTTGTCCGCGCCGATGTCTAAGGTACGGATGACCACCGGACGGCCCTGCATAATCTCCGCCACCTTCCGGTAGGCGGTGAACAGCTCTTCTTCCGTGGGCAGGCTGTCCCGGCCCAGGTAAAGGAACTCGCTGCGCATCAGGCCCACGCCCTCGGCGTCGCCCTTCATGGCCAGCTCCGCGTCCTCGGGGCTGCCGATGTTGGCGCACAGGAGAATCTGCTTGCCGGACTTGGTAACACTCTTTCTGCCCCGATAGGCCTCCAGAGCGGCACGGCCGGCAGCGGCCTCCTCCTTCTTCTTCTGAAGCATGGTGGTGGTTTCCACATCCGGGTCAATATACCAGTTGCCGGTGAAGCCGTCCACCGCAACGATATGGGCGTTCTGGGCGTCCTCCAAAGAAATATTGGCCTGCACCAAAGAGGGGATGTTCAGCGTCCGGGCCAGAATGGCCGTGTGGCTGCTGGAAGAGCCCTGCCGGGTGATGAATGCCAGAATCCGCTCTCTGGGCAGCTGGATGGTCTCGCTGGGAGCCAGGTCCTCTGCAATCAGCAGAAACTCTCCGTCCGGCAGACGGAAGCCGTCGGCGCCGCAGAGAATATCCGCAACCCGCTGGGACACATCCCGGATGTCCGCGGCTCTTGCCTGCATATAGGCGTCATCCAGCCCGGCAAACACCTGGGCGATGCCCTCGCCGCACTCGGAAGCGGCGGTAGCCGCAGGGGTACCGGCGGCAATCTCCGCCGCCACGGCTTCCAGATAGTCCAGATCCTCCAGCATGAGCATCTGCACTTCCACGATGGCGGCCTTTTCCGCCCCCAGCTCCTTTACCGCCTTCTCATACAGCGCGGAGAGCTGCTCCTTGGCGGTGGCGCAGGCCTGGTCGAATTTTTCCTGTTCCTGCTTGGGGTTGCCGCTGGGCGCCGCAGCCTGACGCTGCGCCTTGCGGTAAACCACACCATTGCCGATGGCAACACCGGGGAACACCGGCAAACCGGAACCCTGTATCATAATGGTATGCTCCTTTCCAAAAATTTTTACTTGGAGAGAGTGATTACCTCATCGCCAGCCTTCACAGTTTTCCCCACATGGGGCTGAAAAACCGTGTAATCTCCGCTGTTGCATACAATCACCGGAGTGATGATGTCGTAGCCCTCGGCCTTGATGGCCTCCGGGTCGAACTCCATGAGCAAATCGCCCGTTTTCACCTTGTCCCCATTCTTGGCGTGGACACGGTAGTGCTTCCCCTTCAGGTTCACAGTATCCAGGCCCACATGGATGAGGATCTCGGCGCCGAAATCCGCCACCAGGCTCACGGCGTGGCCGGTGTCGAACATCATGTCCACAGTGCCGTCGCAGGGGGCTACCACCCGGCCCTCAGTGGGGCGAATGGCGATACCCTTGCCCAGAATTTCCTGGCCGAAGGTGGGATCGCTGACCTGCTGAATCTCCACGGCCTCACCGGCCACCGGTGCGCAGATGGTGTCTGCGGCTTTGCCAAAAAGCTTGCTGAAAATACCCATTGTCAATCTCCCTTTTCTCATTAGCTTACGCACGCCCGGCGGATACAGATGGCCAGATGTGCTTGTTCTTCCTTTGGAATCGGCCGCCCGGACTGCCGGGACAGGTATCCCGCGGTGGCTTCCGCGCAGGCATAGGCCTCCGGATACAGCCTTTTTGCCATGTCCTCCAGTTCGGAGCCTCCCCAGCCGCTGGGGGTCTGGGAAAACGCCTGCATGGCGATGAATTTCAAATCCACAATCAGCTGGTTATAATAAAGGTGGGTTTTGTTGAGGCGCAGCCCCGGCCAGCCTTCGATAATGTCAATCATGGGCTGCAGCACCTGCACCACATGCATGGTGGTGTTGATGGAGCTGTTATACTGGGCGTTCACCAGGTGCATGGCGATGCTGGCGGCCTCATCCTCCGGCAGCTGCACCCCCTCCCGGGCGGCAATCTGCTCCAGGGCGTACTGCCCCACCGCAAACTCGCCGGGGTAGAACACCCGCATCTCCGTCACCAGGGCGTTACGCAGCTGGATACCCCGCTGCATCCGCTCCAGGGCAAAATTCACATGGTCGGTCAGGGTCAGGTAAATGGACTCGCTGAGCTGCCGGCCCAGCACATGATCCGCATGGTCGATAATCCGGCTGCAAAGCTCCAGAAGCCGCACGGGAAGCTGGCTCAGCACATCCTTGAAGCGGCTGAACTCCTCGTCGCTTTCCATGCGAAAGACCTTTTCCGCATCCTCCGGGCGAAGCACATCCCCGGCCCTGGAGCGGAAACCCAGCCCCTTGCCCATTGCAATCAGCTCCCGGCCGCTGTCGTCCACGCAGCTGACCACATTATTGTTAATCGCCTTCAGCACCCGCAAAACCGTTGTCCCCCTATAACAAAAAAGACCAAATCCTACAAAACCGCATACCCTCTGCGCCCCCTTGTAGAACTTGGTTTTGCCTGCTTTACCAGTAACAATCCATCGCCTGCCTTCTATTTACAGTTACAGTTTACAGAAGATTTTACAATTTGTCAACAATTTTTGCCTACCTGCCAGAATTTTTGGAACATCGCATAGCAATCCCGATATTTTTTTGTGCAATGTGTTGAGGATTTATCCATGCCCTCCCCAACTTTCCGGAAATAGCCATTGCTCTGCGGGATAATGTGTGGTATACTACGAAAAAAGGAGGGCTTTTTCTATGCCGCGAATCTTAAGCGCTTTCAGCTCCCAGCTCACCGCCATGGGTCCCCGGGAACTGCTTTCTTCCATCGCCGCCTCAGAGGGGCGCACCATCCTCTGCGAAACCATCGGTTCCGTCATGCCCATGCTCATGGATGTGACCAACGCGGAATTTGCCGCCGCCATGGGGGCGGACATTCTGCTTCTGAATATGTTCGATGTGAACAAGCCCGTGATTCAGGGGCTTCCCCCGGTTCCCCCGGAAGAAACCGTCCGGGAGCTGAAACGCCTCACGGGACGACCCATCGGCATCAACTTAGAGCCGGTGGAGGCGCTTCCCGCGGAAGGGGACGCGCTGTGGGCCATGACCCCCGGCAGAACCGCCACCCTGGAAAACGCCCGGAAAGCGGCGGATATGGGTGTGAACATGATTCTTCTCACCGGCAACCCCGGCACCGGGGTGTCCAACGCCGCCATCGTCCGAACCCTGGAGCTTTACAAAAAGGAGCTGGGGGACCGGCTGGTGCTGGCCGCCGGAAAAATGCACGCCTCCGGCGTTCTCTCCGAGGGTGGCGAGCATATCATCACCCGGCAGGATATTGAAAGCTTTGCAAAGGCCGGTGCGGACATCATTCTTCTCCCCGCCCCCGGCACTGTCCCCGGCATTACCATGGAGTATATCCGGGGGCTGGTGGAATACGCCCACAGCCTGGGGTGCCTTACCGTTACCGCCATCGGCACCTCCCAGGAGGGAGCGGACGCCGCCACCATCCGGCAGATTGCCCTCATGTGCAAGATGACCGGCACGGATATGCACCATCTGGGAGACACGGGCTACTGCGGCATGGCCCTGCCGGAGAACATTCAGACCTACAGCATTGCCGTACGGGGCGTCCGCCACACCTATCACCGGATGGCCGCCTCCATTAACCGATAAAAAGAAAGGTTGGATTAAACATTATGGAACAGCTGATGGATGCCATCGTCAAACCCGCCGCCGGCCCGGGACTTACGCTTCGGAAGGTGCCGGTACCGGTTCCCGGCCCCGGCGAGGTGCTTATCAAGGTACACAAAACCGCCATCTGCGGCACGGATGTGCACATTTACAACTGGGACCCCTGGGCCCAGGTACATATCAAGCCGCCCATGACCATCGGCCATGAGTATGTGGGCGAAGTGGCCGCCCTGGGCGCCGGCGTCACCGGTCTTACCGTGGGACAGCGGGTTTCCGGCGAGGGACACATCACCTGCCACCGGTGCCGCAACTGCCACAACGGCGACATTCAGTGGTGCAAGGACACCCTGAGCGTCGGCGTGGACCGGGACGGCGCCTTTGCCGAGTATGTGTGCATTCCCCAATCCAATGTAATCATCATTGACGAGGGTCTGCCGGAGGATGTGGTGGCCTTTTTCGACGCTTTCGGCAACGCAACCCACACCGCCCTCATGTTCCCCCTCATCGGTGAGGACGTGCTCATCACCGGCGCCGGCCCCATCGGCATCATTGCCGCCGGTATCTGCAAGTTTGCCGGTGCCCGCCGGGTCATCATCACCGATGTGAACGACTACCGGCTGGAGCTGGCCCGGAAGATGGGTGTGGATGCCGCCGTGAACACCGCCCGGGAGGATTTGCCCCAGATTATGAAGGACCAGGGCCTCACCGAGGGCTTCGACGTGGGTCTGGAAATGTCCGGCAACGGAAGAGCCCTGCAGCAGCTTATCGGCTCCATGCGCAACGGCGGCAAGGTGTCCCTCCTGGGCATCAGCAACAAGCCGGTGGAGCTGGACATGAACACCATCATCACCAAGGGTCTGACCCTCCAGGGCATTTACGGCCGGAAGATGGACAACTGGCACCAGATGAGCTACATGGTCCAGGGCGGCCTGGATGTGACCCCGGTCATTACCCATCGCTTCCATTACACAGACTTTGAAAAGGGCTTCCAGGCCATGCTCAGCGGCAACTCCGGCAAGGTGGTTCTGGACTGGACAAAATAAGGAGGTAAACACCATGAAATCCGCACTGAAAGCCTTTCAGCAGGAGCTGGACGCCATCCGGGAGGCGGGCACCTGGCGGGAAGAGCGTATCATCACCACCCCCCAGAGCGCCCGGATTGACACCACCGCCAAAAAGGCCGTGGTAAACCTGTGCGCCAACAACTATCTGGGCCTTTCCAACAACCCGGAGCTGATCGCCGCCGCCAAGGACAGCTATGACAAGTGGGGCTTTGGCCTCTCCTCTGTCCGGTTTATCTGCGGCACCCAGTCCGTCCACAAGGAGCTGGAAAAGAAAATCGCCGCCTTCTCCGGCATGGAGGACGCCATTTTGTACTCCTCCTGCTTCGACGCCAACGGCGGTCTGTTCGAGACACTTTTGGGGCCGGAGGACGCCGTCATCTCCGACGAACTGAACCACGCCTCCATCATTGACGGTGTGCGGCTGTGCAAGGCCAAGCGGTACCGCTACAAGAACAACAATATGGAAGATCTCCGCCGCTGCCTGGCGGAGGCCCGGGAGGCCGGCTGCCGGAAGCTGCTCATTGCCACCGACGGCGTGTTCTCCATGGACGGCTACATCGCGAACCTCCCCGGAATCTGCGATTTGGCGGAGGAGTTTGACGCCCTGGTGATGGTGGACGACAGCCACTCCGTGGGCTTTATGGGCAAGCACGGCCGGGGCACCGCCGAGCACTGGGGCTGCATGGACCGGATTGACATTGTTACCGGCACCTTCGGCAAAGCCCTGGGCGGCGCTTCCGGCGGCTACACCGCTGCCCGCCAGCCCATTGTAGACCTGCTGCGGCAGAAGAGCCGTCCCTACCTGTTCTCCAACACCCTGGCTCCCGCCATCTGCGCCGCCACCATCCGCACCATCGAGCTGCTGGAAGAGAGCACCGCCCTGCGGGACAGGGTGCATGAAAACGCCCGGTATTTTCGGGCCGGCATGGAGAAGCTGGGCTTCGACCTGCTCCCCGGCGAGCACCCCATCGTGCCGGTGATGCTCTACGACCCCAAGGTGGCCCACGAGTTTGCCCGGCGGATGCTGGAAAAGGGCGTGTATGTGGTGGCCTTCTGCTACCCGGTGGTGCCCAAGGGCAAGGACCGCATCCGCACCCAGATGTCCGCCGCCCTCACCCGGGAAGATTTGGACTTTGCCATTGCCTGCTTCGGTGAAGTGAAAAAGGAAATGGGCCTGTAATTCATAAAAAATCAGGAGGGAAAGCCGCGGCTTTCCCTCCTTTTTATTATCCGTTTACCAGCAGGTAATGCACCTGCTCCTGCTGGCGGCCCTTCTGGAAATAAATCCGGGGCACCCGGCGGCTGATTCCGCAGACAAACTCATAGTGAAAGGACCCGGCCCGCTCGCCGATGGCCTCCATGGTAATCTCCTCGCTGCCGTCCCGGCCCACCAGCACCACCGGGTCATCCACCCGCACCCCGGGGATGTCCGTCACATCCACCATCATCTGGTCCATGCAGATTTTTCCCAGAATTGGGGCTCTTTTCCCCCGAATCAGCACATAAAACCCATTGGAAAGGCTCCTGCGGTAGCCATCGGCATAGCCTGCCGGAACCGTTGCCACCATGGTCTTCCGGGTGGTGACGAAGGTACCGCCGTAGCCGATCCGCCGTCCCGGCTCCAGAAGCTTTACATGGGACACATAGCTGTGCCAGCTGAGAGCCGGACGAAGCCCCAGGCCGGTGCAGTCCACCTCGCCGCTGGGAGCCATGCCGTACATCACAATGCCTGCCCGCACCATCTCATAGTGGCAGGGGGAGTTGACGATTCCGGCGGAGTTGTCCAGATGGCGGATTTCCACCTGAATCCCCATCTTCCGCAGTTCCCCGTCGAACCAGGCGAATTTCTCCCCCTGTTCCCGGGCAAAGGTCAAATCCGCGCAGTCCGCCGTGGCAAAGTGGCTGAAAAGCCCTTCCGCCCGGAGATTGGGAAGCCCGGCAATCTCCCGGCACAGTTCCAGTCCCTCCCTATCCGCCTGGACCCCGATACGGCTCATGCCCGTATCCAGGGCGAAGTGGAAGGGGGCGGTGACATTCTGCCGCTGGGCTTCCTGGGAAAGGGCCAGGGCATCGGCGTAGGAGAAAATCGCAGGGCGGATACCCAGAGGGATGGCCTGGGAAAAGGCGGAGGCGGGGGTATGCCCCAGAATGAGAATGGGCAGCCGGATTCCGGCGTTCCGCAGCTCCAGGGCCTCCTCCATGGAGGACACCCCGAAGAAGGCGCAAAGGGGCTCCACCTGCCGGGCCACAGGCACGGCGCCGTGACCGTAGGCGTCCGCCTTTACCACCGCCATCACCGGAACCCCGGCCTGCCGCCCTATCGCCAGCAGGTTATCCCGGATGGCGTCCAAATCAATTTTCACATATGTATTGGTTTTCAATGAAGTTCATCTCCAAAATTTTCTGCCATTTGGGCGGTAAACGCCTCCCAAAGTCCCTGCCGTACCAGGGAAACGGCATAGTACATGGTTTCATACCGCAGATATTCCAGGGCGTTTTTGTCCCAGAACCAGCGGATTTGGGCGGGAAAGTCCTCATCGGACCGCCAGAACCGCACCCCGACGGAAAGACCGTCCATGATTTCCAGGGAAAAGCCCACATCGGCCCAGGCAATGGGTTTTGCCCCCAGCCGTTGGGCGGCCAGGGCCAGGGCCTGGGGATTTTTGTCAAAGGCCTCCGCCATGGGATCCCGCTCCGCCAAAAGGCTTTGGTGGACATGGCGGCCGAAGCTCTCCATAGACTGCCAGACCCCTGCCGGGCGCCGGGAGTCCCGGCTGTCGCATAAGATATCCAGCAGGGTCAGCACCCGGTCGAAGGTGTTGCCGTCCCGCCATTGTCCCCCCGCCCCATATTCCAAAGCCCCGGTTTTCCGGGAAAGGCGGTGGGGCTTCCCCAAAAAGGACAGATACAGGTAATCTTCATCCGCTTTCAGCGAAAACTTTTCTATCAGCCGGTTCTGGTCATAGGAGAGAAACCGGGCCTGGGCCTGCTCCATTTGCAGGCGGTAGTTGTCCTGCGCCACGGAAAAACCGCCTCCTAAAGGGTAATCATATCCAATATACCATAAGAATTCCGGTTTTGCAACCGAAAACCGGACAGTACCGTCTCCAGCCGCAGCTGATGCACATGGCCGATCTGCCGCAAAAGCCCCGCCAGCTCCAGGCAGCACACCGCGAATTCCTCCTCCTCCCCGGCCTGCCGCCAGGGGTCCAGGGCGGCAAACCGGATATTGGCGTCCGCCAGGAGGCCGTGGTGGGTCAGAAGCCCGAAGCGCCGGGAAAAATCCTCCCACCCGGCCTGGGCTTCCTCCGTCAGCCGGACTGCCCGGGAAAAATCCCCGGTCACCGCCTCTCCGGCCGCTTCCTCCAAAGCCTGCTCCAAAGGGGAGATTTTCCGGGACACCCAGGCGCTGAGGAGCAGTCCCCCAACGAGCAGCAGAAGCAAAAGCCCCAGCCCCAGATAAAACCGCCGTCCCATCCTTACCCCTCCTTCTCGTAAAACGCCACATGGCCCTTGCCGTCCACCGCCAGGTACCAGGTGCTTTGCAAGGTTGCGCCCCGCTTTTTCAGCTCCCGCTGCACCCAGGCGGCGTCCTTTCCCGCCGGGGCCAGATTCTCCGTCAGCAAATGCCCGTCGCACACAATGGTATAGGGCAGGCTCTGGGACGGAACCGTAATCCCCGCCTCCTTCGCCGCCGCCGGGCGGTACTGGGGGTAAGGGAACACGGAGAAGTTGCCGTTGGTCTCCAAAATGGCATACTGCACCTGGGTAATGTCCAGAATCTCCTTCAGCCGCAGCTGGCCCGTCAGTTCGTCCAGAGAAATCCGTGTTTTCCGCAGATTCTCCTGAAGAACCTTTCCGTTTTCAATGAGAATCACCGGTTTTCCGCAGAGGACGCGCCGGACGCCAACGCTTTTCACCGTGGCCGCCGACAATATCAGCTCCATGGCCAGCACCGTAACAATGGGAATCACCCCGGTATACGCGGGGACGGAAAAATCCTGCATGGGGATGGTCACAAGATTGGCCGAGAGCATGGTGACCACAAATTCCGCCGGTTCCATCTGTCCCACCTGCCGCTTGCCCATAAGCCGGATGACCCCCACCAAAAGCAGGTACAGTACCAGGGTCCGGAGAAAAAATACAATCACAATCCCCACCTCCTGTCTTATTTTCTCCCGTTGCCGGGAAAATATGTAGCCGCCCGAAGGCCGGAAGAAAGTGGGGGTGGATTTTTGGGAGAATATGGTGTATAATGTCAGCGGTTAGACCATTTTGACAATTTGAATAAAAATCGCAAGGGGTGGCGCCATGAAGTTAAACAAAAAAACCACCGTTTTGGTGGGACTGGCCTTTTTGTCCATCTGCGCTTTCTGGCAAATGTACGACAGCCTGGTTCCGCTGATACTTACCAACCACTTCCGGCTGGACGAAACCTGGTCCGGCGCCATTATGGCGGCGGACAATGTGCTGGCTCTGTTCCTTCTGCCGCTCTTCGGCAGCTTCAGCGACCGGGTGAATACCCGGCTGGGAAAACGGATGCCCTTTATCCTGTTGGGCACCGCCGCAGCCTGTATCCTGATGAATCTGCTCCCCCGGCTGGCCAACGCCTATTATGCCCAGCCCACCCCCGGCTATCGGATTGCCTTTATTGTGGTGCTGGGACTGCTGCTCATCGCCATGGGCACCTACCGCTCTCCGGCGGTGGCTCTCATGCCGGATGTGACCCCCAAGCCCCTGCGGAGCAAGGCCAACGCGGTGATTAACCTCATGGGCGCCGTCGGCGGCCTTCTGTATCTGGGAGCGGCGGCGCTGCTCTACTCCAAGGCCCGGGAACCCCAATACACCCTGGGCTATGTGAATGACACCGCGCCGGTGCTGGATTACCGGCTGCTGTTCGCCGTGGTCTCCGGAATCATGGTCGTTTCCGTGGCGGTCCTGGTGCTTACCATCCGGGAAAACCGGCTGAGCCGGAAAAACGAAGCATATGAAGCCGCCCATCCGGAGGAAAACTATGCCGCCCTGGACAGCCGGGGCAAAGAAGTGCTGCCGGGGCCTGTAAAGCGGAGCCTGGGCTTCCTGCTTTGCTCCATCGCCCTTTGGTACATCGGCTACAACGGCGTCACCACCTGGTTTACCACCTACATCAGCCGGGTCATGGGCGAGGGCATCGGCGGCGCCTCCACCTGTCTGCTGGTGGCCACCGGCGGCGCCATCGTCAGCTACATCCCCATCGGTATGGTAGCCTCTAAAATCGGCAGGCGGAAAACCATTCTGGCCGGAGCGGCTCTGCTGGCCGCCTGCTTCTTTGTGGGCTTCCTGGTCACCGCCAACGCCTCTGCCATCACGCCCCCCATGTATCTGATTTTCGTCCTGGTGGGGTTGGCCTGGGCCGCCATCAATGTGAACAGCCTGCCCATGGTGGTAGAGATGTGCCAGGGCAGCCAGGTGGGCAAGTTCACCGGATACTACTATACCTTCTCCATGGCCGCCCAGGTGGTCACGCCCATTGTGGCCGGATGGCTTCTGAAAAATGTCAGCTACAAGGTTCTCTTCCCCTACGCCGCCTTCTTTGTGGCCTGTTCCTTTGTGACCATGCTCTTTGTCCGCCACGGGGACAACCGGGTGGACGCCAAGCGGGGGCTGGAGGCCTATGACCTGCCGGACTGAGCCGGAGGAAGCTTATGTGGATTCTCATTGTTCTGATTGTAATTCTGTGCCTGTTTCTTCTGGCGCTCCGGGGCCGGAGGGGGCACCCGGGACTGGCCCGGCTGCGCCGCTGGGGCTATGCCCACCGGGGACTGCACGGCGATTCCTTGCCGGAAAACTCCATGGGGGCTTTCCGCGCCGCCTTAGAGGCGGGTTACGGCATTGAATTGGATGTGCATTTGACCGCCGACGGGAACCTGGCGGTGATTCACGACTCCTCATTGCTGCGGACCGCCGGGGCGGATGCGTGCGTGGAGAACCTGAAGCTCTGGGAGCTTTCCCGGTACACCCTCCTGGGAAGCGCCGAGCGTATTCCCACGCTGGAGCAGGTGCTGGAGCTGTTTGCCGGTAAAGCGCCCCTGATTATCGAGCTGAAAACCAAACGGGGCAACTACGGCCCTTTGTGCCGCCGGGTGATGGAGGCTCTTCGGGACTATCCCGGGGACTACTGTCTGGAATCCTTCGACCCCTTTTGCATATACTATTTGAAAAAACACTATCCCCAGGTGATTCGGGGTCAGCTTTCCCAAAACTTTCTGAAAGAAAAAAACCTGCCCTTTCCCTGGATCCTCCGGTTTATCTCCACCAACCACCTGCACTTTTTCCTCACCAGGCCGGACTTCGCCGCCTGCCGGTATGAGGACCGGAATCTGCTTTGCACCCGGCTGACGCGAAAGCTGTGGGGTGTGCAGGGGGTGGCCTGGACCATCCGGACGCAGGAAGCGTATGACGCCGCCCTATCCCAGGGGTGGATGCCTATATTTGAAAATATCAACCCAAAAGGAAAGGAAAACAAGTAATGAAAAGAATTGTCGCGTTTATTCTGGCGGTTATGCTGCTGCTTACCGCCTGTGCCAAAAACCCGGATCCTACCGAAACCACGACCCAGCCGACGGAGACTGCCGCCACCGAGCCTACCACGGAACCTGTCACTCAGCCCACGGAAACCACCCAGCCTCCCGAGGCGCGGTACCACAATCCTCTGACCGGCGAGCCTTTGGATGAACCGGTAATGGAACGGCCCTATGCCGTGGTGCTGAACAACATCTACGACGCCCAGCCCATGCACGGCGTGGGACAGGCGGATATCTTCTATGAGTACATGGTAGACGGCCTCAGCGGCGGTATCACCCGGTGCCTTGCCCTGTTTACGGATGTAGGCCAGGTGGAGAAAATCGGCTCCATCCGCAGCGCCCGCACCTATAATATCTCCCTGGCCCGTTCCTACCAGGCTTTGTTTGCCCATGCCGGCGGCAGCACCATGGCAGACAGCCTGCTGAAGTCCGGTGTGGTCAACGACCTGGATGCAGGCAAGGCCTCCAGTCAGATTTTCTACCGGGATCAGGACCGGCTGAACTCCGGCTACGCCCTGGAGCACACCATGTTCACCTCCGGCGAGAAGCTGAAGGAATACGCCCAGCAGCTGGGCTATCACGCTTCCCTGCCCCAGCCCTATGATGTGGGTCTGACCTTTGACGACTCCGCAGAGCTGAAGGGCGACCGCGCCCATGAAATCACCGTCCGCTTCCGCAGCAGCAACGGCAAGGGCAGCTTCTTTACCTATAACGCCCAGAAGGGCGCCTACACCATGGTGCAGGAATTCTACGGCCAGCACCAGCGGGACTTCATCGACGCCAATACCAATGAGCAGGTGGAATTCCGGAATGTGCTGGTGCTCCATGCCACCTCCACTCTGGATTCCGACGGCTATCACATCTTCACCCAGCTCACCGGCGAGGGCACCGGCTACTTTGCCCGGGACGGCAAGCTGGTAAGCATCCGCTGGGAGCGGGAAACGGAGGACGATCCCTTCTCCTACTACCTGGAGGACGGCACCCCCATCTCCCTGGGCGTGGGCAAGACCTACATCGGCATTGTTCCCCCGGACAGCCCCTTCCAGTACCAATAAGGAACATCACCCCGGAAAGACCGCTTTCCGGGGTTCGCCTTTTGCTCCGGCGGGCCGCCGCTGACAATTGCGCCCGGCGGCTTGTCACGCTTCATCCTTCCCGAAAAACCTGCCCCCTGCCGCTCCGCGGCAGGGGGCAGACAACATCCCCGGAAAGGAGCCGCTTTCCGGGGATCGTCTTTCTTGCCCGCCGTTCTTTCTTTCCGGCGCTTCCGCGTCCTTGCGTTCCTCCTTTTCTTCATGAGGATCGGGGTGAGACAGTCTCATAGATTCCCTGTATGCAATCCGTCAGAATGCCTTTTTGAGAATGATTTTTTTAAAAAAATCAGATATTTTGCATAAAGGCCCTTGTGTATTCATAATATAAATTATATATTTCTTCAATTTTGCAAAAATATATCTTTTTATTTCTTGAAATTTCGCATATATCGCATTATACTATACTTCAGGAGGAATGACTATGGATTACATTGAATGGTTCCCCGACAGACTTGTGCAGCTGCGGCTTCAGAAGGGAGTCTCCGCTCGGGATATGAGTTTGTCCCTGGGGCAAAGCGAAAGCTATATCAACAAAATTGAGAACCGGAAAGCCCTTCCTTCCATGACAGGCTTTTTCCTGATTTGTGAATACCTGGGAATTGAGCCGAAGGACTTTTTCACCCCCTACCTCACTGCCCCGGAAACCACCGTACAACTTACCGCCGCCCTGGGAAAGCTGACCCACCAGCAGGCAGAGCACCTCCTTTTGGTAGCCAAGGACCTGCTGGAGAAAAACTGACCGCACCACTTTCAAAATTGAAGTGATAAAATAATGGTAGACACGAAAGTGCCTACCATTATTTTTATGCTATTATAGATATGGAGGTGGTATCATGCCCAAAAAGTACACAATGCGTAGCAAAGAAGAGAAGCTGGCTATTATAGAACCTAAGGAAACTCTGAATAAATCGCCTTCGGCTGATCGCCTTCGGCTGGACAGCGGATCTTTTTCGCCATCCATGCAGAATGAAAAACCGGAAATACACAAAGTATTCCCCGGTTTTCCATTCTTTTGTCTGAGGAAAAATCTCTCGCTGCCAGCTCTTGCCGATTTAATCAGAGCTTCCCTAACTATTGACTACTTCAACTTTCAAAATGGTGCGGTCAGTTTTTTTATTCTTCCGGAGGATCTGTCTCCTCCTGCGCCGGCGGGTCTACCTTGGCCTGGGTCATGTTCTTTCCCAGAGAATAGTAGAACACATTGTCCCGGGCTGGGGTCAGCTCCGTCAGCAAGCCCCGGGTAGCGTACACCGCGTAGCTGCGGAACAATATGGGGGTGATATAGCCGTTATCCATAACATTCTGATGGAGGGTGTAGAAGTTGCCGTGGTTTTCCAGGGCGTCCAGGCACAGGGCATAGGTCGCGGTATTGTCCACACCGCCGTAGCTCAAAGCCCCGTAGGTATAAAAGAAAGCGGACAGATCCATGTTGGGAGACAGCTTGGTCTGACCCAGATACATATCGAAATCCCGGTAGTACAGCGCGTCCAGATACTGCTGGTGGGGAAGCTCCCGGACGGTGGCGTTCAGGCCGCCATTGGTAAGCATCTGGGCAATGTCCCTGGCCACCCGTACCCGGAGGGAGTCGGAGCTGTTCACCAGAATCTCCACCGGCTGCCCTACCATCCCCGCCTTGGCAATGGCCTGGGCAAACTTGCTTTCGTCAAAGGCGTACTTTTCCGCCAGGCTCTGGGAGTAATAGGGGAATTGGGGGGAGGCAGGCAGGGTAGCGCTGCGGGCAAAGCCCCGGTAATAGGTATCCACAATCTTGTCCCGGTCGATGGCAAAGGTCAGGGCGGAGCGCACCTCCGGGATGGACAGCACCGTGTTGGAGCTGTTGCAGGCCAGATACAGGAAAATGCCGTTCTCACAATCCCACAGCTCATAGTCGCACCGGTAATCCGCATAGCTGTCGGAACCCGGGTCGGCGCACACCAAATCCAGCTTTTCGAACTGAAAGGTATCCCGGATCTGGGTGGTGGATTCTGCCGGAATCAGGGCGATGGCGGAGGCGGTGACCACCAAATCCGACTGGCACCACCAGTCCGTCCGCCGCTCCAGACAGGACTCGGCCTTATTCAGCACATAGGGGCCGGTACCCAGGGGCTGCTCCAAATCCAGCTGATTGGCCTTCAGAATGGGAATGTCCAGAAGCAGTGGCAAATCCTCCATGGGGGTGTCCAGGGTGATGACCAGGGCGTCCCCGGAAATCTCCATGGTGGAGATGTGGGTGAAGCGGCCTTTGTAGTAATCGCTTTCCTCGGCGGCCCGCAAGGAGGACAGCACATCCGCCAGCACCAGAGGGGAACCGTCGGAGAAGGTGGCTTTTTCAATGGTGAAGGTATATTGGCGCATATCCTCCGATACGGAGTAGGTCTTGCACAGCTGAGGCTCCACCTGATAGTCCCGGTCGGTGACAAAAAGGCTCTGATAGATGAGGGAAAAGAGCGCCCGGTTGGTGTAGTTGGTGGAGAGAATCGGGTTCATGGATTCGTCGGCGTAGTAAGTCAGGGTCAAATCCTGCACCTCTTCCTCCCCGGTGGGGCGGGTAACGGGGCTACTTCCCCCATCTTCCGGCTCCAGGGCGTCTCCGGTGGGCACATATTCCCCACCCCGGCGGCAGGCGGCCAGGGAAAAGACCATCGCCAGAATCAGAAAAACAGAAAGCAGCTTTTTCATCTTTCCACCTCCCCGGCAACAATCACCGCTCCCTGGCTGCCCCGGAGGCTTCCGGTGCGCCGGTGGGACCAGAAAAGGGTTTCGTCACAGTGGGTGCACAGGCGGGAAACCTCCACCTGCCCCACACCGGCCTCTTCCAGAATCCGGGCGTTGATGCCTTTTAGGTCTACATAATATTTCTCCCCTACGGGACGGATAAAGGCCTCCGCCTCGTTTCCCAGGGCGGCTCTCATGGCCTCCGGCACATCCTCATCGGTCTCAAAGCAGCAAGCCCCAATGTTGGGGCCGATGGCGGCGTGGATGTCCCGGGGGTTGCAGCCAAAGGCTTTTTCCATAGCCTGCACCGCTTTTTCCCCAATCCGGGCGGCAGTGCCCCGCCATCCGGCGTGGACAGCCCCCACCGCCCCGGTTTTTCCGTCCCACAGCAAAATGGGAGTGCAGTCGGCGGTGAACACCACCAGAGCCAGTCCCGGGGTGTTGGTAACGAGGCCATCGCAGGGTGTAAGCTCCGGGGCGTACAGCCCGGCACCGGCTTCGGGAAGCCCCGCCACCCGGACGATGTCCGAGTGGATTTGGGTGGAAAGCACCGCCTTTTTGGGGTCGAATCCCAGGAAATTCCCCAGAATCTCATAGTTTTTCAGCACATTTTCCCAGTCGTCCCCCCGGTGAATACCGATGTTGAGGGAGGAAAGGTGCCCCCGGCTCACACCACCCAGCCGGGTGGTGAAGCAGTGGGGGACGGCAAGCCCTTCCGCCTGCTGGCAGGTAAGGGCGCCATAGGTCACAGTTTTTACAGCCATAGGCGCTTACTGGTTCATCCCGGCGGCAATGTCCTTGTCCCGGCAGCACTTCTTGTACTTCTTGCCGCTGCCGCAGGGGCAGGGGTCGTTGGGGCCTACTTTGTTGGCCTTCCGCACCGGCTGGGGCTTTACCGTCTTGTCGGGCGTACCGGTGGCGGCAGTCTCCTTGGCGACCTTCTCCCGCTTTACCTCCTGGTTGGTCCGCAGCTGCACCAGGAACATCCGGCGGACAGTCTCCTCCCGGATGGCCTGAATCATGGCCTGGAACATCTCGTAGCCTTCCTCTTTGTAGGCCACCACCGGGTCATGCTGGGCGTAAGCCCGCAGGCCGATGCCCTGCTTCAAATCGTCCATGGCGTCGATATTGTCCATCCAGTATTCGTCCACCACCCGGAGCATCACTACCCGCTCCAGCTCCCGCATGATGGCTTCGCCGTAGTGGGCTTCCTTCCGGGCGTAGGTGTCCGCCGCCATGGCGTACACCGCCTCCGCCATCTCTTTCTGGCTCGTTCCCTCCGGGGGCAGGGGCGCGTTGGGGGCGAAGTAAATGCCGCCCAGACGGGTACGGATGGAAACCAAAGCCTCCTTGTCCGCCACGCCGCCGTTGTGGCTCATAGCCTCGGCGCAGGCGGACTCCACCACGCCCCGGAGCATACTCAGGATATTCTCCTTCAAATCCTCTCCGTCCAGCACCTTCTGCCGCTGGGCATAGACCACCTCACGCTGGGTGTTCATCACGTTGTCGTATTCCAGCACGTTCTTTCTGGCCCGGAAATTCCGGCTTTCCACCGCCTTCTGGGCGTTCTCCACAGCGCCGGAGAGAATCTTGGCATCGATGGGGGTGTCCTCGTCCAGGCCCAGCCGGTCCATCATGCCCATCACCCGCTCGGAGGAGAACAGCCGCATCAAATCGTCCTCCAGGCTCAGGTAGAACCGGCTCTCGCCCGGGTCTCCCTGACGGCCGGAACGGCCCCGGAGCTGGTTGTCAATCCGCCGGGACTCGTGGCGCTCGGTGCCGATGATGAACAGGCCCCCGGCCTGGCGCACCTTCTCCGCCTCGGAGGCGATTTCCGCCTTGTGCTCGCTGATCAGCTGGTTGTACCGCTGGCGGATAGCCAGAATCTCCGGGTCGTCGGTTTCGGAGAAGGCGTTGGCCTGGGCCAGCAGGTTCTCGTCCTCCTGCTCCTTCCGCAGCTGGGCCATGGCCATGAACTCCGGGTTGCCCCCCAGCATAATATCCGTACCACGGCCTGCCATGTTGGTGGCGATGGTGACGGTGCCGAACTTACCGGCTTGGGCTACAATCTGGGCTTCCAGCTCATGGAACTTGGCGTTAAGCACATTGTGGGGGATGCCCATTTTCTTCAGCATTTTGCTCAGGAGCTCGCTCTTTTCGATGGATACGGTACCTACCAGCACCGGCTGGCCCTTCTCGTGGCAGGCCTTCACCTGCTCCACAATGGCCCGGTACTTGCCCGCCTGGGTCTTATATACCGCGTCCGGCCAGTCCTTCCGCTGCACCGGGCGGTTGGTGGGAATTTCCACCACATCCAGCCGGTAGATGGACTCAAACTCCTCCGCCTCGGTCAGAGCCGTACCGGTCATGCCGGAGAGCTTGTCATACAGCCGGAAGAAATTCTGGAAGGTGATGGTGGCCAGGGTCTTGCTCTCCCCGGCGACAGTCACCCGTTCCTTGGCCTCAATGGCCTGGTGCAGGCCCTCGTTGTACCGCCGGCCGTACATCAGCCGTCCGGTAAACTCGTCCACAATGATAATCTGACCGTCCTTCACCACATAGTCGATGTCCTTTTTCATCAGGCCCCGGGCCTTCATGGCCTGGTTGATGTGGTGGGAAAGGGTGGTGTTTTCGGAATCTGCCAGATTCTCCACCCCGAAGAACCGCTCCGCCTTGGCGATGCCGGAGGCGGTGAGGGACACGGTGCGGGATTTTTCGTCCACAAAGTAGTCGCAGTCGTAATCGTCCTGGACTTCCTTCTCGTCGGTCTTGGCAAAGACCTTCTTCCGCAGTCCCGCCACAAAGGTATCCGCCATCTCATAGAGCTTGGAGGAATCCTCTCCCTTGCCGGAGATAATCAGAGGGGTTCTGGCTTCATCGATCAGGATGGAGTCCACCTCGTCCACGATGGCAAAGGCGTGGCCCCGCTGCACCAGCTCCTGCTTGTAAATGGCCATGTTGTCCCGCAGGTAGTCAAAGCCCAGCTCGTTGTTGGTGCAGTAGGTGATGTCGGCGGCGTAGGACTCCCGCCGCTGGGCGGAGGTCATGCCGGGCACAATCAGGCCCACGGACAGGCCCATATACTTATAGACCTTGCCCATCCATTGGGAGTCACGGGTGGCCAGGTAATCGTTCACCGTCACCACATGGACGCCCCGCCCGGTGAGGGCGTTGAGGTAGCAGGGCAGGACGGCAACCAGGGTCTTGCCTTCGCCGGTTTTCATCTCGGCGATTCTGCCCTGATGGAGGATGATGCCGCCCATGAGCTGCACCGGGTAGGGGCGCATCCCCAGCACCCGGCTGGCCGCCTCGGACACGGCGGCAAAGGCCTCGGGAAGCAGGGCGTCCAGGGTCTCACCCTGGGCCAGCCGCTCCTTGAACTGCCGGGTCTTGTCCTGCAGCGCCTCCTGAGACAGAGCCTCATACTCTCCCCGGAGAGCGAGAATCTTGTCCACCAGGGGCTGAATCTTCTTGATTTCCCGCTGGGAGCGGGTGCCGAACACTTTTGTGAGAATTCCCATAGTTTAACTCCTTGTCAATGGTCAAATGGAATTTTGCTGCTTTCCCATGGGCTCCGTTCCGTCCTGGATGAGAAGCAGATCGGAGATGATGGAATTGGAGATGAGAAACCCCTTGGGGGTCAGATGCCAGCGGCCGTCAAAGGTTTTCTGGGCCAGCCCCTGCTCCCGGAAGGTAAACAGCGCCTTTTCCAGAGGGGCAAAGGGCAGCAAAAAACGCTGCTCATACACCTTGGGGTCCATACCGGTGACGGTACGCAGCCGCATCATAATATATTCTCCGGCCCGCTCCCGGGGGGGCACCTGCTGCACTTCCCGCAGCACCTGCCCTCCGGCGGCAATGCCGTCAATATACTGCTTTAAGCTCCGGACACAGGCAAACCGCTGGCCGCCGAAGTCGGAACTGGCGTCCGGGCCGAAGCCTAAGTAGGCGCCGCCGTTCCAATATTTCAGATTGTGCCGGGACACATTGCCCTTGCGGCAGAAATTGGAGATTTCGTACTGGCGGTAGCCGCAGCTTTTGAGAATCTCCACGGCGGACAGGTACATATCCGCCTGGGTATCGTCGTCCGCCAGATTGCAGAACTCCTGGTACTCCGCCAGGGGCGTGCCCTCCTCCACTTTCAGGCCGTAGCAGCTGATGTGCTCCGGGGCCATATCGTAAATCACCTGCTTCAGAGTGTTCTCCCAGGCTTCCAGGGTCTGCCCCGGCAGACCGTACATCAGGTCCACGGAGAGGTTGCGGAAGCGGTGCTTGCGAATCCGCTCCACGGCGTGCTTGGCCTGCCGGTAATTGTGAGGCCGGCCCAGCTTCTTGAGGATGTTGTCGTCGTCGCACTGCACCCCCAGGCTCACCCGGTTGAAGCCCTCGCTTCGCAGCCGCCGGAGCAGCCGGTCGGAGACGGAATCGGGATTGGCTTCAAAGGTAATCTCCGCCTGAGAGGCGACATCGAAGCTCTTGCGGATGGCGGTGAGAATCGCCGCCATCCCCTCCGCTCCGAAATAGGTAGGAGTGCCGCCCCCAAAGTAGATGGTATCCACCAGATAATCAGGAGCCAAAGCCCCCGCCTCCTTGATGTGGGCGCACACCGCTTTCAGATAGCCTTCCAGCAGGTTGTCGTCCTTACTGGTGACGGAGTAAAAATCGCAGTATTGGCATTTGCTCCGGCAGAAGGGCACATGAATATAGATCCCCAGAGGGGTTTTGTTTTTCCTTTGGAGAAAAGCCATGGTTACCTCCTATGCTTCAAAAGCCCAGAAGCTCCTTCCGGGCCGTATAAAATTCTGATAGATTTTCCTCCACCACCGGAATTTCCCCATAGGCGAATTCCAGCCACCATTGCAGCTCCAGATTCTCGTCATACTGGTGGACGGTGAGCAGGTTTCCCCTTTTGTCATAGGTCATCCGCACCAGAGAGATCAGGCCGCCGGAGGAGTTTCGTTTTTCCTGCCCCAGCAGGAAACCCTGGGCATTGTACTGATAGGTGACGGTGGCCGGGGGAGAACCGGCGCCGTCATACTCCTCCGCTTTCAGCAGCCATCCCCGGCTGTTGTAGGTGTATTGGGTGCAGCCCAGCAGCGCCCCCTGGCTGTCGTATTCCTGCACCTTTTCCGGCAGCCCCTCGGCATTGTAGGTATAGGTGGTGTACTGGCTCAGCACATCCCCCGCGTACAGCTCCCGGGTTTGGAGCAGCCCCTGGGCGTCATAGCTGTACTCCTGGCGCACCAGCCCCTCCTCCGTGCGGACGCGGTTTCCTGCAGCGTCATAGGTGTGGTAGGTGGTCTCCAGTCCATCCTTGGGCTGCACGGATATCACCCGCCCCTGGTCGTCGTAGCGGTAGCTCTCCTTGGCTACCTGCTCTCCCTGGGCGTTCCGCCGGGTGATGGCCCGCAGATTTCCCATGGCGTCATATTCCAAAGCCAGGTAGTAGTTGAGAAAGCCGTCGGGGAGATTGCACACGGCGGAAACCGGTGTCAGCACCTTCACCGTAGGCTGGGTCACGGAAGGCCGGGTGGTCTCCGTGGTGGGCTGGGTGGTGGGAGAATTTTGCTGGGGGGTGCAGCCGCAGAGGAGCACCGCCAGTACCAGGGCAGCAAGTCCCCTTATTTTGGCGGGCATAAAATACCTTCTTTCTTACAGAAACTCTGAATCCATCGGCAAAAGCTGGCAGCAAGAGATTTGCTATCCGGCCGCGGACGATTTTCGGAGTTTCCTTAATCCTCATCCAGCTTCAGCACCGCCATGAAAGCCTCGGAGGGGACGGACACGGTGCCAAAGGTGCGCATCCGCTTCTTGCCCTCCTTCTGCTTTTCCAGCAGCTTCTTCTTCCGGGTGATGTCGCCGCCGTAGCACTTGGCCAGCACATCCTTCCGCAGGGCCTTGATGGTCTCCCGGGCGATAATCTTGCCGCCGATGGCGGCCTGGATGGGGATTTCAAACTGGGCTCTGGGAATGTTCTCTTTCAGCTTTTCGCAGATTTTCCGGGCTCTGGGGTAGGCGTTGTCCGCGAAGAGGATGAAGCTCAGGGCGTCCACCACATCGCCGTTCAAGAGAATGTCCAGCTTCACCAGCCGGCTGGGCCGGTAGCCGATGAGCTCATAATCCAGACTGCCGTAACCCCGGGTCCGGGACTTGAGGGCGTCGAAAAAGTCATAAATGATTTCGTTTAAGGGCATTTCGTAGTGCAGCTCCACCCGGTGGGCGTCCAGATACACCATGTCCTTGAACTCACCCCGGCGGGAGGTGGCCAGCTCCATGATGTTGCCCACATACTCCTGGGGCGCCATCAGGTTCACCTTTACATAAGGCTCCTCCGCCAGCTGGATATCCGCCGGGTCGGGATAGTCCAGGGGGTTGTCCACCATCAGCACCTCGCCGTTGGTCTTGGTGACCCGGTAGACCACGTTGGGGGCGGTGGTGATGAGGTCCAGGTTGTACTCCCGCTCCAGCCGCTCCTGGATAATCTCCATGTGCAGCAGCCCCAAAAAGCCGCACCGGAAGCCAAAGCCCAGAGCGACGGAGGACTCCAGCTCATAGGACATGGAGGCGTCGTTCAGCTTCAGCTTTTCCAGCGCCTCCCGCAAATCCTGGTACTTGGCTCCATCCGCCGGATAAATGCCGGAGTAGACCATGGGCTGCACCTTCCGGTAGCCGGGCAGAGGCTCCGCCGCCGGATTTTCCAGGGAGGTGATGGTGTCGCCCACCTGGGTGTCGGATACATTTTTAATAGAGGCGGTGATGTAGCCCACCTCTCCGGCGCCCAGAGCCTCCCGGGGGGTCAGACCCAGGGGATTCATGGTGCCGACTTCCACTACCTTATATACAGCGCCGGTGGCCATCATGCGGATGTCCATACCCGCCCGGACGGTACCCTCTTTAATCCGGGTGTAGACAATCACGCCCCGGTAGGAGTCGTACTGGCTGTCAAAAATCAGGGCCTGGAGAGGGGCGTTCCGGTCACCCTTGGGAGCAGGAACCTGGTTTACAATCATCTCCAGCACGGAATGGATGTTGATGCCATTCTTGGCGGAAATCTCCGGGGCGTCCTCGGCGGGGATGCAGATAATGTCCTCAATCTCCGCCTTTACCTCCTCCGGCCTTGCGGAGGGCAGGTCGATTTTATTGATTACCGGCAGCACCTCCAGCCCGGCGTCGGTAGCCAGGAAGGTGTTGGCCAGGGTCTGGGCTTCCACGCCCTGGGAGGCGTCCACCACCAGCACCGCGCCTTCGCAGGCCGCCAGGGAACGGGATACCTCATAGTTAAAGTCCACATGGCCCGGGGTGTCGATGAGGTTCAGGGCATAGACCTGCCCATCGTCGGCCTGGTAAGAAAGCTGGACGGCGGTGGCTTTGATGGTAATGCCCCGCTCCCGCTCCAAATCCATGGAATCCAGAATTTGGTTTTCCATTTCCCGCTGGTCGACGGCGCCGCACGCCTCCAGCAGACGGTCTGCCAGGGTGGATTTGCCGTGGTCGATGTGGGCGATGATGGAGAAATTGCGGATTTTGGAAAGCTCGGTCATAGGGCTCCCCCTTTCAGTGAATCTTCCGCTGGAAAAGCCCCAGCGCATAGCATGGCATTTTCCCAATTATACCGAATTTTTCCGGAAAAGTAAACCGTATGTTTTCGGGAATTTGGGGGAATACTGTCTGACGAACCGGACAAAAAAACCGCAAAGCCCTGTTTTTTTGAAAAATTTCAAAAAAACCCTTGCCGAAAATAAAAAATCAGGGTATAGTCTAACAGCTAAGAAAAGTTTTTCCCCAGAAAAAGAGGAGCTGATGTAATGAGTACTGCCAAGAAGCCTTCCAAAATCACCGAAGATTTGCAAAACGCCCTGCAAAACCTGATTACCAAGGGCAAGAAGGAGGGCATCCTCCGTTCCAGCGAGCTGAACGGCTATCTGGAAAAGATGGATTTGAACCCGGAGCGGATCGAGGAGATTTACGACCGGATCGAGGCCATGAACATCCAGATCATCGGCGCGGAGATGGAGCTGGACCCGGACGAGGGGCTGCCCTTTGCCGACGCCCTGGAGGACGATATTGACCTGAGCACCGTGGAGGATGAGGAGCTGGTGGACCCGGTGGGGCTGGCGGCGGAGTACAATCTGGACGACCCGGTGCGGATGTACCTGAAGGAAATCGGCCAGATTAAGCTCCTGACGGCGGAAGAAGAGGTGGATTTGGCCAAGCGGGTGTCCGAAGGAGACCAGTACGCCAAAAATAAACTCACCGAGGCCAACCTGCGGCTGGTGGTGTCCATCGCCAAGAAGTACTCCGGCCGGGGACTGCACATTCTGGATTTGATTCAGGAAGGGAACACCGGCCTGATTCGGGCGGTGGACAAGTTTGACTGGACAAAGGGAAACAAGTTCTCTACATATGCTACCTGGTGGATTCGGCAGGCCATTACCCGGGCCATCGCCGACCAGGCCCGGACCATCCGGGTGCCGGTGCATATGGTAGAGGTGATTAACAAGGCCACCCGGTGCAACCGGAAGCTGGTGCAGGAGCTGGGCCGGGAGCCTACCATGGAGGAGATTGCCGCCGAGCTGGGCCTTCCCGTGGAGAAGATTATCGAAGCCAACCGTACCGCCGCCGACACCCTGAGCCTGGATACCCCGGTGGGTGACGAGGAAGATACCTCCATCGGCTCCTTCGTGCCGGACGACCACACCCCCGGCCCTGCCGACGCCACCTCCAACGCGCTTCTTGCCGAGGCGCTCAAGGAGATTCTGGACACCCTGACGGAGCGGGAAGCGGATGTGCTGCGGATGCGCTTTGGTATGTATGACGGCAGAACCCACACCTTAGAAGAGGTGGGGCAGCTGTTCGGGGTCACTCGGGAGCGGATTCGCCAGATTGAAAACAAGGCCATCCGGAAGCTGCGCCATCCCAGCCGGGCCAAGAAGATTAAGGATTTTTACTGCTAAATGGGGCCCAAACCCGGCTCCCAACAGGATGGGAGCCGGGTTTGCCGGACGATTTGCGGGAAAACGGCAAAAAATTAAAAAATACCCTTGACAAACGAAAGCCATACGGCTATAATAAGGTAGCTGTTTCGGCGGTATCTTAACGCCGGACCACATGGCGGCATAACTCAGTTGGTAGAGTACCCGGTTCATACCCGGTATGTCATCTGTTCAAGTCAGATTGCCGCTACCAGGCCCGTTGGTCAAGCGGTTAAGACACCGCCCTTTCACGGCGGTAACATGGGTTCGATTCCCGTACGGGTCACCATGAATAGACTTTCCCGAATACAGAGAGCCTCTGTATTCGGGAAGGTCTACACCCATCTACAAGAGGATTTCAAGTGCCGAAAAGGTCAGGACAGTTGGCAGCGCTCTGAGGTTATTATTTTCCTCGTCATGGCGGCTTATCACCAGCTATGGTCAATTCCTCGCAGCTTTGAGCTGGCCTCCTAAGAGGTCTGCCAACACGGCAGCGCTCAGTTCTGCTCCTCGTCCGTACGAGTTGGACGCCCACCCTGGCGTGCACGGAGGCAGGAATGCACGGTCAATGACCCTGTGACGCTTATCCAGAGCGTGTGCAATCACTCTCCTTCGGGATGCTTCCTACGGGATGGTTCATAGGGGATACACCATGAATCAGCCCCATCCATAACCAGGCGATGAGAAATTTCGGCTATGTCATCTCAGACAAATCCTCTTGACAACATCATCCGAATTTGGTATGATGTTTGTGGCTAAGGATTTGTCTTTTGGAAGAAGAGATGAATTTGTCAAGTTGCAAACAGAAGCCGTTTTCAAACCTCTCAGCTCCAACTGAGAGGTTTGAACCTTTTTACGGGTCATCGACCTCTGCAAAAACTATAATAATAAATTATTCATAGTTTGTCAAGGGATTCTCCGGGGAGCAGCAGCTCCCCGGTTTTTTGTGCCTGAGCAGCTTAAAATTCGTAATGTGTCCAAAGACTTAGAATTTTAACTGCTTTCTCGGCCTCCAATACTTGGTAGACCAGACGGTGCTTAATGTTAATTCGGCGGGAGTAAGCTCCTTGAAGATCGCCTACCAGCTTTTCATAAGGTGGTGGCGTCTGATAGGGATTATCCCGGAGAATATCAATCAGGGCTTTTGCTTTCTGGTCCAGTTTTGCTGCCTTCAGCTTTGGAATCGCCGCCGCAGCAGCTTTGGTGTAAACGATGGAATACAACACTACCAGGAGACCTCACTTTCCGGCAGGCATTCGCTGAGGGGGGTATTCAGGCCCTCAACGATTTCCGTCCGCACTCAGGTAAAGGCTTTCCACCAGGCTGTTGTAATCAGCCTCGCTGATAACAACGGCGTTGCCATCCTTGGTGCTGATGTTGACAGGCTCATTGTACTTTATCGTCTGCTCCAGCATACCGTAGATGTTTTTGCGGAAGTTAGTGATATTGGTATTCAGCACTTTAATCACCTCCTGTGCGTACATTATAGCGTACTTCGCTCCAGCTGTCAATAGGCTTGTTAATGGGATACAGCGGCTCCATATTTTTAGTATGGGTAATAAATGATAAGTCTCGAACTGTGCTTTGCGTGCTTTTATATTATACATGGAAATTAGAAGAAATATTTTGTGGAATTGAAGTATTTACTATCGACAAATATATAGACAGCTGATAAAATACTTAAAAAGGGAGTTTGTTCGAAATTCCAACTTACAGATTCCAAGAAGACTCTGAAGAGATTAGTGGCAGTGGCTTCAAAAGCAGATAAAGAGCGGCTTATCTTGTATAATTAAGAAAAATTTGTTATAATTAGTAACCAATTATTTGCCGGAGGATTATACTTTACTGCTAAAAACATATGTAAGAGAAAGGATAAATACCAATGGGAAAA
The DNA here is from genome assembly GCA_949293985.1 of uncultured Eubacteriales bacterium. GTDB lineage: Bacteria > Bacillota > Clostridia > Oscillospirales > Oscillospiraceae > Faecousia. The sequence goes on along the minus strand of CASFFN010000012.1, from coordinate 58,655 downwards.
ATTAAGCTTTTATTTGAATTGGCAGATGGGCCCCAGTTATTAAATATTGACGACACTCTTACGATGAAAACCATTTTGGATGAATTAATTAATACAGGATTGATTTATAACCCCTATGGTGATTTTCAAATCTGGGCACATACATATGATGACAATGGTCATGAAAAAGTAATAAACGAGAAAAAGAAAATATCGGATCTGGAGCTACATGATAATACTGTTATTGGATTCTCTTTTGATCATGCTGCTTCTGATTGCGGATTATTTCAAGAATTATGGACGCTAATTTATCCATATCTAGACCAGACTGCAACAATTATAGGAATTGGCGGAGCAACTATTAATGTAGTGTCATGGTTAAGACGAAAGTTTCGTTACCAATATCCTACCGATGTAATAGATGTATTAACTAAAAATAGCAGTTGGCATGCCTTAGATCTTGCCCAAACACTAAACATAACCGAAGATCAGGCCAAAACTATACTTAAAGCATTTGGCTATAAGTGGGACAGAAGACATTTGGTTTATGTTGAAAGCAAAACAACCAAAGAAATTGTAGAGAACATTAGAAAAGCTTTACATCGAAATTATGGGCTATAAAAAATGGATAAAAGTCCTTTTCGAATAGCTCTTTTCAATTATAGACATATTCATAAATCAGGGAGATTTCCAAGAAATGGAAGTCCCCCGAATTAATTATAGAAGGACATGCATTTTACTGTGACATTAGGTGTTTTCGTTATAGAATTTTTCAGGTTTCTGTTTCACACAAGCCTGAAGGGTTTTCAGTAGGCCGGGGCGCTGCTTCTTTGGCACCTGGAACAGCTCCAGGACCTGCTCCGGGTTCATGTGCTGCACACGCATTAAAATTAAGGCGTGGTCAATCAGAGCCAGGCGCTTGCCTTCCTCCCGGCCTTGTCGGAGAAGCTCCTTACGCATTTCTTCAAAATTTTCAGACATAATGTAACCTCCTTTGTAGTATCAGAACCGGTTGGCTTTTCCTACCGGTTCTTTAATCTTCATAATATTTAATTGCATCATTCGCCAGCCTCTTGAACCGTTCCTGATATTTTGGAGCTATGAAAAGTCCGTTAAAGCTGTTTCCGTTTGTGTAGTAATACTTGCTGAGAGCTTCGGTAATACCCTGCATATCCAAAATACTTTCGTTGGCAAGGGCATCTGCAAGGGTCCGCTGGAAGCAGGTGTAACGCAAACCGTTTCTTTCCTGGATGTCCAGGGGGTCAACCTGGCTACCCAGAAGCACCACACCATTGAACCTGGATGCAGAATCCCCTCCGTAACCCCACACGAGAAACTCCTCGCTGCGGCCCTGGAAGCTGCCGTCGCACATGAGAGCTTCATCTAAGGCAAACACAAAGGAATCCCCTAAACACTTCTGGATGGCCCGGAGCCAGGACAATGCTCCAATGAAGCTGCTGCGCCTGGGTAGGTTTTCTTTCTGTGGGTCGAAACATGGAAGTTCACGAATAACGATGCTCATAAATAATCCTCCAAAAGCCGGATTAGCTGATATAGAATCCGCCTGTCCTCGATATGGAAGTAGTGTAGCACATCAACCAGCTGTTCACAAGCCTGGATGTAGTCCCCGGATGCCAGGAAATGGTTGAGAAACAAAAGCTGTTCTACATAAAAACCATCACAATCGTGAAGGGTAAAGTCGTTTCGGCCAATGAAGATTTTACGGCAGCGGGGAAGGATTTTTCTTGCCAGGTTCAGGGTATCCCGGAGAGCGGCCTTGGCCTGAGCGTTTTCTTTCTCCCAGTCCGCTCCGTATTCATGGGAAATACGCCGAATTGGCTCCTTAAGCAACACCTCAATGTTATGATGGTTTCGCTTCATCTTTTTGCTCCTTTCATTTTTTCCTATGTTTCCGGAGTTGACCACAGGCTTGCCCACACCGCAAGGGCGTGGACAAGCTCTGATGGACAACTCCTACCTGGTGGCCGCAGGGCTGCCGCCCCGCAGGGGTAGCCTGGCGGTACCGGAAGCCTCTGCTACACCTTGCTAAGATGATTCATATTTATTTTTTGTTTTTTGTTTTTATTTCATGGACAAGAATCGCCCTGGCTTCCCTCTGGCCTGGCTGGAACGGGGAGCCAAAAGGGCATAATATCCCTATCTGGCCCAAAAACTGTTTCTGTCTCAAAGACACAGGAAGCGTCCGTTTCATGCAAAATCACGAATTCCGGCACACCTTCTATTTCTTCTGCTCTTAATAAAGAACCTACCGTTATATTGTTATAAGGGAGCGTTCCAGAAATAATACCACTACCCCCCTCAAAACCTGCTCTTGTGAGGCGGACGATGACAAAGTAGCAGTTGTGACTGTAGCTGCCCCGACGGTTTTCACAATGTTTCTTATCCAGAAATTCTCCTGCCACGCTCAGTACGGCAATGCAAATCGTAGACTTGGCCAGATCGATGTCCCGGACTGCCTGCCGCAGAGAGGGCCAGGCATGGCTGTTCTGCTGCCCTTGACGGCAAACAAGGTACAGCACCACGGTAACAGCAGCATGGGTGGCAGAGGAGGCCAGGAGCCGCCGTGCGGTGGTGTAGGGGATGAGGGTATAGGCTTCCTTTTTGGTGGTCCAGCGGTAAGTAAAGGCGCTGTAAACCACCCGTTCGGCTGCCTCCAGATACCGGTAGTTCTTCTGGATGGTGATATACCCGGCCTCCTGAAGCTGCGCCAGAGCGGCACAGGCGGTGGTAGGACTGACTTTTGCCCGCTGGGCAATAAAACGCACAGTCTTGGTGATTTTGCCGCCATGACGCTCCCAGTGATAGCTCAGCAGAGCCAGGGCCACCCGCTTGGCAGAGGGGGTCAGAGCATGGCTGAAAATCAGAGAGTTGGGAATTGCAATTTGCCGTTTCATGTTGTCAGTCCTTTCTTGCGCCGTTCTGGCGCATATTTTTTTGAAAAAATTACCGGCTGGAGCGAATAGAAAAATCCGGGACGATACTTCCATCGTCCCGGATTCCGCTATTGGCTGTATTCGGGTGTTTTTTTGAGCTTCTTACTTCTTTTCCGGCGTTTCCGGGGCGGTAACTGTTACCGTGCAGCTGGCCGTTACCTCGCCGCAGCGTACTGTGACAGTAGCAGAGCCGGGAGCGACGGCGGTAACGGTTCCATCTGCGCCCACGGTAACGATGGCTGTATCAGAGCTTTCCCAGGTGACCTGCTTGTCTGTGGCGTTCTCCGGCATGACCACAGCTGCCAGCAGCTGGGTGCTGCCAACCTTCAGATTCAGCTCGGAGTGGGACAGAACCACCTTCTGAGCCGGAACCGTGACGGTAACGGTGCAGCTGGCCGTGGCGTTTACTCCGGTCACAGTAATCGTGACAGTTCCGGGAGCAACGCCTGTGACGGTCCCATCAGCCCCCACAGTAGCGATGGCGGTGTCAGAGCTTTCCCAGGAATAGCTTTCGTTGGCTCCTTCCGGCAGAGCCGTGAGGGGCAGGACCAGGGTCTTTCCCATAGCCACCTGGTAGGATTCCTGGTCAAAGGCAAGGGATTCCGCCGGGACTGTGACGGTGACAGCGCAGCTGACAGAGGCTTCCCCTCCGGACAAAGTGAGCGTTGCCTTTCCGGTTTTCAGGGCAGTTACCAGGCCGTTCTGGTCAACAGACAGTACAGAGGGGTCAGAGGATTCCCAAACCAGTTGAGGCCGGGTGGCGTCAGCCGGTTCCAGCCCCATGGCGTATTCCACCTGGTAACTTTGGCCAACAGACAGAGATAGTTCCTTTTTACCGAAAGACAAAGAAACAGTGGGGTTATTCCATTGGCGCTGCTGCTGGACGGCCCGCTCAGCGGCAGCTTTGCCGGAGATGACCGGCACAAAGGTGTAATTTCCATCCAGAGCCAGATACACCTCCAGCTGCTCCTGGGTGACCAGAAGCAGCAGACTGTCCTGGGACACCGCACCTATCCGAACATAGCGCAGAGCCGGGACAGGGCCGTCCTGGTCGTAAAACCGGACAACATCTCCGGGACTTACATAGTCACAAAGCACCCGGTCAGCAGGAACAGACAGGGCCAGCTCCCCTTCAGAGGGGGAGATCTGCTTGCCGGTAAGCAGAGCAATCAAAACAAGCACCAGGACGATGGTGACAAGGGGCACACCGATATAAAGAAGCAGCCGCTTCCGGGCCTTGTCAATCTCTCCGTTCCGCTTGTCAATCTCCTGGTCCCCGGTGAGGGGCTTTTTCTTTTCCAGGGCCAGCCGAAGCAAGCTGCCCCGGCAGATGGACGAAGTTTTTCTCATAATCAAATACCTCCTTTGTCATAAAGGGCTTCCAGCAGCGGCTTGAAAATATCCAGCAGGCCGGGCCGGAAGGGTTCCGGGGTATAGCGTGTCAATGCGGTCTGCCTGGGAGTGGATGCCTTCAGTAGAATTTTCTCGATGTCCTGCTGGGCCACCTGATTTGCACCAAAAGCAATCATTATAAGGTCAGCCATGCCCCCTGCATCCACGATGGCGTTGGTAGTCTGCACCAGCTCCCAGCGCTTGCAGCCTACCACCAAAACACAAAGGTCTGCGTCTGCGGCGGCCTCTTTGCTCACCTCATCGATTACGCCCCAGTCCCGGATGATACAGTTGTAATCACCGGTGTCGGCATTTTCGGAAACAAAAACAACACCCCGGATTTTCACCATATCGTCATAGGGGGAATTTTCCAGAGCTGCCAGTTCGTCCAACCAGGCGGCGTTTGCCACAATCGCTGCCCGGTAGCCAATGGCAGTAAAAAAGTACCATAGCTGGATGGCCTGGGTGGTACAGCCAATGCGGGATTGGCTCCCCAGCACGGCAACGGAGATAGGACGGGTCGGCGTCACATGAGGCAGGGGAGCGTGTGGTTTGTCCGTTTCCTTTGCTTTTTCCGGTGCAGCCGGTACAGTCGCAGCAGGCTGTAAATTAGAAGCCGCTTCCTCCAGGGATTCATAGCAAGGGATTTCTCCCCCTTCCGGAAGGTTGCCTTTTACCACGACCAGGGGAACCCCGGCTTCCCGGAGCAGGTCGGCAGCGGCCAGGATGTGTTCCAGGGACCAGGGGCAGCTTTTCCGGCAGTCCAGGACAATGTTGTCCAGGCTTTTGTTTTCCAGCTGTTCCATGGCAATCGCCGTCAGGGAGGGGACAGCAGCAGGGGACTGCCGCTGCCCATCTGCGGGCGGTATGGATTCTGTAATCCAAAGGGTCATCATGGGTTATCCTCCATTTGTGATTGATAAACATATACCTGGCCTCCCCGAATAGCATAGTCATAATCTGTATCGGAGACATTCTTCACATATTCACCTGTGAGAAACAGCCAGGCTTCGCAGATTCGCCGCTCTACCAGAGCAGGCAGGATTTTTCCTCCGGCATGGCAGATCCCGGCAAAGGTTTCTACCAGCTCGTCGGGGTCATAGGGATTTGCAATCACCCGCTCCAGGGATTCATAACCGTTGGACATCCAGCCAGCGCCTATGTTATAGGTTAGACTGGCCAGGGCATCCCTCTGGTAGTAGGTCAGATTCAGCCCCTCCCGCTTGCAGTAGCTTTCGACGCTCTGTACGGAGCTATCGATGTACTGAGCTAAAAGTTCCTTAGCTTCCTCAATGGTAATTCCATTGGCTTTGTAGTATTCCAGCTTGTCATCCGGACAGCGGGTTCCGTAACCAACAGACCACTGTGCATAGTCCCAGATGGGATATTTGGCAAAACCTTCCCAACGGCATACAAAATCCGTCAGTTTCTCAGTTCCAGTGGGCAGCCGGACAAAACACCAAACAGCTTCGTCCGGATTGGTAGTTCCGCACAGGTCATTGTAAGTACGCAGCCGTACCCTGCCCTGGTCATTTCCGGACAGCACAGCCAACTCCTTCTCCATGAAGGAAACCACAATTCCAACCCGGCAAAGGTTTTCCGGCTCCCCGGAAACATCTTCGGCACAATGACCGGTGGTAGTTTTATAAAAAAACACCAGGTCTCCAGGTTGGGGCATTGCCTCTGCTGCACTGTAAATAGCTGCCTCCTGGCTTTTGAGCCGGGAGAGGACCTCGTTGTAATCCCGTGTAAATTCTCCCAGCGGCTTGTCCTCACCTACCAGGTTAGCGGAGGCGGCGCAGTAATAAAGAAAATCCAGGCTCCAGTCTCCACCTTCTGTTCCCCAGTGGGATTGATACTTTTCGCCGGTCTGGTCTGCGTTTTTATATTCTTCCAGAGCGGAGGAGCGGAGCTGTCCGGCAGGCGTTGCGGCAAGAGCCGTATCGTTCTCCGTTGAAAGGAGAATGACTTGGGCACCTCCCAGAAGCAATACCACGCTAACAATAGTGGCAAGAACGGTCAATTTTTGCTGAACATTCATCTGCCACCACCTTGCCCCATCAAATCCAGTTTGTACTGGGGAATCTCAAAAATGGTGCGGATGTGGTGGGTGCTGCCAATCACGCTCAAGGCGTTTTTCCGTTCCAGGTTTGAAAGCAGCTTGGCTTCTGCCGGGGTGAGCTGGAACAAGTCAACGGTGTCCTGAAGGTTTTTGGCGTCACAATGAAACAGAATCTTGTAGGCTGCGTTGTCCACGATTGCCTGCCCGGACATACGGATGGAGTCGTGGAGCATATCCGCAGAGGACTGAGAGCAGAACCAAAGACCGCCTTCATATTTACGGATTCGCTTTGCCAGATTCCGCAGATACAAGCCTACCTCCGGAAGCCGGGGGTCCAGGGCAATGTGGCCTTCATCCAGGAACAGGATAATCGGCTCAGAACGGTTTGCGGAGATGTAGTCCCAGCAAAGGGACAGGACATTGAAGTAGCAGGCAGCCTGGGTTTCCTGGGAGAAGTTTTGGAGCCGGTTCGTGTCAAAGCAGACAATTTGGGCATCCGTTTGAATGTTTGTCTGCCCGTTCCAAAGGAAGGAATCGGCTCCGACGGCCATGGATTGCAGCAGGGTTGCCAGGTCCTGGTAGCGTTCATCGGTTTCCTGTAATGCCAAAAGCAGTTCATACCAGTCTTTCATCACGGGAAACTCTTTCTGCTTCAGCTCGTCCCAGGGCGTTTCAAAGGAGATTCCCTTCAGACTATAAAGCTGAATCAAACTGTCCTGAAGCAAAGCACATTGCAGGTCGGTCAACGAGGGAATTTGCAATCGAATCCTCACCAACAGGGTTTTCATGTGCATGGCCATGGCATTGGGACAGTCGGCATACAGCTTATCATCATCCTCTGGGGCGTCATCCGGCGTTGCCCGAATATCCAGGGGATTGATTTTCGCAAAGCCGCCGCCCACATCCAGCCAGGCCCCACCCAGATTCCGGCACAGGTCCCGGTACTCCCGTTCCGGGTCAATAATCAGAACCTTGACACCCATCATATACATGGATTCCAGCAGGTGCTTCATGGCGGTGGACTTGCCGCTCCCGGCGGTTCCCAGGGTAACCAGGTTGGAGTTGGTTCGGTCGTTTCCCCGGAAAAACAGGTTGACGGAAATGGGTGCGCCCTCAGTGGTTCTCCCAAAATAAATGCCTCCGTCGTCCCGGAGCAGGGTAACGGTCATCGGTTCGCCGCCAACCATGGTATTCAGGGGGATAATTTGCTTAAGCATATTGTCCACCCTGGCCTGATTCGTGTAGAAAGGGGAGAGGTGCTTAAAGGCATCCTTCTGTAAGTTCCCCAGCCCCTTCATCTTCAGGTGGCCGCCGCCGCATAGGCCCAGTACCTTATCACAAATTTTCTGGAACTGCTCCTCGTCATCGGTAAAGGGCATGACCACAAGGCTGATATGGCCGATGGCCATGTTCCGGGCATCCATATCATCCAGCATTTTATCGGCACCTTCTACCCGGCGCAGCATTTGCTTTTGCTCTCGGGCATCCCTGGAATCCAGGGCGGAAACGCTGGACCGGCGGATGGCTTTGGACAAAGCATCGCCCAGGTCAGCGGATTTGCCGGGGTAATAGGTAACGCAGGTAATGGCATCCAGACAGCTGACCAAAGGCACCAGCCAGCCATACGACACTTCGGATGGGTACTTGACCGCACCGTAGCAGCGGGCCAGGACATTGCCAATCTGAAAGCGGTTTATTCCAAAATGGAAGCCACCGCTGGGCGCAATGCTGTTAAGCATTTGTGCCTCCTGGTTTGCTGCTGTCCGGGAGCTGAACCTTCTTTTTTCTCCGGCGATAATGGGAATATCCGTGGGCGCTTCCTGCTGCGGGATGTAAAGCTCCAGATTGGTGTAGAGCTTGCAGAGCCAAAGGACTTGGGAGGAATCCAGCCGCCGGGCAGTTACTTTGCAGGACGCAAGCTCGTTGGCCATGTTTTGCAGACGCCGGATGAGCTTGGTGTCGGCCCCGGGAGCTGCCCGCTCCCAGAGCTTCAGAATGATGAAGGATTCCTTGGCACCGTCATCCATAAGCTGCTGCATGGCGGAAATTTCTCCCTCCAGCAGCATTTTCAAGGTTTCCTGTTCCGCTTCCAATTCCATCTGCCGGAGCTGGCTTACCATGTCGGCAACATCCACGGTTCGGGGCACGGAGATAATCTGCATAATCTCCTGCTCCCGTTCCAGTACTGCTGCGGTTCTGCGCATAACCGATTCCCGCTCAGTATCGTCAACCAGTTTGTTGTCTGCGCCATGAATGGAGAGAAAACCAAAGACCCAGCGGTCTTTGGAGAAAATCAAGCCATCTGAAATGCTTTCGATATTCAGAAACTGTTGTGCAGAGGCTGAAGCTGCTTCAGTTTTCTTCTTTTTCAATGAAAAACACCTCCAATGCTATGTTGTCATAATGCCTTTGGGTGCGGTTGAAATCTACGGCGTACCGGATGTAATCGTAAATAGAGAGATTGTAGGATTGCTTCACGAAAAGGCCGGTGGCCAGAACAATGCCTCCCAGGGCAATGATGAGTGCTGTCAAAATCCGCATAGGGGAGCTGCTGAGCTGAGCATACAGCCAGGCCACTATGCAAACCGGTACGGCAAGCACACAGGTTTTGAACAGCTCTGCTGCCCCGAAGCCCTTAAACAGCTCCCATTTCAGGGGTATGTTTTCGGGAATTTCCAATTTGTGCATGATTTACCTCCTATGAATAATAGCCTGCAATCACATTGACCAGGCCCATGGCGGTCTCTGCGATTATCAAGAAAAACACAGCATTGCGGATTCGCTTTTTATAGCTCTGCACCATGTCCTGGTCGACATTCATTGCGATGATGCAGTAAACAATGTTGATTGCCGTCGCTACGGGAAGAATCCATAAAAGCCAGGTGATAAGCTGTCTAACCTCCTCCATACCTTACCTCCTGAAAAGGGATTTTACCAGGGATGCTGTGTGCAGCCCCTGGTTCAGCCGCTGTCCTATGGTAGCCCCCTGCCGCTGGGGTGTCAGCAGCTGACCCAACAGAACCGGTGCCCGGAACGCAGCCAGACCAATCGCAATACCAAAGAATGCATTTCCGTTGGCCAGAGAATAATAGCTCAGATACATGGCTACTACCTGTAAAATACTTGTGATAAATTGACGGAAAATCAGCTGTATGTAGGAGTGCATGACGCCTCCGTCTGAATCGATGTATCCTATGGCGGCAATGGGAAATCCTAAGCGCAGGAAAAGCATTTCAATGCTCCGGCCGATGAGCTTTACATACATGAGCATATACATGACGCCGTATATCAGCAGCGCAATGATGGCCCCCAGATTGTAAAGCGTCAGACTGGATACAGAGAAACGGTTGTTCGCTGCGGTAATATAAATCTCTTTGAGAGATTCCAGGGAAATCTGCTGATGCAGTAAATTCATAGCTGCAACAACCAGTCCCAGTATTCCTTTTTCTGCGTAATCAGGGGCAGAATCGTCCGCCATTGCTGCGTTACTCCAGTTCAGAACAGCCTCCAATTCCCCTTCATCAATTACCAGGTTTTTGTTCTCGTCAAACTGGTCCAGGTAGGTGTACCATGCGTGTTCTGCCCTTGTCGTTGCTGCACCGGAATCGATGGCACTATTGCCCAGCCAGGAATCGCTGATTTGCTGCATAATGCCGTCCCCTATCTCGGTTGTGGCTTTGACGCCAATGGAGTACAGGGTTGGAAAAGCTATGCTTGCTGCCAGGGCAATCGCTATCCCCATCAATAGGGTGCGTGGGCTTTGCTCGGAATCCCCATCTCGCCACAATATGTAGACATTGAAGCCTTTACTGAGGAGCTTCAGTACTACCAAAATAAGAACGGCCCCATAGATATAGTTGTAAATGCTGGTAATCATGGAGGTAGTGATGGGATTCCCAAAAAAGTTTACCTGTTCCAGCTGGAGGGAAACACCGATTAGGTTAGTAGAGGAGGCTTGTACCCAGGAGTAGATTTCAGCTACCAGACTTGCCAGCAGCTTTTTGAAAGCGTTGTAAAGCATTTGCCCCCCGACCTCCCTTTATGCGGTGTAATAGCTGGAAATCAAGGTGATAATACCACCAACCAAGCTGACGGCCACGCCGCAGATGATAGCGGTAACTACACGCTTCTGGAACATCTTACCATCTGCCTCATCCGCCATGGATCTGCGAATGAGGTAGACCACAGCGGAAATACCGGCTACGGCAATGCCGATACCGATGAGCCATCCGCCGACATCATCCAGAAGCCGTTTGGTTCCGGTGGCAAAGTCGGAATTTGCAAAGTCCCCGCCGGGGGTAGTGGGGTCGTCTGCATAGGCGGTGAGGGCCAGCACAGGAATGAGGCAGAGGGTTCCCCAGACTTTGCGGAAAAAGTTTTGGATGCGTTTTATGGTTTTCATACTTTAAGTCCTCCTTGGCAAATAGCCACATATTTATCGGGTAAATCCCAGTAACTTATTTTCTGAGGCAGCTCCCTGGCGGTTTTTAACTGCCGCTCCAGCAGCTGCCGGTTATGCTCCGGGTCCCCCATTCCCAGAAGCCGGTTGAAGGGGGTTTGAGAAATGTCCGGGGCGAACATGATTTTGTGACGCCCGTTCCGTCCGGACACCAGTTGGTACGGTCTGCCTATTTTGGCGATCTCCTCCGGCATCAGCAGCCGCCGACCGGTGAGGCCGTATCCACCGGAGGAATTGCCGCCGGTGGAGGAAGAAGTGTTGGGGGAACGGATGGTGTAGTTTCCCAGGCGCTTGGACAGCTCCTCCAGGGTGTCCTGATTGTAGGACTGCAAATAAATCCAGTTCTCACAGTTGGAAAGAATGGTCTGCCCAGGCAGTTTCCCATACTTTTCATAAATCTGGGAAGTGTCCTGAACATACAGATTGAACCGCATTCCCCGTCCTCCACCAACCGTGATGAACTTGTCAAAGTCCGGGATTTTTACGAAGTTGCCAAACTCGTCACAGTTGAAATTAACCCGGATGGGAAGTCGGCCTCCTCGCTTGTCTGCTGCCTGCACCAGAGCCTGGTACTGCTCATAAACAAACAGGGCGGCAAGGGGATAGTAGGTGCTGCGCTCATCCGGAAGAATCAAAAAGATTGCCCGTTTTTTATCTCCGGTCATACCATAGTCAAAGTCTGTTACAGAGGTCATGCTGTGGATGTAGGGGTCTGAGAACAATTCCAGAGTGGTCAGAGCAGAGGTATAGAAACTGCCTCGCATTTTCTCCGGTGCAATTCGGGCAATGCCCATAGCCATGTGCAGAGGGCTATTCTTGGGAAGCCCTTGCAGATACGCCTCCAGAGGCAGCCTCCCGTGAGGCCCGGTGGGAGCGCACATCTTCTCCATGAAAGCCTTTGCGTTGGACAGATTGTGCTGTAAGGGATGCTTGCATTCAATGCACACAGCCAGGATGGACATGGTTAGTGCGGCCCTTTGTCCGTCTGTCCAGATAGGGTCTGTATGGCTGTTAGCTCCCTCCGGCACCAGCATGGAGGATATATCTCTGGCTCTCTGCACCGCCAAAGGGAGATTGCCCAACAGAACCGCATCCACCACCGGCTGAAGGAAGTTGTATCTGGCAGACCTTTGGGGGGTTCTGAAATCCACGGCTATCACCTCGTACTCTCTGGATTCCAGGAAATTCTTGGTATAACCCCAAAGCTCCGCTTTTGGGTCTACGGCGATAACGCTCTCCCCTGCCAACGCCTGAAGGCAAATGGTTGGCAGAACATTGCAGCGGGATTTGCCGCACCGGGTTGTTCCAATTACCAGAGTGTGGGAATCCTCAGTCTGCACATAGGCACGGCGGCATTTCCTGTCGGGGTAGCCCAGCAGTACGCCGCCTTGTATTTTTCTCATAACATCACCTCATTTCCTTTAATAGCTTCTTTAGCGGAATAACCTTCCAGCATTTCCTCGCCTCCCGGGAGCTGATGAATCGGGCAGTACCAAACTCGCCATGCCCGGCGGCCACAGGGGTATTCAGCCCGGGCACGATTTGCCGGGTAGCGTTTTCGGTTTTCACTGCGGAGCTGCTGGCCATAGCCGCAAGGATGAACAGGAAAACCGCCCCCAGAAGAAGCAGGGAGAGAAGCTGCACCTGGCGGATTGCCAGAAGCGGAACGATGTCCGGCAGCTCCCAGACAAAGGCGCCGCCGGACAGCAGGCTGTGTAGATTTACACCTCCCAGCAAACACAAGGGGATTGCCAGAAGAAAAACAATCACCGCCGCAAGGATGCGTCTTTTCAAATAAATCACCTCTTTCAAAGTTCCAGATTATTGGGTTGATTGGAACCCTGCCGCCGCTTTTCCCGGTAGTCCGCCATAGCCTCCCGGGACAGGTCGTGCTTTTTGGACAGCTGGGCAGCTCTTGCGCTCTGCTGTCCTCTCTGCTGGGAGAGGGAAGCGAACAGCCGTACCAGAATACCCATGGTGTGGGTGTGGGCACATTCTTCCTCCCAGCCGGTGTCCGCCTGTACCTGCTGTAAAAAAGCCTGCCGGACCGCCTTGCGGAAATCTGCTATCACCTCCTTTTCCGCCGCTGCATTGCCGCCTTGAAAATGCGTGCCAACTTGGCACGAATTTTCGTCCTGGGCAACGGTTTTGGCATAGCCTTTCAGCTGCGCCCGGATTCTGGCGTCACTCATTACGGTGGAAACCACATGACCTTCCATACCCCGGTAATCTTCCCGGTTCCAAAGCTGGGGCTGCCGGTTTTTGGGCAGTCCGGCGATGAAGCTGGCATATTGCGCATCTCCGGCAATGGCATTGGCAACGGCATCCTTTGCCAGAGCTTGCAGCTCCGGCGGGGCAGCTTCTGCCTGGGTTTGCAGGTCCCGGAGAATTTCCCGGACGCCTGCCATGATTTCGTTTCCCAGTCCGCTGCGGACTTTCTCCAGGGCTTTTTCCCGGTTCTTCTGGACGGTATTTTTACTGTTTCCATACAGGTGGCTTACCCGGTCTGCCGCAGATAGATAATCGTCCAGGAGCTTTTGAATTTCCGGGAGCTGTAAAGCCTGCTGAATAACCTGGTTGACCTTCTCCTTGTAAGCCGGAGGCAGATACTGGTATTTGAGGCTGCCGGACTTGGGAGCATCCCTTGCCAGATTGGAGATGGCCAGGGATAGGAGCTTGACCTCCTGGGAGGTCCACATCTTGTCCGGAGGGGCTGCCGTGGGATTGGCCTCGGGGCAGAGGGCACACAGCTCCTGCCGGATTTCCTTCAGCATTTGCTTCTGGGAATCCTGAAGCTCCCGGATCTGCTCCCCATAAACCTGGTAGCCAAACCCTGCCCGGATTCTCTCTGTGGCCCGTTTAAATGCACGCTTTGGCATGACAGCCTGCCGGGGTTCGTTCCCACCATCCCAGAAAAGAATGTGGGTGTGGGGGTGTCCGGCCTTGCAATGCATGGAGGCCACCCACCGGATGTTTCCGGGGTCAATGTGCATTTCCCTGGCGATGGTGGAGATCTGGCTGGCAATCAGCGGCTCCCATTTTGCCCGGTCATAGTATCCCAGCTCTCCGGCGTCCGGCTCTCCCAGGGACACGATGGCCCGGTATAAAATCCGGCCCCGGTTGCTCTCCTGCCGGACCAGATTCTTGACCTGTTCCAGGTCCTGGATATTCCCGGGAGCTTTTGCCGGTTCCAGCTGCCCCCAGAGACCGAAGCCGCAGCCCGGGTTATAAACTGTGCCGGGCCGGGTGGCGATGTAATTCAGGTGGGCCACATTCCGTCCGGTTACATCTTCTTCTTGCGGCGAAAGAAAACGCTGCTTGTAAAAAATCATTGTGCGTTACCTACTTAAATGCGACCAATGGCCTGTTGCAACCAGTCATCCAGGTCCTGGTCTTTTTTCAGTTTCAGGTACTCAACGCCCAGCCGCCGTGCCTTTGCTGCCACAGCATCTATGACCTCCGGCTCCTCCGAAAGCTGACGGTTATTGTAAAGCTCCATGAAAAATGCTGCGGCAGCGATGTGGGCGGCCTTAGCGGAGATGGCGGCCAACCGCTCTACGGAGGGCTGCAAAACCTCGATGAGGGCTTCCTTCACCGTGGCGTTTATTTCCTGAACACCGGAGGTGTAACCACCGGCTACCAGGCCCTTTTCGCACAGACTGCGGATAACCTCGCTCCGGGTTTTCCCCTCGCTGTCGGCAATTCTTCCGATGGCAGCGGCCATTTCCTCCGAACATCGGAAGGGAATGTACTGGGCTGTTTTCGGAACTTTTTTTACACTTTTGCTCAAATTCTCACCTCCTGAGCTTGTAACACAATGTGAACACAAAAAAAGGGGCGGTGAACACAAGGGAAAAGGGTGACATAACACAAAGGCCGCAAGGGAGAAACCCTTGCGGCTCTAAGAAAAAATGAAATGTTGAAAGCTGTGCTTTCAAGCTGTTTTTTGCGTGTGCGAACACGCCTTATCCTGCCCTCAAAAATCACTTCCGTGATTTTTTGGGGGTTAAGGGTCTTACAGCCCCTTAACCCGGTACTTAGAGGGAGAAAATGGCGGCTGTTGACCCGGATTTTCGCCCCGATTTTGGCTTTTCCCGGTGCTTAAGTAGGGGGGTTAAGGCGTGTTGCCCTTCTTAACCCCCCAGGTTAAGGATTTGCCGCCAAAACTGACCGGGAAAAATCCGAACTTTTGCCGGGAAATCAGTCAAGCTCAGGTTCCGGCGTTTCTGCTGCCGGTGCAGCAACCTCCTTTTCGTGTTGCTCCGGGGGGATTACTTCTTCTTTGCGGACACCAAACGCCATAGCATCGGTACGCTTCATTTTCCAGCCGCCCACGGTCAGGTCCTCCGGCAGCTGAGCGATCGGTGTACCTCGCAGGTTAAGGCTGCCGCTCACAGTCAGACCCTCCGGCAGTTGGGTAATTTGTGTCCCCCACAAGTCGAGGTCGCCGCCCACGGTTAGTCCCTCCGGCAGCTGGGCAATCGGCGTTCCCCGCAGGTTGAGATTGCCTTTCACAGTCAGGCCCTTCGGCAGTTGGGTAATTTGCGTCCACCCCAGGTCGAGACTGCCGCCCACGGTCAGACCCTCCGGCAGCTGGGTAATTTGTGTCCCCCACAAGTCGAGGTCGCCGCCCACGGTTAGTCCCTCCGGCAGCCGGGTGATTGGCGTTTCCCGCAGGTTAAGACTGCCGCCCACAGTCAGACCCTTCGGCAGCTGAGTAATTGGTGTACCTTGCAGGTCGAGACTGCCGCCCACGGTTAGGCCCTCCGGCAGCTGAGTAATTGGCGTATCATCCAGGAACAGGTCGCGGCCCACGGTCAGACCCTTCGGCAGCTGGGCAATCGGCGTTCCCCGCAGGTTGAGATTGCCTTTCACAGTCAGGCCCTTCGGCAACTGGGTAATTTGTGTCCCCCACAAGTCGAGGTCGCCGCCTACGGTCAGACCCTCCGGCAGTTGGGTAATCTGCGTCCACCCCAGGTCGAGATCGCCGCCTACGGTCAGACCCTCCGGCAGCTGAGCGATTGGTGTTCTCGACAGGAAGAGACCGCCGCCCACTATCAGTCCCTCCGGCAGCTGAGTAATTGGCGTGTTATCCAGTAAGAGACTGCCGCCCACGGTTAGGCCCTCCGGCAGCCGAGTGATTGGCGTTTCCCACAAGTCGAGGTCGCCGCCCACGGTTAGGCCCTCCGGCAGCTGGGCAATCGGCGTTCCCCGCAGGTTGAGCTTGCCTTTCACAGTCAGCCCCTTCGGCAGCTGAGCGATCTGCGTTCCCCGCAGGTTGAGATTGCCTTTCACAGTCAGGCCCTTCGGCAGTTGGGTAATCTGCGTCCACCTCAGGTCGAGATTACCTCCCCACTCTTTCATCATCTTTCTTGCTTCCCCAAGCGTCAATTTCATGTTTTTTCCTTTCTGCCAGGGAACCGCCCCGGCTCGGTTTCGTATTTCGTGGCAGCCCTGCGGTCAACTCCGGATTCATTCGCTTATTTCCATCACCTCCGATTCTGCTGAAGGTCCGGATGAGCCTTGAGGCTCCTGCATAGGCATAGAGATGATTTTTCCACCCAAAGAGGCAAACATTTCGGGCATTGCAAAGTGACGGCTGTACTTGTCCAGCAGTTCAGGGGAGAGGGATGTAAAGTTTTCTTCGCCCAAACCTGCCACCAGGAAGGTGCCTGCAACGATGTCATAAATCTGCCCCTGCTCGTCCTGAAGGGAACGGTTCAGAGGCAGGCCTTCCAGTTTGGCTTCCTCATTGCAGATGACACAGACGGGGTCCCTGAAGGGGTAGACTGCTTGAATGTAGCCGCCTACTTCTTGCTGCAGGGATTGGAGTGTGTCGGGGATTTGTTTTGCATAGGGAATCTTCCCCGGCTCTACCACCAGGACTGTCAGCCCGTTCTGCTCGGGTTCCGTTCGCTCCTTTTCAGCTTCCGTTCCCGGCAAGAAACCGGGGACCTCCTGGAAGCCAATGGTGTCGCAGAAATGACAGGTGATTTCCCCGGCCCGTTTGATGACCACCACATCGCTGACATTCATGGAGGCTCCACGGAAATCCTCTGGGATTTCTGCATTGAAACGGCGGTAAAGGTCCTCCAGGTCGGTATCCTCTTCCAGAGGGGCAGTATAGACCAGGTCGTAATTCTTCCGGTCTACGGGGATGTCATGCCTTTTTAGCCAGTCCATCCCCATGAAGCGAACCCTTTGTTCGTCCAGATCACCTACTTGATAAATGGAGAAGCCGTCTCCCTCAAAGTCAAAGATGGGTTCATTCTCCTTTGCTGCTGCCTTGGCAGGAGGAAGCTCCGGGCCATTTACTTCCTTACCGGGTGTTATAATCTTATCTTCAGGGATGTCCATTGCAGATTCCACAACCTTTCTGTTTTCTTCTTCGGGTATCAGCTCGGCCTGGCTGTCCATGTATGCGGCGGCCTCCTGAGCGTCCTTGATGGCTTTGACCAGGGTTTCCGGTTTTTCCCGGATGGCCTGTATCCAGGACTGGACATAGGCTTTATGGTTTTCGATGTGTTCCGGCATAGCCTCCGCAGCCAGATCCGCCGACATGAACGCAGAACACATCTCGGCTACCAGCTCCTCATAGGCGTATGCCTGGCTTCCAAAGCCTCCGGAAAGGTCCCGATTCAACCGGCTGGCGTGACCGGTGGAGTGAGCCAGCTCATGCAAGGCGGTTGAATTGAACGCATACTCAGAGAAGAAGGATTCCGGCTTGGGCAGGTGAATCTCGTCCTTGCCGGGGGAGTAATAGGCCCGATCCCCACCGTCGGTGAAAACCGGAACCCCCATGTTCTGACTGAGAGTTTTAACCAGCTGGTCGATGGGGACAGGCTGGACTTGCTTTACCTCCAGCGGCGGCATCCCTTCTACATTCTGTGCGTTAAACACGGCATAGTATCGGGAGGATAGCTTGAATTCAGCTTCGGTTCTGCCGTCCTTCAGAGCGTCTTTGTGCTGCTTCCAGGTGATTGCCTTTTTCTCCTTCAGGTCATAGGGATACCAGTATTCCACATAGGCAGCCTTGGCGCCTTTCTTCAGGTGCCAGGATTCCTTGGGGTGGTATTTCCCATCATTGTCCATAATCTGCACCATAGTGACCCACCGTGGGTCGGTGTAGCCCTGGGCCATGGATACCAGGGACAGCCAAAAGGCATTGATGCCCCGGTAGTGGGCTTTGGTGACGGCATTGTAGGGGGCGTTTATGCCCTGACTGTGCCATTCCTTTTTCCAATTCAGCCCCTGCTCCTCCAGGATATGGGCAAAGGTTTCTGCCAGCTCGGCCCGGTATTCATCCTTGTTCTTCGGTCTCGGCATTTCTCAATTCCTCCCATTCCTCCATTGTTAAAGTTTCCTCGTCAATAAAAATGGTTACATCCTCAGGCATGATTACTGCCTCCTTTCGGTTAATCTTCCAGCAGGTCGATTGCCAGCTGGAGCAGGTGCTTTATCTGATGGGGCTTTAATCTTCCCAGCGTGGTCACAAGCTGTTCTGCTTCGGTAGGAGAGAGGAGCTGGGCGTTGAAAAAATCCTTTGGCTCGATTCTAAAATATTGGCAAATCAGGAAAAATCCTCCCATGGAGGGGAGAGCTTTCCCATTCTCGATTTTGTTGATATAGCTTTCGCTTTGCCCTATGTCCAGGCTCATTTCCCGGGCAGAAACGCCTTTCTGACACCGCAGCTGCGCCAGCCTGACCGGGAACCATTCTAAATAATCCATGGCTGCCTCCTTTCAAGGTATAGCGTCTATTCACATTTCAAGGTCCATATCTTCCTGGGGTAAAGGGGACTTTTCGGTTTCGGCGTTGCGTTGCTCCGCCAGAGCCTTGCAAATATAGTTTGCACGGTTTTCAATGCAGTCCCGGAGATGATTTATTTCGCCGTTGTCGGTTATGGTAAATTCGTGGTACACATCGGACAAAGGTGTAGGGGAACCAAGCAATGCCTGTGCCTGGGCGTCTGTCAGTTCCAAGTTTTCCATGGCCATGAGGATGTCCTCCCGCATGGCGTACTCATAAGCGTGGTTCAAGATGTCCTCCGGGGGCTGAGAGAGCAGCCATTGCCGGTAGGAGTCCTGCTCATCTGACATTTTTTCATAGAGGTTGTAATTCAGGTCTGCCATTGTATTGTTGCTCCTTTCAAAGTTCCATTTCCGGGGTGCTACTCAGAGGAAGAAAAACCTCCGGCTGCGGAAGTTTGGTTCCTCCGTTTTTCAGGTATTCGTTCCAGTCCTTGCCATTGGGAGGAATTTGCACCATCACCTCCACGCCTTCCAGGCGCTGCGCCAGCCGCTGGGTGGCAGTCTGACCGGCCAGGTCATTGTCCAAACAAAGAACCACCCGCTTGACTTGCGGGTGGTTGACAAGATAATTCAGCAGAGGCTTTGGGGCCAGCCCCTCCAGGGAGAGCCGGTCCGCTTTTTCCCAGGGGGAAAGGGTCAGGTGGGAGGCGGCGTCGATGCAGGCTTCAAAGACATACAATGCTTCCGGCTCCCGGCTGGGGTGGGGAATCAGCCAGCCATAGTCTTTGCAGGAGCCATACAAATCATGTTTGTACGGTAAGCGGGGATTTAATCCCCGAAGAAATGCACCTACAAACTGTCCGGACGGATTGTTGTAAACGAATACAGCATTGTGAAATTCTTTTCCGTCCTGGATTTTTATTCCTTCATAAAGTAAGCCTTTAACTATGAGCTGTATGACAACATTTTTATCCAGCTTCCGTTCCTTGCAGAGATAGTGAAATATGCGCTCCGTTGTGGAGGCGTGCTTTGGTGGTAGAGGAGTGGGGGGCTTCTTGGGCCTTTTGGAGGGGGCGTGAGTAATTGCCGCAGTAAGCTGTGATGGTTCCTTATCTCCTGCCAGCTCCAGAATTGCGTCCACCAGGTTCTTTTCTTCAAAGTGGAGCATAAAGTCCAGGGCTTTGCCCTTCAGCCCACGACTGTTCCAGTACCACATCCCGTTGGGAGCGAACACCATGCTGTCATGCTCCGGCATGGTGTAGTATTGCCCCTTGGGGATGAGCTTGTAACCTTTACTCAGGGCATACTCTAAAGCGGACGCCTGATATTTGGCGTACTGGTACTGCTCTTTGGTGTAGTAGTTTTTCCCACTTTTACTGGTTGCCATTGTTCTCCTCCTCTCGGTAATACTTCTCCAGGGCTGCTGTAATGATGGCGGTCATCTGTTCCAGACTGGCAGAGGCTGGGAAGAATTTGCGGATGGGCTTCAGCTGGAGCTTCAGCACCCGTGGCGCTCGCTGCTGCTCCGGTTCCTGGAACAGCTGCTCGATGTCCCAGGCGGTAACGGTTCCGCTTGCCGCCAGAACCCGGAGCTGGGAGGCGATGTTTTTGCTGACGGATTTTTTGGGGTGTTCCTCCAAATAATCCGCCAGCATGGATTGCGCCAGCTCGTCCAGATAGGACAACTCCACGGCAATGGTCAGCCCCAGCTTCCCATCGTCCACCAGGTCCAACAGCAGGGGATTCAGGTAGGTTAAACGGATATATCGGAATACTTTATCACGGCTTTCGCCCTGTTCCTTGCCGATTTCGGCGGCGGTATCCGACTTTGTCGCAACTTGCGATAAAGTTAAATCTGTTCGTGCGCCCTGCCGTTTCATAGCTTCCAGCTTGGTCCTGTATGCCCAGGCTTTCTCGCTGGGCAGCAGACCGGGCCGCTGCGTGAGGTTTTCGGTAACAAAGATATTCTCGGCTTCGTCATCGTCCACATCCATAACCACACAAGGCAGTTCTTTGTAGCCGATTTTTGCCGCCGCCGCTTTCCGGGTGTGACCGGCCAGAATCTGATACCGCTCTCCCATCCGGCGCACCAGCAGAGCGTTCAAAATCCCATTTCGCCGGATGCTTTCCGCTATCTGGTCGATCCGCTCCTGGGCCGGTTTCCGGAAGGGCTGGCCCTTCCCAAACATGGGGTGGTCGTCCAGCAGCCCGATGGGAATTTCCCTTTCCGCTTGTTGCTTCCGGGTGGCTTCCTTGTTCCGTAAGGCCTCCGCTTTTCGGAAAACCTCCTCTAAATTTACGCCCATTTTACTCACTTCCTTTCTTCTTTGAAATTCGTGCCAACTTGGCACGAATTTTTATGGCCATTTTTCGGGGTTTAATTCGGGCCAACTTGGCCCGAATTTTGGAGAGGCAGAATGGAATCGAACCATCCCGGCGGATAAATCCCCGCATTGCGGGGCTGCCGCTGTTCCCAGAACGCTGCCTCATATAGAGCAGAGGAGAATCCTCTGCTCAGTTTTCCCGGTCGCAATAGACCAGGTAGCGATACCTGCCGCCGCTGGCAAAGGGGTGACAGGTCATAAGGGTCACCATGTCCCGCACAGGCTGGACATAGATACTCTCCACATCCGTGGGTTCGATGATTTTGGTTTCCGTAACGGTATAGCGGATGGTTTCCCAAAGGTTTGTGATGATAACCTCGTCCCCAGGTTCCAGTTCTGTAATGTATCGGAAGAAATCTGCCCCATTCCAGCCTCGGTGTCCTGCGATGACACAGTTGGAATTCCCTCGACCTATGGGCAAACTGGTCTGGCCCAGTATAGCGGCTCCCTTGGAAAGGTTGCTGCTGCTTGCGCCCAGGTAGATAGGCATTTCCAGGTCCAGTTTTGGGATAGTGAGTACTGCAAAAACCTCTGAATCCAGTCCGTAATCTGCCAGGGTCAGCTGGGGATGGATATAGGCCAGGGAGTTGTTCAGGGTCTCTCGCTGGGAGGAAAGGATGTGCAGGTTATACATCTTGGCATCCTGCCACAGGTCAGCATAGGGAAGCTGGTGGATGATTTCTTCAATATTCTGCTGAGGCCGCATAGGCGTTTCCTCGGGACGGTCAGCCATAAATTGCTGGATGGCTTGTCTGCTTTGTTTGTCAATCCGGGCTTGTTGAATCACAGGATACAAGAAGATTGCCAGCCCTATTAAAAACAGGACAAACAACGCAATAAAGAGCAGCTTACGATTTTTCATGCTTGCACCTCCAAATACGCCAAATAATTACAGTAATGATTGCCAGAAGCCCCACAATGCCCAGGCCAATGAGAATACCGTTGCGGTATTCCTGCTCCCAGGTAGAGGTTACAGGCTCTGTGGGAGCGGTTTCTGCATCGGGGGAGGGTTCCTCATAGGGTATCCGGGTTCCTCTTACCAGGAGCCGGTGGGTATTCACTCCGAAAGGGGTGCAGGTCACCAGGGTGCAGTAGTCCCGCTCCGGGACAATCCGCAAATCTTCCGTTTCATAGGGCAAAACGGTCTTCACTTGGTCAACCTCATAGGCCAGGGTCTTGTCCAGCACCTCGATATAAAACACATCGCCCGGTTCCAGTTGGTCCAGGTCGGACAGCAGCCGCTGGGAAGCCAGGCCGCTGTGGCCGGTGATAACACTGTGGGTGCTGCTGCCGCCGATGGGCAGGCTGGTTCCCAGTAAATGCCCCAGGCCCAGCTCCAGAACGGTGTCGGAGGTGCCGTGGTATACCGGCAGACAAGTTTTCAGCTTGGGGATGGTGACATAGCACATAATGCCGTCCCCGGCAATGTCCAGGAGGTCTTTGTACCCTTTTGCAGCTGCTTCCAGCTGCTCCGGGGTGAACCGCTCCAGATCCTGCACCCCCGGCACCAAAGCGGCGTTGTAAACCTCTGCCAGCTCCCATGCAGCTTCCAAAGCCTGGTTATCTGCCTGTTCCACTTGCTCCTGGTGCTGAAGGTGAATCTGGGACTGGTGCTGCCGGTTGTAAGCGGTGCTGATAAGCGGATACAGGGTGATTAAGAGGGCAAGAAAAAAGGTGACTACCGCTGCACCTAACGCAACTTTCTTCTTCACGGGAATCTCCTTCTATGGTGTCCCGGGGAGGGATTCTCCCCGGGACTTGCTGAGGTCAGGCGTTTTCCTTCTTGCGCTTGCCAAAGAGGAGCCAGAGGGTTACTCCGGCGGCAAGCGCCATCACCACAATACCGGTGACGGTGAAAATCATGGTGCCGTAACCGCCGGTCTGGGGCAGGTCAAAGCCGGGGGTGTTCACCACGGTGAGAGGCGCTTCTGCATTGGCAGAGCCGTTGTCCTCCAGCATGGTCACGGCATTGCCGTCCACCGTTGCGGAAGCGGTCAGATAGTCGTGGGCCAGCTGCTTCTGGGGAATGTTGGCCAGACGCAAATCCAGACCGCCGTCAAAGGCATAGCGGGGGTCGTTCTGGAGAACACCCAGCACATCCCGGGAGTAAATGTCACAGGGACGGCTGTTGTCAATCTGGGTGGAAATCACCACATGAATATCGTCCTTCAGGAGGGTGTAGCCGTTGGCGGTTTCTACCTCCGTGATGATGTACTCGTCATCCTCACAGCCCTTAACCATAATCTGGCCCAGAGCCTCACCCATGGTTACAGGGTGGAAGATGGTGGCGTCGGTTTCATCGGTCACATGACCGGTGACATAGTAGACACCTTCTTCCTCGTTCCGGGTGGCAGTCACCCAGTAGCCGTCGGTTTCGTTCCAGATCTTGAACTTCACATGGTCGAACATCCTCTGCTCCTCAGCGGTCTCAGAATCCACATCGGAAAACAGCTTGGTCAGGTCAATGCCGAAGGTAAACACATGGCAGTCATCAATCAGGGTGTCATAGTATTCGGTGGAAGTGCGCTTCCAGGTGAGAACCACCTGGTTGTCGTTGCCGTTGTCACCGAACACCACGGAGGCGTCAGAATCGATGGCGGCCGTGTAGGTGAGCCGGAGGGTGTAGTTGGAGTAACCGGCATAGAGCTGGCCGTTGACATTTTCCGTATCGCCGTTGATTTCAGCCAGACCTGCGGCAGTCACATCCACAGTCATGTGCCGGTCATCGCTGGAGTAGGTGACGGTAAACTTGCCGCTGTCCATATCCCAGGAGGCAACCTTGTCGGTGCAGTCCTTGTCCGTGAAGAATTCAATCTTCACATCCCGCAGGGACTTGTTGTAGCTCAGACCCTCACAAAGGGTGTCATAGAAGTTGTATACCGTCAGAGCGGTGGCCTGAGAGGTGATGGTGGGCAGGGTGGAAATCACCTGGTACTCCATCACATCACCGGAGGAGCCGGTAGCGGTGTGGGCAAAGCCGTCGGTAATGGTGCTGGTTCCTTCATTCTTGCCGGTGTCCTTCTTGGCTTCCCGGACGGTCTTTTCCAGGGTGGGGATGCCGGTTTCGTTCTTGGGGTAAACCACCACATCGTAATTCCAGGCGTGGCCGCCCTCGGGAGAGGAGGAGTTGTCGTCTCCGGAAACGGTGGTCATGGGCAGGCTGACAAAGAAGGGATTGGTGGTGGAAGTCACCATTTCGGGAACGGCGGTTTCCACGCACAGATACAGACCCACAGGCAGGTTCCGCTGAATGGTCTTGCCGTTCTCATCGGTCTTGGCCATGACAATGGCACCATCCTGTGCGGCCATGTAGGTTTCCAGAGCGTCCTTGACGGCGGTGGCGTTGGCGGCCAGGGCGGAAGCCAGGGCCTTGTTCAGGGTTTCAGAGGTGTAATAATAATTGTCCTTGCTGAGCTTGTCGGTGTTGTCCGCATTGGTGTAACGGCCCGCACCGTCATTAAGGCCAATGGCGGCCAGCAGGTCAGCGGCCTTTACCTTGTGGAAGCCGTACAGTACCTGGGTCAGGTTGTAGTCGGGGTGCTGGTCATTGGCGGATTCCGTAAAGGTAACAATGTCGGCTACCTTCAGAGTGGTAAATTCCACGCCTTTCAGAGCATAGCCGTTGGCGTTCTGGCCGTTGCCCAGGTCGTTGCCGGTGCTGCCATCGGCATCGCCCTGCCGGACAGCATTGCCCAGCACATCTTCCACATAGCTTTCACGCCAGCCGGTGGAGATGAAGGAATCCTCGTTCCAGACACCGTCCTTGACAGCGTTGGTCCAATCATACTTAAAAATCGTCAGAGAGAAGGAGGCGTCCGTGTCAATGGTGGCGTCAGCCGCATCTGCTGCCAAGGCCGTGGGGATACCGCTGAGAAGCAGCACCAGGGTCATCATCAGGGCAAAAAACTTCTTCATTTTGTAACCTTTCCTTTCTTGTTTTTGATATGAAAAAAGCCGGGGCTTCTTCCCGGCAGAGAGCATAAAAAAGAGAGCGCCCAGACAGGCACTCAGAGAGAGAATGATACCGGCGGTAAAGCCGTCAAAACCCATGCCGCCAGTCTGGGGCAGGGTGAAGATGGGAGCGTTTACCACCCGAAGGGAAATGGTGAGGTCCTCAATGGGGAGCTTTCCGGTAAAGACCGGCTCCGTCAGCAGCTGATAGCCGCCCGGGGCTTTCACTTCCGTTACCCGGTAATAAAGACCGGGGTGGAGATTCTCCCAGCTGGCCAGGCCGTCGGCTCCTGTGGTAATGCAGCCGTCCACCACATTGGGATTGCTGCATCCACCGGCCTGGATGGTTTCAGAATAGACAATGGGATTCCAAATCTTCCCATCCGTACTCCATTCCAGGAGGAATACTGCACCGGACAGGGGATTGCCCAGGGTGTCAACCTTCTGGACGGTGATTTTACCGGGCCGGAGGGCATTGGTGAATTGTACCTCGGCAGTCTGACCGGCAGTCACCACCACCGTCTGAGGATTCTCGCTTTCGCAGAAGTACAGGGAATCCTCCGGGATGATTTCCTCCACCGTATAGGTTCCGGGAGCCAGCTTGCCGGAGAGAATCACGCCGTCCTCACCTGTGGTAAAGGGAGAGCCGGGGACCTCCTGACCGGTGGAATCCGTTACCCGGAACACCCATCCGGCGGGGGAGGTGCCGTCCGCCATGGTTTTGACAATCTGAAGCAGACCATACTGGGTATTGGTATAGGTCACGGTGGTGTCGTGACCTGCTGTGACGGTGGCGTTCTGCTCCACCTTTACATCGTATTCCCAGTAGGTTCCGTCCCGGTCATGGAGTTCCTTAACCTTGTAGTTTCCGGGAAGCAGGTACTTACTGACTGCCCGGCCATCCCCGCCGGTAGTAAGGGTTTCCACCAGGGTGTTGCCCTGCCAGATTTCAAACTTCCAGCCTTCCGGACTGCCGTTGACGGCATTCTTCTGTACCACGATTCTGCCCCGGTGGACATTGTTGACGGTGACAGTTGCGGTCTGACCGGCAACCACCGTTACCGTGTGACCGGAGGTGTCCAGCTGCCAGTAGGCGTCACCGCCTCCCACTTCCCGGACGATGTACTCCCCGGCAGGAAGATTGGTGGCTGTGGCCAGGCCCTTGGAATCGGTGGTAACGGTTTTTACCACCTTGTTCGTGGCTTTGTCCACGATTTCAAACTTCCATCCGGAGAGGTTCTGTCCGGTGTTGGTGGTTTTCTTCACCTGGATCTGGCCCTCCACCTCAACGGCCAGACGGAACAGACAGGGAACCGGGTCCACAGGACCGTCCAGGGCAATGAGTTTCTGCTTGGTGCCAGGATTGTATTTGTCCTGGTAAACGGTACAGGCTTTGGTTCCCTCCCCCAACTCGTATCCACGGGACTGCACCACCAGCTGATTCAGCTTCTTGGCAGCGGCTTCCGTGGCCGTCACCTTCAGGGTGTTGCCGCTTCTGGTGAAGGTCAGCCCCTGAATGTTGGATATGAAATGGAAGTTTGCCAAAACGCCGTTCTTGTCGGTTGCGGAGCCGGTGTAGAGGCCGGTATTGGCGTCCTTTTTCAGGGTGATGGTGCTGGAGGGGCCCAACTGAGAACGGAGGCCAACAGTAAAGCTGGGGATTTTTCCGTGATTGGCCAGCTTGTCCAGCAGCTCATCATACTTGGCTTTAATGGCAGAATCGGTAAGGGCATCATAGAAAGGTGCTCCACCATTCCGGGGTGTTCCGTCCAGATTCCGGTGGCCGGTAATCATGTCCCAGACGCACAGGGCAGTTGCCTTGATGCCGGCGTCTGAGGTGTCTCCGTTGTTGGGAGCGCCGTATGCCATAACCAGCCAGGTTCCTCGCTTGCTGATTCTGTCAAAATCCCAGCTCAGCCATCCGGAACTGGAGCTATAAATGGCTGTTGGCCAGCCGTCATCCCCAATGTAGCTATCTCCGGGGTCGGTGGCTTCATAGTCACCGCCGCCTGACAGCATGGGGTGCATACAATAGCCCACCCGCCCATCTGACAGGTGGAAGATGGTTGCAGAGGCGGCGGTGTACCGTCCCAGAGGATATGGCTGGTTATCTGAGTAAAAATAGAATGTCACACCATTGGGGAAAGGCGTGTAATAATCCTTTTTTACAATAGTCAGATCCGTATCTGGCGGCAGGGTCATGGGAACTATCTGGGAATTTCCCACGGTGGTGGGAACCAACACATCTCCCACTTCCAGCTCATAGCCGGGGACTTCCTCCTCATCTGTCGGAGTGCTTTCTTCCGGCACTGTCGGCTCCGTATTTTCGGAGGGGGCTTCCGTTGCCAGAGGCTCCTGCGGCTCTGTGGGAGCCGTTGTTTCTGCCGGAGGTTCGGTTTCCTCCGGCTCCGTGGGGGGCGTGGTTTCCTCTGTAACCGGAGGAACCTGTCCCGTGTCTGTTTCCGCCCCTGTGTAGGGCGGTTCCGTTTCTACAGGGATTTCCGGGGTTTCCGCAAAAGCGGTGGGGATGCATCCAAAGAGCAGCACCAACGCCAGCACCAGGGAAAGTACCTGCATCAAGCGGTGTTTCATGTTCATCATCCTTTCTCAAGATTTTTGCATATTAAAAAGCCCCGACTTTTGAAGTCGGGGCAATATGCCAAAGCATATTATTGGTAAAACACATAGAACCAAAGCTGATTATTTTGGATTACACACCAGCAGTTTACAAAGGCTCCTTCCACATTCTCGCCTCTCCCTGAACCGATAAAACTCTGTACCCACAAATCCACATTTCCTTTCATCTCATCCTCAATAATCTGCTGATAAGATTTTCCATAGTCCACATTATGGGGGTCGTTGGCAGAAGAAACAATCTCTCTCCTACTTAGAGGAGTAGGAAAGTCATACCCAACATATGGAGTGTCCACATTGAGGCTGGTGTCCGGGACACATCCGTATTTGCTGGCGGCGTACTGGTTGCCTACTGCCATAGCCCGGTTCAGATCCAGGTCAGACCATTCCAGGGCGGGAGCTTCCACCTTGGGAATGGACTGGCTCTCGGTGGCTCCGCACCGGCCGCAGGTACGGGTCTGCTTCCCCTCCTGCTGGGTAGTGGGCTGGGTGACTACCGTCCAGTTGCCCCAGCTGTGACCCAGTGCAGCCGTCTCATCCGAGGTGTAGGAGCTGCCGCAGCTACACTTGTGGAGGGTGTAGCCCTTGTTGGTACAGGTGGCAGCTACCTTGGTGGAAGTGTAGCTGTGGGTGTGAGGCGGCTCGGTAGGCTTGGTAGTAGAAGGCTGGGTCGGCTCCGTGGGCTTCTCGGTGGGCTTCGTGGTTTCAGCCTGGGTAGGCTCCGTGCCTTCTGTGGTTTCCTGCTCCGGCTCCGTCGGATCGCCGGTGTCCACCGGCTCGGTGGTTTCTTCCGTACCATCGGTAGGCTCCGTGGCCTCCGTATCCTGGGTACTCGCCTCCGGCGCAGAAGTCTGGACAGCAGCTTCCGTCCCATCCGTATTACTGGGAGCGCAGGCCGCCAGCATACCAGTCATAAGTACCAGGGCCAGAATCAAACTGATAATCTTCTTCATGTTGTTTTCCTCCTTAAGTCTATTCCGTCAATGTCCGTTTTCTCCTTTGATTCCAGTAGCTTTTTTGCCACTCTTTCGCTCCATAAGTAATTTCCTCATCTGGCATATTGGCTGATGCAACGAGCTTTCCTGTATGGCAGTTGAAAATCTCAACTTTCACATTCCAGTCGGTGGTCTTGTTCTGGAGCATATAATTCATACCATAGCTGGATACAATTCCCAGAATTGTTTCATCTTGGGTAACGCTCGAAAGGTTTTCATCAAAGTAGAGCGTCAGCGTCTGATAGTATTCATCCCCAATACATTGATACTGGCTGTTGGAAGATTCAAATACTTTCGCCAGACCATCAACGAAATCATCATTATGCTGTATTTGGTTATCCAGTTGTTCTGCCGTTAATACCAGCTGCATTCCATCCGGCGTTTCCTGAACGGAAGTGCAATAATCATCACCCAATTCCAGGCAGGATTCTACAACTTCAGAAATATCTAAACCTGTAAATGCAAAATAGGAATTGGGGATAACATATGTTTCCGGTGGTGGACTTGACCTCTCCATATCTTCATCTCTGCGTTTGGTATATGTCGCTATATATATCTCCATGGTTGCTACCTCAAGAGCTAAAAGAGCTACGAGAAATAAAAGCCAGCCGGATTCTACTATGTCTTTTATCATATTTTCAACCCCTAATCTGGCAAATCTATGTTGTTTTTTTCTCTTGATTCAGCTGGGCTTGCAGCTCCTGATTTTTCTGCATGAGCTGCACTATCTCGGCCACAGCTTGTAAGTAATCCCGGTGCAGCTGAGCGTTTTCTTCCAAAATTCTTTTTTCAGTTTCAGAATCTTCCATACAGCGCTGCTGTGTTTTTGTTTGGTGTTCAATCAGAGCGATTTTTTCCCGGAACTTATCCATTGCTGTTTTCATCTGGGTTACTGTGTAAAGGGTTTCCTTTGTTTCTTTTGCAATGGTGTCGATTGTTCTGCTGTCCCGGACAAGCTGCATGGCAAAAATAGAAACCACAACTACCGTGGTGACGATGGAAGCGGCTCCGGCAAGCACCGCTGCGATGTTCTGGCCCTCTCCCCATGCCAGGATAGAGTAGACTGCGGCAAGAGTAACAATACTGGGCACGAGTGCAAGCCATGAAAGGGTATTTCGTTTCATTTATTTCCTCCATTCTATCAGGATTTTGGGGCGGTGTCAAAGAAAACAAAAAACCGGCTTGCAAAAGCAGGCCGGATGGGTTATACTATAACCAGAAGGGACACCGACGAACGGTGCCTCCCCCTCGGTTTAGGAAATTACTCCGTCACAGCTTGGGGAAGCGAATGGGACGGAGTAATTTCTTTTTGCTTTTCAGCAAAGAAATCACATTCACTTGTCGTGATTCTTCAAAAGAAGCACGGCAAGTGTAATGGTTTCAATGATAACCATTGCAAAGGCAAAGAGGCTTTCATAAGTAACCATTATCACCACCCCCTTTTTCCTTAATCCATGGGGATAAGTGAGGGGGAGGCATCCGTCCGCCGTTGTGGTGTCCCTTCCGGGCCTTGCGGCCAGGATTATCTTAGCATATCCTGTCGGGATATGCAAGCCGTCTAAATTTCGGCTTTCTCTGTCAGGTACTGGTCTGTAAAGGCTTCCAAAGCCGCCTGCAATCCGTCCAGATACGCTTTGTCTTTCCGGAGCCGCTGTACCACATGGGCCGGATACCGGCTCAGATCCGGCTGAATTTTGATTGTTGCAGGTTTCGGCTGCTTCCCGGTCAGCCCCAGGATTTGAGCAATTTCTTCCTTCTCCGGGGAACCGGCTTCCCGGAGGTCTTTGGCCTGCTTCCCGGAAATCTTCAGGATTCCGTTGACTGCCATTACCTCCAGGAGTTTGTCCTGGGTACTGTCAGACAGATAAGACAGCTCCACGCCGGGGGTCATGCCGATTTTCTCCTGGTCCACCAGCTCCAGCAGCAGGGGATTCAGGTAGGTTAAGCGGATGTAACGCTGAATCTGCCGGGCGCTGTCTTGGGATGATTCGGCCAGTAACTCGTCACTTCGGAAATTCGTGCCAACTTGGCACGAATTTTTTTGTGGCCGTCCAGCCTGCCGTTTCATGGCTTCCAGTTGCAGTTTATATGCATATGCTTTTTCACTGGGCAGCAGCTTTTCCCGGTGCTGAAGGTTGGAATCCACCAGAATCAAAGCGGCCTGGTCGTCGTCCACATCCTCTACGATAGCGGGAATGGTGGTCAGTCCGGCCAGCTTTGCGGCCTGGCTCCGGTTGTGTCCGGCCAGAATTTGAAACTTTCCATTCCTGGGCCGCACCCGAATGGCCTCCAGGACACCGTGCTGCCGGATGCTGTCTGCCAGTTCTCCCAGTTTCTCCGGGGTGTAGGGCTTAAAGGGCTGGGGACTGCCGTCTGCCTGTTCCCAGGGGACCAGCTGTGCCAGGGGAACCTGGACCAGCTGCACCGATGGGGCAGGGGTAAACATCTCGGCCCATTCATTCTCTCCACGAATACGCTCTCGTTCCACTTTCATCCCTCCAACTATTCACATCTCAAGATCAAATTCCGGGTCTTTGTTTTCGTTTTCCGAAGTCAGCATTTGAATTTCGCTTAAATAGTCCCGGATTCTTTCTATCTCTTTGTTCATGTCCGGCTCTCCGGTCGGCGTCCACCCTTCCAGGTACCATTTCAATTCGTCCTCAAACCAGAATGTGTCCTCAGGCTCATCCTCCATCAACTCCCTGTAGTCCTCCGGGTGCGCTTTATAGTTCTCGTTTTCCTCATAGGCAGCAATGAATTTTTTTAGATCTACCTCCGTCTCCAGAAGATGGCTCAGTAGCGTATTCTCTGAAAACATCGCAAACCAGCAGCGGTTAAACCACTCCTCGGCAAACATCCGCTCGTCGGAACCGTTGGTGAAGGTTCCACATACCAGGTCGGCAATGAAGTTTTCCAGCAGTTCGGAAACGGTCAGATTGACTTCGCCTGCTTTCTTGATAAGCCGTAATGTATCAGCATCGGACAATTTAATCTCCAGTTGCCGTTTTCTAATTGTTTTAATATCTTCTTCCATTCTGTTATACATGATTAACCCTCCAATCTTGTCAGCAGCTCTCTGGTTGCTGCCATGTACTGTTCTCCCAATTTGCTCTTGGAACCAATAACCGGCTTCCGGGCCGCTACCGACTTGGGAGCGTCGGCATATCGGCCAATTTCCGTTTTCAGCACCAGGGCAGGGTAGCCGTCCTGGAGCCAGCGGATGACCTCGGCGCTGCCCTTCGTCCGGGTGGTGAGCGTGGGCAGCAGTCCAATAATTTCCAGCCTGGGGTTGATATTTTTCTTGACCATCTGAATCAGGTCTACCATGTCCTCCAGGCCGTCCAGACTGAATTCTTCTGTCTGGACGGGAATCAGTACCCGGTCCGCTGCTACCAGAGCGTTGGTCAGCAGCACACCCATGCTGGGGTTGCAGTCGATGAGCAGATAGTCGTATTTTTCCGGGACGATTATCTCCAGTATGTCCCGCAGTACCCGCTCCCGGAACATGGCCTGGGCCAGCATGGTTTCCGCCCGGCTCAGCCGGAGGGAGGCCGGGATAAAGTCGATTCCGGCAACACCGTGCCGGATAAGCCCCTCCGTGGAGGGCATCTCCATGTAGCTGGCCTTGGCAGCGATGAAGTCCGTGATGGTTACGCCGTTGTCATGGGTATGGCCCAGGTACTTTGCCAGGTGGCACTGCGGGTCAAAGTCCAGGCACAGCACCCGCTTTCCCAGGCTCACCAGTCCTGCGGCCAGGTTCACAGTAGTGGTGGTTTTGCCAACGCCGCCCTTTTGGTTGGCAATAGCAATAGTTGTCATAATTTTTCCTCCTCAAATTGGTGTTTTCTTTATAAAAAAGCAGCTCCCCAGGGTGGAGAGCTGCAATTATTGACTTTTTTTGTAATTTTAAGGATAATACTCACAAACATATTAGGAGGCAGATTGAATGAAAATACCAAAGGCTCGGCGGTTACCATCAGGGTCTTGGTACTGCCGTGTGAGAATAGGCAGTCAGGATGTATCCATTACCCGTCAGACGGAGAAGGAAGCCGTAGCTGAAGCTATGGCGGTTAAAGCAGGTATCAAACTGGCAAGACAGCGGGAATATAATAAGCGCTGTTCCAAAACTGTTGCCGATGCGATAGATGATTATATCGCAAATCGTGAAAACATTTTATCGCCATCGACAATCCACGGCTACCGGGCCATCCAGAGGACCCGCTTTTCTGCGGTTATGAAAACCAGAATATCTGATATATCTGCCGCACAATGGCAAAAAATTGTCAACGCCGAAGCAAAACAGTGCTCAGCGAAAACGCTAAAGAACGCATGGGGCCTGCTTTCCTCTGTCATTTCAGAGGAAACGGAACATAGTGTGTCTGTGCGCCTACCACAAGTAGTCGAAAAAGATGGGGCATTCCTTACTCCGGAGCAGATTCCTATTTTTGTAGAAGCAATTAAAGGGAAAACTTTTGAAATCCCGGCGCTCCTGGCCTTGTCAAGTCTGCGCCGCTCTGAAATTCTTGCTCTGCACTGGGAGGACATCAGCCTGGAACGGGATATAATACATATTCGTGGAGCAGCAGTAATCGGCGAAGGCAATCAGCTGGTGCGGAAGGAAGAGAACAAAAACCGCTCATCACGGCGAACCATTCCGATTATCCCCCCTTTAAGGACAGCATTGATGCTGGAATCACGAAAATCCGGATTGGTTGTGACAACTTCCCCGACCACACTCTACTCTCAGATTAACAAGCTCTGTAGAGCCTTGCACCTTCCGGAAGTTGGCGTCCACGGTCTGAGAAGATCCTTTGCGAGTTTAGCTTATCACCTGGGGCTATCGGAGGAGATGACCATGCGAATAGGAGGATGGTCAAATATCTACACGATGCGCCGCATTTACACCAAACTCTCAGAGCAAGATATCGCTGAGCAGTCCAGCCAATTTAAGAGCTTTTTTGACCCTCAAAAAGGCATAAATGGCAACGAAAATGGCGATGAGAAAGAATAACCTATTGTAATGCAATGGGTTTCCCGCTCAAATCATATGGGTTCGATTCCCGTACGGGTCACCATGAATAGACCTTCCCGGATACACAGACACCTCTGTGTCCGGGAAGGTCTACACCCATTTTCAAGAGGATTTCAATTGCCGAAGAGGTCAGGACAGTTGGCAGCGCTCTGATTTACAGGTCATCGACCTCTGCAAAAACTATAAAATAATAAATTATTCATAGTTCGTCAAGAGAATTTCCGGGAAGCAGCAGCTCCCCGGTTTTTTGCGCCTGGGCAGATTAAAACTCGTAATGTGTCCAAAGACTTAGAATTTTAACTGTTTTCTCAGCCTCCAGGACTTGATAGACCAGACGGTGCTTAATGTTAATTCGTCGGGAGTAAGCTCCTTGAAGATCTCCCACCAGTTTTTCATAAGGCGGAGGCGTCTGATAAGGATTATCCCGGAGAATATCAATTAAGGCCTTTGCTTTCTGGTCCTGCTTCGCCGCCTTTAGCTTTGGAATCGCAGCCGCAGCAGCTTTGGTGTAAACGATGGAATACACTACCAGGAAACCTCGCTTTCCGGCAGGCACTCGCTGAGGGGGGTATCCAGACCCTCGACGATTTCCGTCCGCAGGTAAAGGCTTTCCACCAGGCTGTTGTAATCAGCCTCGCTGATAACAACGGCGTTGCCATCCTTGGTGCTGATGTTGACAGGCTCATTGTACTTTATGGTCTGCTCCAGCATACCGAAGATATTTTTGCGGAAGTTTGTAATGTTGGTATTCAGCACTTCAATCACCTCCTACGCGTACATTATAGCGTACATCATATCGGCTGTCAATAGCAACTACATTTTTATTTTCCGACTTCTGTTTTGTATAAGTTTGAGAGGGATTCTCCGGGGGGCAGTAGCTCCCCGGTTCTTTTCTCACCGACACTTAAGTTATTTTATGGTTCCCAGTTCTTTACTTCATAGTCGGTGATTTCCACTGCTTTGTCCCACTCGGGACTATTTTCTTCCAGTTCTTCTACGATTTCTTCAACTTCAAACCTGTGAATAGGTCTAAGGCAGTAATTCTCTCCGGCGTCCATGTGATGCTCACCCAAACATTCCCAGCAGTCACGATACTCCTCGCCGTTCCATCTATGCAAGGCGTATGTCGATAGATGCACTCTGTTTTCAGAATGGAGAAAAATTTTTCTGCCATTGCGTTGTCATAAGGATTTCCCTTCCTTGACATTGACGGCGTTATCCCGTAAGATTGCGTTAGCTTAAAATATCCGTGTGAGGTATATTGAAAGCCCTGGTCGCTGTGGAGCTGCAACTCCGCAGCGACTCTCATTTTTTCATTATGGCTCTTTCCCTCCGCTATCATTGCTTTGATTTCCGGCAGAAAAATCTTTAGGGAAGCTCCTCAGACAAAAGAATGGAAAACAGCGGAATACTGTATGTATTTCCTGTTTTTCATTCTGCATGGATGGGGAAAAAGATAAGCTTTCCAGCCGCAGACGGTTGATTCAGAGGTTCCTTAGATTTGTATATTCCCTTTTCGTCATGATGAATCCCCCTCTATGTAGTTATTATCCTACATAAAGGGGGATTTTGTCTATTGTCCATTTTTACTGGTTCAGTTCATTTCGCGCGGAGGGGATGTTTTATACTGTCCGTGCAATCAGGGAGCCTCAGAAAATCAGCTGAGCGGAGAATACCCGCTCCTGTCCGCCTCCGGGCACATCCCGGTGGGCGTCCATCCGGAACAGAGGGCCTTCCTCCAAGCTCCAGTTGAGGGTCAGCTTCTGCCCCTCCTTGGCCTCGTTCAGGTAGCACACCGTAAATTCCTTCAGGGGGTGGTCCCGGTGGAAGGCGCTGGGAATCAGATCGTCCACCCAGTCCATGTACCGGGTGTTGTTCATGTGGCCGTTGATGTCCAGGTCCGTGTAGCCCACGGTACGCTCTGCCCGGCCTTCCCCGCCATGGGGCACCAGGGAGCCGGGGACTGCCAGCTCACCGCCCCGGATGGTGCCGGGAACCATCACGCCGCTTTTGGCCGGGAGAATCATCTTCCGGGAGCGGGTATCCATCAGCACCCAAAGGCCGATGGTGCGAAACACCTCCTGCCCCTTTTCATCATAGGCCACGGTGGACCGGGGAAAAGCGGAGCGGGTGGTGGGCAGAGGCCAGGTCTCCACGGTGATGGTCTCCCCCTTCATGGGCATCCGGGTAATCTGCACCCGGTGGCGGATAATGGCCCAGAACATATTCCGCTCTTTCAGTGTCTGCCAGTCGGTGTGCAGGGCAATGCAGTGTCCCCCCGCCGCCTCCTGGGCCAGATACAAAAGCACGGAGGCTTTCAGCCTGCCGAAGCAGTCCACGTGAATGTCCGTCAGGGTATGGGTTTGACGAAAAACAGCTTCCAAAATTCAGTTACCTCTTTTCCGATTTTCAATGACGAGAATGTCGGCGGTATACCGCCAGCCGCTGCGGTAGAATACCACCTCCGCCCGGTCTCCCGGGGTAAGGGTATACAGCAGGCTCACCAGCTCCTGGGTGTTGGTGATGGCCTGGTCGTTTACCTGCAACAGGGTGTCTCCCGGGCGGATGCCCACCTGATAGGCGGGGGAATCCGTATCCACCTGGGTGATATAGACCCCCTTGGGCAGCCGGAAGAACCGCCGCTCCAGGGCGGAAAGGGTATGGACGGAAAAGCCCAGGGAAGGTCTGCCGGACACATAGCCCTTGGAAATCAGCTCCTCCGCCACCTCCTTGACGGTGACGCTGGGGATGGCGAAGCAGCCCGGGTCTGCGTCTGTACTGTCGGTATCGGTTTGCAGGGCGTTGATGCCCACCACCTGACCGCAGCTGTTGAGCAG
Source organism: uncultured Eubacteriales bacterium (assembly GCA_949293985.1). Taxonomy (GTDB): domain Bacteria; phylum Bacillota; class Clostridia; order Oscillospirales; family Oscillospiraceae; genus Faecousia. The sequence goes on along the minus strand of CASFFN010000012.1, from coordinate 22,225 downwards.
GGGGCTGCCGGCGCTGCCCTCCGGGAGGGTCAGATCCGTCTGAATCATGGTGATGGCGCGCCCCCCAAAGGTAACCTCCCGGCTGGCAGCGGACACGCTGCCTCTCACAGTCCCGGACAGCTCCAGAGAGCTTCCCAGCGCGGCGACCGTCTCCCCCTCCCGCACGGCGGAGGAGTCCCCCAGCCTGGCAGGGGACAAGTCCTCGGCGGGGATATAAAGCACCGCCAGATCCGTCAGATAATCGCTGCCCACCACCGTTGCCGGAAAGCTTCTGCCATCTGTCAGGGCTACGGTGATGTCCAGGGAATCGGCGATAACATGGGCGTTGGTAACCACATACCCGTCCTCGGTGAGCACGATTCCCATGCCGGAGGCATCGCCATACAGGCACCGGCTGGTGACGCTCACCACGCTGTCGATGTTGCCGGCGTAAATCTCCTTCATGGAGATCCCCTGGGAGCCGTCCTCCCCGGCCGCCGGCATGGTATACATGGAAACGGCGTCGTTGTCCTGGCGGGCGGCAATCTCCGGCTCATTGGCGTTGAGGAAAATCTGCAAAGAGGCGGCGTCCACAGGCTGGGAAACCCTGGCCTCCGGCAGAATGGAAAAATCCATCATCTCCATCACAATCAGCAGTCCCCCAAAAAGAATCGCCAGCATCAGCACCAGGGACATGGGGCCGGCATTGCTCTTCTCCGGCTGGGTAGGGCCGGTTTGGTAAAAGCTGCTGTATTCGGTTTTTTCCGGATTGTCCTGCATAGAAAAACCTCGCTGAGAAAAGCCGCTGCCTCAATTCACCAGAGGCAGGGTAAAGGTGAAGGTGGTCACATTGTCCTTGCTGGATACGGAGATGTTCTCCTTGTGGTAGAGGATGATGGTCTTGACAATATAAAGGCCCAGTCCCCAGCCGTCCCGGTTCTCGGAGCGGGACTTATCCAGCTTGTGGAAGCGTTCAAATACCAGCGGCAGCTCCTCCGCCGGGATGGTGGGTCCGTCGTTGGCCACGGACACATAGACCTTGGAGCCGTCCTCCCGGACCCGCAGGCGTAAAGTTCCCTTTTCCGGGCAGAATTTCACTCCGTTATCCACCAGGTTGTAAATCACCTGGGTAATGGCGTCGGGACAGGCCCGGGTGTACACCGGATGCTCCGGCATATTCACCTCCACCTGAATATCTTTGGCGTTGATTTTCTGCTCGAAGGTGATAAGCACCCGCCCGGCGCACTCGCATATGTCGAAACGGAGAAGCTTGTCGTCGGAGTAGCCGCCCTGGTCCTGAAGCCGGGAGATGTCCAGCATACTGCGCACCAGGCGGCTGAGCCGCTTGGTCTCATCGGAGACCAGCTGCATATAGTGGCGCTGCCGCTCCTGGGGGATGGTGCCGTCCAGCATACCGTCGATGTAGCCCCCGATGGTGGTCATGGGGGTCTTCAGCTCATGGGACACATTGGTGACAAATTCCTGCCGCCGGTACTCGCTTTTCTGGAGGGAAGCGGCCATATTGTTGAAGGCCAGGGCCAGCTCCTGGATTTCCAGGGGGGAGCGCTCATCCACCGACACCCGGGCCGCCAGGTCGCCGTGGCCGAAGTCATTGGCGGCCTTGGCCATCTCCCGCAGGGGGTTGCTCTGCTTCCGGGCCAGGTAGGACATAATCAGCCCCGATACCAGCACCACCAGCAGGGAAACCACCAGATAAATCTCCGTAATCTGCTGCAAAAAGTCCATGTTGGCGGACATGGGGGCGGACACCATCACAATGCCCAGGTTCTCCCCGGAGCCGGAGTAAATGGGAACGCTTACCACATACCGGGGTTCGTCGTACAGCCCCTCAATGTTGCCGGAGCTGATTTCATACTTGCTGGAAAGCACCCGCTGCAAATAGTCCCGGCTGATGACCATGCCCTGATGGTTGCACCCCAGAGGCGCGTCGGAGCAAAGGAGCAGCCGCCCCTGACTGTCGCAGATAACCGCGTCCGCGTCGGATACGGAGGCTGCCACCGACAGGTTCAAAAGGAAATCCCGGCCGTCCATATCCTCCAGGGTGGCGTAGGCGGAGGCCAAATTGGCGATGGTGTCGGCGTCGGATTTGAGATCCGCGTAGGTCTGCTCCTTCATGTAGCCGCTGACCAGAATCTGCAAGGCGACGCCTACCAGCAAAAGCGCCAGCAGCAGCACAATGGCCGCCGGGTAAAAGGCCCGGCTGAATGTGGTTTTCATCGAACCTCAAACTTATAGCCCACGCCCCAGACGGTTTTCAGGCACCACTGGTCGGAGACGCCCTCCAGCTTCTCCCGCAGCCGCTTCACATGCACATCCACCGTCCGGGAGTCGCCGAAGTAGTCAAAGCCCCACACCTCGTCCAGCAGCTGGTTCCGGGTGTAGACCCAGTTGGGGGAGGAGGCCAGGAAGAACAAAAGCTCCATCTCCTTGGGGGGCGTATCCACCTTCTTGCCGTCCACCGTCAGCTCAAAGGCGTCCATGTCAATGATGAGTTTGTCGAAGGTGAGCCGCCGGGGCGCGGGTTCGTTCCCGCCCCGCTCGGAGCGGCGTAGCACCGCCTCGATCCGGGCCAGCACCTCCTGCATTTCAAAGGGCTTGGTAATATAGTCGTCGGCGCCGGCCTTCAGGCCCGCCACCTTGTCGTCCGTCTCGCTCTTGGCGGTAAGCATGATCACCGGGGTCTGGGACTCCGCCCGGATGGCCTTGCACACGCTCCAGCCGTCCATCACCGGCATCATCACATCCAGAAGAACCAAATCCGGGTGGATGGCGTGGAACTTGGCAAGACCCTGCCCGCCGTCGGAGGCCACGGTCACGGCGTAGCCCTCCTTTTCCAGATACAGCTGCAAAAGCTCCTGAATATTCTTTTCATCCTCTACAACCAAAACAGACACAGCCATGTCGGTAACCTCCCTGTGTTTCCTGCCCCAAAAAGGGGCATAATTTGCGATAATCCTATTATACTGCAAAAAGTCCCTGTGGGGTGAACAATTTGTAAAGACTTTTGCCCCAATTTGTTACGGAGCAAGTTGTGCTTGCAAAAACGGGATACAAAGAGTATGATAACAATACCATATAAGGGGAGGCTGTCCCCGGCAAAGCAAGGAGGTTTTCTATGGATGTGATTTTAGAGCTTTTGAAGGCGGTGCTCTTTGGTATTGTGGAGGGCATTACGGAGTGGCTCCCCATCTCCTCCACCGGACATATGATTTTGCTGGACCAGCTGGTAAAGCTGAAGGTCAGCGAGGAATTTTACCAGATGTTCCAGGTGGTAATCCAGCTGGGGGCCATCCTGGCGGTGGTGCTGCTGTTTTTCCACAAGCTCAACCCCTTTTCCCCCAAAAAGAGCCAGAAGGCCCGGAGCAACACCTGGCAGCTGTGGTTCAAGGTGATTGTGGCGGTCCTCCCTTCCGCTGTGCTGGGGCTGCTGCTGGACGACTGGATGGAAGCCCACCTTTACAATTATGTGGTGGTGGCCATCGCCCTGATCGTCTACGGCGTGGCCTTCCTGTACTTAGAGCAGGGGAACGGACGGATTGCCCCCAGAATCAAAAGCGTCCATGCCATCGACTATAAGACGGCTCTGCTCATCGGCGCTTTCCAGTGCCTGAGCCTGATTCCCGGCACCTCCCGGTCCGGCTCCACCATCCTGGGCGCCATTTTGCTGGGCGTAGGCCGCAGCGCCGGCGCGGAATTCTCCTTCTTCCTGGCCATCCCCACCATGGTGGGCGCCAGCGGCCTGAAGCTGGTGAAGTTCCTGCTGTCCGGGGTCTCGGTCACCGGCCTGGAGATCGGGGTGCTGCTGGTGGGGTGTCTGGTGAGCTTCCTGGTAAGCCTTCTGGTCATCAAGGCCCTGATGGACTATGTGCGCAATCACAGCTTCCGGGTGTTCGGCATCTACCGGATTATCCTGGGCGTCGTGGTACTTATCTACTTTCTTTTTACACTGATTTAAGGAGGACATTATGGAATATACCATTTCCAACGGCATTTTGCAGGTGACGGTTTCCGACCAGGGAGCCCAGGTGTTCAGCGTCCGGGAGATTTCCGACGGCGCCGAGTATATGTGGCAGGGCGACCCGGCGGTGTGGAAATACCACGCCCCCATCCTGTTCCCCCACACCGGCAAGGTGCCGGGGAACCGCTTCATCGCCAAGGGGCAGGAATTTGCCGCCAAAAGCCACGGCTTTGCCCGGGAGCTGACCCATACCCTGGTTTCCCATACGGAGGACAAAATCGTCCTGGAGCTGCGGGAAAACGAAACCACCCTGGCCCGATGGCCCTACCGGTTCCGGTTGGTATCGGAATTTACCCTGGAGGGCAGAACCCTCCGCCATACCCTCCGGGTGGAGAATCACGATCCGGAGGTCATGGCCTTCGGCATCGGCTATCACCCGGCCTTCCGGATCCCCATGACCCCGGGACACACGGATTACGAGCTGCGCTTTTCCCAGGCCGAGTCCCCGGTGTGCATCGCCACAACCAGTGAGGGGCTTCTCTCCGACCACACCTATTACCTGGGAAAGAATATCACCACCATCCCTGTAAACCGGGCGCTGTTTGCCAACGACAGCCACATGATGGTGGGTCTTCACTCCAAAGAGCTGTCCCTGGTGGAGAAGGACACAGGCAGAAGCGTGACCTGTGACATCTCCGGCTTCCCCTATGTGCTGCTTTGGAGTGCGCCGGGAGAACCCCGGTTTGTGTGCATCGAGCCCTGGCAGTCCACCCCCAGCCCCGCGGATGGGGGAAATGTGTGGGAGGAAAAACCCGCCGCCGCCGTTTTGCAGCCGGGGGAATCCTACGAAACCTGTCTGAAAACCACCTTTACCAGCGTATAACGCCGCAAAAGCGGGTGCCGAAAAGGGCACCCGCTTAGACTGTCAAAAAAGTCCGTTGGACTTTTTTGACAGTCTAAAGCGGCGCGGATTTTTCTCCGCGCCGCTTTTCCTTAACCGAAAAATTCTTTCAAATTGTCGAAAAATTTCTTCCGCTTGGGGCTGCTCTTTCCGTCCATGGAGTCCTCCAGCTTCCGCAGCAGCTCCTTCTGCTCCCGGCTGAGGCGGGTGGGGGTCTCCACCGTCACCACGAAGCGGTGGTCGCCTCTTCTTCTGGGATTGTTCACCTGGGGGATACCCTTGCCGGAGATTACGAACTGCCGTCCCGTCTGGGTGCCCTCCGGGATGGTGAAGGTGGTCTTGCCGTCCAGGGTGGGCACCTGGATTTCTGCCCCCAGGGCTGCCTGGGTGAAGGTGATGGGCACCTCGCAGTACACGTCCATGCCGTCCCGCTGGAAAATGGGGTGGCGCTTGATGGTGATTTCCACCAGCACATCCCCGTTGGGGCCGCCGTTGCTGCCTACGCAGCCTTCCCCGGCCACCCGAATGGCCTGGCCCTGGTCGATACCGGCAGGAACCTTGACCTTGATTTTCTGGTTCCGGCGCACCTTCCCCTTGCCCCGACAGGTGGCGCAGGGGGTCTTGATGATCTTGCCCCTGCCGCCGCAGGTGGGACAGGTGGCAGTGGACTGGACCGCCATACCCATAAAGTTCTGGGTGGTGCGCACCTGACCGGTGCCGTGGCAGTTGACACAGGTCTCTACCACGCCGTCGGCAGAGCCGGTGCCCTTACAGGCGGCGCAGTTTTCGATTCTCTGGACGGTGATTTCCTTCTCCACGCCGAAGGCCGCTTCCTCAAAGGTCAGGTCCAGCCGGGCACCTACATTTTCCCCCCGGCGGGGCGCGGTCTGGGCATTGGCCCTGCTTCTGCCGCCGCCGAAAAATTCTCCGAAAATATCCCCGAAGTCCCCGAAGCCGCCAAAGCCGCCGAAGCCGCCAAAGCCGCTTCCGCCACCGGCACCGCCGCCGTAGTTGGGGTCCACACCGGCGAAGCCGAACTGGTCGTACCGGGCCCGCTTTTCGCTGTCGGACAGCACCTCGTAGGCCTCGCCAATCTCCTTGAACTTCTCCTCCGCCTGCTTATCCCCGGGGTTCCGGTCCGGGTGATACTTCATGGCGTTTTTCCGGTAGGCTTTTTTAATCTCCTCGGCGCTGGCGTTTTTGTCCACCCCCAGCACCTGATAATAGTCACGCTTTTCTTCCGCCATATGTTATACCTCACGCAATACGCTCAAAATGGGGGCGGCGTTGCTGCCGCCCCCAGGGGCTGTTTTTCCAATCAGTCTACGGTTTCGTAGTCCGCATCCACCACGCCGTCATCGCCGGGGTTGGGGTTGGGATTACCGCCCTCCTGCTGGGGAGCCGCATTCTTGTAGAGCTTCTCGGACACGGCGTAGAAGGCCTTCTGAACCTCCTCGGTGGCTTCCTTGATGGCAGCCACATCGGTGCCCTTGTTCACTTCCTTCAGCTTGTCAACCGCTGCCTGGATGCTGGCCTTTTCCTCGGCGGAAATCTTGTCGCCCAGCTCGCCCAGGGTCTTTTCCGTCTGGTAAGCCACCTGGTCGGCAGCGTTGTGGGCGTCCACTTCTTCCTTCCGGGCCTTATCCTCGGCGGCGTACTGCTCAGCCTCCCGGACAGCCTTGTCGATGTCCTCCTGACTCAGGTTGGTGGAAGCGGTAATGGCAATCTGCTGCTCCTTGCCGGTGCCCAGGTCCTTGGCGGATACCTTCACAATGCCGTTGGCGTCGATGTCGAAGGTAACCTCAATCTGGGGCACGCCGCGGGGAGCGGGGGCAATGCCCGTCAGCTGGAAGCGGCCCAGGGTCTTGTTGTAAGCGGCCATCTCCCGCTCGCCCTGGAGCACATGGACCTCAACGGAGGTCTGGCCGTCAGCGGCGGTGGAGAAAATCTGGCTCTTCCGGGTGGGGATGGTGGTGTTCCGGTCGATGAGGCGAGTGAACACGCCGCCCATGGTCTCAATGCCCAGGGACAGAGGCGTCACGTCCAGCAGCACCACGTCCTTCACATCGCCGGTGAGCACGCCGCCCTGAATGGCAGCGCCCACGGCAACGCACTCGTCGGGGTTGATGCCCTTGAAGCCTTCCTTGCCGGTGATGCCCTTCACGGCCTCCTGCACGGCAGGGATACGGGTGGAGCCGCCTACCAGCAGCACCTTGTTCAGGTCGCTGGGCTTCAGGCCTGCATCGGACAGGGCCTGACGGACAGGCTTCATGGTCCGCTCCACCAGGTCGGCGGTCAGTTCATTGAACTTGGCACGGCTGATGGTCACATCCAGGTGCTTGGGGCCGGTAGCGTCGGCGGTGATATAAGGCAGGTTTACGGTGGTGGAGGTCATGCCGGACAGCTCAATCTTGGCCTTCTCCGCAGCCTCCTTCAGGCGCTGCATAGCAACCTTATCGCGGCTCAGGTCCACGCCCTCGGTCTTCTTGAACTCGGAAACCAGGTAATCCATGATTCTCTGGTCGAAGTCATCGCCGCCCAGGTGGGTGTCACCGGCGGTAGCCAGCACTTCCACAATGCCGTCGCCGATTTCCAGGATGGACACATCGAAGGTGCCGCCGCCCAGGTCGTACACCATGATCTTCTGCTCACTTTCCTTGTCCAGGCCGTAGGCCAGGGCAGCGGCGGTAGGCTCGTTGATGATACGCTTTACATCCAGACCGGCAATCTTACCGGCGTCCTTGGTGGCCTGCCGCTGAGAGTCGGAGAAGTAAGCGGGGACGGTGATAACCGCCTCGGTAACCGGCTGGCCCAGGTAAGCCTCGGCGTCGGCCTTCAGCTTCTGCAGCACCATAGCGCTGATCTCCTGGGGGGTGTAGCCCTTGCCGTCAATGTTCACATGGTAGTTCTCACCCATGTGACGCTTGATGGAAGACACAGTCCGGTCGGCGTTGGTCACAGCCTGACGCTTTGCCACCTGGCCTACCATACGCTCACCGGTCTTGGAAAATGCCACCACGGAAGGGGTGGTACGGCCGCCCTCGGCGTTGGCGATGACAACGGGTTCGCCGCCTTCCAGCACGGCGACACAGGAATTGGTGGTTCCCAGATCGATACCAATAATCTTGCTCATAATTTCGTTCCTCCTATATGAATGAAAAGTTTATACAAGTTCAGGGAAGCTCTGAATAAATAGGCAAGAGCTGGTAGCGAGAGATTTTTCGTCAGACAAAAGAATGGAAACAGCGGAATACTTCTTGTATTTCCTGTTTTTCATTCTGCATGGATGGGGAAAAAGATCCGCTATCCAGCTGCAGACGATTTATACAGAGTTTCCTTAGTTTGCCACCTGAACCATGGCGAATCGTACGATTTTATCTCCCAGGCGGAAGCCCTTCTGGAACACCTGGGTGATGGTGTTCTCCGGGGCGTTCTCCTGCTCGGTATGCATCACGGCGTTGTGGAGGTTGGGATCAAAGGTTTCTCCCGGCTCTCCGAAAATCTCCACTCCCAGCTCGGTAAAAATCTTCACCAGCTGGGTCATGGTCATTTCCACGCCCTTTTTATAAGCCTCGTCCTGGGTGGGCTGGTTCAGCGCCCGCTCCAGGTTATCGTATACAGGCAGCAGCTTTGCCACCGCATCGGCTCGGCCGTTGGAATAGGACTGCTCCTTTTCACGGGTGGTGCGCTTGCGGAAGTTGTCGTAGTCTGCAGCCAGCCGCAGGTAGCTGTCGTGCTCGGCGTTGTACTTCTCCTCGAAAGGATTGACCTCTGCCGGGGCAGCCTCCTGGGCTTCCTGCACCTCTACTTCCTGCTTCTCTTCCTGCACTTCCTGTTCTTCTTTCTTACACTTCTTAGCCACGCGTTACGCCTCCTGAGTTTCTGTTTGGGGCTCCTGGCCCTGGGGCAGCTGGGGCTGCTCCGGTTTTGCGAACATCTTGGAAAGGCTCTCGGCGAAGTAGCTCAGTCTTGCCGTCACCTTTGCATAATCCATACGGGTGGGGCCGACCACACCGATCATGCCCTGCATCCCGTCGCCAATGTCAAATTTCGTTACCACCACGCTGGTGTCCTTCAGCTCCTGGGCCACATTCTCCGGCCCTACCAGCACCTGGGTGCCGTGGGCGTTCTGCATCACCGCCGGAAGATTGGAAAGGGCTTCCTCATCCAGGGTGGTCAGCACCTTCTGGGCCTTGCCCACATCCCGGTACTCCGGCTGATCCAGAAGCCTTAGCTGCCCCGCCACCGCCACATTGGTGCCGGCCTGCTGGGACAGGGTGTGGGTGGTAAACTCCATTACAATAGGTACCAGACTGGAGGCGGCTCCGGCGGCGTTCATCACCCGCTGCAAAAGCTCCGGGGTGAAAGCCTCGGCCATAAGGCCTGTCAAGGTGGCGTTGAGGACGGCCCCCAGGATTTTCAAATCCCCCTCGGTCACATTCACCGGCAGCTTGATGAGTTTGTTCACCACCTGCTCGTTGGACAGGAGCAGCACCAGGATAATGCTTCCCTGGCCTGCCAGAATCACATCGAACCGCTGCACCGTGACGCCCTTTTGCCGGGATGCCATGGAAATGGCCGGAAGATCCGTAGCCTGGCTTACCAATTTTGCTACCTTTTCCATCATTTTATCCACATGCTGCATCTTCTCTTCGATGGCACTCCTGATGGAGCGGGTTTCATCCATGCTCAGGCGGTAGTCCGCCATCAGCTCATCCACATACAGCCGGTAACCGGCGGGGGAGGGGATCCGCCCCGCGCTGGTGTGGGGCTGTTCCAGATAGCCCATGGCGGTAAGCTCCGCCATTTCGTTGCGGATGGTCGCGGAGGAGTACTTCATATCCGGCAGCTCAGTCAGCGCCTTGGAGCCTACCGGCTCGGCGGTGCGGATATACAAATCCACCACAGACCGCAAGACCTTTTTCTTTCGCTCTGTCAGCTCCATGTTTCTCCTCCTTTCGCTTTAGCACTCCTTATCCTTGAGTGCTAAGCACACTATACACCCAAGTGCCAAAAAAGTCAAGGGGTCTAATTTTGAATTTATTGTTTCGCCGGGGTGCCCCCGGTGTCAATTTCGCACGGAAGTCTTCTGCAAATCGTTACTGCCCCTCCAGTGCCCGGTATCGTTACCGGGTTGTGTGGATGCATAGACCAAAGCCCCCCTTGCCAAAGGGGGGTGGTTTGGCGATAGCCAAACCGGGGGGATTCTCCAGTGTGGCAGGTTTCCACAGGGGTTTGCACTTCAGGAAAGTACCTGCTGTAATCCCTCAGTCACGCCCCCTGGGGCCAAAAAAATACGCCCCTTCCGGGGCGCATTTTTTAGCAGCAGCCGCAGCCGCCGTTGTTGGCATTGGCCAGACCGTTGTTGCCGCAGCCGCAGCACAGCAGAAGCAGAAGGATGATCCAGCAGAAGTTGTTGCCGCACATATTGTTGTTACACATAGAAAATAACCTCCCGGTTGGATATTCGCGGCTGATTTGCCGCTCATCCCATGTTATTCCCGGGGGCAAAAAATGTGCGGCGGTTTACAGCTCCCGCAGAGCCTCTTCCAGCGCGGTTTTCCCGGCGGTCTTTTCATCCTTGACCTTGATGACCCGGGCGGGGCACCCGGCTACCACCGTACCCGCCGGTACATCCGACACCACCACGGCCCCTGCCGCCACCACGGCGCCCTTGCCGATGCGGCAGCCCTCAATCACCACGGCGTTGGCGCCGATAAGCACATCGTCCTCCACAATCACCGGGGTAGCGGAGGCAGGCTCGATGACCCCCGCCAACACCGCGCCGGCTCCCACATGGCAGTGATTGCCCACGGTGGCCCGGCCGCCCAGCACGGCGCCCATGTCAATCATGGTGCCCTCGCCTACCGAGGCGCCGATGTTAAGAATGGCTCCCATCATGATCACCGCGTTTTTGCCGATGCTTACCCGCTCCCGGATGACAGCGCCAGGCTCAATCCGGGCGGGGATGTCCAAAAGGTTCAGCATGGGAATGGCGGAGTTGCGGCAGTTGTTTTCAATCTCCGTATGGGCGATGTCCGCCGCCCGTTCCCGCAGGACCGGAGCCACATCCTTCCAGTCGCCGAAAACGATTTTACACCCATCCCCGGCGGGAAATTCCCGGCAGCCGGGGAATTCCACGGGGGTCTTCTCCCAGACATACACCTTCACCGGGGTCTTTTTGGGGGCGGTGCGGATATATTCAATGATTTGCTGTGCATCCATGGCAGCAGTCCTCCTTGGTTTTTTCACTATGCTACCACGAAAACCGGGAAAACACAAGGCGGAAATTGACACAGCCGGGGAAATGCTTTATAATTCCCTTTAGAAAAAGTAGAAAAAGCAAATGCTTACAGGAGGCAATCCCTATGGAAATTTTCGAGGATAGACGGGCGCTGCACCAGATTCCCGAGCTGGACCGGCTTTTGCCGGAAACCGTGGCATACATCACAAGCAAGCTGTCCGGGCTGAACTGCCGGGTGTTCTCTCCCATCCCCGGCTCCGTCTGCGCCTGGTTTGACTTCGGGCGGGACAAGGCCATCGCCTTCCGCTCTGACGCCGACGCCCTGCCCATCGGGGAGAGTACGGGGCTGCCCTTTGCCTCCCGCCACCCGGGCCGGATGCACGCCTGCGGTCACGACGGCCACATGGCTATTTTGCTGGAGCTGGCCCGGCGGCTGAGCCGAAAGGAAACCCTGAATCACAATGTGCTGCTGGTCTTCCAGCCGGCGGAGGAGACCACCGGCGGCGCCCGGGACATCTGCGGCACCGGTATTTTCAAGCAGTATCATGTGGAGGCCATTTTCGGCCTGCACCTGTGGCCCAATCTGGAAGCCGGGGTGATTGCCAGCCGGTGCCAGGAGATGATGAGCCGCTCCTGCGAGGTGAAGGTGGACATCACCGGCCGCTCCGCCCACATCGCCAAGGCCGCCGAGGGCATCGACGCCATGGCAGCCGGTGTGGACTTCTACCGGAAGGCCTGCGCCATGGAAGGGGCTCTGCCCAAGCATATCTTCCGGCTGCTGAAATTCGGCAAGCTGGAAAGCGGCACCGTGTGCAACGCCATCTCCGGCCACACCCGCCTGGAGGGGAGCCTCCGGGCTTTCCAGGACGATGTATTCTACTCCCTCCGGGCGGGACTGGTGTCCATCGGCAAGGAGGTGGAGCGCAGCTCCGGCTGCACCGTGTCCATCTACATGAACGACGGCTACCCCGCCGTCATGAACCCCACCAAGCTCTACAATAAGGTGCGGGGCCTGGTGGACTTCCGGGAGCTGCCGGAACCCAGCATGATTACCGAGGACTTCTCCTGGTATCAGAAAACCCTGCCGGGGATGTTCTTCTTCCTGGGTACCGGGAACACGGAGGCGCTCCACTCCGACCGGTTTGACTTCCCGGAGGAAATTCTTGTGAAAGGCGCCGATTTCTTCCAGGAACTGGCGGAAAAATTCTGATGCTTCCCCTGAATGAAAATTTATCTGCTATGACGCTCAGCGGCATCCGCCGCTTTACCGCCCTGGCGGCCCAGACCCCCGGGTGCATCTCCCTGGCTCTGGGAGAGCCGGACTTCCCCACCCCGGAGCCTATCAAGGCCGCCGCCAAGGCAGCACTGGAGGAAAACTTCACCCACTACGCCCCCAACCGGGGGCTGCCGGAGCTTTGCCGGGAGATTTCCAGGTACGAAACCGGCCTGGGGTATGACTGCACCCCCAATCAGGTGATTGTCACTGCCGGGGCAACGGAGGCGCTGTATGTGGCCCTTATGGGGGTGGTGAACCCGGGAGACGAGGTGATCGTCCCCACCCCGGCTTATCCCCTGTATCGCTCCATCCTCACCGCCGCCGGGGCGGTAATGGTGGCCATGCCCACCCGGGAGGACGGCTTCCAGCTGACCCGGGAGCGGCTTTCTGCCTGTATCACGGAAAAAACCAGGGCCATTATCCTCAACTCCCCCAACAACCCCACAGGCGCTGTCTACACCCGGGAATCTTTGGAGGCGGTGGCTTCCCTGGTGGCGGGCAAGCCCGTCTGGGTCGTATGGGACGGCGTATACAATCAGCTGTCCCAAGGCCCCGTGCCGGAACTTGCCCCCTGGAAGGAGTTGAGAGAGCAGCTTCTTCTGTGCCGCAGCTTCTCCAAGCCCTATGCCATGACCGGCTGGCGGCTGGGGTATCTTATGGGGCCGGAGCAGGCTATGGAGCGGCTGCTGCTCCTTCATGCCGCCCTGGTGGCTGCCATGCCCACCTTTTTGCAAAAAGCCGCCGTTACGGCCCTCCATACGGATGTGTCGGACATGGTGGAAAGCTACACCCGGCGGCGGGCGTATGTCTGTCAGCGGCTGGATGAGATGGGACTTTCCTACCCCAAGCCGGAGGGTGCCTTTTACATCTACCCGGAGATTGCCCCCTTTGGTCTTTCCGATGAGGAATTTTGCACCCGGCTGATTCAGGAGGCCGGGGTGGCCCTGGTGCCGGGCAGCTGCTTTGAGGACAAGGGCCATGTGCGGATCTCCTGCTGCTGCAGCCAGACCGCTCTGGAAGAGGGCCTGAACCGTCTGGAAGGGTTTCTGAAAACCCTGCGTTAGAGAATTTTGAAATCTGGAGGATTTTCCATGACCTATTTGTTTATGGGTATTTTTGTCGTCATTGCCACGGTTCTGGATCAACTGAGTAAGCTGTGGGTGGTGAACAACATCCCCTTATACGGAGAAATCCCGGTGCTGGATGGGATTTTCCATCTGACCTACACCCAGAATACCGGCGCCGCCTGGTCCATGCTCTCCGGAATGCAGTGGCTGTTTCTTGGGATTTTTTTGCTGTTCACCCTGGGGATCATCTGGGAGTTCTCCAAAAAGCGTTGGCCCTTTACCACCTTTGACCGGTGGTGCATTGCCGTGGTGTATGCCGGGGGTCTGGGAAACATCATCGACCGGATTCGCCTGGGGTATGTGGTGGACATGATCGAAGTGGAATTTATCAATTTCCCGGTATTCAACCTGGCGGACTGCTGCATCACCTGCGGCTGCATCGCCCTGATTGTCCATTTGATGTTCTTTAACCGGGAATTCTGGAAGGAAAAAGTATGATTTTATACGGAGATTTGCCCGGTGAGCGGCTGGACGCCTTTTTGTCCCGGCAGGTGGAGGGGCTGACCCGCTCCGCCGCCCAGCGGCTCCTGGAAGACGGCTGCGTCACCCTCCGGGGAAAACCCGGAAAGAAAAACGACAAGGTGCGGCCCGGGGACGAGGTGCGCCTTGCCATCCCGGAGCCGGAGCCGGTGGACATCGCCCCCAAGGAAATCCCCCTGGACATCGTCTACGAGGACGAGGATGTGCTGGTCATCAACAAGCCCAAGGGGCTGGTGGTGCACCCCGCCCCGGGGCACACGGAGGATACTTTGGTGAACGGCCTGCTCTACGCCAAGGGGGACACCCTCTCCGGCATCAACGGCAAGCTCCGGCCGGGAATCGTCCACCGGATTGACAAGGACACCTCCGGCCTTCTGGCCGTCGCGAAAAACGACCTGGCCCACACGGTGCTGGCCTCCCAGCTGAAGGATCACTCCATGGCCAGAACTTACGAGTGCATCGTCTGCGGGAGCCTCAAGGAGGACTCCGGCACGGTGGACGCTCCCATCGGCCGCCATCCCACAGACCGGAAAAAGATGTGCGTCACCCAGCGCAATTCCAAAGCCGCCGTCACCCACTGGGAGGTGGTGACGCGGTACCGGGGCTACACCCATGTGCGGTGCCGCCTGGAAACCGGCCGTACCCACCAGATTCGGGTGCATATGGCCTACATCGGCCACCCCATTCTGGGGGACATGGTCTACGGACACAAGAAGCCGGAGCTGGGCCAGTCCAGCCAGTGCCTCCACGCCGGGATTCTGTCCTTTTCCCACCCCAGAGACGGCAGGCCCATTGTGGTGGTGGCGCCGCTGCCCGACTACTTTTTGCAGGTTTTAGACAAATTAGAAAGGATTTCCTAAGCTATGGGCTTATTTTCCAAAGTTTTGCTCACGGTGGATTTTGACCGCACCATTACCGCCCCCGACTCCTCCATCCCGGAAGCGAATCTTGCGGCCATCCGCTATTTCATGGCGGAGGACGGTGCCTTTACGGTGAACACCGGCAGAAGCGTTCCCATGTTCGCCCCATATCTGCACACCATTCCCCACAACGCCCCATGGCTGCTGTACAACGGCAGCGCCGCCTATGACGGAGAGAAGCTCAGCCAGCTGCGGGAGATTCCCCTGGACAGAGGGGCGTTTTTTCAGGCCCTGCGCCGGAAGTTCCCGGAGCTGAATATCGAGGAACAGGGCATCGGCGGTCACTACACCTACTGGGACAACCCGGTGTTTCTGGACTTTTACCGCCAGGTGGGCGCTGCCCACCGCCAGTTGGTGCTGGAGGACAACCGGGAGCCGTTCCTGAAAGTATCCCTCTTTGGCAGCCCCAGAGCCTACTGCGTGGCGGATTTGTTTGATGCCACTGCGGAGGAGGAGGCCTACTTCTCCCAGGCTGTAGACTGGCTCCGGGAGACCTACGGGGACAAAATCGAGGTATTCCGGGCGGCCTCCCGGATTATTGACATCCACGCCAAAGGGGTGTCCAAAATCGCCTCCGCCCGGCAGCTGCAAAGAAATCTGGGCCGGGAGATTTTGGTGTGCGTGGGAGACGCGGAAAACGACCTTCCCATGTTGAACGGGGCGGATTATGCCTTCTGCCCTGCCGACGGGGTGGTGGCGGACCGGTTCCCCAATGTGTGCCCCTGCGGGGAAGGGGCGGTGGCCCAGGTGATTTACGAAAAAATTCCGGAAATTCCGGGAATAAACCCTTGACAGACGGGCTTTTCTATGCTAAAATCCTATGGCTGAATAACCAGTTGGCCGCAGGTTCTGCGGGTGTAGTTCAATGGTAGAACACCAGCCTTCCAAGCTGGATACGCGGGTCCGATTCCCGTCACCCGCTCCATAGAAATGCGCCAGTAGCTCAGCTGGATAGAGCAACTGCCTTCTAAGCAGTAGGTCGGGGGTTCGAGTCCCTCCTGGCGTGCCACTTTCATTGCGCCGCTTTAGGCGGACTCGAAAATCAAATGCAACGCGGATGCGCGTTGCCGGCGACGGCTCGGCGGAGCCGCTCCTTGATTGAGCGAGTCCCTCCTGGCGTGCCATTCAGCGAGCAAACCGCATATGGTGGGTGTGGCCTAGTTGGCTAAGGCGTCAGATTGTGGCTCTGAAGATCGTGGGTTCAAGTCCCATCATCCACCCCATAAAAAGCACCTCGTTTGAGGTGCTTTTTTCATGCCCGGTTGCGCCGCTTCTCGCCGGGCGTCTTTTCTCCATTGTTCCATGAAAACACCCCCATATCTGTATTATACCAGATATGAGGGCCTTTTTGTAGTTTTTTGACAAGCTGAAAATCGTCCTGTGAAGTTTTCACAGGACGATTTCATCATTGATTATTTGCTGTATTTTCTCTTGCGGCTGTAAAGAACGGTGCCGGTCAGGGCAGTACCCGCAGCCAGCATAACCGCAATCCAAAGCGCGACATTGCTGCCTGCGCCGGTCTGGGGGACAGCGGTATCGTCAGCAACTGCTGCCGCCTTGATGGTAAACTCTGTTTCGGCTGTTCCTGTTTCGGAAACGATTGCCAGCGTGTGTTTGCCGACAGACAGGGTTTCCAGATATTCCGCTTTCAAGGTTACAATGGTACTTCCTTCTTTTACGGCGTAGTCGGAGGCGTCAAGGTCTTTGCCGTCAACCTGAACTTTAAGGAAATGTGCAAAAGCGGCGTTGGAAGTAAAGGAAAGAATGATAACCGCCTTGAAATCGGGGTCAATTTCGCCGCAGGCTGTGCATTTGCCGTTTTCGTAGCTGTGGCCCGTGGCTTCCAGCACCGTATCGGCAAGTGCGATTTCATCTGTCGCGGTTTCATCGCAGAAATACTTGTCGCAGGTGTCGCAATACCAGTACTCGATATTGCCCGCCTCGGTGCAGGTCGGAGCAATCGCCGGTATGTTGGTCAAATTGTGCCCTGTTGCCGGAATATCCGCAATTTCTTTTGTATCTGTGTATGCTTCACCGTTAAATTCGAAGGTCGCCATATAAGTAGTCACGCCGCTTTCCGTGCAGGTGGCAGGCGTTTTCACTTCTGATGTAACGGTTACATTTGGGCTTTCCTTATGTTCCGAATTGTTTTGACAGGTAAAGGTCACCTTGCAGCTCGCTCCGTCCTCTGACCAGTTCCACTCCGGTTCGCCCCAGACATGGCCAAGTTTTTCTATGACAGTTCCTCTTTCCAGGATTTCTCCGCATACCTTGCAGATTTTATCCCCGGTGTAGCCATCTTCTGTGCAGGTCGCTTCCTTTGCACCTTTCACTTCTGACTCCCCATGGCCTTTGGCCGGAATCACGGTGCTTTCAGCGGTGATTTCGTTTACACCGTTCTCATCTTTGAAATACTTATCAAAGGCAGCAGAGTACCAGTACGCGCTGTTTCCGTCCTCCGTGCAGGTGGGGGCTTTCGCAGGGATCTTTTCCAGCGTCATGGTTTCGGCATAGATCGTGGCGTCAGCGTCATAGGTCTGCGTCCCCTTGCTGATCCATGTTTTCGTATCGCCATCTTTGAAGAAGAACGCATACCCGGTGGGATACTCTGCAACAGTGCTTCCCTCTGTCGTATAGCGATATTGTTCCGACATAACAATCGTAATGCGGACAGGCACATAAGAAGTTACACCATCGGGAAGATTGCCTTTTAAAACGGGCATGCCATTGGAGCCTTGCCCCCATGGTTTCTCTGTCTGCGGCTCGTTCAGCAGCCACGCCACCTCGCCGGAGGCGAACGCTTCCGCACTTTTTTCTTCAACCCTATTAACAGTGCCAGTACTGTTACCTACGGCGTTATCAGTTGTTCCGAAAAGGAAATAGCAGTTTTGTATGGTGCCATCATTAAAACCGCACACGCCGCCGGCATAAACATGACCGTATGAGCTTGTGCCTGTGCCGCTGACTTCTCCTGTGTTGTAGCAGTTTTCTATGGTGCCAGTATTCCAACCGCACACGCCGCCGGCACAACCAGAACCGTCTGTGCTTGTGCCACTGACATCTCCTGTGTTGTAGCAGTTTTCTATGGTGCCAGTATTCCAACCGCACACGCCGCCGGCATAAACATAACCGTATGAGCTTGTGCCTGTGCCGCTGACATCTCCTGTGTTGTAGCAGTTTTCTATGGTGCCATCATTCAAACCGCACACGCCGCCGGCATAAACAGAAGCGTTTGAGCTTGTGCCTGTGCCGCTGACATCTCCTGTGTTGTAGCAGTTTTCTATGGTGCCATCATTAAAACCGCACACACCGCCGGCATAAACATAACCGTATGAGCTTGTGCCTGTGCCGCTGACATCTCCTGTGTTGTAGCAGTTTTCTATGGTGCCATCATTAAAACCGCACACACCGCCGGCATAAACACGATTGCCTGAACAAGTGATTTTGCTGTCCGCAAGGCTCAAATTTTTGATTGTGCCGCCTTCGCCTAAAAAGCCGAATAATCCAGCGTATATAGTATTATCATCCACACTAAGTCCTGTAATGGTGTGTCCGTCGCCGTCAAATGTGCCTTTGTATTGGTTACTGTCATTTCCGATTGGTGTCCAGTTCTTGTCGATTAGGAGGGTAATATCCGCTGTCAGCACGGCGCAGGCGGTATTATTTCCTGCGTTTACTTTTGTCGCAAATTCGTAAAGCTCAGCCGCTGTTGCGATTTCGTAGGGATTTTCCTTTGTGCCTTCCCCATCCATAGCAAAAGCATTTACAGGAAACATAACAAGTATCATCATGAGCGATAACAATACCGTCAATGCGCTTTTAAATGATTTTTTCCTCATAAAACTTCCTCCTTCATTCCGGGCTCCATTGATTTGCCTGACCGAAACGCATTTTTTCATGGTCGCAAACGCCAAATAATGGGTTTTCTTTTTGCGGATAGCAGCGGCAAGGAACTGCAATCCATACCGGCTGGGGTTTCGTTTGGATATCGGGATTATTTTCAACAAACAATACTGTTATCCCCCCTCACCGCCTTGCTGCAAGGGCAACAAGGCTGACAAATAAACCAGGCGCACCCCGCCCGTTTCAGAACGGGCGGAATACGCCTTGAAGGAATATGCAACTTTGCTCTTGACAGGAAAAAGGGCAGAATTATGGCCGGCCGGATGGCTGTTAGCATTGTCCTCCTTTTCTGATCCATTGTCAAGCCCTCTCTTCACATAATTATACATCTATATTGTATCAGAAAATCGGCTTATTTTCAATATGTTTTCGAGAAAAAAAGACTGTGCCATGACAATCCATACCTTTCATCTGAAACAGTCCGTCCTGCTGCGTGGACATTTAGAGGTCAAAAAGCCTGATTTTAAGCCGTTTTCCGAGCCTGAACTTTGAGGGTCAAGGTGTTTGTACCTTGCCCCTCGTTTTTGCGGGTTCTATGTCAATAGTTGGGGTAGAGCCAAAAGGCTGCGGCAGTTCACATTGCCGCAGCCTTTTTCTTATTTCGCGTATTCCACAGCCTTGGTCTCCCGGATGACATTCACCTTGATCTGCCCCGGGTATTCCAGTTCCGCTTCAATCTTCTTGGCAATGTCCCGGGCCAGGATAATCATGTTGTCCTCCGTCACCTGCTCCGGCTTTACCATAATCCGCACTTCCCGACCAGCCTGGATGGCGTAAGCCTTATCCACACCGGGGTAGGAGCTGGTAAGCTCCTCCAGCTTTTGCAGCCGGCGGATGTAATTTTCCACATTCTCCCGACGGGCGCCGGGGCGGGCGGCAGACACAGCGTCCGCGGCCTGCACCAGGACGGCAATCACCGTCTTGGGCTCCACATCGCCGTGATGGGCTTCGATGGCGTTGATAACCACCGGATTTTCCTTGAACTTCCGGGCCAAATCCGCGCCCAGCTGCACATGGCTGCCCTCCACCTCGTGGTCGATTGACTTACCCAGGTCGTGGAGCAGGCCCGCCCGCTTGGCCAGGGCCACATCCACTCCCAGCTCCGCCGCCATCAGACCGGCGATGTGGGACACCTCGATGGAGTGGTTCAGCACATTCTGACCGTAAGAGGTACGGTACTTCTGACGGCCCAGAATCTTCACCAGCTCCGGGTTCAGGTTATGCACATTGGTCTCGTAGCAGGCCCGCTCGCCCTCCTCCCGGATGGTGCGGTCCACTTCCTTCCGGGCCTTTTCCACCGTGTCCTCGATGCGGGTGGGGTGGATTCTGCCGTCCACAATCAGCTTTTCCAGGGCCAGCCGGGCAATTTCCCGGCGCACCGGATCAAAGCTGGAGACAGTAATGGCCTCGGGGGTATCGTCGATGATGAGATCCACACCGGTGATGGTTTCCAGGGTGCGGATATTCCGGCCTTCCCGGCCGATGATTCTGCCCTTCATCTCATCGTTGGGCAGAGGCACCACGGACACGGTGGCTTCTGCCACATGGTCGGCGGCGCAGCGCTGGATAGCGGTGGAGAGAATCTCCCTTGCCTTGCTGTCCGCCTCGTCCTTCAGCTGCTGCTCGATTTCCTTAATCTTCATGGCAGTTTCGTGGCGAACCTCAGACTCCACACTGTCCAGCAGCAGCTGCTTGGCCTGTTCCTGGGTCAGGCCGGAGATCTCCTCCAGCTTTTCCAGGTGCTGTGCCTTGATTTTCTCCACCTGCTCCCGGGTCTGGGCGACCTCCGCCAGGCGGCCTGACAGCTCGGCCTCCTTCCGCTCGAAAGCGTCGGCCTTCTTGTCCAGGGATTCTTCCTTCTGCTGTAAGCGGCGCTCCTGCTTGCTCAGCTCGGAACGGCGCTCCTTTACTTCCTTTTCGTGCTCCGTACGGGATCTATGAATTTCGTCCTTGGCTTCCAGGAGCATTTCCTTTTTCCGGCTCTCGCCGCTGCGGATGGCTTCGTTGATAATCCGGGTAGCCTCCTGCTCTGCAGAGCCAATTTCCCGTTCTCCTACCCGTTTCCGGTAGTAAGTTCCTCCGAAAAAGCACAAAACGCCTACCAAAAGAACGCCAATGACGGCGAAAACAATTTCCAACGGTCCCATAATTTCTGCACACCTCCTTTTTGAAATCGGTGTCCCGAGGTGGGCAACAGGGCCACATGATGTTGAATTGGCAAATGAACCGCCAAAAGGCGGGATAGATTCAGCACAAATGAACGCCATGGGGCGCACAGATACCCATACCCGACATCCGGGCAAAAGATGAAACGCCGGGGCAAACTGCCGCGTCGGCGCACACAATACCAGATATATTTTACTTGCCCCGCGGCAGAAAGTCAAGTATATTTGCACAAAAATCAAAGGAGCCCCCGGGAACTTTCCGGCTATCTGGCAACCCCCTGCCACGCATTTTCATTGACAACACCCGAGCCCCATGGTAAAATACGAGATATACTATCCGCGGGTGTGGTGGAATTGGTAGACTCGGTGGATTTAGGTTCCTCTGGCATAGCCGTGCAGGTTCGAATCCTGTCACCCGCACCATGTCGGAGCAAGCTTTGTATCGCTTGCTCCGACTTTTTTCAAAAGTCAGAGCGCGCTCGCTCCGCTGCTCCTCCTTTCAAAATTAAACCCGCTTCGTCGGGCTTCAATTTTGTTTTGCTTGAATTCATAAGTGCAAACGCTATAAGAGCATTTGATACAATGCGTATGGAAGTAGGTGTCCAGTTTTTTCGTTTTTGTTACAGAATTATTCAAATGAATCATGACTGGAATTTGCGTGAGGAGAATACAATGGAGATACGGCAATTGACAAACACTGAAGAAAAGCAGAAAGTGACACGGTTCGTCCTTGAAGCACTTCCGGAATGGTTCGGTATTCCGGAAGCAAGGGAAGAATACATAAGAGAATGCTCCAATAAGATATTCTTTTCTGCCTATGATAAGGATAGACCTGTTGGCTTTTTATGTCTGAAAGAAACGGGAAATGCCACGATTGAGCTGTATGTTATGGGCGTTTTGAAGGAATTTCATCGGCATGGCGTTGGCCGGGAATTATTCCATCGCGCAAAAAAAGCGGCAAGCGAAGCCGGCTATTCCTTTATGCAGGTAAAAACCGTGCAGATGGGAAAATACGAGGAATACGACAGAACAAACAAGTTTTATCTTTCTCTCGGCTTCCAGGAATTTGAGGTATTCCCAACCTTGTGGGATGACTGGAATCCCTGCCAAATTTATATTATGTGTTTGAGATAAATTTCAATTTGTTACTCTAGAGACCGCAGAAAATTCTGTGTAATCGACAGCATATGACAGTATAAATACTGGCGGCAAAGTCAAGAATGATCATAAACATTCACGACAAAGGAGCCA
>CASFFN010000011.1 GCA_949293985.1 uncultured Eubacteriales bacterium | reverse complement strand
AATCGGCAAGAGCTGGCAGGAAGAGTTTTTCGTCAGACAAAAGAATGGAAAACCGGGGAATACTTTGTGTATTTCCGGTTTTTCATTCTGCATGGATGGGGAAAAAGATCCGCTGTCCAGCCGAAGGCGATTTATTCAGAGTTTCCTTAGCAGGAGTGGCGCGGCGAGAGGGGCGGCACTCCTGTTTTGCTTTGGATGCGCTCATGGTTGTAAAAGTGGATATGGCGGTCAATCATCTCGTTGGCTTCCGAGAAGGTAGCCGGTTTGCGGCGGTAAATCACCGCATACTTTGCCTTTGCTCTCACTTCCTTCCTGTGGATCGCAGAAAATCCCGCAGCAATTCATTCTCCATGCGCAGCCGCCGAATCTCGTAAGCCTGCTCTGCAACAATGTCCCTTGGCGAAGCAGCTTTTCTCGGCCGTCCTTTGGGCCGTATCGTGATCCCGGCTTCTTGCTTCCGTTGTTTGGCACGTTCCCGTTTCACAAGGCTTTTTACGACATACTTATCCCGAAAACCAAAATACTCCGCTACTTAGATGGGTGCTCGTAAGACAGTAATTCTTAAAAAATTACTATTTTACGGCATCTGTCTTACAGGGTTGGAAAACAAACGAACATACGGCATTCAGCTTCGGCTGAGTGCCGTTGTTTGTTTCTGGGGCGAAAAACCTTGTTTTTATGCCCTGTATAGCAAGGATAGTGAAACGGGTGAAATAGTTGCCGTTTTCGTGGTAAAAACCATACGAAACAGCGAATCACGCCATAATGAACCCCGTTCGTTGAGAAGTGCGAATATTTGTGGTTTCGTGAATAGACCCACCAAGCCGTTAAGTTGATAGTGGTATGTTTCGATGCAGAGTACGTCAAACGCCGCAAAAATTGCTCCATTGCCCTTGGTTCATAGAAAAGTTACACTTTAATGCGATAAATTTCGGTGCATCTATTGAAAAATGCCACATCTTCGTGTTATAATGTGTGTACACACAGGTATGAATGGAGGTAAGGCAGATGAAAAAATTATTGTCTTGTGCGTTCAATATGGATAGCGGATGCGTGGAGCTGAAATTCGACGATGGCAGTATGATTGCCATTAACTGCACCGCCGTGGAAAACGAAGTCGCTGACAATATGTATCAGCGGTCTGAGCTTGACTATCTTATTTACAATGACCCTCTGGCATATGCCGACCTCGTTTTGAACGGCGCCCCGGAGGCGTATCTCAAATCAGTTACAGAGTACAAGCCTTTGGATTAAACTTGAAGGAGTTAACTATGAGGATTAAATATGAAAACATCATCCTTCGGGATATGATAGAGTCCGACATTGAGGATTATGTGCGTTGGTTTACAGTGGAGCGTGAATGGGAAAACTGGGATGCTCCTTGGGAGAAGGAGGACACCGACGAAGAAACTGAGCGCAAAAGCTGGACGGAATACTATGAATCTGTAAAAGATCGGCCCGATGATGCTCGCCGTTGTAAGTTTGAGATTGAATGGAACGGCAGACACATTGGCTGGGTAAGCTCCTACTGCATTGACGAGAACTACGAATGGGTTGGGAAAATCAAGGACGGTCAGACCGTCTATCGTGCCATCGGTATTGACATTTGCGAACCAAACCTTTGGGGCAAGGGTATTGGTGCCAATGTTCTCCGTGCCTTTATTAACTACCATTTTGAGACCGGTGCAACCGAACTGTACACACAGACATGGTCTGGCAACACCAGGATGATTCGCTGTGCCGAAAAGCTCGGCTTTGTGGAGTGTAACCGCAACGTAGGTACACGAGAGGTTGATGGGCAATATGATGGATTGACGTTCAGATTGGAGAAACACCAATGAGAATTGCTATCATTGTTATATCGTGCTTGCTTTGGCTTTGGTTTCTTGGTTGTACCTTCACATGGAAATTCGGTAAAGTGCTGCTGGTCGAAGGAATGGGTTTGAAAAGCATTGAGTTCACGGTACTTGTTTTATTTACCATCGGTATCGTAGGCTTTCTCTTATGGGAGCCGGTAGGCAAGTGGATTCTCTTGGTTGAACTTACTTTGTGGCTCGTCGCACAATTCTTCAGCCACGAATACTTTACAATCTTCGGCGTCAGTGATCGGAAATTGAAGGGATACAATGAATGCTTTGAGGGAACTGTTAAGCTGTTCCCAATAAGCGAAACACGACTTATCCCAGATCTTTACCATATTGTGTTACATTTACTTATTGCGACTGATTTGGTCTTGGTTGCACTTTCAATATTTTGTTAAGGACGAAAGATAATGAACATAAAACAGTTTTGGTCTGACGTTCTCGCACAGAGAGCAGACGAGATAAGAAAATATTTCCACGCCAATGCTTATGTGAATTGGCATTGCTCCAACGAGCATTTCACGGTCGAGGAATTTATAAGAGCCAACTGTGAATATCCCGGCGATTGGGATGGCGAGGTTGAAAAGATCGTCACGACGGACGATATGATTATCACCGCAACACGGGTATACCCGAAGGATCGCTCCGCTTCTTTCCACGTTACGTCCTTCATCAAGTTGAAAGACGATAAGATCGTCGCAATGGATGAGTATTGGGCAGACGATGGAGAAGCTCCAAAATGGCGGCAAGATATGAAGATTGGGAGAAAGATCAATGGATGAAAAGTTGCTTGGCAAATGCGGTTTTTACTGCGGTGCTTGCTCTACATACATAAAAGGCGGTTGCCGTGGTTGTGAGGAAGAACACACTACGGGAGATTGCTTCACCCGTGATTGCGTGAAAGAAAAGAAACTGAATTTCTGCGGTGAGTGCAAGAGCTTTCCGTGTGATACGATTATGACCAAGCCACACTCCACCGTGCTTGATAGGGACTGGCTTGCGTGGAAAAAGGAAAGTGAGAGGAACGGGTAAATGCCAGATAACAGAAATCGTAAGCGACCAATACAGGTAAAGTTTTTTGTAGATGAAAAAGAGCAAGCTCTGATAAAAAAGAAAATGGAGCTGGCAGGCATTGAAAACATGAGTGCCTATATCCGCAAAATGGTAATCGACGGGTACATTGTAAAACTGGATATGCCCGAGCTTCGTGAGCTGACTCTCAAGATGAAAAGTATCTCCAACAGCGAAAACCAAATTGCCAAGCGTGTCAATTCCACCGGCAATATCTACGAAGCAGACATTGAAGAAATCAAAAAGAACCAAGAAGAAATTTATGAAGGAATCCGAAAAATCCTTACTTCACTTTCCAAGATAAAGTGAAGTTCAGCTCCGCAGGAGCGTAGCCGATTTTGAAAAAATCGTTGAAGGGTTTGGGATGTTGCCCAACAAGTTTTTGCAAAAGGCAGCAACGCTGAAATTTGCAAAAAGCACGATGTGTGTCCACACGTGCATTGCTTGCCAAGTATGTTTTTAACATAATGGCAAGTATGCAAAGTGGGTACCGCCGTGCCCTGCTTGCCAAGTCTGAAATTGCAGAGTGTACATACACCTGCTGTGCTTGCTATTCTACGTTTCCCCATGATAGCAAGTGCCATTTTCTAAATGGAAATCGGCGGCAACCGCCGCCTTGTCTGCCCAAAAGCAAAACGGACGGATGCTGTCAATGGCGGCGAAGCCGTTCATCTTGACCATTGACAGTGTTCGGCTGTTTTGCTATCCCGAGAAGATGTTTGTACCAAGGAGGATTATATAATGCGAGCGCCTTTCCAAATACTTGCAATACCATATCAGATTATTGATGGCTCTCCGAGATACTGTGTGTTTCACCGTGCCGATCATGACCAATGGCAGTTTATAGCCGGAGGTGGCGAAGATAATGAAACGCCATTGGAAGCGGCAAAAAGAGAAACTGTCGAGGAAGGCGGAGTGCAGGCTGACAAGTGGATTGAGCTGAAAAGCCTGTCTTATATCCCTGTTACAATCATATCTGAAAAGCGCCGTCAGCATTGGAACAAGGACACCCATGTTATTCCCGAGTACACTTTTGGTTTTGAGTGCAAAGAAGATATACAGTTATCTCACGAGCATACCGAGTGTGTTTGGTTGACCTACGAAGAAGCGAATCAAAAACTCAAATGGGATTCAAATCGTACTGCACTTTATGAATTGAACTGTCGTTTGAAAGAAACGAATCGAAGCGAATGAAAGAAAAGGAGGTTCGACATCATGGATGAAAAACGCAAAGAGGAAGAAATCCTCGAACTCACCGCCGACGAAATTGACGAGCTTGTGTTTGAGGAACAGCTTGCAAGCGGCGAGTATGACGAGGAAATTCCCGAATACTATTTCTCTAATCCCGACCCGTATGCCAAGGTCGAGCCTCGCCCCGATGATGCCCCCAAGCGTGAGTTTACTTTCGATGAAAAGGGCAACATCGTTGTCAAGAATTTGTCTGCCTTTTGGTTGCCCGATGTAAAAATCGTGGACGAGATCGGCGGCACAGAATACACAGTTACAGGCAGCTATGAGGGTACGGAAACTCTCGATAAGAAGCTCCACCGCATTATGGAGCAGAACGTTGCCGATGATGAATTAGGTATCACGGAGGATGGCGAATGAACAACGACACCTCTTTTGATATAATCCAAGAATCCAATCCTGTACAGACAGTTGCCCAACCGAAGGAGGATAACGAAATGTTAAGGGCAACAGATAGAATCACAGCACTTTATTGCAGATTGTCCGTCGAGGACACCAAAGAGGATAAGAAGAACGGCAAGGAAGATTTGTCGAACTCTATCCAGAATCAAAAAGCCATTCTGCTTCAATATGCACGAGACCACCGCTTCCCCCACCCGACGTTTTTCATCGACGACGGTTACAGTGGTGTGGACTTTGCTAACCGCCCAGGCTTTCAGAAAATGCTTGCGGAGATTGAAGCGGGAAATGTTGGCACAGTTATCACGAAAGACCTTTCAAGACTTGGACGAAATTCCTCGCTGACAGGCTTGTACATCAACTACACTTTCCCACAGAATGATGTTCGTTACATTGCCATCAACGACCACTTTGACAGT
This sequence comes from uncultured Eubacteriales bacterium, assembly GCA_949293985.1. Lineage (GTDB taxonomy): Bacteria > Bacillota > Clostridia > Oscillospirales > Oscillospiraceae > Faecousia. The sequence continues at coordinate 30,788 of CASFFN010000011.1, read as the reverse complement.
ATCAATCCCAACAGCACTGACAGCGACATTGCCGGTATAAAGAACTGGTTCAACGAATTTTTTGCAAAGGACACGAGCCGCAAAATTCGTGCTGTGCAAAAGGCAAAAGGCGAACGTGGCGAGAGATTGACCGTCCATGTGCCGTATGGCTATCGCAAAGATCCAGAGGACAAAACCAAGTGGATCATCGACGAAGAAGCGGCACAGGTAGTCAAAAAGATTTTCACGCTCTGCATGAACGGACGTGGAACGAGCCAAATCGCAGAACAGCTTGAACGGGAAAAGATACTCACGCCCACCGCATACAAAACTAAGCAAGGCGTAAAGACACCGCACACCGAGCCGGAGAATCCTTATCGCTGGCACGAAAGCACCATCGTCAATATTCTTGAACGCAAAGAGTACATCGGTGCTACTGTCAATTTCAAAACCTACACCAATTCCATTTGGGATAAGAAGCAGAGGGAGAATCCCGAAGAAAATCAAAAGATTTTCTACAACACCCATCCTGCGATTATCAAACAGGAAGTCTTTGACAAGGTACAGGAAATTCGTCAGCAGCGACACAGGAGAACGGCAACGGGCAAGAGCAGTCCGTTTTCGGGATTGGTGTTCTGCGCCGATTGCAGACAGAAACTCTATTACTCCACCACTAATTACTTTGAAAAACGGCAGGACTTTTTCATCTGCTCCACCCACCGAGCCAACAAGGACAAGTGCAGCGGACACTATATTCGTGCCGTCGTTTTGGAGGATGTGGTCTGGAAACACATGAAAGAAGTTATCTCTTTCGTGAGCCAATACGAAGCGCATTTTAGGGTGGAAATGGAGCAAAAGCTCCGTCTGAAAAGCGATGAAACCATAAAGGTATATAGGAAGCGTCTGGCACAGGCAGAAAAGCGTATAGGGGAGCTTGACCGCCTGTTTATCAAAATCTACGAGGACAACGCCAAGGGCAATTTGAGAGATGAACGCTTTGCCATGATGAGCAAGACCTATGAGGACGAGCAGGCGCAGCTTAAAGTTGAAATCACAAATCTGCAAAAAGAAGTCGAAGTACAGAAAAGACAGATAGAAAACCTCGAACAGTTTATTCAGCGGGTACGCAGATACACCACACTCACAGAACTCACGCCATACGCCCTCAGAGAGCTCGTAAAGGCGGTTTATGTGGAGGCACCCGACAAGTCCAGCGGTAAGCGCAAGCAGAAGGTACATATCGAATATGACCTCGTTGGCTACATTCCCGTGGATGAACTGATAAAAGCGGAACAGGCATGACCGAAATCATGCCTGTTCCAAGAAATTCAAATATTACTGTTTTACGACCACCGAGCATTCTCTCTGTGTTTTTCCCGATCCAAGCATAGCTTCGATTTCAGGCAACAATTCCTGCACATGCGTGTAATTCTTTTTTCCCATAGTAATACCCCCTGATGTAGTACTTCTATTTTCCTACACAGGGGGCGTTTTGTCTGTTGTCCGTGTTTACCGGACCTGTTCAACCGCGCCGAGGGGGTGTTTTGGTTGTGACGGATTACACCACGCCCTGGGCCAGCATGGCGTCGGCGACCTTCAGGAAGCCGGCAATGTTGGCGCCGGCTACATAGTTGCCTTCCATGCCGTATTCCTTAGCGGCGGCGTCGATGTTTTTGAAGATGTTCGCCATAATCTGCTCCAGCTTGCCGTCTACCTCCTCAAAGGTCCAGCCATAGCGCATGGAGTTCTGGCACATCTCCAGACCGGATACGGCTACGCCGCCGGCGTTGGCCGCTTTGCCGGGGCAGAACAGAACGCCCTGCTCCTGTAAGTACCGGGTGGCCTCCAGAGTGGTGGGCATATTGGCGCCCTCGCACACGGCGGTGACGCCCCCCGCCACCAGAGCCTTGGCGTCCTCCAGGCGCAGCTCGTTCTGGGTGGCGCAGGGCAGGGCAATGTCGCACTTCACCGTCCATACTCCCCGGCCCTCGTGGTACTGGGCGCTGGGACGGGCGGCGGCGTACTGGGTCAGCCGGGCCCGGTCTACTTCCTTCACCTGCTTCAGCAGGGCCACATCGATGCCCTCCGGGTCATAAATCCAGCCGGTGGAGTCGGAGCAGGTGACGGGCTTTGCCCCCAGCTGCCAGGCCTTTTCGATGGCGTAAATGGCCACATTGCCGGAGCCGGATACGGCTACGGTCTTGCCCTCCAGGGAGTGGCCGTTGCGCGCCATCAGCTCCCGGGTCAGGTACAGAAGGCCATAGCCGGTGGCCTGGGTACGGGCCAGGGAGCCGCCGTAGGTCAGACCCTTGCCGGTGAGGACGCCGGCGTGATAGGCGTTCCGCAGCCGCCGGTACTGGCCGAAGAGGAAGCCGATTTCCCGGCCGCCCACGCCGATGTCACCGGCAGGCACATCCGTGTCCGGACCGATGTGCTTGTAAAGCTCCGACATGAAGCTCTGGCAGAAGGCCATGATCTCCCGGTCGGACTTGCCCTTGGGGTCAAAGTCGGCGCCGCCCTTGCCGCCGCCCATGGGCAGGCCGGTGAGGGAATTTTTGAATACCTGTTCAAAGCCCAGGAATTTGATAATGCTCAGGTTTACGGAGGGATGGAACCGCAGGCCGCCCTTGTGGGGGCCGAGGGCGCCGTTGAACTGCACCCGGTAGCCGGTGTTCACCTGCACATTGCCGGCGTCGTCTACCCAGGGCACCCGGAAAACAATGGCCCGCTCGGGGACGGTCATCCGTTCCAGCAGCGCCTGCTTCCGGTACAGGGCCTCGTTGCGCTCCACCACGGGAGCCAGGGTTTCCATGACCTCCTGCACCGCCTGGAGAAACTCCGGCTGGTCAGGATTCTGAGTCTTCACCTTATTCATTACTTCATCTACATAACGCATGGGTTTCAACCTCCTGTCAGAAACTCCCTCTATTTTAGCAGACCGGGAGGGAAAATGCAAGTTGGAAACAAACATAATTCATTTTTACGAAAACATAATGAAAAAAGGCGGTCTGTATCCGGGACCCCAAAGAAAAATGCAAGAAAGTTTTTTGAACTTGCGAAAAGGAGCGTCAAAAGGGAAAATCCATGCCCCTGGCCCCGGAAACAGGGAAAAAACAGGGAAAAAGCCGTTTACCGGGTATTTTCCGGGGGGGTTTTTACGGCGCTCCGGCGGAAAAGATACATATACGGCGAACACTTGAACATACGCTGGAAACAAGATTTTGAATAAAGTATTGACATAAGGCCAAAATTGTGGTATATTCTGAAAATATCAAAGGAAATTGTTGAAAAGTCCCAAATGTATGCAACTGGCGGACAATGGAAAAGAAAACAGCGGTTTTCCCGGACAATTCTCCTTTGCATGGTTCTACCCCGGTATACAACAGCGTAAAGATAAACTGCTGTGTATATATTATGAAAAATGGAGGAAAAGAAAATGAAAAAGTTCTTGGCGCTGCTGCTGGCTCTGGCCATGCTGGCTTCCATGGCCGCCTGCAGCAAGGAACCTTCCAACACGGACTCCACTCCTTCCACCCCCACCGGTACGGAAGGCGAGGGCTCTGTTGTTACGGAAGGTGACTACACCTACCACACTTCTACCACCGGTCTGGCCACCAATCTGAACGCCCACACCTGGGAGGTGAATTCGGACAGTGCTGTCATGGCTTACACCGAGACCCCCTTGGCTACCATGAGCATCTCCGATTCTCTCAACGGCGTATACCAGTGGGTCTTCCTGGCAGCCGAGTCCGTTGAGGACGTGACTGCTGACCATCAGGATGACCTGACCAAGTACGCAGTTACCCTGCCCGAGGGTCAGGCTGCTGAGGAGACCGAGAAGGGCTTCGTGTTCGAAATCAAGCTGAACCCCAACATGAAGTGGCAGGACGGCACCCCCATCAATGCCGACACCTACATCTACTCCATGAAGGCTCTGCTGGATCCCGATATGCGGAACTACCGTGCTAACCTGTACTACGCTGGTGAGTCCGCTGTAGCCGGTGGCAACACCTACTACAACTCCGGCGCTCCCATCTACACCCCCATGGTTGCTCCCTACGGCGAGGGCGAGACTCCTGACTACTCCTACGACCTGGAGGCAGGCATCGAGTCCGGCAGCGTTTACATCAGCATGACCGCTACCGACATGACCCTGTACAACGCAAGCCTGGCTTCTCTGAACAGCGACTACGGCATGGGCTTTGACGACGCTGTTGCTGCTCTGACCGATGAGGCCAACCCCTACGGCTACACCAAGGTTACCGCTGAGAACCTGGAGACCGTCAAGACTCTGGTTTACGGTCTGCTGAGCGGCCTGTTCGGCATCACCGACGAGGCTCAGCTGGCTGACTACATGAAGGAAGCCCTGTACGTGAACAACGGCGAAGTGGCTGAGGTGGCTGACTACGACAGCACCGTCGGCTGCTACAAGGTGGACGACTACACCATCCGTTACGTCACCCAGACCCAGATCGACTACAACTACTTCCTGACCTCCTGCACCTCCAATTGGCTGGTTTACGAGGACCTGTACGAGGCTGGCAAGGACACCACCGGCGCCCTGGTTACCACCAACTACGGTACCTCCGTGGATACCTACATGGCTTACGGTCCCTACAAGATCGAGTCCTGGCAGCCCGGCAAGCAGATGGTTCTGACCCAGAACGAGAACTACTACGAGTACGAGAAGACCGAGTCCGGCTACCTGTACGCTTTCACCGACTACGAAGTGGACGGCGAGAATGTGCAGAAGTACCAGACCACCAAGATTGTTATCGACGTGATGGACCCCGATGCTGCCAAGCAGGCCTTCCTGAAGGGCGAGCTGTCCAGCTGGAACCCCACCGCTGACGATCTGCCCACCTACTCCACCTCCGAGCAGCTGTACAAGGCTGACGAGACCTACACCATGTCCCTGTTCTTCAACTGCGGTCTGGAGAACCTGAAGACCATGGACGAGAGCAAGGGCAACACCAACTCCGTGGTTCTGTCCAACGCCAACTTCCGTAAGGCTATGTCCCTGGCCATCGACCGCAGCAACTACGTGGCTGCTACCGCTGGCTACACCCCCGCTTACTCCCTGCTGAACAAGCTGTACTACTACGACGTGTACAACGACCCCACCTCCTCCTACCGGAACTCCGAGCCCGCTATGCAGGCTATCTGCAACCTGTACGGTGTTGAGTACGGCGAGGGCACTCCCTACGCTACTCTGGAGGATGCTTACAAGTCCATCAACGGCTACAACCTGACCGAGGCTCAGAACCTGATGAAGCAGGCTTGCCAGGAGCTGGTTGAGGCTGGTCTGTACACCGAGGGCGAACCCATCTACATCCGTATCGGCTGGGCATTCGGCGCTCTGACCTCTGCTGACAACCAGCAGCTGGCTCTGCTGAACCAGTACGTCAACGCTGCTCTGGAAGGCTCCGGCTTCGGCACTGTGACCTTCGAGGCTGTTGGCAACCTGACTGACCGTTACGGCGATGTGGCCAAGGGCGAGTACGCTATCGGCTACGGCGCATGGGGCGGCGCTGCCTTCTATCCCTTCCGTAACCTGCAGGTTTACTGCGATCCCGATCAGTACGAAATCAACGAGGCCGGCTGCTGGGATCCCACTACCGAGACTCTGACCCTGACCGTCAACGGTGAGGAGATGACCAAGACCTGGCAGGAGTGGAGCAACTGCATGATCGGCTCCGGTGACCTGGCTAACGAGTCCTTCGAGACCAAGCTGCAGGTACTGGCCGATCTGGAAGAGAACTATCTGAAGTTCTACTACCGGATTCCCCTGGCTTCCACCACTGCATGTGAGATGCTGTCCTATCAGTGCTCCTACTACACCCCCGACTACAACATTATGTATGGTTTCGGCGGTCTGGAGCTGATGACTTACAACTACACCGACGCTGAGTGGGCTGAGCATGTAAGCAGCCAGGGCGGCACCCTGAACTATGTATAATATCATAGCCTGATACACCCATAGTCCAAACTCGCCAGGAGGGGCTTAGGCCCCTCCTGGCATTGGGTTGTTCATTCCGGTATGTAAGCTACTGTTTTTCGCTGTGGAGTGGAATATACCAATCCACAGCGAAGAACAGTAGGATTTCTCTATTTATTCCGTTCACATAAGACTATGCAAAAAGGAGATAACATCATATGCGAATGGCAAAGTATGTCGTAAAAAGAATCGTGTTGATGCTGTTCACACTATTCGTCATATCAACCATCTGTTTTGTCCTGATTCGTATTCTGCCCCGGGTTCTGCCTACGGATAAGGTGCAGGCGGAAGCCATTGCTGCCCGTTGGGACGCTTTGGGCTACAACGAACCCTTGCTGACCCAGTTTGTCATTTACCTCAAGGGCATTTTCACCTCCTGGGACTGGGGTACCTCCTGGTACATTTCCTTCCGCACCCCCGCATGGGATTTGCTGGCAGGCCGCCTGCTGCCCACGGTGCTGATCAATGTGTATTCTCTGATTCCTTCCATCATCATTGGTATTCTTCTGGGTATCTATGCTGCTGTCAAGAAGAATAAATGGCAGGACAGTGTAATCAGCACTTTGGTTATCGTTTTTGTATCCGTGCCTTCCTATGTCTACGCCTTCTTGGTGCAGTATATTTTCTACTTCAAGCTGGGCTGGCTGCCTCTGCAGGTTTATTCCCTGGCAGATGCCGGCGGTTCCTGGCTGACGGGCAAGATGTTCTACTCCATGATTGCCCCGGTGCTGGCTCTGTCCTTCAGCACCATTGCCGGTATGTGCCGGTTTACCCGTGCGGAGCTGACGGAGACGCTGACCTCCGACTACATGCTCCTGGCCCGGGCCAAGGGTCTGACCAGAGCCCAGGCTACTGCCCGCCATGCCCTGAAGAATGCCATGGTGCCGATTCTGCCCATGATCATCTCCAGCTTCGTGGGAATTCTGGGCGGCTCTTTCATCATCGAACAGATTTTTGCCATCCCTGGTGTAGGACAGCTGTATCTGCAGTCCATTACCCTGTTTGACTACGATGTGTTTATGCTGGACTCCGTGTTCTATACCTTTATCGGTCTTTTGGCCGGCATCCTGGTGGACTTGAGCTACGGCTTCATTGATCCCAGAATCAGAATGGGGGAGAAATAATATGGCAGAGAAAAAGAATCCTTTGGAACATATTGATAAATCCCGCTTTGCCTTTGTGAATCAGGGAGAGCGGATCTCTGATAAGAAATTTGAGGACAAGCCCATTGGCTACTTCAAGGACGCACTGATTCGCTTCCGCAAGTCCCATGCTTCTGTGGTTGCTTTCATCATCATCGTTCTGATCATCCTCTACTCTTTGCTGGCTCCGCTGCTGATTACCAATCACAGCTCTACCTTTATGGACAACCTGTATGCCAAGAAGCCCGGCCGGGTGGAATCCCTGCGGGAGTACGGCATCCTGGATGGCGGCGTGAACCGGGACTTCTCCGATAAGAGCCTGATCCGGGCCGTGGCCATGGGCATGGGCGCCGAGGACTGGGACGGCCAGGGCGTGACCCTGGAGGAGGGCCTGAACAGCGAGTATCAGCCCATGCTGGAAATCAGCGACCCCATTGTCTACATCGGCGCCAACAAGAAGGAGACTGTGGCTTACAAGGGCCGTATTGACGCCTATCTGGAAGTGGGCTTCATCTACAAGTCCATTCCCCAGCCTGAGTATGACAAAATCGTTGCCTGGGAAGAGGAGACCGGCCTGCATGTGCTGTATCCTCTGATTGAGGACAACGAATACAACATGGATGTCAACGATGCCAACTATTGGTACAAGTCCAAGAAGGGCACTCCCGTTGTGACCAACGAGCAGGGTATGCTGGAAACCGTAACCTACGGCGAGGGAATGACTCTGGAGGACAACTACAAGCGTGACGAAAACGGGAACGTGGTTTATAAGGAGTACACCGGCGGCGGCACTCTGGAGACTGCCCAGCTGAAGGTTCGGGTGCTGTACTACAACTACTTCCAGTACCTCAACGGCAGTGTGCCTGACTATATCATGGGTACCGACTCCCAGGGCTATGACCTGGCACTGCGTATCGCCGGCGGCATCAAGCTGTCTTTGACGGTTGCTGTGTTTGTGTTTATCATCAACTTCTCCATCGGTGCTGTTTACGGCGCCATCGAAGGCTATTACGGCGGCACTGCTGACATCCTCATGGAGCGTTTTGCAGAAATCCTCAGCGGCGTTCCCTTCATCGTTGTGGCTACCTTGTTCCAGATTCACCTGGCTAACCGGCTGGGACCGGTGCCCTGTCTGCTGTTTGCCTATGTGGTAACCGGCTGGATTGGCACGGCTTACCGGGTGCGTACCCAGTTCTATCGTTTCAAGAACCAGGAGTACGTCATGGCAGCCAGAACCCTGGGCGCCCGGGATCGCCGGATTATCTGGAAGCACATCTTCCCCAATTCCCTGGGTACTATCATCACTTCCGCTGCTCTGTCTATCCCCAGCACCATTATGACTGAGTCCATGCTGTCCTTCCTGGGCATCGTGAAACTGGGTACTGCGGAAGTCACTTCTCTGGGCACTTTACTGTCCGACGCCAGTTCCATCTGGACCAACTATCCTCATTTGATGCTGTATCCTGCTATTTTCATCTCCCTGCTGATGATTTCCTTCAATCTGTTCGGCAACGGTCTGCGGGATGCATTCAATCCGTCTTTGCGTGGTGTGGAGGAGTAAGAAATGGATAAAATTTTAGAGCTGAAAAACTTAAAAGTCTCCTTTCGCTCCAACAATGGCCTGGTAAAGGCGGTGCGGGACATCTCCTTTGACCTGGAGCGAGGCAAGACCCTGGCCATTGTGGGCGAGTCCGGTTCCGGCAAGTCCGTTACCTCCAAGGCCGTTATGGGCATTCTGGCTGGTAACGCCATTGTAGAGGGCGGCGAGATCATTTACGACGGCATGGATCTTCTGAAGATTTCTGAGGAGGAAATGTGCAAAATCCGTGGCGATAAGATCTCCATGATTTTCCAGGACCCCCTGTCCTCTCTGAACCCCATCGTGAAAATCGGCAAGCAGATTACCGAGGCCATGCTGCTGAAGAACAAGGTCAGCCGCAAAGAGGCCAGAGCCGAGTTCAACGATATGCTGGCCCTTCTGAAGAAGAATATGCAGGCTGCCAACCCGGAGCTGGGCGCAGAGAAGGTGGCACAGCTGTGCAAGACCTTCGACCAGTTCTGCATTGTGGCCAACAAGCTGGAGAACCATTACAATGCAACCTTCACCGTTGCAGAGGACTTGAAGTCTTCCATTGAAGACTTCCTGTTCCAGACGGAAAAGCACCAGAAGGTGGATGTACCGGGAAGCCTGAGCCGCTTCCGCTCCAACATCAAGACCATCTCCGACCCCTTCTTCGCCAAGAACGACAGCGAAAAGCTCAGCCAGCTCTCTGACCGGCTGGGCAAGGTGTCCGGCGACTACAAGAAGGGCGCCAAGGAGCTGCCGGAGAGCATTGTGTCCACCCTGAAAGAGGTGGAGCAGGTGCTCAACCAGATGGAGAGCCGTGTCCGTCCTGATTTCTTCTGCATCGGCTATTACAAGATGCGCAATCCCCAGGAGGATCTGACCCGCCGGGATGTGGCTGAGCTGAACGAGTTCTGCCAGAAGTACATCATGGAGGACTTCATGAATGACTTCGTGGCCGCCCAGGATAAGGGTGTGGCCTACTCCGGCAAGAAGGCCATGGAGAAGAAGAAGGAAGTCATGCCCATGCTGGAGAAGGCCGTCACCTTCTTCCGGGGCGAATACACCAAGCAGGAGGCCCTGCGTTTGGCCAAGGAATTGTCCAATGCAGTGGAAGCCAGTATCGACCGGCTGGAAATCAACAAGGACAGCCTGGCATACACCTTCCGCTCCAGCCTTACCAGTGCTATCCACAAGTACTTCCGGGCGATTGTCACCAATCCCAAGGAGGAGAAGCGGTTTGCCCGTCAGACCAAGCAGCGAGATGCCCAGATTGCCAGAGGCAAGAAGGTGGACTGGAGCGTCGTCCCCAAGCAGGTTTATGACCTGGATGACCTGCGGGGCGAGGTGCTGCGGGTGGTTACGGATCTGCAGAGCCACTATACCCGTCTGATTGCCGCTGCGGATCAGGTGGACTACCATGCCGCGAGCGTGGCCATCATCGAGTTTATGAAGGATAAGGCCTCCAAGGTGGTTTACAAGGTCACCCGGTCCATTGCCAAGGAGCGGGCCATCAAGCTCATGGACGAAGTGGGTATCAGCGAGCCTCGTATGCGGTACAACCAGTATCCCTTCGAGTTCTCCGGCGGTATGCGTCAGCGTATTGTTATCGCCATCGCTCTGGCTGCCAACCCGGAAATCCTCATCTGTGACGAGCCCACCACTGCTCTGGACGTGACCATCCAGGCCCAGATTCTGGAGCTGATCAACAAGCTGAAGAAGGAGCGGAACCTGTCCGTTATCTTCATCACCCATGACCTGGGCGTTGTGGCAAACATGGCTGACGACATTGCGGTTATGTACGCCGGTAAGATTGTGGAGTACGGCACCGCCGACGATATCTTCTATGATCCCAAGCATCCTTACACCTGGGCGCTGCTTAGCTCCATGCCGGATCTGGACACCAACGAGCGGCTGGAAGCTATCCCCGGCACGCCTCCCAACATGATTTATCCCCCGGTGGGCGATGCTTTTGCAGACCGGAATAAGTACGCCATGAAGATTGACTTCGAGGAGCAGCCCCCCATGTTCCAGGTGAGCGACACCCATTCCGCCGCTACCTGGCTGCTCCACCCGGATGCACCTAAGGTGGAAATGCCCGCCATTATCCGCAACCGGATCGAGAGAATGAAGAAGAAAGCTGGAGGTGCTCAGAATGGATAATCAGGAAGTATTGCTGAAGGTAGAGCACCTGAGCCAGCATTTTGGCCCGGTGAAGGCCGTTAACGATGTGAGCTTCGAGATTCACAAGGGCGAGGTGTTCGGCCTGGTAGGTGAGTCCGGCTGTGGTAAGACCACCACCGGCCGTTCCATCATCAAGCTCTATGACATCACCGGCGGCAACATCTACTTCAAGGGCCAGCGCATCTGCGCCGGTATCCTCACCTATACCCAGGAGCTGAAGGAGCTCCGGGCAAAAATCCGGGAGCTGAAGAAGAAGGGCGGCGCCAGCCAGGAGATTTCCGACTGCGAGGCCCGGATTGCCCAGCTGAAGGATGAAATCAAGCGGGCAAAGTTCGACCACAAGAACTGCGACCGGGAGTATGCCGACGAGCTGGCAAAGGAAGTCAAGGAGCGGTACGAAAAGCAGCTGGCTAAGGCTGACCCCTCCCAGGTTTCTGCCCTGAAGAAGCAGTATGCCGATGACCTGCGGATTGCCAGGAAGACCCGTCTGGTGAATCAGATTCAGATGATTTTCCAGGACCCCATCGCCTCCCTGAACCCCCGTATGACCGTTCGGGAGATTATTGCCGAGGGTCTGGTGATCAACGGCATCCGGGATCAGAAGTATATCGACGAGAAGGTCTATGAGATTCTGGAGCTGGTTGGTCTGGTGCGGGAGCACGCCGGCCGGTATCCCCACGAGTTCTCCGGCGGCCAGCGTCAGAGAATCGGCATTGCCCGTGCTGTGATTATGCAGCCCGGCCTGCTGATTGCCGACGAGCCGGTCTCCGCTCTGGACGTGTCCATTCAGGCTCAGGTTATCAACCTGCTGAACGACCTGCGGAAGACCCTGGATCTGACCATTCTGTTCATTGCCCACGACCTGTCTGTGGTCAAGTACTTCTCCGACCGGATTGGCGTTATGTACTTCGGCAACCTGGTGGAGCTGGCGGACTCCGATGAGCTGTTTGCCCATCCCCTCCACCCCTATACCAAGAGCCTGCTGTCTGCCATTCCTCTGCCTGACCCCCACAGCGAGAAGAACCGTACCCGGATTACCTACAATGCTCTGGCTGCCCATGACTACACTGTGGACAAGCCCACCCTCCGGGAGCTGAAGCCCGGTCACTTCGTCATGTGCAACGACGCTGAGGAAGCCCAGTACAAGAAGGAACTGGGTCTATGAGTCAGGAGAAAAAAGTCCGGCTCTATTCCTATGCCATTGCTTCCGGTGTGAGTCTGCTGCTGGCGGCGGTGTATATCCTGCTCCGTGACTTTGGCGCTCTGGACTGGAAGGAACGGTTTCGGGTGCTGAGCGACGCCTTTACGGTGCCGGGACTGTTGCTGCTGTGCGTTGGTGCCATGTGCTGGATTTCCTCCAAGGGCGGTTTGGACGGCATGGCCTACATCCTCAAGTATGTAGGATCCCTGCTGATTCCCGGAAAGCGGTTCGAGGTGAAAAAGTATTCGGACTATCTGGAGGAACGGGAAGGAAAGCGGCGAAGCGGTTATGGCTTCCTGCTGATAACCGGACTGGCCTGTCTGGCAATCACGGCGGTTTTTCTTCTGCTGTACTACCAGGCTTCCCCATAACCCCGCTTTTTCACAGATGGAAGGCACTCAGGTTTTTGAAGTGCCCCCAAAAAGTTAGACGGTTTTCTGAAGGAAAAATCGCACAGGCTGCCAAGAGGGCTTGCCGTTCTGCGAATTGCAGGCGGCAAGCCCTTTCGCTTTGCCATAATCCGCCGGTATTGCCTGCGCGGATATTGCTATCCCTGACCGGAATGGAGCGTGCGTCCGGTTCCGTCGGGAATGATTTCAAAAGCCTCATATTTGGCATATCAATCACCCCATCTGTTAGACAGTGTATCATAACCGTTTCACAAATGGGGTGTATTTCCTTTTCCCGGGTGCTTTTTTACCGCCCCTCCAGCCGGACAATCACCACGGTGGCGTCGTCGGGACCTGCCTCCTCCCCCCGGGAGATCAGCTGGGTGGCCAGCTCTCCGGGGGACAGGCCCTGTCCCCGGGAGCAGCACAGCTGGGCCTCCTCCTCCGGAATCCCGTCGCTTACCAGCACCAAAGACTCTCCCCGGCGCAGGCTCACCTCCTCCCGGCTCTCCTGAATGTCCGTCACCGACAGACCGGGCGGGGGACAGGCGGACCCCACCTTCCGCACCCCGAAAGAGCCAATCACATAGGAGGGCGCCGCTCCCCATTTGTACAGGGCGCCCTTTCCGGTGTACAGGTGCAGCTGCACCAAATCGAAGGTCACCGCTCCGGGGCGCTCCGTGAGTACGCACAGACTGTTCAGGCTCCGCAGGGCGTACTCCGCCGGATACCCGGCGCTTAAAAGCTTTTTGAGCATATTCCCGGCGGTGCGCCCGTCCCCCACCGCCCCGGCTCCGGTGCCCATACCGTCGCACAGGAGTACATAGTAGGTATCCTCAACGCCGGGAAACTCCTGGCAGTAGTCCCCGTTCTCCCCCTGGGGGCGGTTGCCGTAGAAATACACCGCCGGGCGGAACAGGCAGGGGGCCACATTTTTCCGCCGTCCCAGCGTGTCGGACAGCTCCCGCAAATACCCCTCCAAAAACCGGTACTGCTGCATCACCGCCGCCCGGTACTCCCGCTGCCGCTCCCGGCCGGCGCAGATGGAGCGCAGCTGCTCCTGGCTCCGGTGGAGCTGGGCCAGAAGCCGGCCGCTTTTCCGGCAGACGATGGGCAGCTCTTGGGAGGAGAGGAGGGGCTTCTGGAGCAGCAGGGGGGGCAGATGGGCAATGCGCTTACTGTCCTTGCAGGAGCGGGCGCAGGGGCACCCCCGGCAGGCGGCCTCCGCCGCTTTTTCCATCAGGGCCTCCCGGTCCACCGGCACCTCCGGCGCCTGGCTCAGCAGCTGCTCCGCCTGGGACAGCACGCCGCATACCATCTCCAAACGCACTTGCAGCACCCCGGTCTCTCCCCGGCGGTGGGGCGCGGCGGTTCCCGTGGGGAGGTACTTTCCCAAAAGGCCTCCCAGCATCAGCCCCGGCAGGGGGTAAAGATCCACCTGTCCACACAGGCTCATCAGCAGTACATACATAAGCCCGGGCAGCAGAAACAGCCCCTGCTTCACCGGGAGAAACCGCACCACATACCCGGCGGTGAGGACGGCGGTCATGGGTACGGGGGTGATTTGGGCCAGATCCAGGGCAAGTCCCGCCAAAGCGGCCGCGGGGAAGGCCCCGGCTACCATCAGGGCCCCGGCGGCCACATACCCCAGCCCCAGATAGGGGACGGGCATAATCTGCCCCAGGGCCAGCACCGCCACGCCCCAGGCCAGCCAGTTGGCGACGGGGGTGCGCTTTTCCAGCACCAGGGAGAACAAATAGGTGCAGCCCCCCGCCAGCAATACCTGCAACAGATACATGGGTACCGGCGGCCCGGGAATCTGCCAGATGGCCTGTCCCAGGGTGCCGATGGAGGCAACAATCAGACATCCCAGGGAGGGCGGCAGCAGCCGCGCCTGCCGTGCCAGCACCGTCCCCCCAAAGGCCAGCGCCATGGAAAGGGCCGCCAGGCTCCATCCCAGACACAGCCGTCCATAGCTGCCCCAAAAAACAAAATAGCCTATGTAGCTGCCTATGGCCGCTGCCAGCGCCTGCCACCCGGGGAGTGCCAGCACCAGGGCAATGGCAAAGGGCTGGGGGTATCCGGCTAAGGAGGCGGCGCTGAGGCAAAAGCCCCCAAGAGATATGCCCAAAAGCCGCAGCCCTCCCAGCACTTTTGGTTCAGCCAGCCATTTTTTCAGGTTTTTCCGTCCCTGGTGGACATAGGATTGGAGGGTTTCCATTGCGCCATCACCGTTCTTTCGTAAAGTTCCCGGTCTTCCGGGAAAGGATGGGACTATTTTATCAAACTCCAGGGGAATTTCCTGTCGGAAGGAGGGACTTCCCTTGCACAATCCCCGGGGGCGGTGTATAATGGGGAAAAGACAAGGAGGGCGATTATGGCTACGGAATATGAATGGAAATTCCGGGTAACACCCGAGATTATGGAAACCTTACAGGCGGCTTTTCCCGGCGAGGAGATTGCCATGGAGACCACCTATTATGATACCCCCTCCGGCAGCCTGTCCCGGCGGAAGCTGACCCTGCGGCTGCGCGGGGAGAACGGGAAAACGGTGTGCGCCTGCAAATCCCGGCTGGCGGACGGCGCCCGGGGAGAGTGGGAAACCGCCTGCGGGGACATTACCCAGGCGGTGGAACTGCTGCTGGGCCTGGGCTGTCCACCGGAGCTGGGCGAACTGGCAAAAGAGGGACTGACGCCGGTGTGCGGCGCCCGGTTCCGGCGGCTGGCCGCGGCTTTGACCTATCGGGACGCCCGGCTGGAGGTGGCCCTGGACCAAGGGGTGCTTGTGGGGGGCGGAAAGGAGCTTCCCTTCTGGGAGGCGGAGGTGGAGCTGAAATCCGGCTCCCGGGAGGCGGCGGACAGCTTCGCCCGGGAGCTGGCGGAAAAATACGGCCTTATCCCGGAGGAGAAAAGCAAATTCCAAAGAGCCCTGAATCTTACCCGGGAGGGGTGCTTCCGGCAGCTGTTTGACAAGTATGACCGGCTGGTGATTTTCGACACGGAAACCACCGGGCTGGACGGAGCCAGGGACGAAATCATCGAGTTTTCCGCCGTGGTGCTGGAGGAACGGGAAGGGCAGTGCCAGGTGATTGAGACTTATGACCAGCTCATTACCCTCAGCCCCGGCAGCGCCATCCCGGAACAAATCCAGCGGCTCACCGGCATCACGCCTCAGGATATTCGGGAGCGGGGGATTCCCAAAACCCGGGTGTGCCGGGACATCGCCCAGATGATTGAAGGGAACACCCTGCTTCTGGCCTACAACGCGGGTTTTGACTTGATTTTTCTGTACTATATGCTTCTGCGGGACGGGGACGCCGCCATCTTACAGGGGAAGGACAAGCTGGATTTGCTGACGGTGTACCGGGACCGGCGGAGCTATCCCCACAAGCTGTGCAACGCCATCGAAAGCTACGGCCTGCAAGGCCAGGTGGTGAACTCCCACCGGGCCATTGACGATGTGCTGGCCACCGTAGAGGTGATGAAGGCCATGGAGCGGGAGAAGGACGATTTGATTTCTTATGTAAACATCTTTGGGTATCTGGCCAAGTATGGCTGCGACGGAAAGAAAATCCGGTCTGTCCGGTACCGGCCCCAGGGCTTTGAACCGGGGACGCCTGTATACCAAAAGGAGGAAGCCTATGTTTAATTCCAAAGCCTATGCCCTGGGGGCAAACCGCTCCTGCATCCGGGAGCTGTTCGAGTACGGCAGAAGCCGGGCCGCCATTGTGGGGGAGGAAAATGTGCTGGACTTTTCTCTGGGAAATCCCAGCATTCCCGCGCCCCCGGCGGTGGAGGCGGCAATCCGGGAGATTCTGGAAGGGACGCCTTCCGTACAGGTCCACGGCTATACCCCGGCGGGAGGGGATATGGAGGCAAGAAGCGCCATTGCCCGGGAGCTGAACCGGCGCTATGGCTGGGATGTGACCCCGCAGGAGCTGTTTTTAGGCTGCGGCGCCGCTCCGGAGCTGATAGCGGTGTTCCGGGCGTTGGCGATCCCCGGGGGAAAGATTTTAGCCATCGCCCCCTATTTCCCCGAGTACGCCCCCTTTGCGGAGGAGTCGGGGCTGGAATTCGGGGTGGTGCCTGCCCAGGAGCCGGATTTTCAGATTGATATGAAGGCGCTGGAAGCCATGCTCACCGGGAATACCCAGGCGGTGATTGTCAACTCCCCCAATAACCCCTCCGGGGTGGTATACAGCCGGGAAACGCTGGAAAGGCTGGGGGCGCTGCTGGAGCGAAAGAGCCGGGAATACGCCCATCCCATTTATATCGTATCCGACGAGCCCTACCGGGAGCTGGTGTACGATGGGACGGAGGTGCCCTTTGTCCCTGCCATTTACCGGGACACCATCGTCTGCTACTCCTATTCCAAGTCCCTGTCCCTGCCGGGGGAGCGGATTGGCTATGTCTATGTGCCCCGGAAGGCAACGGACGGGGAGGCGCTGTACGCCGCCGTGGCGGGAGCCGCCCGGTCCATCGGCCATGTGTGCGCTCCGTCCCTTTTCCAGAAGGTGATTGCCCGGTGCGCCCAAATCCCCCCGGATTTGGAAAGATATGATAAAAACCGCCGTACCCTGTATCACGCGCTGGTTGAGGCCGGGTACCAGGTGGCAAAGCCCCAGGGCGCTTTTTACCTGTTCGTCAAGGCCCCGGAGGGGGACGGGGAGGCCTTCAGCCGGAGGGCCAGGGAAAAGGATTTGCTGATTGTGCCGGGCACGGACTTCGGCTGCCCCGGCTACTGCCGGCTGTGCTACTGCGTTCCCTATGAGAAGATTCTAAAAAGCATCCCCATCTTCCGAGACTTAATCCGGCAGAAGGGCTGAAAATCACCCCATACCGGTTCTCGGTATGGGGTGATTTTATCGGGCGTATAGCCGGTAGACGATGAAGTTTCGCAGACGGCAGGGAAGGTATTTGCACAGAAGATTCAGGAATTTGTAGGTAAATCCCACGGTGCAAAGGGGCTTTCCCTTGGGCTTCATTGCAATTTTTGCAATCTGATTGCCCACAAAATCCGGGGACATTCCCTTCTCCTCATCCTTTTCCATACCGGCGACGCTTCTGCCGATTCTGCCGCCGTACACATCGTCCCCGGCAAAGGACTTTTGCCGGGCCTGGGTAAAGCCGGTGGCAATGTCCCCCAGGGCTACGGCGGTGACGGCGATGCGCCAGGGGCGCACTTCGTTGGCAAGGGCGCAGGCATAGGATTCCAGGGCCGCCTTGGAGGCGGAATAGTAGGCCTGGAAGGGGATATGGGCGGAGGCGGCGACGGAGCTGATGAGAAGAATCCGGCCGCCCCCTTGCCGGCGCATAACGGGCAAGACCGCCCGGTTCACCGTGACGCAGCCAAAGAAATTCACATCAAACTGCCGTTTGGCGTCGGCAAGCTCCGTAAATTCCACCGCGCCGGAGATACCGAACCCGGCGCAGTTCACCACAATATCTATCCGCCCCTGGGATTCCAGAATTTGGCTGACGGCGGCCCGTACCTCGTCTTCCCGGGTCACATCCGCGCGTATATGCCGAACCCCCTCCTGGGGAATCTCCCGGCGGCTGAACTCGTAAACCACGCAGCCTTCCCGGGCAAGGGCTGCGGCGGTTGCCCGACCGATGCCGGAGCTGCCTCCTGTGACGATGGCGACTTTCTTCTCCATAGGGAACCTCTCATTTCTTGGGATTTTTCCCCAAGAGTATACACCAAACCGGAGAAAGAATCAAGAGACGCCCTTTTTCCGTCGTAGAAGCCGGGCCAGCAGTCCCAGGGGTTTGACCGGGGGCGGGGAATTTTCCGGGGGGAAGGGAGTCTGGGAGAATACCTTTTGACTGTCTATGGGAGGCTGACCGTTCTTCCGCAGGTAGGCGCCGTCGGGCTGCAAAAGGCTTGCTTTGGCGGTGTCCGAGAGCTGGGTGCGAAGGATATACCCTAAGGCCCGGCGGATGGCCGGGTCTGTCACCGGGCAGGCAATCTCCACCCGGCGGCACAGGTTCCGGGTCATGAGGTCTGCCGAGGAGATGTAAAGCACCTGCTCTTCCCCTTTTCCAAAGCAGTAAATCCGGGCGTGTTCCAGGTACCGTCCCACGATGCTGGTGACGGAGATATTCTGGGTATATCCCTGGATTCCCGGCAGGAGGCAGCAGATGCCCCGGACGATGAGCCGGACTTTCACCCCCGCCCGGGAGGCCTCCGCCAGCTTGTCGATCATTCCCCGGTGGGTGATGGAATTGACCTTGATGCAGATATAGCCCCGGTCACCCTTGGCAATTTCCCGGTCGATGAGGGCGAAAAGGGTCTGGCGGATGCCGTTGGGGGCTACCAGCAGCCGCCGGTAGCTCCCCTCCAGGTTGCCCACCAGCATATTCCGGAAAAAGGCCGTTGCGTCGGCGCCGATTTCCGGGTCGGCGGTCATCAGGCTCAAATCCGTATACATGGCGTTGGTTTTTTCGTTGTAGTTTCCCGTGCCAATCTGGGTGATGTACTGGAATTTTCCCTTCTTTTCCCGGGTAATCAGACAGATTTTGCTGTGACATTTGTAGTTTTCCATGCCGTAAATCACCTTGCACCCGGCCTCTTCCAGCATCTCCGACCAGGCGATGTTGTTCTCCTCGTCGAATCTTGCCCGCAGCTCCATGAGCACCACCACTTCCTTGCCCTTTTCGGCGGCGTGGCACAGGGCTCTGACGATTTTGGAGGAGGAGGCCAGCCGGTAGATGGTGATTTTCACGGACACCACCTGGGGGTCATCGGCTGCCTCGTTCAGCAGGCGGATAAAGGGGTCAACGCAGTGGAAGGGGAAGAACAGGCACCGGTCCTTCTGCAAAATCTGGGAAATCATGGAGTCCTCCCGGCGCAAATCCTCCGGCCACCGGGGGGTGTGGGGGGGATAGGACAGAGCATCGGTCAGCCCCTGGGGCAGCTGCTTCAAAAGCCCAAAGACATAATCCATCCGCAAAGGGGTGGCGTCGGAGAAAATCTGATGCTCCTCCACGGGGATGAATTTCAGAAGCTCCTTCCGGAAGATGGGGGAGACGGGGGCGTTCAGCTCCAGCCGCAAAATGGCCAGGCTCCGGCGCTTTTTCAAAAGCTTTTTCACATGGAGCCGGTAGTCCACCTCCGCGTCCTCGAATTTATCCGAGTCAAACCGCACATCGGCGTTCCGGGTCACGGCGAAGATACAGCTCTCCACCGGGGTATAGTTGCCGTACAGGGAGGGGGCGAAGTGCAAAATCAGGTTTTCCGTCCGAATAAACCGGCTGCTTTCCGGCAGCATCACCACCCTGGGCAGCACCTCCGGCACCGGGGTAAAGGCCATGGAGAATTTTTCGTGTTTGCTCTTTACCAGGGAGGCGATGTAAAGCTGCTTGTTCCCGAAATGGGGGGTGGGGTGGCGGCTGTCCACGATCTGGGGGGACAGCACCGGGAGAATCTGCTCCCGGAAGAACCGCCGGGCGTAGTCCGCCTCCCGTTTGGTCAGACCGGAAAAGGGCACATCCCCGATGCCCCGCGCCTCCAGGCTCCGGCAAACCTCCCCATAGACCTGCTCTTTCCGGCGGATGAGGGCGGCGGTCATGCGGTAGATGCCGGAAAGCTGCTGCCGGGGGGTCAGGCCGCTTTTGTTGTCCACCTGGTTCGGCTCCATGGCGGCAATGTCAAAAAGACTGCCTGAGCGCACCATGAAAAACTCGTCTAAGTTGGAGGAGAAGATGGAGACGAATTTCAGCCGCTCCAAGGGGGGCAGGGAGGGGTCGGCCGCCTCCTCCAGCACCCGCTGGTTAAAGCGCAGCCAGCTGAACTCCCGGTT
The DNA here is from genome assembly GCA_949293985.1 of uncultured Eubacteriales bacterium. Classification (GTDB taxonomy): domain Bacteria; phylum Bacillota; class Clostridia; order Oscillospirales; family Oscillospiraceae; genus Faecousia. The sequence goes on along the minus strand of CASFFN010000011.1, from coordinate 10,529 downwards.
TTGGGTGTAGAGATAATTTTCCATTACAGCACCTTTTCCGCCAGGTAGCCTTCCCGCACGCCGTAGTCGCTGATGAGCAGCTGCTGAGGCTTGAGGGCGTGGGCGATGTGGGACAAAATGAGATAGCCCGGGACGATGGTGTGGATGCGCACCGGGTCCACCTGCAAAATGGCGTCCGCCGCCGTTTTTTCCTCGCCCAGCAGCAGCTCCCCCACCGCGTCCAGCTGGGGAAGGCTCAGGCTGGGGATGTCCGAATCCATGAGATTCAGCTTCTTTGCCAGCTTGCCGATGGCCCGGCAGGTGCCGCCCATGCAAATCAGCTGAGAGCGGGAGGGCAGGCGGGAAAGCAGCTCCCGGGGAATCCGGGCTTCAATCATACCGGCGATCCGCTGCCGGGAACCGGCGCCGGGGAGGATTTTCTTTACGCAGTTTTTGTAGAGGAGCAAGGAGCCTACCGGGCAGCTTTCCGCTGTCTGTACCTGCCCCTCCCGGAAGATGGTCAGCTCCGTGCTGGCGCCGCCGATGTCTAAGAACGCCCCCTCCGAAACGGCGAACTGGTACATGGCCCCCTGATAGCCGTAGACCGCCTCCTCCTTGCCGGAGATCACATCGATGGAGAAGCCGGTCTGCCGGGTGAGGAACGCCACCGTTTCCCGGGTGTTGCGGATGTTCCGCAGGGAGGCGGTGGCCAGTACATGGACCCGCTCCCGCAGATCCAGCAATGACAAAATGTTGCCAAACTCCTGCAAGGCGTCCCGGGCCCGGTAAATGCCCGCCTGGGTCAGGTATCCGTTTTCCACGAAGCCTGCCAGGCCCGCCATGATTTTTTCCTTGAATAAAATCTTGAAGGTGTGATTCTCCACCTGATAGACGGTAAGCCGCATGGAGTTGGAGCCGATGTCAATGATTGCGTGTGTCATGGTACCCTCCTGTTTGTCTTTCTTATTTTACATTTTATTTTACCACAGTTTTTCCCGGAGAAACAGTCACAATGGGTGAAATGTAAGTAAAGTTTTTGCGCGATTGCCGGAAAATGGAACGCGGGAAGGATTTTGCCCGGGGGACAAACCGGAACGAATTGTTAAAAATTTTTCTTTTTCCCGGTTTTTCGGAAATATGGTTGCTTTTTTGGGTCGTTTTGTGGTATACTACCTTGGGGTCTGAAAATGTGCCCCTTTCTTTATGAAAAAATAGGCCGCAGCGCCTGCCGGACGGTGGGACGGCGGTCTGAGGGATTGCCTTTGGAGGTTGTGAGAAATTGAAGCTGTTATCCTTTGTCATCCCCGCCTATAATAGCGAAGCCTACCTGGAAAAATGCCTTTCCAGTATGCTTTTGCCGGAGCTTCTGGAGAAGCTGGAAATCATCGTGGTAAACGACGGTTCTTCCGACCGGACGGAGAAAATCGCCCTCCGCTTCTGCGGCCGGTATCCCGGCTGCGTCCGGCTCATCAACCAGAAGAATCTGGGCCACGGGGGAGCCCTCAATACCGGCTGCGCCGCCGCCCAGGGCAAGTACCTGAAGGTGATCGACGCCGACGACTGGGTGGAAAGCCGGAGCCTGCCTGCGTTTGTGAAGGCTCTGGAAAGATGCGAAAGCGATGTGGTGCTGACCCACTACCGGACGGAGAACATCGCCACCGGGGAGGAAAAGGCCTGGCGGTGCTACCCGGAGGCCTTTGGCAAGGCCATGACCTTAGGGGATGTGATGTCCCGCTGGGGGGACTTTGACCGGGCGCTGACCTTCCACGGCATTGCCTACCGGACGGAGTTTTACCACCGGATGGGGCTTTCTCTTTCGGAGCATATCTTTTACGAGGACCACGAGTTTGCCACCTTCCCCTGCTGCCACGCGGCAAGCGTCACCCCCCTGGACATTTTTGTGTATGTGTACCGGATCGGGGACGAAAACCAGAGCGTGTCGGACGCCAACCAGCTAAAGCGAATCTCCCATGTGGAGGCGGTGCTGAACCGGCTCCTGACGGAAGGGGAGAAGCTCCCCCCGGGAGCGGGGAGAGACTACGCCGCCGCCAAAGCCCAGGGACTTCTTATGAGCTACCTGACCACGGCACTGCTGGTCTGCCCGGATAAGGCCCAGGGCCGCAGCCTGGCGGAAAAGGCGGCGCAAAACTTTTGCGCCCGCTTCCCGGAAAACTACCGGCAGATCGCAGGAAAATACAGGATTTTTCAGGCTATGAGCCGCCTGCATATCACCCGGCGGCAGTTTGAAGCCGTGCTTGACAGCAGGCTTTACGGGAGGCTGACACAGAGGCATTCCTGGAAATAACGGGCTTTACAACAAAATTTTTGGTTCATATAGTGAGGTAAATAAGTATGAATGTAGCGATTCTGACAGCTGCGGGAGTAGGAACCAGATTGGGTCAGGAAGTGCCCAAGCAGTTTCTGAGCATTGACGACAAGCCGCTGATTGTGTATTCCCTGGAAAAGTTCCAGCGCCACCCGGACATTGATGCCATTGCGGTGGTATGTCTCAAAGGCTGGGAAGGAATGCTGGAGGCCTATGCCAGACAGTTTGAGATTACCAAGCTGCGGTGGATATTCCTGGGAGGCGAAACCGGGATGCAGTCTATTCAGAATGCGGTTTTCGGCCTGGAAAAGGATTTGAAAGCGGATGACATTGTTTTAGTGCAGGACGGTATTCGGGTGAATACCAGCCAACGGATTATTTCGGACTGTATCCGCATGACCAAGGAAAAAGGCGTGGCCATCGCTGCAATTCCCATTGCGGAAGCCCCCTTCTATGTGGAGGGAGATCAGGTGACCGGACTGGACAGAAGAAAGCTTCTTCGGTCTCAGACCCCCCATGGCATTACCTACGGCAAATTACGGGATTTACACTTGCAAGCCAACGAAAAAGGAATCACCGATACGGTGGCTACCTGCACCCTGCTGCTGGAACTGGGGTATCCGGTATACTTCTATGACGGTGCGGAAACAAACTTCAAAATTACCACTCTGGACGATGTGGAGATGTTCAAGGCACTGTTGAATGTAGAGCAGAACAGCTGGCAGAAGCACCCTGGCAGCCACGGTGCCAACGGGAGCAGGGGGAAATGATGGATAACAGCTATTTGCGGGACGTTGCCGCCGGCGCACAGGCCTTTGACTTTTCCGCTTTGAAAGGAAGCCGGGTGTTTGTTACCGGCGCCACGGGACTGGTGTGTTCCGCTGTGGTGGATATGCTGCTGGCGTGCGGTGCCCGGGTGTATGCTGCCGGAAGAAGTGGGGAAAAGGTGCAGGCCCGGTTCGGAGATAGGGTGTGCTTCGTGGCATACGATGCCACAAAGCCTCTGGATTTTGAAGAGGATGTGGATTACGTCATCCACGGAGCCAGCAACGCCCTGCCGTCTTTCTACACAAGTAAGCCTGTGGATACCATGATGGCCAATATTGTGGGCATTCGGAACCTGATGGAATATGCTGCCGTTCACCCGGTAAAGAAGTTGCTGTATGTATCCTCCAGCGAGGTATATGGCAGAAAGAATACCATGGAGCCATTCCGGGAGGATGACTATGGCTTTGTGGATTTGCTCACGCCCCGTTCCAGCTACCCTATGGGAAAGCGTGCGGCGGAGACCTTGTGCGCCTGTTATGGGCAGGAGTATGGGATTCCCTTTTCCATTGTGCGGCTGGGACATATCTATGGGCCTACGGCAGCAAAGTCAGATATGCGGGTATCCTCCTCTTTTGCCTATCAGGCGGCAGCCGGGGAAGATTTGGTGATGAAAAGCGAGGGAAGGCAGTTGCGCTCCTACTGCTATTGTGTGGACTGTGCCACAGGAATTTTGACGGTACTGCTCCGGGGCGCTTCCGGGGAAGCCTACAATATTTCCAACAAAGATTCCATAATCACCATCCGGCAGATGGCAGAGCTGATTGCCCAAAGCAGCGGCGTATCCCTGCGGATGGAACTGCCTACGGAGGCGGAAAAGCAGGCCTTTAATCCCATGGACAATTCCAGTCTGAGCAGCGAAAAGCTGGAACAGCTGGGGTGGCGGGGACTGTTTGACGCCCCTACCGGCTTCCGGCATACCATTCAGGCTTTGAAAAATAACATATAATTAAGATGGAGATAGATAAGATTATGCCAAAAGTATCGATTGTTGTTCCTGTTTACAATGTGGAGAACTATCTGCGGGAATGTCTGGACAGCGCTGCCAGACAGACCCTGGAGGATATCGAGATTATCTGTGTGGATGACGGCTCTACGGATACCAGCGGAGAGATACTGGATGAATATGCCGCTGCGGATCCCCGCTTCGTGGTGATTCACAAGGAAAACGGCGGCTATGGCAAGGCCATGAATGCCGGCCTGAACAGAGCTTCCAGCGACTACTTTGTGATTCTGGAGTCCGATGATATGATGATGCCGGATACCTGCGAAATCCTGTATCGTTATATTACCCAGTTCCAGGCGGATGTGGTGCGGACGGACTACTTTGACTTAAGCACCGGTTCCGGGAAAAACAATCTGACGGTGCGGCAGATGTCCAAGGACTTTTCCTACTATTATCGCCTGATTTGCCCCAACAAGGAGCGGGAAGTGTATTCCTTTACCATGCATAACTGGACGGGCATTTACTCCATTCCTTTCCTGAACGCCCACAACATCCGCTACAACGAAACGCCGGGTGCAGCCTACCAGGACAACGGTTTTTTCTTCCAGGTTTTTGCCCAGACGGAAAAGTTGGTGTATATCCCTCGTCCCTGCTACTGCTATCGAATTGACAATCCCGGTTCTTCCATCCATGACAAGAGCAAGGTGTATACCATGTCGGAGGAATACGGTTTTATCCGGGAGTTTCTTTCCCGGCACCCGGAGTTTGAGCAGCAGGTGCTTCCTGCCTACTATGCCCGGCTGTTCCGTGCCCACTACCAGACCTATATGCGGATTAACAAGGAATTTCGTCCCGATTACTGCCAGCTGATGCGCCGGGACATGGTGGAGGCCAGGGATGCCCATTTGCTGGATACCGGCCTGATGCTGGCAAGAGAGCGGGAGGTTTTGCGGTACCTGCTCAACTCCACAGACGAGTTCATGCTGGCAGTATCCGGGCCCCGGAAAAAGCGGCTGGCATTTCTGGCAAAGCAGATGATCCACTTCTATGGATTCAAGCAATTCCTGCGGATTCTGCGGAAAAAAATCAAACTGTAAGGGTTATAGGAGTCAAGCCATGAATTTATCCAAGGATTTTTATAAAGAGGAAGTCCGCTGCGGTTATGTGGTGGACGAGACCATGAAAAAGGTCTGGGCGGTAGAGCTTCAAATGCTGGAAAAGTTTATTGAGGTCTGCGAGCGCAACGGCCTGAATTATTTTCTGGATGGCGGCACCCTGCTGGGCGCGGTCAGACACAAGGGCTTCATTCCCTGGGATGACGACATTGATGTAATCATGCCCAGAGCGGACTATGACCGTCTGTTTGAGATTGCGGACAAGGAGTTTACCCATCCCTATTTCTTCCAGACCACGCTGTCGGAGAATGGCTTCTTCCGCACCCATGCCCAGCTGCGCAACAGCGATACCACCGGCTTCATTGCCATTGACGGGAATAAGGACATCAACAGAGGCATTTTTATGGACATTTTTGTCCTGGACAATATCCCCAACGGAATGCTGGCAAAGCGGCTGTTCAAGTGGCGTATTCAGGTGCAGAAGAAAATTCTGGCCTTCCAGTATGACCGGGATTACCAGAAGCAAAAGTGGAAGGGTAAGATTTTTTACCATCTTGTGCACGCCTTTTTCAAAGTGGTGCCTTTCAAAAAATTCTATGCCAACTTCAACCGCAGAGCTCTGGGACGGTATAAAAACCGGAAAACACGCCTGGTAGGAGATGTGACCTTGAAGTGGAGGAATAATGTCCAGTGGCGCCGGGAATGGTATGAAGGCTACACCTATCTGCCGTTTGAGGGGATGCAGGTGCGTGCGCCCCTGTTCTATAAGGAGATTCTTCAGCACCAGTACGGTAATTTTATGAAAATTCCTAAGAATGTGGCCGCAAAGAATGGCAGATGCCATGGTTCTGTGACGTTTGAGCCAGATGTACCCTATAAGGAGTACTTTGCCAACCTTCCGGCAGAGGAATTGGAGGAGCAGGATTGACGATGAAGCAATACGACTACCTTTTTGTAGGCGCCGGCCTTTATAACGCCGTGTTTGCCAACCTGGCGAAGAAGGCCGGGAAGAAGTGTCTGGTGGTGGAGAAGCGGGGCCACATCGCCGGTAATGTCTACACCTATCTGGAGGAGGGCATTCATGTCCACCAGTACGGCGCCCACATTTTCCATACCAACAGCAAGAAGGTCTGGGACTTTTTGCAGGACTTTGCGGAGTTCAACCGCTTCACCAACTCCCCGGTGGCCAATTACAAGGGTGAGCTGTACTCCATGCCCTTCAATATGTATACCTTCAACAAGATGTGGGGCGTGGTCACCCCCCAGGAGGCGGAGGCCAAGATTGCCGAGCAGCGCCGGGAAATCACCGGCGAGCCCCGGAACTTAGAGGAGCAGGCCATCTCTCTGGTGGGCCGGGACATTTACGAGAAGCTCATCAAGGGCTACACGGAGAAGCAGTGGGGCCGGGACTGCAAGGATTTGCCCGCTTTCATCATCAAGCGGCTGCCGGTGCGCCTGACCTTTGACAACAACTACTTTAACGCCCTCTATCAGGGCATCCCCATGGGCGGCTACACCAGGATGGTTGCCAATATGCTGGAGGGGATTGAGGTGCGGCTGAACACCGACTACCTGGAGCACAAGCAGGAGCTGGACGCCCTGGCAGAGAAGGTGGTCTACACCGGCCCCATCGACGCTTACTTCGGCTACCGGCTGGGCCATTTGCAGTACCGCTCCGTCCGGTTCGAGACGGAAAAGCTGGATATGCCCAACTTCCAGGGCAACGCGGCGGTGAACTACACCGACCGCCAGACCCCTTACACCCGGATCATCGAGCACAAGTGGTTCCAGTTCGGCAAGGACGACGAGGGCAAGGATGTACCCAAGACCATCATCAGCCGGGAGTACAGCTCCGAGTGGAAGCCCGGCGACGAGCCTTACTATCCGGTAAACGACGCGGCAAACGGAGCGCTGTATGGCAAGTACAAGGCTTTGGCGGACCGGGAGCAAAACATCATCTTCGGCGGCCGCCTGGGCGAGTACAAGTACTACGACATGGACGCCGTCATTCTCTCCGCCATGGAGCGGTTTGCGAAGGAAAACGCCTGAAAAACCCCCCGCTGTGCATGACAGCGGGGGTTAGACTGCCAAAAAGTCCGTTGGACTTTTTGGCAAATTTTTGCAGCATGAGATGTATTTTCCGCTAGATACTGAAGGTGAATTGCCCCAGAGGGGCAAGAGAAGCCATCCTGGGGTGTGACACGGCGGGAAATGATTTTGACTTTATTTGCCGCTTGAGGCGGCAAACTTTACGAGTTTTTTGACACGCTGAACAGCCCCGTTGCTGACGCAACGGGGCTGCTTTTAGCACCGGGTGGAAAGTAAAGTAATTTTTTGTTCCAGTTTTTTTACGAAGGGTGTGACAATGTAATCCACAAAAAACTGCACGGCAACGGAACTGGAAAACACGAGAATGGTGTAGATTAGTAGTTGGTATTTCATATCGTAGTTGGAAAAATATTTTTCCATTATTGAAATAGCGTTGAACTGATTGCAATAAATCGGAAGACTGAGTTTTCCCAGGTAAGTCAAAACCCGACCTTGGATTTTATTTGTCCAGCTTTTTCCCGAGAGAGCGATGATGGCAAACAGGTACATCAGCAGGACACAGAAAACATCCAGATATGTTTTTTCAAAGGAACGGACAGTACAAAACAAAATAATCAGAACAAAAAGCAGAGCTTCAAATATGGTAAGTGTGGTTTTTCCAACGGCAGAAAAAGGTACTTTCTTCAGAAATTGTAGGAAATAATAGATATTGCAACCCAAAAGCAGTCCTGCAATGGCGCGGAGATTGCTGAATAACCACTGAGTGGTACGCAGTGTACCATACTTGCGTACAATACATCCATACAAAAAGATGGGGACGACCCATACCAGATATTCTTTGAAAAGACTGGGAAACCGCCGGGCAACAAACAAAATAATGGGCAGCGTTATGAGCATTGCGGAAAGATACCATAGAACACCGTTATAACCGGCCATGTTTATGCCGGTATTGCGCATTAGAAAAGCCTCAAAGGGAGCCATGGTCAATGTTTTTACCGCATCATACAGGGTTTCGGTGTTAAAGACCAAAACCCAGCCGTAGGCAAAGGAAACAGCAATTATGGTATAGGGAAGAAAATGTATATATTTTTTAAGCATATACTTCCCAATGCAAAGTTGGTTTCCGGACGCGTGAAAGCTGGATATGGCAAAATAGCCGGAAAGCATAAAGAAAAATTCTACGAACAACGCGCCGCTGGGGAAGCTGCCCCAGGTTCCATCCAATCTGAGAAAAGGCGCGTTTCCAAAATGGAAATACATGATTACGCAGGCGGCAAAAAAACGCAAAAGATCGATATAACCGTTTCGTGGTTTGCTGGACATAAGCTCCTCCTTGAGAATTTATCGGCACTATTATACCTTTTAGACGGGAAGATTGCAAGCCAAACGCGTTTTCAGACAGCATGTAAGGGCTGAACGCCGTCATTCTCTCCGCCATGGAGCGGTTTGAAAAGGAGAACGCCCGGAGATAGACCAATCCCCCGAAGGAAGCCTTCGGGGGATTTTTCTCAGGAAACCTTTTTCACGATGCCGGGGATTCTGCCCAAGAGCAGCGCCGCCACGGCGGTGAGGACAATTTCCGGAATCATATACATACCGTTATACACCACGGAGTAGGCAAGGGCCAGCAGCTGGGGATTGAGGGCAGCCACCAGGTTCGCGCCCCAGGCCGGGAAGCCCTCCTGGGTGAAGAACCACTCGGCGTAGCTGCCGAAGAGGATGTAACCGGAGAGGATGTGGCACAGGTACCGGCAGCCCAGGGCCACGATACTGCCCAGGCACAGGGACAGGCCGGGATTCTGAATCTTATTGCGGAAGCAGCCGCCAATGCCCAGGACGGTAAAGGCCAGCACATAGTCCAGCAGGCACATCAAAAGGGCGTTGACGATCAGCACCCCGGAGCCGAAGTAATCCGGCTGGAAAGCGGCGGCCACGGTCTTGGCACCGATGACCATTTCCAGAGCGGCATACACCACGCCGGAGAGCAGGCCCCACTTCACACCGTGGCGGTAGGAAATCAGCACCACCGGCAGCATACTGACCAGGGTAATCTGTCCGCCGAAGGGCATTTCGGGGATGAAGGCCTTGGCCACCAGTTCCAGGACGATGGCCATGGCGATGAGCAGAGCGCTTTCCGTGAGCATTCTTGTTTTGGTTTTCATAGGAAACCTCCGTAAATAGAAAAGTATCGCATTGCAAACCCGTCCAAAGGTGCAATGCGATACAAATTTTTCTGTATGTGCATCTTTTCCTACGACGGTACAAACCGTATCAGGTTCACGGGTCAGGGAAAGTATCCCAATCTCAGCCGGTTCCACCGGCACCCCGAAGATGGATTTGTTATGCGATCCGTCCTCTATTATAATCAAAGCGGGAAATTTGTCAAGAGGCAGCCACCTTACCCACATTTTACAAAGTCTTTTCCGGTTCTTGCTGGTTTTTTCCCGGAAAGGGTGGTAAAATCATCCCCGAAAGAAGGAAAAGCCCGGCTTGCTTTGGGAAATCAAGCCCTGTTTTGGCCGGAAGCTCCCTTCCGAAATAAGAAAATCCCCCGGAAAGCCCATGCTTTCCGGGGTTATTGGATTTGAGGCAGTGCCGATACCAGGCGCAAAAAGGCTCCCGGCCTGTGGGAGCTGGCAATAATCTTTGATTTTTGCCAGAGGGATTCACAGCAACCACTTCCAATTCGCCTTCCAATTCGCAAAAATCCAATGTGAAAACGCAAAAGCTGACGGAAAATAGCTCCCTCCGGGAGGGAGCTGGCACGCCGGAGGCGTGACTGAGGGAGCCAGCGGGGGGCAAGCCGACGGTTTGCGGATGGGGTGGTACTTGCTGGTGGGTATCGACACCCGGTCATAATCTTTTTATCTGTTCTCCAATCAGCTTTCTGCAAATGCTTGCCAGCAGGGCCATACTTTCTTGCTCCGGCAAGAAAGTATGCAAAGAAGCCGGCTTAAGGGGAAAACAACTCACTCCCGTTCGGCTTAAGGGGAAAACAACTCACTCCCGTTCGGTGTTTTCCCCTTAAGAATCCCCCCTAACCATCGGGAGATTGACCCTTCGCTTTGGCTCGGGTGGTGGGTTTCAACTTTTGCCCCCGTTTTGGTCTGTGGTTTTTGGAGTATTTCTTCCCCACGCTGTCGATTGAAAACCCGGTATCGCACAATGAAACGATACCGGGCGGGTCAGGGAAAAAACGAATTGTAGAAAGCTACCGTGCGAAATCGTCTGCGGCGACTCGCCGCCGATACCGGGCTTTGGAGGGGCAGTAACGATTCGCAGAAGATTC
>CASFFN010000010.1 GCA_949293985.1 uncultured Eubacteriales bacterium | reverse complement strand
ACTCCGACGCTTATGTAAAAACCTATCTCGACTAACGGCAGGCCTCAACCCCAAGGTCTGCCATTTCTCATGTATACCGTGTGATTATTAAGCGGTTACGATCAACACGGGAGGGATTCATTATGAAAGCACCAAAAAGAATTCTCACAGTGATACTGTGGACAGAATTTTTATGGAACAATACCTTGAAATAGCCTATGAAGATTTTCGCAGCATATTGGTTCGTGAAAATACATATTTCAGGGAGTCACAGAACATACTTTGCGAGTCCATCGAGGATTTATTGGCACCAAACGCAGCAGATTCAATCCATCCTCTGTGTCAACGTTATGAGCGTTCTACAAATGAGCTATATAACTGAATAACTGCCAATGTCGCGGCACATGGTCATTAGGCCATGTGCCTTTATATTTATTGATACTCAGAGATAATATTCTCCAACCATGTAATTCCCTCGCGGAACTCAACAAAATTGTCCCATGTCCAGTTCACGGATTTTTCTGTATACGAATGATCTGGGCAGCGTCGTGCATAGTTGATGGCATCAAAATGCTGTTTGATAACAGCTTCATCCTGTCCCTCAAAAATGTTCTCAAACACTGCAAGATTATCCAAAATAATCAGCTTCAGCAAGCTGAAGTACATCTTGTTTTGACTAGGATCAAAAAGATCTTGATAGACCAGTGTCTCTGCTTTATCAACATCCCATTGAGTGATAGCGTTATGCGATTTCATCGCCTTAAGCACAGCGTCTTTTGCCTTCGTCTTTCCTTTCATTGATTGCAAGGTATTACGGACAAGTGTTCTGAGCTGCATTTCTGCACTATTCATGCGCAGTTGGATTTCTTCTTTTTGTTCCTCAACAGATAAACCTTGCCGTTCAAAACGATATTCACCGCAAAGGAATCGAGCGATTGTGCTGTACTTAATTGCATAATTGTTCTGATTACATTCAACCAGTCCATAACCAATCAAGTGAATCAGCGAGTCTTTATCTTGAACCTGCGCCAATATCGAATCGCCTTCAAGTGCAAGCACCTTTAACGTATTATATTCCTTTGGATAGCTTGTCATCAAAATATTCAAAATCATCCAAAAGAAACCGATTGCCTCGCTGCTCTTCTCAAATTCAGGGATTGCTTTGTCGTATATGGATTTGGAAATTACTGCAGGCCGTTTTATCCCGGCTGCTCTGCTGAATTTATTGATATGACTACACAGAATTCGCATTAAGTAGGGGTGGCCGCCACAATCACTCGTCAACTTACCAACCGAGTATTCGTCGAAAGAAAGTCCCATATATCCGCCTAGCGTATTGACCATGTGCCGAGTATCATCAACTGTAAATGCTTGCAAATACGCACCCTGATTGGATTCTGACAGCTGTCTGAACATGGGGTTCGGCTTCTTTTTATCGCCAATCGTGGGAATCTCGTTAATCATGGGATTGGTGCCTGCCACCAATATGCTCAACTGCTTGGGATATTTGGAATAGTAACCTTTGAGGACATTCCAAAAATAATAAAAGTTTTCTCCATCATACCAGATGTTGCTTGAATCTTCCCCTTGAGCAACACCAAATGTGATTGCCTCAATCTCATCAAACATAAGGGTGAGAGGGGAAGCCACATCCTTGAGGCAAGCAAGCATATCCTCTTCAAAATAAATAGCTGTATCAGGGGAACGGTAGTCGGGCTCATGAATATCAGATGTGTCTAGTCCAAATTCTTGGTAAATATCCAACACCAGTTTACACAACGCCGTACGCCAATCCAAACTGCTCAAAGATTCGCAAGGAATAAACACCGTGGGGTAAGATTGCTGGCGGAGTAACCCTTGCACAGCATACAGCAGAGAAGTCTTTCCGCTGCGCCGCAAACCAAACACACCGCTATGTGTATTGTTCTTGCATTTAGATGCAATGTCCTGTGCAAAGTCTCTCCGGCCAAAGAAAAACACATCATTTTGGATTGGGGTCAACATGGAGAATAGGTCTGTATCAAAAAGATATTTCTTGTACCGGTCTTGGACCATCGTCTCCGCTGGGTTGTTTAGCAGTTCTCTGTATGTAAAAGGAACGACAATCTGGTTTAGATTGCTGTCCTTTAATAGGGCCACCAATTTCTCTTCAATCTTATCATCATGGCATACGAACACATGGCATCCTCTATCCAGGCGCAAGACAGAGGTATTCCGTTTGTATACATACGCTGCAGCATCAAGAGACCTGGGTTCAAAACTGACATAGTCAGAGAAAATGACCACTAGTTCTCGTGTCAGCTGGAAAGTGCGGTTAAAATACTCTGTAGGCTTAATCAAACAGTATCTATACGTACTGTCGCCAATTGTAAATTCTTCGCCACCGGATGTGACATAAAAGACTTTGCTCAAAAAATTGATAATTTTCTTTTCGTCATCGTTAAAGTGGTTCAACCGAACATTGGGATTTATGCCTGGATTTGCTACTTTTGATTTTTCAGATGCTTGGTAAACCTTTCTGACATTAATGGCTGCAGGGCGACCATTTCGTCCAGATACCACATCAAATTCAACCACATCACCCTCTTCTAATTGGCGGATAGAGCAATTAGTTAAGTCGTTTTTATGGAAAAAAACGGTTTCATAGGTTGGTTCTGCTGTAATAAAACCATAGGAAAAATTAACAATATCATAGATACTGCCTTTCATATAACCCCTCCCAGTTATTTATTAATTTAATATGGCAAATCATTGCATATCCGTATCAAAAATATTTTTGCCAGGATCTAACTATGCTATCAAATTACAATTTTTATCAAATAATGGAAATAACATTTTAACTTTCCTTTCTATCTGCCGCAAGTTAAGTAATTTGAATTAAGCTTGCTATTTCTGTAGCAATCTCATCAATAGTATTTATAGCCGTATTACGGGCTAATTTATCCGCTAACGAGGGGCTGAAATCAATTACCTCTCTCTTAGTAATATTGTGCCAAATAGGAAGCAAAATCTGTTCTCCAGATATAGCTTTGGTAATAATTCCGTCCAACTCATAATTAGTCCAACCCTTTTTGATAAAATCTTTAGAAACAACCACAATACCAAAACGGCTGTTTGCCAAACCTTTATCTATTTTTCTTCTAAGGCTATCACCAATTTTCATTTCGAACTCATCATACCATACTTTTATACCTTTGTCGCACAAAGCGTTCGCCAACGGACGCACTACCTCATCTTTATCTTCCGATGCATGAGATATAAACACATCATAATCTGGATTTATATCAACATCGAAATCTATTCCTAATCCACGATTGTGTACTAGGGAGGGAACCGAAGATAATGGTTGCTGATTAATTGTCGGCAATGCAGGGGGCAATACACGCACAGAACTTTTAACATTACCTCCTAGCCCTCTTAAATCAATCGCTATATGCCAGTTACTAGAATGTGATGTTTTTAAACGAATTGGTGACTGTTTAGCGAGACCGCCAATATAGCGGTAGCGCCTACCATTTTTGTAGTTGCTAAAATTAGTGGAATCAAGCAGTTGCACATTTGCAGCATTTCCCTGCAGATATACTTCAACTATACACCCCTGTTCAAGGGTGCCTAAATCATAGTGCGTAAAATTCAAAATATCACTCTCCAATTATTTTCTTGGTCCTAAAAACTTGTCCCCGTTCAAATGAATCATATGATCCGGCATATCAGCAATCCAAACTTCCGTTTCCCAAGCAAGTATCTCAGAAAGATTCCTTGAAAGTTTTACATTCAAAATAAGTCGCAACATAGCTCTTCCTCGCAGTTACTCTGGTGGGCATTTCTTCGGTCTCTTTGCTACACTTCGGCTGCATTGGCCCAACCAACGGAGCCGACACTATAAAATACAGCCAACCCTTTTCCTCAGAGTAGGGAACTACATTTGGCATCTCATCACATAATGTAAATGCAAATCCCAGCTCACAAAGCTTGTCCTCATTCTTTACCAAATTTATTACAATCTCTTCCCTGACTACTTTCTTATTGTTGGCATCGGCCTTAATATAGGTGCCATACACAAATACGGATATATGTAGAGATCTCCGGCTTCTGCAATTTCACTCAAAACCCAGTTAAAAATCCGGCTGCCAGTTTCGTGGGGTGAAGGGGTGCTTGAAGTTGTAGCTGACCATGGAGAAACGTGGCGTTTCTTCTTGCCACTGATAGTCGAGAAAACAATGGTAGGCTACATTTAAGGATATTTTGTCCGCTGTGCAGCGAGGTGAGGGCAAACCAAAAAATGCTGGATAAGTATCATTTTGAACAGCGCAACCGGGTCAATGCCGGGACGGCGATTGTCCTCATATTAGTACAACAGCTCCACCAATTCATATAGCTTGCACCAGTCTATCGCTGTATCTATTTTCCGCTGCAAATAATCCGCAGGCGCGAAGCTCTTGGTATCCACAATCTCAAATATTCCCCGTTCTATCCTTTCCGTTCTACCATCTTAATCATCCGGTATCATTATACCGCAAGATAGAGAAAAGGCCCATCATAAGTTGGACTTTTTCTGCGGACTGGGGCAGCACACAGTCTGTGCGCCGCCCCAGAACTGAATTACTGCTGAACGATTTGCACCCCATCGATATGGACCGTTGTTCCGCCAGGAGAGGCGCAGTAGAAGCCGATATCCAAATATCCGGTTGTTACAGAAACATTGTTTGCCGTAAGGAGCACCCAGCCACTTCCAC
Organism: uncultured Eubacteriales bacterium; assembly: GCA_949293985.1. Lineage (GTDB taxonomy): Bacteria > Bacillota > Clostridia > Oscillospirales > Oscillospiraceae > Faecousia. The sequence continues at coordinate 32,716 of CASFFN010000010.1, read as the reverse complement.
TATCCGGCATATCCACATAGATATTGTTTCCACCGTAACCGGTTACCTCCATTCTGCCGATAGACGGTGCGGTATTGGCAACCCGCACCCACGCCCGCACCTGGTACGTTCCATTGGGGATGCTGATTCCCTGATGAATACTCTGCTGATAAGCTCCGGATGAATAGAAATAGGCACGCTTATCTCCTTCCATGGGGGATTCCGGCGGATTGGTTCCTGAGCCGGAATCCACGCCGTAGGCGCAGGTCTGTCCCTCCGGATGCCATTCCGTCCAGGCACTGTTGTAGTTCGTCCGCTCAAAGCCCCCATTATCCAGAAGAATTGGGTCCGCAGTTCCTCCCACATTTATTACCAGTCTGTCCAGATTTACATTTCCTGTATTGCCTGTATCATAACGGAACGAAATGGTGTTTATACCCTCTGTCAACGACACGGTGCTTTCGTACTCCTGCCACACATTCCAGTTTCCTCCGGCACTGGGCAGATTCACCGTAGAAACATAGGTTCCGTTTACATACAGATTCAGGGTTTTCGTAGCCTGAGTTCCGTTGGCATACCGCAGGGAGATGGCATACTGACCATCCTCATCCGCCACGACCGGGAACTCCACTCCGTCCCCGGCGGATACCAGCGTATCCACAAAACCGCTTCCGCTATACAGCCAATGGTCCTGATTCGTCTTTGCAGAGCCATACAAAGCTGCCTCTTCCGCTTCTACCAGGATAACCTCCGGTTCAAAGGGAACCTGGATATAGTCGATGTTTACATAACCTGTATCCCCTGCATCGGTATCGTACTTCAGGGTAATGATGTTATTGCCTGCCGCAAGGTTCATCTGCACAACGGCATTTCCCCAGGTATCCCAGCTTCCAGTAGCAGGCATCGTCAGCTGTCCTGCGTAAGAGCCGTTGACATAGACCGACAGAGTCTTTGCCGCCGCATCTCCGTTGGCATACCGTACGGTAACATCGTATTGCCCCCCATTGGCAACCTTTGCATAGAAGGTAACCGCAGCGCCATCCGCTTCCAGCTTATCCACGAAGCCGCTTCCGGAATAGCCTGTATGATTGTTGTTGGCAGAGGCCTGCTGTTCCACCGTATTCCCGGAGAGAGAGGCATCCTCCGCTTCATAAGAAATAGCATCCTTCTGAACCGTGGTGCTTCCAGACACCGTCAAATCCACAGCTTCACCGGCATTGACCTTGACATAGGTAACCTCACCGTAGACATCCTTGCCGGTTGCCCAGCCCTCGCCGGAGGCGGCTGCAAGAGCATTGTAGTCGGCGTACTTGGTAAGGCTTTCAGTACCGTCCTGTACCCCGGTTGCCGCCTGTCCATGGATTTTCAAATAGAAGAAATCCAGTCCCGGATTGTAGCTGCCGCTCTGAGCGGAAATATCCACCTGGGTCACATCGCCGCTTTTTTCTGCCTGGATTGTCTGCTGGTAGTAAGCCGTTCCTTCATAGGCATAGGACTGACCATCGTCATCATAATAACGGAAAGATGTAGTTTCATCCGTGGGGAACATATCCACATACACCTGCTCCACGGTTTCCTCGTCCACATAATTCATTGCATCCTGAGAGGGAATAATCGCCCCCTCCTTGACGAACATGGGAAGATCCGTCCAGGAAGTGCTGTTGATGCTGTAAGGGATATATCCGCCGCCGGTGTACTGGGTCCCCCGGTTGTAGTCAATCCAGGTTCCTTCGGGCAGATAAATCCACTTCACCGATTGCCCCCGCTCTGTAATGGGCGCTACCAGCAGGTAATCCCCAAACATCCAGGCATCGGAGTAATCCGCCACATTTTCATCCGAGGGATAGTCAAACAAAAGAGGTCTGACCAGGCCCAGCCCGGTATCATAGGCTTCTCTTTCATAGGAATACATATAGGGCATCAGAGCATACCTTTGCTGGATTGCCGCTTTTGTCACTTCCTCAGCTGTAAAGCCAAAATACCAGGGCTGGCGCTGCTGATAGTTCGTTCCGTGCACCCGGAACACCGGAGTCACAGAGGCAAATTGCAGCCATCTGGTATACAGCTCGGGGCTGGGGTTCTCAATATTTCCGGAGTTCTGATTGAAACCACCACCGTCAGAGCCCCATTTGGCCTGACCGTTGTTGATGGTAGACAGCAGCGCCGCTTTCTGCTCGTTCAATCCTGCCGCCCAGCTGACCCGCTCCCCTTTGTAAAACTGGGTTGCCACATCTCCGGACCAGATACTGGTGGCATAGCGCTGGGTACCGGGATAATAGTTCCGTGCCGTCTGCCAAACACGGACACTGTCATTGGTATATGCCCGCTGGCCTTCGTACATAGCCTGGGAAATACCCATGGTTTCAAAATTACCGAACCAGTAGTCCGCTCCGTTGGAAGACACCTTGTCCGTTTCGTCATTCCACCAGCCAACAATTCCCTTATCAAAGGCATCCTCAGAATGTTCCCACCACCAGTCTCTCTCCGCTTCATCGTAAAAATCAATGCTACGGACAGTAACCGGCAGGAAATAGTCCGTGTACTCATAGTGGCCGGGATAGAAATAGCCGTTTGCCGCCGCCGTCTGACCCTGGACAGTTTCCGTACCGTCTGCCAGTTTGGTCACAATCCGGGGCTTTGTAATGCCGATAAGCTTTATTCCCTTTGCATCCATGGCGGTTTTCAGACTGGTGGTTGCCGCAGAGGGGAAGTTATCCGTATTCCAGGTAAACTCTCCATAGTTGTTCTGGCCATATTCCTTCCAGTCATAATCAATGGCATAGCTGTCAATGGGAATATTCTTGGCCCGGTAGAGGTCAATCATCTCATTGAGTTCTGCCTCATCGATGTTCCATTCAAAGTTGGAAAAGCCAAGAGACCATTTGGGCATCATGGGAGATGTGCCTGTAATTTTTGAATACCCTGCCATAATTTCCTTGGGCTCTCCCAGGATAATATAGCATTCCACATCCTCTTTAAAGTAACGGCGCCCTTCCGTGGTGGTGTTGCCATAGTAGAATTCCATTTTCCGGTCTGTGGCATTTGTGTAAGGATAGCCGCCGTCAGAATCCACCAGAATGCCGTATCCCCCTGTGGACCACATAAACGGCCCGCCGGAATTACCCTGCTGTCCGGCAGAAGCGGAGCCGGAATTGTTGTTCCGCAGGAGATTCCCGTTGTCACTGAAGCAATCAAAGCTGTGAATACCGTACATATTGGTGGATTCTGCTCTTACAAACCGAATGCCGTCATGGAAGATACCACCGCTTTCCGGCTCCCAGAACAAAGTCGTTCCATCCGCTTTCTTAACAGTCATTCTGCAAGGCGTTTTTGCAATTTCAATGCGCATATCAGCGGTAACAATGGTAATGGGGTCGCCGGATATATCGATAGTTGCCTGAGCCTCGTCCCATGTCAAATCCGGGTCAATTATGGGGGTATCCGGACTTTCCGCCACCGATTCCGGCCGGTAATCCACCCGCAGAATGTTCCCCTGACATACTTCCAAAACAAGAATATCATCTTCCGGTTCTGCGCCGTTGTCAATCGTCAGCTGCAGTTCGTTGCCATTTACCACTGCAGAAGTTACATTTCCCAGTGCGTCCACAGATGCAGAAACCTGAGGCCCACAGAAAATTATCGTAACCATCATAGATAGAGCCAGCAAACCAGAAATGATACGATCACGCATACTTTTTCTCATTGCATATCCTCCTATCTTTTGGCTATCGTGCAGATGCCGAAGCATCTGCACGATGCTTCATGTCTATCTCACGCAAATGCAGTCCAGATTGATTCCTGCATAGTCTCCTGAACCATAGGAAATGCGGATGGTATTGCGCCCGGCTGTCAGCGTTACAGGCACAGATACCACGCCCCAGGTGTCCCAGTCGGTTGTTTTGGGCAAACTCACCGCTGTGGATACGCCATTGACTGTAACCGTACGCTGCCCGGCTTCCGTGCCGGCAGAATACCGGATTTGCAGCTGCACACTGCCGGTCTGCTCTGCGTAGACACAAAATTCCACTGCATCTCCCACTTCAGCAAAGTTGTCAACAAAGCCTTCGCCAAAATAGCCGGTATGGTTGGTATTGGTGGTGACATTTTCCTGGACAGCGTGCTCCGCTTCCATGGGAGCCTTGGAAATTCCATTCAGAACAACCGTGCGGCTTCCACTTCCGGCCGGAAGTTTCACATAGGTCAGCTTCTCCCCAGCACTGTAATAGTAGCCGCTGTCAGCCGCCGCCAAATCCCCCACCGTATTCCGTTTGGCCAGGGAAGTACCGTTTACCTCAACGCTTTGCGGCTCCGTTCCGAACACCTGCAAGGTAACGGGAATGGAAGCAGAAGGCACAGCAGCAGTCACAGTATTGGTTGCAAACGATTCCTCAGCGGAAACCGTCATGGTGGTCCCATCGGCGTGATACAGGGTGTAGCTGCTGCTTCCGGAAGGGTAGATGCGGAAGGTAAGATTGGTGTAATCATCCACATCATTGCCAATTGTCCCACCCAGCTCGTAGTCCGCATTCAAATTCATGGGAATGATAGAACCGTTGCGGACATACACCGGGATGGAGTCTGTGGTACAGTAGTAGGACTTGGTTCCACCGCCGGCAGTCAAAGCATTGTGGAAGAAATCAATCCACTCCCCATCCGGCAGGTATACTTCCTTTACCGTCTGACCCTCATTTACAATCGGCGCCACCAGAATGCTTCTGCCGAACATATACTGCTCGTCCAGAGAGTAGGTATTCTCGTCCTGAGGGAAATCAATAAACATGGCACGCATGAGGGGTGTTCCGTCGTTTGTGCACTTCTGGGCTTCGCTGTAAATGTAGGGAAGAATATTCATGCGGGTGTTCACATAGTAGCTGAAGTGGGGAATGATGGAAGTGTCGCCGGTTCGGCTCTGCACATTCCAGGGACTCCGCTCCTCACTGGGACTGGGATTGGCTTTTTCGCTGTGGAACTGCATAATGGGAGAGAAAGCCGCCATCATGGTACTGCGCTTATAAAGCTCAGCTGAGGGGAATTCTCCGGTAAATCCGGCAAGGTCCCAACCCCAGAAGGGAATCCCGGAAATACCCGCACTCAAGCCCGCACTCAGGGCGTCTTTGAAAGCGGAAAAGCTGGAGGACTGATCGCCAGCCCAGATTGCGCCGGTGGTCTGCACCCCGGAAGTGCCTGCACGGCTGAAAGTCATTCCGGTGCCGGTCTTTTCTTTGGCGTAATTGTAATATGCCTCAATATAGGCATTGGGGTAGGCGTTGCGCATTTCTGCCCCGGTGCTCCCATCGGAGAAGGAAACATTCCGCCCCCAAACCATTTCGCCGCCATCGGTTTTGAAGCCGTCGATACCAATGTCATCGAACAGGTATGCCCGCTTGGACATCCACCAATCCACCGCATCCTGGTTGGTAAAGTCCAGCAGCAGGCTGTCCCCGAACCAGGTTCCGGTAGGCGTCCGGTACTGGCCACCTTCCCCGTCTCCAACTGCATACCCCTGGGAAATCATATAGGCTTCATCATTGTCTTTCTGCTCCCATTGGTAAGTTGTGTACTTAAGAACAGGAATCTGCCACAGAAGTACCTTCATGCCATTGTCATGGATTGTCTGGGTCATTGCCTTGGGGTCCGGCCATTTCTCGCTGAAGGTAAAATCGTCATAGGTAAGCGCATCTGCACCGGAGGTTGGGGTATAGGTACTCTCATTGAAGATGTAGAATGTATTTTCGTCACTCCACTGTTCAAGAACCAGTACCGTTGCAGGAATGTCATAGGTGTCGGCATTATTTACCGCATTTAATACCTCGGACTGCCGATCCCATTCATTTGCAGACATCCAGAGGCCAAAAGCCCACTTGGGCATGGATTGTGCCTTGCCGGAAATATCCGTATAGCTTCCAATGATTTCGGCGGGTGTGCCTGCAAACAAATAGTAATCAACCATATTGCCGCCAGAACCATCCGTTGCAGCCCGGAATGTATATTGGTCATTTTGGGTGGAGGCCATATCAAATTGGGAATAGCAGGTTGTATTCAAATACAGGCCGTATCCCCTGCTGGAATAGAAAAACGGTGCTGCCAGGTATGTTCTGCTGCCCTGGTTCTGGTACTGGTTGTACACATAGGTGTCCACAACATTTCCACGCTGGTTAATACCATTGTAGCGTTCCCCAAAACCATAAAACCTTTCGTCCGATGGCGAGACAAATCCATCCTTAATGCCGGAAATACCGTTGTTCCCATCCGTCAGCCAGCCCAGTTCACTGTCAGAAACACTCTGGGTCAGCTCTTTCTCGTTTGCAATGTCATAGATACTGATCTGATAGGGCGACTTTGTAATGGTCACCCGCAATGCGCTGGTGAAAACCACAATGCTGTTTCCCGTATCGTTCACGGAATAATCGGTAATACCGGTATCAAACTGAGCTGTCCCCTTTGGAGAAACCTGCACATGGATTGTATTGGCAGAGGGGAAGCTCAAACCGATTTTGGGTGAGAATGTACTGGAGCTGGCGGTTGCATTGAGAAGGACAACACCGCCTGTGGAAGATTCCAAAGAAACACTCTGGACTGTCTCCCAGTCGGCCACCGTAAAGGAGAACGGTCCCACCGTCTGGGTATTCTGACCATCCTTGTTGGCGTGCACATAGTATTCAATCACATCGCCCTTGGCAAAGGGTCCGATTGCCGCTTCCCAGTAGCTGTTGTTGCCCTCATTGTATTTCCACTGGGCTCCTACATCCTGTTGGGCAATACCGTTCTTTGTGTATGTCACCCACAGGGTTTGGCCCGGTTCCACCGGCCAGGTTGTCCCCTTGATATACACAATTTCCCCTGCAGCCGGGTCTTTCGGATAACGCTGGGTGGGCTGATTTTCGTAAAGGTCGTCCATGCCGTAGGGGTCATGCCAAACCCCATCCAACGCAATTACAGGAACTGCAAATACCACAATCAGAACCAAAGCTACTACACTACGAAGGACTTTTTTCATAATTTTCACTCCTTTGTGTCAGAACATCTATCCTCAAACTTCCGGTTTTTCTGAATATATGCCACTTGCTTTGCTACTTATAAAATTTCCGTCAGATTCTTCAAATGCCGAATGGTAATGTCCGAATTTGGGTCGTTGCCCTCTGTCCGGATTCCGATTGCCCGGAATCTGCCTGCTTTGGCTGCCCGGACACCGGATTCTGCGTCCTCAATGACCACCGCATTTTCCGGCCGCACCCCCAACATGGAGGCAGCCAGGAGAAACACCTCTGGATCAGGTTTGGACCTGGTAATCATGGTTCCGTCAGCAACCGCATCAAAAAACTCACCCAAACCCAGCTGCCGTAAAATCTGCCGGGTATTTTTGCTGGAGGAGCCAATGGCCAGAAGATACCCACGCTGCCGCAGGGTATAAAGCGTACTGCGGACTTCTTTGGAAAGATCCCCCGGTGTCATGGCAGAAAGATAGCTTTTATAGATTTCATTCTTCCGGGTAGCCAGGGCAGTTTTCTGTTCCTGGGAATAATCTGTGCTGTGCTCCCCCAGGACAATCTCCAGGCTCTCCATCCGGCTGACTCCACGAAGCAGCCCGTTTACCTTCTCGTCAAAGGGAAGCCCTAAGCTGTCCGCTAACGCCTTCCAAGCAAGATAATGATACTTATCTGTGGTGCAAATGACCCCATCCAAGTCAAAGATAATTGCGTAAATGTCATTCATGTTTCAGTTTAAATCCATTTCTTGTAAACACGGGGAGCTTTCCGTCCTTACCGGCGGTAAGGCTCTGATTGCCGTCGTACCGGGTTCCGTCAAAGAAATCAAACCACTCCCCCTGGGGCAGGTAAACTTCCCGGGACACTGCGTTTTCCTCCAGGAGAGGTGCAACCAGAAGATCATCCCCCAACAGGTACTCGTCCTGGCAATTCACAGCGCTTTCATCCTCCGGCCATTCATAGACCAGGGGCCGTATAAAGGGCTTACTATCCCGGACGCAGTTTTGCGCCGTTTGCCACAGATAGGGGCGCAGCTGCTCATGGAGCTTGTGCCAGTAGCGCATTTCCTCCATAAAGCCCTCTGCTCCATAGCTTTCTTCCATATTCCAGGGGCTTCGCTCGTTGTTGCCCTCACCGCCAGGCATCAGCTCCCGGAACTGACCCCCATCCGGCTCGGAATGCCACTGCATAATGGGACAGAAGCAGGCCATCTGGGTTGCTCTGCGGTACAAATCCAGGCTGGGCAATGGGCCTGCAAAGCCCGCCAGGTCAAAGCCCCAGAAAATCATACCGGAAGCTCCGGCAGACAACCCCGCTTTCAGTACGCTTGCCAGCTCACTATTTTGGGATTGCTGATCCCCTGCCCAATGGCAAGGCACCCTATGCTGCCCGGAGAAACCGGCACGGCTGAAAATCACGCCCCTGCCGCCCACAAAGTTTTCATAACTTTCGGTGTAATCCCGGCTGTAGCGGTTTACCCCCTCCTTGCCGGTTGTGCCGTCGTAAAACCGGACATCGGCACGGTGGATAAACTCGCCTCCATCGGTTTTGAAGCCATCCACCCCCATATCCAGCAGGTACTGCCGCTTTCCAAACCAGCTTGCAAGGGTTTGGGGATTGGTAAAATCCGGCACCATGGAGCCTGCAAACCAGTTGCCCTTTGGAATGGTATAGGGCGTCCCATCGGGCATGGTGACGCAGAGCTTCCGAGTCTTAGCATCTTCCCGGTCCAAATCATTCTGGGGGTTCTGCACCTCGTCATCGCCCTGTTTCTTATACACAGGTACCTGCCACAAAAGCAGCTTCATCCCGGCTTCATGGATACGGGCAATCATCTCCGCCGGATTGGGCCAGGGGGTATCTGCGAAGTCAAAATCTTCATACCTCAGCGCCTTTCCATCCGGTACCGGCGTATATTTGGCCCCGTTCCAGATATAGAAGGTTGCTTCGTCGCTCCACGCCTCCAAGACCACCACAGAGGCAGGAAAATCGTACTTTTTGAGCTTTTCCAGCAGGGCCTCCACATCCTCCTGACAATTCCACCGGTTGGCGGAAACCCAGACACCCATGGTCCACTCCGGCGGCAGAACCGCCGGGCCAAACAGTCCCATGTACTCCCGGATGATTTCTTGGGGAGTGCCGGAGAACACAATCACATCCGCCTTTTTCGGCAGGGTAACGGCAATACAGTCCTCACGAAAATCAAAGACCGTCTCCTCGCAGGTCTTTACATACAGGCCAAAGCCCGTATCCGTCCAGAAAAACGGCGTGGTGCAGTAGGTCTTATCCCCCTGAAAGCAGAATTTTTCCTCCACCCGGTTTATGACCTTTTTTCCCTTTTGGTTCAGGCTGTCGTACTTTTCCCCCATGCCGTAGGCTCCATTGTAATGGAGTTTGACAAGCAGCTGATCCCCATCTCGGGAAATCACTCCGCCGCCATAGGAAACTTCTTTTGTATTACAGGAAATATATTGCATAAATCTTTACCCCTTGATACCGCCGGCCATCATGCCGCTCTTGAACTGTCTCTGGGCGATGATATAAATCACAATAATAGGAACCATGGAAATAAGGCTGCCTGCCATGAGCACATTATACTCCGTTGCATACTGACCATTCAGGGTAGACAGGGCAATGGGCAGGGTCATCTTATCCTTGTCCCCCAGCATCAGCAGCGGCCACAGATAGTCATTCCAGGACTCCATAAAGGTGGTAATGGACAAGGTGGCAAGGCTGGGAATACACAAAGGCAGAGCAATTTTCCGGAACACCTGGAACACCCCGGCACCGTCAATCCTGGCAGCAGCCAGAAGATCCTCCGGGATGGTGCGCATCTGCTGCACCAGCAGGAAGATGGCAAAGGGCCGGAAAATGGACGGCATAATCACGCTGGCATAGGTGTCCTTCAGCCCCAGCTTTGTCATAATGACAAAGAGCGGAATCATGGTAACCTGGGTGGGAATCATCATGGTCGCCAGGTATCCTCCGAAAATCACCCGGCTTCCGGTGAAGCGCAGCTTGGCAAAGGCAAAGGCTGCCATAGCAGCGGACAACAGGGTAATTGCCGTATAGCTGACAGAGATAAACAGGGAATTGGCGATAGTCTTGGCGAAAGGAAACTTGGAGAATACTTTTATGTAGGCATCCCAGGTGGGGTTCTCCGGTATCCACTCTATAGGAATGGACATGAGGGCACCACGGCTTTTAAAGGATGTGGAAATCATCCACAGGAAGGGAATCAGGGCAATTACCGCCAGGAGAATGGCAACCCCATAAAAGAACACCGTTCCCACTCTTTTTTTAGTCGTCATAATGCACCCACCTTTTTTGTCCCTTCATCTGAATCGCAGTAAAGGCCATAATAATGACAAACAGAAGCCAGGAAAATGCCGCCGCATAGCCCATGCGGTAGTACCGGAAGCCGTATTGGTAGATACGCTCCACCATAACCTCCGTTGCCTTATTGGGGCCGCCTCCAGTCATAATCATAACCTGGGGGAACAGCTGGAAGCTGTTGATCATGGCCACAACCACCACATAGAAAAGGGATGGTGTCAGCAGCGGCAGGGTGATTTTCACAAACCGGGTCCAGCCGTTGGCGCCGTCAATTTCTGCCGCCTCATAGTAGGTTTTGTTGATGCCCACAATGCCCGACAGGAGAATCAGGCCAAAGAAGCCCATATCCTTCCATACGGAAACCAGGACAATGGCAGGCATGGCCCAATCCTCATCCAGAAGCCAGCCGGGGCCCTGGATTCCAAAAAACTCCAGGATTCCGTTCATGGCGCCGTACTGAGGCGCCAATACGGACTTCCAAATCAGAGAGGCCGCCACCCAGCTGGTCAAGACCGGGATATAATACACCACCCGGAAAGTTCCGATGCCCTTGCGGGGTCTGCTGAGCAGGTATGCCACCAGCAGGGAAGCCGCCAGCATGGAGGGAATATACAGGATGATATATTCCGCTGTATTGCCCAGGGTGTTCCAGAATTCCGGGGTGGACAAAATCGTTTTATAGTTTTCAAGGCCGATAAAATGCTCCTGGAAGAAGCCGGGCTTCGTCAGCTGATCCAGTCCATTCCAGTCCGTCAGACTGATGAGGCCGGAGATAATCAAGGGCATCAGGCTGAAAATCAAGAGGCCTATCAAACTGGGCAGCAGAAATGGGGAGGCAACCAGCAAACCGCTGCCACGCTTTTTCCCTTTTTTCTTTTGTCTTGTCATGGTATTCGTGTTCATTTCGCACCTCCAGGGGGTAAAAATAGGGCCGCTGCATAATCAGCAGCGGCCCAATCCTACGCATTAGCCAAGCTTAATCTGAGCCTCACACTCAGCCTGTGCCTGATCCAGAGCTTCCTGCACAGTGATACTGCCTTCGGCTGCTGCGGCCAGCTTCTGACCAATGATGTCACTCATGAGGGCGTAATCCTCAATGACGGGAGGCATTACCAGGTAGTCCAGGCTCTCGAAAACAGCCTCACGGTTGTCAGGGGGCGTGACTTCCAGGTAGGAGGACAGAGCATTCAGATCCTTCAGGGCGGGCAGATCCCAGCCAGCCTCCAGACGAATGTCGGCAGAGGTGGTGGAGGAGGCCAGCCATGCCAGCCAGGTGGCAACTTCCTCAGGATGCTGGGTCTCAGGGTTCATAACCACACAGTTGGAGAAGAAGTGGGTAGCCTTCTGGGTGCTGCCGGGCTCCACAACAATATCCCACGCAAAGTCACAGCCTTCGGTAAAGGTCTGGAATGCCCAGATACCGGTGGGGATCATACCCAGACGGCCGCTCATAAACATATCCCAGTCGCCCATACCGCCCTGCTGCACCGCATTGGGCTGGACATTGGAAACCAGAACCCGGTCTACCAACACCTGGGCAGCCTTCAGGTTCTCCGGAGAGTTGATGGTGAAAGCAGTTTTATCTTCGTTCAGCAGGGAGCCGCCGTACTGGGCAACTACCTTGAAGAACTCATTGTAGGTGATGGGCTGCCAGATGCCGTAGATGTCGTCCCCCAGAGCGCGGATTTTCTCTGCCGCAGCCTGCAGATCGTCCTGGGTCCAGTCATCGGTGGGATATGCAACACCGGCCTGATCAAACAAATCCTTGTTATAAACCAAAACCACATTGGAGAAGCTTTCCGGCAGGCCGTACTGCTTGCCGTCAACATTGAATGCGCTCAGCGTGGTCTCATTCAAACCGCTCACATCCACACCGGTAATTTCTTCCAGCAGCCCTTTATTGGCGTAGGCTGCAAAGTTTTCGATATTCAGCTCGTAGCAGTCGGGAGCGGTGCCGCCGGCCACGCGGGTCTGCATCTGGGTGAAATAATCGTCAAAACCGATGGTTTCTACATCCACCTTGATGTTGGGATGCTCCGCCTCAAAGGCTTCGACCATTTTGGCCAGGGTCTCTTCGTTGCCGCCGGAGGCGTTAAAGTTGCAGTAAGTAATGGTTACAGGCTCCCCTGTGGTGCCTTCTGTCTGTCCTTCCGTATTCTGGCCCGTTGTGGTTCCGTCATTGGAAGTTTCCTTGCCGTCATCCGTCTTGGGGGTACAGGCCGCAAATACCATGAGCATCGCCAGCACCAGTGCAATCAGCGAAAAAAGCTTGGTTTTCTTCATTTTTGTTTCCTCCTCAATCATTTTATCATTGATTTTTTTACTCTTTTCGCTTAGAATATCTTTTAGCAAAAAGAGTGCCCTACACATTCTTTCTTTGCTGCGGTTTGCATTGTCTTTGACCAGGAAATGCAAGCCGCTTTTTTACATCCCTCCTTTTACACGACCCGGGAGCTGTCAAGAAATCTTTTTAACAGACCCACGGGCTATAAGCTGGAGGGGAAGAATCTCCTCTTGCTTGGGAAGAGTGGGGTCTTCGATGTGCTTCAGCAGCAGCTCCACTGCCTTTTCCCCTTTCAGGGATATTTGCTGACGAATGGTGGTAAGTCCCGGTGTCATATACTGGGAAATCTCCACATCGTCAAAACCAATGATGGAATAGTCCTCCGGTACCTGTTTCCCGGCTTCATAGAAACCCTTAATCGCTCCGATTGCCAGAATGTCCGCCGCCGCAACCACACCGGTTGCAGGCAAGCCGGAAGTCATCAGTTTGTTTGCAAGCTCGATACCGCTGTTATAATCGATCTGGCCTTCAAAGATATACTCGCTTCGGAAGGGAACCTCATACTCCCCCAGCGCTTGCTGATACCCCAGCAGGCGTTTTTTCATAACACCGTTTTCCTTCAGCTGACCGGCAAAGAAGGCAATATGCTCATGTCCGTTCTCCAGCATATATCGGGTGGCGAGATAGCTTCCGTAAGCGTCATCAATGCGGATGTTGTGATAATAATGGTCATTGCAGTAGCTATCAATCAGGACTATGGGGATTTGGGTTTTTTTCATCTGCTGATAAAAAACATCAGGGTACATGCCAATGATGATAATCCCATCCAGATTGCGTTTTTTGGCAAGGGTCAGGTAGCTCTCGTTGGCATCCGTTGCGGAAATCAGAATGTGATACCCCTGTTGCCGGGCGTAATACTCAATGCTGCCAAGGATTTCACTGTAAAAACTGTTTTGGAACATCAGTCTGTCACCGGGCTCAGTCTGAGGAACCACAACGCCAATCAGTTTGGAGTCCCGCATGCTTAGACTCCGGGCATTCAAATCCGGCACATAGTCAAGCGCTTCGATGGCCTCCATCACCCTGCGCTTGGTCTCCTCAGAAATGGGACGTTTACCGCTAAGGGCATAAGAAACCGTCGCCGTTGTGACGCCCGCCAGCTGGGCCACATCTTTCAGGGTGGGTCTTGCCATGGTATCGTCCTCCCTTCCCGGCTTGTTAGTTTAACCGTTTAAATTCATCTTCTGGATTTATGATAATATCTCTTCCCAAGTTTGTCAATAGTTTTTTGGCATTTTGTTTAAAAAATTATTGACAAGCCATTATATTTTGTTATACTTGAATTACACAAGCAATTTAAGCGTTTAAACAATATTTTGTGAGGTGTTACCATGAATCGCTACTTGCCCACCGGAAATGAAATGGTTTCTTTGCCCAAAATCAACGAAAGCACTGGAGGAATCGAAGATTTCACCTATCTTTCCATGGCTCACAAGGGTCTGATTGAGGTCAGAGGCGGAGAAAAAACGCCTTTGATTGTCCCCTTTCTCCAGATTGACGGAGTGGAAATTGTGCTTACAGACAAAACCTGGCACCGGGAGCATTATTGGATTCCCGCACTTTCCGCCAAGGCCGGAAGTCACGATTTTTCCCTGACCGTCCTCACTCCAGTGGGAGAGCGGGGCTTTGCCATGAAGCTTGCCATTACCGCCGCAGAAGATGCCCAGGTGTTCTGGGGTCTGAGCGGCTGCTGGGACAGCAGCTGGCACTGTATCAATGAGGACAAGGAATTGGACGGCAAGGCCCACTGCTACGAAAGCGGCTGGAACGACAGTATTGTTTTTGACTTCCGCTGCGGCGCACCTGTGTTCTCTTTTGCGCCCATGAGCAGCCGGAAGACCCAGGCGGATTACTCCTCTGACGGAAACCGCATCACCTATACCCTGTCCCGGCAGGATACCCTCCGGAAGGGGGAGCAGCAGGAACTGATTTTCTACTGGGGACTGGGCTACGAGGAGGTGGCCGCCGCCACCAGTGCCAAGGAAATGCTGCGCCGGGGCTGGGACTGGGAATATCGCCGCACCGCCGCATGGCTGGATAAGCGGGTCTGTCAGATGGCCACCCCAAAACTTACAGAAATTTACAACACAAATCTGTTCTTCTGCATTTTCTATTCCACCGGCATTACCCTAGATACGGAGGAACTGGTCTGCGCTACCAGCCGGGGCACCCGGTACTATGTCAGTGCCGCCTACTGGGACCGGGATGTGCTTCTGTGGGCTTTTCCGGCAATTCTGGATGCAGACCAGGAGTTGGCAGAAGAAATTCTCCACTATATTTTCGGACGGCAGCGGAAAAACCTGGGGATTCACTCCCGGTATATTGACGGCACCGTACTGGAGCCGGGGTTTGAGCTGGACGAGCTCATGTCCCCCGTCCTCGCCCTGGAATCCTATGTGGAGCAAACCGGCCGCCGGGAGATTTTGGAAGAAGCCAATGTGCAGCAAGGCATTGCCCGGATTCTCAAAGTGCTGTCCACGATGAAACACCCGGACATTGCCTTGTACGAAACCTTCCTCCAACCCACCGACGACGAAATCCTATATCCTTACCTGACTTACAACAATATGTTGGTATGGCGAAGCCTGAAAGCCATTGCCAGGCTTTATCCCAACCGGTACGCCCATTTGGAGCAGCAGGCGGAGGAAGTAAAGTCCGCCATATACCGGCACTGCGTATTTTATGACAACCAGAAGATGCCTTACTTTGGCTGGTCTGTAGATTTGCAAGGGCAGCACAACATCTATGACGAGCCGCCGGGAAGCCTGCAGCTGCTGCCCTATTATGGATTCTGCGAAAGCACCGACGAAATTTGGCAGAACACCGTTTCCATGATCCGCTCTCCCGCCTACGAATACAGCTTCGCAGATTCTCCCATTGCGGAAATCGGCTGCGCCCACGCCCCCTACCCCTGGATTCTCAGCCTGTGCAACAGCCTGCTTTGCGGTTATGAGGCCCAGGCCTTCCGGGAATTGGAGATTCTGGAAATGGACAACGGCATTGCCTGCGAAAGCGTTGACCCGGTGAAGGGCACCTGCACCACCGGCGCCGCCTTTGCCACCTGTGCAGGCTTCCTCTGCCACAGCATGAAAACAGCACACCAAAAGGAGGTAAGCCATGAGAAATGATTTGCAGCTTGACCCCTGGGTAATCTCCCAAAAAGGTCCAGGCTGGGAGGACGATTTCTGCGAGAGCATTTTCTTCCTGGGCAACGGGCGTATGGGTGTCCGGGGCTACCCCTCTGCCGAACCCCACCATCGTCCAATCCAGAAAGGTGTGTACCTGGCAGGGATTTTCGGGGAGATCAAGCCGGGCATTACCGATTTTGTGAATCTGCCCACCCCTGTCTGGGACCGTATCTTCATAGACGGCACCCAGGCGGAGCTGTCATCAGATCTGGAGCGTGTTCTCAATATGCGAGAGGCCACCCTCACCATCAGGTATACCCTTGCCGCCGGAGAAAAGCGTCTGGATGTGGAATATCAGCGGTTTTTACCCAGAGAGCATCCTGCACTCATCCTGCAGCGGCTGGTACTTGCGCCCCGGGCAGACATGGCAATCTCAGTAGAAAGCGGCATTCTGACGGACAGCTGCAACAGCCCCATTCCCGACGACCAGACCAAGGCCAACACAGAAACCATCCAGCTTTCCCGGCTGGTCAGCACCTCCCCTTCTCCCAACGGGGTCAGCTGTACCTTTTCCATTTTGGGCACCAACCTTACCGTCACGGAGGAAGTGCAAATTCAAAGTTCCGATTTTGCCTATTGCCATCACTGCAACACCGGTGTCTGCTGGCAGGCATCCGCCCAAAAAGAAAAAAAATATATTCTGGACAAGGGAGCGTGTATTCTGACTTCCAGAGATGTAGACCCACGGATTTCCGGGCTTCCCCAGGCCTGGGATTACAGCCGGCTGCTGGAAGAACACAAGGGCGCCTGGGCGGACACCTGGGCAAAATGTGATTTTTGCCCCCCTGCCCTGAAAGGTGACCTTCTCACCGGTCTGCGCTTTTCCATGTTCAACCTCATGGGCAGCTGCAGCACCAAAGACCCCACCGTCAGCATCGGTGCCAGAGGACTGAGCCACGGCAGATACAAGGGCTGCTATTTCTGGGATACGGATATTTTTATGCTGCCCTTCTTCCTGGAAAACGACCTGGAAGGGGCGAAAAATCTCTGCGATTATCGTGTCCGTTCCCTACCGGCAGCAAAAAAGCATTCCCGGGAGATGAATACCGCCGGTGCCCGCTACCCCTGGATGGCCGCACTGGACGGCAGCGAGCAATGCGAAACCTGGGACATCGGGTGCAGCGAGCTGCATATCACCGCCGACGTTACCTATGCCCTGGATGCCTACTGCAAAAAATCCGGAGATGAAGCTTTTTACCTGGACAAGGCCGCAGAGGTGTATGTGGAAACTGCCCGCTTCTGGGTCAGCCGCTATACCTTCCGCCCGGAAACCGGGGAAGCGGATTTGCTCTTCTGCAAAGGCCCGGACGAGTATTGCGGCATCACCAACAACAATCTTTTCACCAATGTAATGGTGCAGCACAATCTGGATTTGGCCATTCGGGCAGCAGCGGACCTTCAGGAAAAGCGCCCGGAACGGTATCACGCCCTGGGCATTACCCCCCAAGAGGTTGAACAGATGAACACCCTTCGCCAGGCAATCAAATGGCCCCGGGATCCCGCCACAGGACGGCTGCGTCAGGACGAGACGCTCCACCTGTTGGAGCCTGTTTCCATAGAGCAGCTGAAACCGGATGCAGGGGCAAGCTACCATCATGTGTGCTTTGACCGGCTCCAGCGTTACAAAGTCATCAAGCAGGCGGATGTTCTGCTGCTGATGACCCGTCTGCCCCACCTGTTTACAGAGCAGCAGAAAAAGGAAGCCTGGGAGGATTTTGAGCCTATCTGTCTCCACGACTCCACCCTCAGCTTTGCCAGCCACGCCCTCTTTGCCCTGGAAAACGGCTTTCAGGAGCAGGGGCTTGCCTACCTGGAGAAAGCCCTGCTTTTGGACCTGCGGGATGTAATGGGCAACACCGGTCATGAAGGTCTCCACCTGGCCTGCATGGGCGAGGCTTGGCAGGCAGCAATGTTCCTCTGAAACCCAATCCAAGGTAGAAGTGAAGCACCCCCAATACCGGCCCATCCGGTATTGGGGTGCATTACTAAAATTCCAAGAATAATTTTCTACAAATTAACCAAAGATCTTTGGATCCATCAGTTGGGTGAAGTTGCAAGATATTCTGCTTTTCTTCTAGCATCAAGAAAAAGCAGATTGCATTCGCCATGTACATAATCAATAAAATTCTAAAATCCGTTCCAAATTTATGAATCCTACTTGCGAAACAAGAGCCAAACATCGGCTAAGTTTTCGATAGCTATTGCATTGCTGGAATCATAACAGTATTTTTGTAGCTACCACCTTCTGCTTCCACCGCGAATAGATATACCGGTTGGTAAAATCCCTTGGTGTCGATTTCATATGCCAGCTCACAGGACAATACCACGAGCTTTCCCGGGCGTATACGTTCAAAGTACCCATCATCATTGAATGAACCTGCACAGAGGGCTTGGTAGGCTTCTGTGGGCGAAATAACGGATGCGGTATCGTAGTAGTGGTAGGACAAGAGGTTATTCTCTATTTCGGTAAGGGTTCCATCCGATGAAAACCGGCATCGCAGTGTGCCGTCATACATCCTGTCCCCTTCCAGATACATGTCCACAGAGAAAATGTGCCATTTGTCCTCATCCACGAAAAACGCTGCACAGGCCGGGATGGACACCGGGTATCTTCCAAGAGTTGCTTCCATGGTTTCCCGGTCAACTGCAACGAAATCTTCATAAAATCCGTTGCCCATTGCAAAATATTCATAGCTTTCATCATAGTAGGAAACCTGCAGCACCCCGGTCTGGGCTTCTCCGGAATAAAGCATATAGTAAGCAAAATCCTGGTAATAGCTTGTGGAATCCACGGTTGCATTTTCTAGCTTGGCGATATCTCGCGCAAAGGCATCGCAATCCTTTAATGTGCGATTTTGTGTGCGATAAACCGGCAGAATTTTATTAGCAACCGGCAGTTGACAGCGCAGTTCCCATCTGGTATCCCCCATGTTAATTCTGTAGGCCGGTGCCGTCGGCAGATTGCCATACTCCTGCAAATGGTAGGAAAGAAATATACTTCCAATGCATACAAGAATTGCCAAGAGAAATCCGCTGTATGCCAGACACGGTTTTAGCCTGTATCCTTTTTTCCGGAACAAGGCCAAGACAGCCATGATAAACAAAAAACCTATTGCCGTGCCCAGAGTATTGGTAAACAGGTCATCCACATCCCATATACCGGCGCCCATTGCCAGTTGTAGCAGTTCAATTGATAAGGATACAGCAAATCCCGCAGGTATCGTCCTATACCATTTGCGAAAGGGTTTGCCCAACAGAGGAAGCAAAGCCCCCAGGGGCAGAAACAGGGCGATGTTCAGCAGTACATTGCTCCAGCTTTTCACAGAGTAGTTATTCCAAGCCTCTCGCCATGCACGGAACAAATGCAAATTCCAGGATTTATATCCTCCCCCCTGTCGGAGCAGTGTCACAGAAACAATTACAGCGATATACCCAGCAAAGACAAGCCATAAAAAGCCTTTCTCCCAGGGGAAATGCCCTCTTCCATTATGCTTCTTGTGAAAAACGGAGCATCCCGTTATTAGTCCGGCCAGCCCGATTATAACGGCTAAAGCAACCACACCAATACTGTTTTTTGATACCTGCAAAATATACTTGAGAAAATCATACATAGCAACTCACTTCCCAGCTATATAGCAGATTATCGATACCAAGGAGGTTCCCTCTTTGTCCCATAACTTTGTATTATGCTCTGTGAAATACTGTTCCGCTGCCGGTGGCAACAGCTCCGTTAGAAATGAAGTAAATAACAATATACGGATTTGACAAAGTTCGTGAGCGGGGAAAGCTGAGATGTTCCGTTGCCCGGCTGGTCTGTATTTTGTTTCCAGAACTGGAAAAGTTGGTGCCAACACTTCACATGTCTTCTGTTTATGCACTTCTCAGCGAGTTTCCCGGAGCACATCAAATTTCCGAGGCACACTTGACTCATTTGGAGTCCGTGCTGTCAGATGCTTTTAGGGGCCGCTATGGCCGGGAGAAAGCAGTTGAGATTCAGGATGCTGCCAAAAACTCTATTGGCTCCAGAATGCCCGCTAAGTCCCTGGAGTTGAAGCATACCATTCGGCTCATCCGGGAGTTGGATGCAGAGATTGAGGAAATCGAAACTGAAATCAATTCCATAATGGGTGAAATTCACTCTCCTATTACTTCCATCCCTGGCATCAGCACCCGAATGGGAGTCATGATTCTGGCTGAGGTTGGTGATTTCTCCAACTTCGATTCTGCCGACAAGATTCTGGCTTATGCCAGCATGTCACCTTCTACCTACCAGTCAGGACAGCTTACCAGCAGTCATTCCCACATGGAGATGTGCGGCTCCCGATATTTGAGATATGCCATCTTTAATGCAACCAGATTTGTCTGCAATTGGGACCCTGTATTTGCTGCCTACCTTGCCAAGAAACGTGCCGAGGGGAAACATTACAATGTTGCCATATCTCATGCTGCCAAGAAGCTTGTGCGCCTGATCTATGCCATGAAGAAGTCCCAACAGCCATATAGACAAGCTGCATAACAACCGCAGCAATCTTTTCTCAGATCGCCGCCAGCGACGCTCTGCTTGCCATGCCTTTTTTAGATGGGCACAACAATCTGCAAATTTCTCATTTGGGGGCATGATTTTTAATAGTTAGTCTTTCAGAAAAGAATTTCTGACTGTTCACTGCACAGGATTATCATGTGGGAATATTAGGATCCTGGCCTCGAAAAAGTAAGCGTTTCTTCATTCAAATTACATCTACAACCATATTGCCTGCTAGCACCTGGGACACATCCTCATAGGGAATGGGCGCCTCAAATACATAAGTGCAGAAAAGACACCCGGAACCGGGAACTGGATTGCCATTTTCCATTCTGGATGTTTGCCCGGCTTTTTCGGGATAAGCCTCTATAACGGAGCCGTCTTTCAGGACGAATTGCAGGATACCGAAATCCCCCGCTTCCTGAACCCGTCCATCCTCTAGGTTGTAATAAAGCGTTGCACTTAATCCCTTCATCCTGACAGAGAAAATCGTAGCATTTACCTGTTTTCCGGAAATCTGGGTATAAGATCCGGAAATGGGGGACGTGAGCAACTCCCGCTCCCGGTCGTCTACCTTGGCAAAAGAAAATTCGAACGCCCACACCCCTTCTGCCATAGTGCGCTCCGAATAAGGATATTCCTTTTCGTTATATACCAGATTTTCCAGGTACAAGATTCGGTCTCTTCCGTCTGCAAGGGTAAATTTCCCGCCCGGAGACTGAATAACATTGTATTGAATCACCAAGGAAAGGGTGTTTTGCAATCCATCGCCATCGGAGATAGGGATAAAGGTAGCCTTGGAGGAACGGATAGGTGTACTTTTGGGGTCTGCCAAATTCAGCTTATCAAAATCCATTACAGAGCCCAAAGCCACCCCCTCCATGTCTGCATCTTCCGGCCCCACAATATCCACCAGCATATAAGCGGCGGTGCCGTCTGTCAGGGCACCTTTCAGGGTGAGGGTGAAACCGTTTTGGGTGACGCTTTCCCCGACTTCCGCCAGGTGTTCTTCCACATACGCCTGCTGGGACGGGGTCAGTTGGGTTTGGCTCCCCAATATCCCAAGAAAGTCCTGGATGATTCCAAGACTGGCTGCAAAGGCATAGCCAAATCCCGCCGTCACCATCAGGCAGAAAACAACGCCCACGGCGGTGAGGGTTGTTCCCAGGCGGCGGAGTCTTTTTCCGCGCCTGGCTTCCTGTGCATCCCGCTTCCGGAAAACATCTCTGGCCATCTCCTCAGCGCTCTTCATAAAAACATTCCTCCTTGCTAAGCACCGCTTTCATGGCTTTCTTTGCCTGATACAGCATATTTTCTATCTGCCGTTTCCTCTTTTTCATAATGGCAGCTACCTGGCTGTTGTCAAACCCGGCAAAGTAAGTAAGATACAAAACCTGGGCATAATCCGGGTTGATTTTCCGCAGAGCCCGGCGGACAGCGATTCGCTTCTCCTGCAAAAGATAGCTTTGTTCCAGGCTGAGGGCGTCATCGGGAAGCTCCCCCACTGCCTCCAAAGGGAGGGCTTTCCCTCGGGATACTTTCCGTAGGTGACTGATTGCCAGATTCCGGGCAATCTTATAAAGCCACGCCCGAAACTGTCCCCGGGGAACATATCTGGGCCTGCGAATGGCAATCTTTATGAAGGTTTCCTCCGTCAGATCCTCTGCCGTGTGTATATCATGGAGAAAGCTGTCCAGATATAGAATCAGGCCATCTTTGTAGAGGCCAATCAGTTCCTCCAAGGAAGCATTGTCTCCCTCAAGATAGCGGAGATAAAGTACAGTACCGATATCCACTCCCTCACCTCATCAGAAAAATCCCTTGCACTTATTAAACGCTGCAGAAAGAAAAAATGCTTAATTTGCAAAGAAAAATCTTTACAAAGTATGTGTTATCCAATCTCTAGTTGTAAGAATAGTTTTCCTTGTTTAAGTTGGTACATATTTCGTCCGGGACGTTGCCTACACCGTTTATAAATTGCCACGCTCCATCTATTCTGCCAAGAAAATTATATACACGCATATAGGATTTAGATGTCCTATTTGTTTTGACAAGTACTGTAATTGCAAACAGGTTTTCGTTAATTCTCATAATATTTTCGATGCGGTAATCTATCAATACTGTTCCTGAGTCCTCATAAATATGTTGAAGCTCGTCATTTCGAAAATAAGCATATTGCGAAGCCTCCTTGGTGCCATTTTTAAAAGCCTCCATATATTTTATAAACACTTCTTCTGCTGCATGGGGAAGTGTTTTATGGCACTGATAAAGGAAAAGATAAATACCAATGGCGGCAATTACAACAATACCTAAAGTAATCATCAAGGTTGTTCGAATGGTTTTATTTTTCATATCATTTACTCCCGTGTAAGTTAAAAGTGTGGGGTGCTGAGTAAACAGCACCCCACTAGGCGCTTTTGATAAGATAGTTAAAACCTGTTTATAAATTTTATGTTTGTTTTTTGCAATTCAACAGTATGTGAGTAATCTTCGGATTCTATGCGATAGAGAAAGTCAAAGTGCCGTATACATAACCACCCTGCATCCAGTTGGTAATATGGCCATAATATTTCTCCTGATTATAGAAATTTGGGCGGCTGAGTTGTCCATCTGGAAACTTTTCTATTACTATACTGGAAAATTTTCCGGATTGAAAATAATTCGGCCCATCTACAGACACGAAGGTGTCCGTAGCTGCATCATAATAACAGACACCAACTTTTACCTTGTGGTGCGGAGCAGTACCCAGTGAAGAAGTAACCGTGCCAGCAATCCTTACACCCTCATCCCAATCAAGTTCTCCCCCAGTAAAATATTTTCCAGGAGAGTTGTAAGTTGTCAGTAACTGTGTAACTCTCTCAGCGGTCATTGAGAACAGAATATCACCGACTGCAAGGGGTGCAACTAAGAGCTTGTCATTCAGCTCTCCGGTCTGCATATCGGGTGTGCCAATCACCTCTTCGAATCGAACCAATGTATCCGGATTTACTTCAATGATATCGATATTTTCTTCCGCAAAAGCTACAATAGGCAGCGAAATCATCAACAGGCATACCAGAGCAAAGCACATCAAATTCCGATTTTTCATAGTGATTATCCTCCTTCTAATTAGTTCACATGACATCAATTTATTTTGGGTAGGCGCCAATAACACGTTTGTTCTCCTTTAAGACTTAAGTCAAATGCGTAAAAATTATATGTGTCCTTTGTTTATGATGATATGTGGATTTTATCGTTGAACAAAATATCTTATAGCATAACTTCAGTAGGATGCGATACTACTGGTAACAGTTTGTCTCTCGGATAATGCTCCCGAATAGGCTACAACTGTAGCTTGAACACGGTATGAGTATCCAGGTGATACAGAGTATTCTTGGCTAATCCGTGCACGATATGTATAGCTTGTTGTAGAATATGTTTTAAGAGGTACCCATTTTCCGTTTTGAAGTCGCTGAAGTTCAGCTGTTACAGTTACTTTTGTCGTAATACCTTGATGTCCATATACATTACATGAAATGGTAGCTACGCCATTGTCGTCGATATATATCGCTGCACGTGCATACGATATATATTCCATTAGCGGCATAATCTCGGATCCTTCTGCGGCCATAGCCGTCATAGTGCTGGAAGTCAGTACAACCATACACATTAACAATACAATAATCTTCTTCATAAATCCTCCTCAATATAAATATAAATTACTGTTTGCGTTTATTTTTACTTAATCCCCCCAATCATTCGTTCTACTTCTGTAACGACTGATTGGGGGGAAGTGTGACAGCATATAAAATTTTTTGTTTTCTAATGCGTATAGCCGGCGCTTCAATTTGTACTGGCCGATGAAATACTTTCTATGATTTCGATGATCTCATCCTCTGAAAGGATTCCAATCAAAAGGAACTCACAATCCCCTGACAGCCAGTGGACTTGGCATGCATTGTGTTCGCTCAGGATATAGACATGATTTCCGCTTACATCCAGTTCTTTTATATTGGCATCCTCTGTATCAAAAATCGATTCAGACTGAGAAAGCAGTATCTGAGAAAAAACGATCTCCTGGCCTTGCGGGTTTACCCAGATTACCGTGTGCTCATAATCAGTGGTATATCGCTCAAGTTCCTCATATTCCTCCGGCAGGAAAGCAGGTTCCATGGGAATGATTGTACCGCTGCCGGTTATGGTATCAGACTGGACGACGAAAGATGTAAGTTTCTCCCAGCTTTCTGTAAGGAATGAAAAAACTTTGTTTCGATAAGCCTCTACGCTGATTATCAGCAGCACATTCAGAAGCAGCACAACCACCAGCACCGCAGCCGCCGCACGGCAAATCTGATGTAGTGTCTTTACAGCAGGGGTATACTTCTGCTGGCGAATCAAAGCATTCATTTTCTTTTGGAACTTTTTTGAAAATGGATGGTGAAGGGATTGCTCATCAGGGAGATCTGCCAGCATTTCCGCTTCCAACGCAGGCATACATTCATAGAAAAAATCATCGTTGTTGTTCTGATTCACTTTTTGAACCTCCGTCCAAATCCATGAGTTTTTTTAGCTTTTTCTTGCCCCGACATAGTCTCTGTCTGACATTTTCTTCTGTAATGTTGAGTAGTCCTGCAATTTCTGCATCATCATAGCCCTGGGAATACTTTAGAAGGAGCACCGCTGCATAATGGACAGGCAGCCTGTTCATTGTCGCCAGCAAATCTTTAGCGGAAGATTCTTCCAAATTCTCCTGGGATGCAATATACATGGATAGCTCGTCATAAGATACAGTTGTCTCCCGCTTTCTCTTTCGGTAAATGTCGATTGCAATATGCTCTGTAATGACAACGAGAAACGCTCTGGTTCTGTGACTGTTCGTCTCATCGATTTTATCCAAATTCTTTATTACTCGCAAAAAGGCACCGTGCACAGCGTCCTCTGCCTCAAACGAATCCTTTAAAATTTGATATGCAACATGGTACATGGTTTGCCGGTAATTCAAGTAAAGCTGTTCAACTTTCGTTTTTTCCTCAGGTGTTTCCACCATAGATATGTAAAAATAAAGCATATTGAATCTCCTCAGCTCGATAGTTCCCGAATTATAGAAGTTCCATGGATATAGAAGACGCAATTTATCTGTTTATAAGTTAGATAATCGACATTATTCTAAACTTGCAGTATTTGCAGTATATCACAACTTCCTTTAACTTTCTACTGCATTATCGCAAATTCGGAATTTAATCTATCGACGAAATTGGGCAGACATTTTTGAGCCTTTTTCGTGTATCCTAAAACAATCCTGATAGAACATTTATTCACGTATTGCACAATAACTGAACATATTTTGTCCCAATAAAACATAGTTCAAATAATTGTCACATATATGTAATTTGATTCGTTTGTACAGTAGTTGAAAAATAGTATCATACATATTTTTACGTATGCTGTTCGTAACACATTCAAGGAAACAGCACTTTCAGATGTCTCCTGTTAAAAAGCTGGAATACTTGGTCATTCCAGGAACAAAGAAAGAGAGGATATTATGAAAAAGAAAACAAAAGAAAATTCACCCGACAAGGAAGTCTCCGCTGCCCGAGGTGTCCGACGGACTTGTAAAGCAGGTTTAATTATTTTGCTGCTTTCCTGCATCATCTGTGTAAGCTGCTCCATCATGCTGGTGTGGTACAATTTGTTTTTTGCGTCTGAAACCGACAGCTCGTCGGTGGAACCTATAAGAATTGCAGCAACCGAGCAAACCCTTATTCCCTTACTGGGTATCGTCATATCCATCTGGGTGGCTCTGAATATCTACAATGTAATCAGCAACAAGGAGATTCAGTTGGCTCTCAGAATGTCTGAAAAAGTGAAAAGCAGTTTGGATAAAACGGAAGCAAAAATCAATACTGTCCTGGCGATGGGCATCGGAAATACCCAGGCAGAAATTTTAACCGCAATCAGCCAGAATTCCCCCTACTACTCTTTCACCCCATTTTTACTGTGGTCATTTGAGAATGAACACATTGTAAGTAATTTTAATGATAAAATTTTGAAATTGCTTGTAACGATTGAGTATACATTTACTGCGGCTTCCAACTTAAACCGTGGTAAATCTTATAATGAGAGAAATAAACTGGGTGCAAAAGGCTTGGAATACTGCAAACAATGCAGAGAGGAATTAAACCGTATTGCAAAGGAAGTAAAAGGCCACAGTTTTTTGAGCGGTTATCTCTCCCTTCGGGAGGGTGATTTTTGCTTCTACCAAGGCTACCGGATACAAACAAATGAAGGTAAAACTTTTCTGGATAGAGCCGTTAGGTTCTATTTGGAGGCTTCTCCCATAATCTATGAATTTCTTGACGATGGGGAAAAAGCCATTTTGTACACAAATAAACTGAGTTCAAAAGACCAGCTGAGTACCACTATGCAGGCGGCATTTCTTATGAAGGCATATCTACTCAATGTCATGGGCGAGTGTTACAATGTACAAATGCAGTACAAAGAGGCTCCGTTAAAGACCAGTGAGAGAATGATTTGCGCTAACACAGCCATCGAATACTTTAGCCAGGTGTACGATATTTACACATCTTATATCCAGGTCAATGGTAAAATTGACGCTGTATTTGCCAAATATTTGCGAAACTTCGGAACAGCGCTGGAGCGCCCGGAAGCGGTTCCTGCTCCTGGATTTCAGGCCGCAGAGCTGTACCTCAATGCGCTAAAAATCGACCCCTCAGATGTGCTGTCATACCGTACATATTGCTCTTTGCGGCTGAAAGAGTTAAGTAAAGCGTTATTGGAATCCTCAAACCCTACAGAGTTTTTCGTTACGAACAGTCAGGATATTACAAGGATCAAAGGTTTCGCCGAAGTATATATGGCGGCAGACCCCAGCAATGCAATCAGTCACTACTGCAAAATGCTGGTACATTTGATATTGGCTTTTGGGGAAAATGCAGAGGAAAATGTCAAAATTGCCGCGGCGCAATTTGAGACAGTAATGGTTTTGAACCCCAGATTCCAGCTCAACCAGGACA
Organism: uncultured Eubacteriales bacterium; assembly: GCA_949293985.1. Classification (GTDB taxonomy): domain Bacteria; phylum Bacillota; class Clostridia; order Oscillospirales; family Oscillospiraceae; genus Faecousia. The sequence continues at coordinate 5,348 of CASFFN010000010.1, read as the reverse complement.
CGAAAGCAATCAGAGACGAGCTCAAAAAGAGTAATCCCCAGTTAGGGCGAATTTTGGAGAAAATTGTAACCTTATGAGCCTGTCCTGAATATTCCAATTTCATAGGAAAGAGGTGAGTCCCATGCACTACGGATCTATCCGGGTGTGAACGGAGAGTCTCCTTCACATCCGATGCGTACGAATCCACCACCGGGAAATAAAGAAGGAGATACATAATGAAGAAATTCTTGAAAATCAGCAGTCTGATACTGGTTCTGTCCCTTTTGGTGAATTCCCTTCCTATGAATGTCTTTGCTGCAAAATACCGCAGCTGGCTTCTGGCGGAGGATGACCTTCCTGTTGTTGACAGCGGCCTTGTGCCGGAAGAAGCGGTTGTTCCGGAAGAAGTAACCGTTCTGGAAGAGGTAGAGGAAAGCCGAACGGAGTACTCCAAAGAATTCAAGCTATCCAACGGACTGTATGCTGCTGCGGTATACGCCGCTCCTGTCCACTATATGGAAGACGGACAGTGGAAGGACATCGACAACACTCTGAAAACAAGCCGGATTGGTTCGTTGAACTACTATACCAACACCGCCGGCGTTTGGGATGTGCAGCTGCCCAGCCAACTGGACGCCAACGCCCCGGTAACCATCACCAAGGATGGATATACGCTGTCCTTCTATATGGCAGGACAACTGACTCAGCCGATTTTAGGGCCGGGAACCATCGACCCCAACATATCCACGCAACAGCTCACTGTCGATATTGCCGAGGCAGCTGCCGCTGTGCCTCAGGTGCTCGACCCGACAGAGGCAAAAGAAGCGACAGAGTTTGAAGAAACCGTATTGAGCAAAGTTTCTTCCCGCCTGGCATATAACAACGTATACCAGAACACCAATATCACCTATGACCTGCTCTCCAACCAGCTGAAGGAGTCCGTCATTCTCACCCAGTATGACAGCACACTCCGGGGCTACCGCTTCCGCCTGTCCGTAGGGGAATTGGTCCCTGTTCAGCAGGAAGACGGACAGATTGATTTCTATGATTCCCAACAGGAAGAGATCATCTTGACCATGCCTGCCCCCTACCTCTTTGATGCCGAAATGCAGTACAGCTTTGATGTGCAGGTATCCCTTACCGGCGGCGATGGAGAGTATGAACTTACCTACCTGCTTCCTCAGGAATGGCTGGCGGATGAAAGCCGTCAGTGGCCTGTGGTTCTGGATCCGGTTGTGCATGCCTCTACCATTACCACCAACATCCGGGACAAGGTGGTGACGGAAAAGCGGGCCATCAGCTATCTACACCCCACCAACGACTGTGGTCACGGCAACGATGGAATCAACCGCTCCTTCCTGAAGTACGAAAAACTGCCCGCCCTAACCTCTGCGGATGTAATCGTCAAGGCGCTCATTACCATGTATAAGCCGGTTGGAGCTGCTTCGGATGTGGTTGTGGAGGCTCACAAGGTCAACAGCACCTGGGACTACATGCAGCTGACCTGGAGCAATGCCCCTTCTTTCAACCCCACCGTGGAAGACTATGTCATTGCCAGAGGCGCAGGTTACCATGTCTGGGAGATTACAGACATTGTGCGGGGCTGGTATGAGGGAGAAAATACAGGTATCCTTTTCAAAGCATCCGACACTTTTGAAAAAGTGTCCTATAACACAATCCGCTCTTTCTGTTCCTCCGACTATAGCAATAGCCTTTACTATCCATCCCTGCTGATTCAGTTCCGCAACAACAACGGCCTGGAAGACTACTGGGATTATACCGCCACCTCTGCCGGGCGGGCAGGCACCGGTTATGTGAACAACTATACCGGAAACCTGGTCTGGACCCGCAGCGACCTGGGCTTTGGAGGCAACCGGATGCCGGTTTCCATTACCCATGTGTATAATGCCAATGACTGCCAAAACAACAGTTTTTCCATGGGGTACGGCTGGCGAACCAATTTCAATCAGCGGGTTTACCAGTGGACCACGGATACCTCTTACTACATCTGGGAGGATGGAGACGGAACAAAGCACTATTTCAAATACGCATCCTCCGGAACCTATAAGGACGAGGACGGTCTGGAGCTGACACTGACCACCACCGGCAGCGGTGACAGCAAATACTGTATCACCGCCAAGGATGGCAGCAAGAGCTATTTCGACGCCAGCGGCCGCCTGAAGAAGCTCACAAACAATCAGGCCACCAAGAGTTCCATTACCATCACCTACACCGCCTCCACCGGTCTGAAAATCAGCAGTATTACCGACGGTGTGGGACGGAAATACACCTTTGTGTATGCCTCCAACGGAACCCTCAGCAGAATCAAGTATACCGGCACCGGCACCACGGAGCTGGCCTATGTCACTTTCGCATATTCCAACGGAAATCTGACCACCATCACCGACAAGGACGGAAAAGCCAGCACCTATACCTACACCGGTCACTTCCTCACCTCTGCCAAGGATGTGGACGGATACAAGGTAAGCTACACCTATAACCAGATAGACACCTCCGCCAACAGGTACAAGCCCAGCAGGGTGGTGAAGATTGCAGACAGCGACGACGGCGTCAGCGGCGGCGAGCTGACCATCGAGTACGCCAGCAATCAGACCACCTTCCGGGATGTAAACGGAAACCTGCAAATCATGCAGTTCAACAACTGGGGCAATACCATCTGCATTCAGGACGGACAGGGGCATGCCACCTACGCCCGGTATGCCCAGGATCAATCCTCCTCCGCAAAGAGCAACCAGCTCCGGCTGTCCTCCAAGCTCCAGAACACCGTGGGCAACACCCTGAAAGACAGCAGCTTTGAAAACGGAACCTTGTGGACTGCGGTAAATTCCTCCGTGACAAGAGCCATTTCCTCCAGCTCCGCCTTCCACGGAAGCAAATCTCTTTCCATGACCCGGGCATCTGCCGGAACAGCCAGCGGTGTCAGCGGCGGACAGATTACCGTCCCTGCCAATCAGACGGTTACTTTCTCCGCCTATGTAAAAACCGGCGCAGGAGCTGCATACCTGGCACTGAAGAGCGGGTCTACCACCGTCACCAGCGAGGTGCTGAACCCCAATACCAACTGGACACGGCTGGAGGTTTCCTTCACCCCCACCTCCACCACCGCTGTCACGCCCCAGCTGCTGACCAAGGCAGCCGGCACCACCTACATAGACTGTGTCCAGCTGGAATTTGCCCCCACTGCCAGCCGGTACAACCTGATTGAAAACGGCGATTTCCGCTATGGCGGTTCTCCGGCATACAACTGGACCATTCACTGCAATACCAGCACAGCCAACGACAAAATCATTACCGCCGGTTCCGCCGCCGCTCCTGAGCTGGACAAAAATGTCTTGCGGGTTCAGGGCGAGCCTCTTTACCGGAAATATCTGCAGCAGACCGTAAAGGTCAGCGGCAAGGCAGGAGATACCTTTGTCCTGGGGGGCTGGGCCAAGGGCGATGCAGCGCCTTTCTCCAGCTACGCCGTGTTCCCCCGGGAGTTCGGCTTGCAGGCAATTTTCAACTACACCGACGGCACCAAATCCAAGGCCCAGCGGGTGAATTTCAACCCCAATACGGACAAATCCGTAAACTGGCAGTATGCGGCAACGGCGGTGGTAGCGGAAAAGGCTTATAGCTCCGTTACCATTCAGATCCTTTACGGCTACAATGTCAACACCATGTATTTTGACGGCATTCAGCTGTATAAGGAAGTTTTTGGCAACAGCTATACCTATGACCAAAACGGCAATGTCATCAGCGTGAAGGACCTGCAGGGGCAGACCACCAAATATGAGTATACCAACAACAACCTGACCAAGGCCATTCTCCCCACAGGCGCAAAGCTCACCTACACCTATGACAATTACCACAATGTAAAAACTGCCACCTCCGATACAGGTATCGTGTATACCTTCGCCTACGATACCTACGGCAACAACACCTCCGTGTCCATCGGCAGCGGCACCCAGAAGATCACCGCCACAGCCACCTATACCTCCGACGGTAACCGGCTGGCCTCCACCACCGATGCCGCAGGCAAAACCACCACTTACAGCTATAACGCCAATACCAATGCGCTGGAATGGGTGCAATACCCGGAGGATACCACCGCTACCCGGACGAAATACACCTACGATTCCATGTACCGGATGGCCTCCGCCGCAGCCCAGACGGATACCGGCCTTTCCCCGTCTGTAAAGTACACCTATCAGAATGATATGCTTACCGGTGTAACCACAGACACCACAGCCTACAGCCTGACCTACGGTAATTTCGCCCTGCGCAGCGGCATCCGCATCGGCAGCCGTTCCCTGGCCTCGTACAGCTATACTGCCAGAAATCATTACCTGGAAAGACTTGACTTTGGTAATGATGATTATGTAAAATATACTTACGACAAGCTGGGCCGGGTGACCAAGCAGACCTTCGAGGACGGAGACACCGTCACCTTCACCTATGACAACAGCGGTGCCCTTGCAAAGGTAAAGGATTCTGCCACAGGAAGAACCACCACCTATTACTACGACTTCACCGACCGTCTGATGAAGACCGTGGAAACAGGAAGCAACTACTCCCATAGTGTGGGATATTCCTACGACAAAATCAATAACCTTACCTCCCTGGTGGAAACCATCAACGGCGTCAAGCACACCACTTCTTACACCTATGACGACGACAATCGGGTAACCGGCGTCACCAGAGACGGTACAGGCAGAACCTATTCCTATGACAGCTTCGGTCGGGTGAATCAGCGGATTACCAAGAAGGGAAGCACAGCGCTGCTGACAGACACCTTCACCTTCCGCACCCAAAGCTCCACCAAAGCCACCACCCAGGTAGCCACCCTCAAGTCCTCCGCTGCGGGCTATCAGGTCACCTACACCTACGGCTACGATAATAACGGCAACATCACCTCCATCAGCGACGGCACCCATACCACCACCTATGTCTATGATACCGCCAACCAGCTGATACGGGAGAATGACCAGAAAGCCGGAACCACCCGCACCTGGGAGTATGACAGCTCCGGCAATATCCTGAACCGGAAGGAGTACGCCTACACCACCGGAAGCCTGGGAACCCCCACCAAGACCGTCACCTATACCTATGGGGATTCGGAATGGGGTGACCTGCTCACCGCCTATGACGGAAGAACCATTACCTACGATACCGTGGGTAACCCCCTGTCTGATGGGGTGCGGCAGTACACCTGGGAGCATGGCCGGGAGTTGGCAACCATCACCAAGGACGGCGCTACCTGGACCAATACCTATAACCAGGACGGTATGAGAATCCGCCGTACCAACGGCACGGTTACCTATGGCTATGTCTACAACGGAAGTCAGCTCAGCCAGATGACCGTAGGC
>CASFFN010000009.1 GCA_949293985.1 uncultured Eubacteriales bacterium | reverse complement strand
GAAAACCGGGGAATACTTTGTGTATTTCCGGTTTTTCATTCTGCATGGATGGCGAAAAAGATCCGCTGTCCAGTCGAAGGCGATTTATTCAGAGTTTCCCTTATATTATACACCAATTTTTTCAAAATGCCAGCTGTTTTTTAAATATTTCCCCCACAGGAGTACGGCCAGCCCAAGAACGGGAATGGCGGCAAGATAGGCTGCACGGGTAAAAGCGTGGGAAAGGGGAAACAGAGCGGGAAGCAGCATCACAGAGAATAGGGCGCCCAGCAGAGATTGCATCAGTTTTCCCCGCCAGTACATCCCAATTCCCAGTTCTCCCACAACGGACATGGTCTGCATGGCAACACACAGTCCTCCCATATTGAGAAAGAGGGTAAACATCAGATAGCGCGCCCACTCCTGGGGGATGGTTTGCAGAAGCAGACTGCCGTTTGTTAGCTCTAAAGCGCCGGCAATCACGGCTCTCATCTCAAGAGGTGTTCCACTACCGAGAAAAGAGAAAAGGAAAGCAAGAATCGTACGGAAAAAAATGACCCATCCGCAAACCTGTGCCAAAACCAGAATCGTGTGTTTCAGGCACTGTACCATAGTAGCTTCCCGGGGAACATCCGCAATCTGAGATGTTTGCTTTTCTCCCGGCAACAGCATGGCTGTGAAAATGGCACACAAAATGTGACTGAGCCAAACCGTCCATGTGACCAGTGGATTGGTAAACAGCGCCGCACCGATTCCAAATACGAACGCCGGGCCTGCGTTATTCAGAAAGCCCAGCATACGCTGCCCCTGGGAATCGGTCAGCTGACCGCTCTTCCAGGCGCTGTATACGCTGCTGGCCCCAACCGGATAGCCACCAAGAAAGCCGGTTATCAGCAATCCACCGCTTCCTTCCGGCACCCGGCACAGTTTTTCGAGGGGGTGCAGAATTTTCAGATTTTGCCCTGTCAGATTGCCGCACAGATATTGGGTAATCAGGATAAAGGGGAAGAGGGACGGAATGACCGTGCGCAGGCAAAGCTCGATTCCCTCCTGTCCGCCGGCAATGGCGGTTTTACTGTCCAGAATCAGAATCAGCATGGCAGGAAGCGAGAAAAGATACTTTTTCACACGGTCATCTCCCTATTATTGTGGTTATGGTCTATGGTATTACTCTCGGAGAAAAATATACCGGGGAGCAATTTTTGGCTTAAATGTCATAGGATAATAAAAAGGGGGCACGGATATGCGGCGAAAACGGCTACTGGAGCGGGTGACGGCGGTTACCGATATGACATCCCAGTCGATACCAGGTCTTCCGGTGCTGGAGTTAACCGGTGGAAACCGGGTTCTGATTGAAAATCATCAGGGCGTTACTGGATATTCGGATGTGATGATATGCGTCAAAGTGCGGTACGGATGTCTGGAAATCAACGGCAGCCGGTTGTCGCTTGCCTATATGAGCAAAGAAAGACTGATTATCACGGGAAAAATCAATGAAATCAAACTGCTTCACAGGGGGTAGCTTATGGGCTTATGGAAGTCCTTGCGGGGGATGCTGCAAATTGAGATTACAGGAGCGGACATCAGCCGTTCCCTCAGACGGTTAAACGAAGCGGGTATCACTCTGGAAAAGATTGCCGTCCGCGGGAATCTGTGCATATCCGCTTGTGTTGCAAAGGGGGATTATCCCCGGCTGGTTCAGCTTTTGGAACCGTTTGGGGATGAGATTCGGGAAACAAAGCGCCTGGGAATCTACTGGAGGCTGCGTTCTCTGCGACATCGTCCGGTATTGGTAGCGGGACTTTTTCTGTATCTCGTGTTCTTCCTGTTTTTGTCCACAAGGGTGCTGTTTGTTACGGTAAACGGCAGCGAACAGGTGCCCGCCAGGTATATTCTGGAGCAGGCTCGGGGATACGGTCTTTCCTTTGGCGTCAGCAACCGGGAGGTTCGCAGTGAGAGAATTAAAAACGGGCTTCTGGAGAATATCCCACAGCTGCAATGGGTTGGAGTCAATATATCCGGCTGTGTGGCAGAAATCTCTGTGGAGGAGCAGCCCGAGCAAGAAAAGGTTCCCAATGCGGACTATCCAGTATCCCACATCGTTGCCAAAACAGACGGCGTGATACTCTCATGCACCGTGCGGGAGGGAAATGCTCTGTGTTCCGTAGGGCAGGCGGTACGGAAGGGGCAGATTCTGGTGTCCGGGTATACCGACTGCGGTCTGACCATACAGGCGGTCAGGGCGGACGGTGAAATTTACGGACAAACCCTGCAAAGCATCCAGGCGCTTGTCCCGGCAAAGGCAGAAACCAGAGTGAATTCGCAAAAGGAGTATCATGTGTATACACTGATTGTAGGCAGCCGTCAATATTCCTGGGGAGATACCCGGATGTGGGAAAGCGATCCGTCAGATTCGGTAAAAACCGTTCAGCGGTACTGTCTGACCCTGCCCGGAGGGTTTACGCTGCCGGTTACCCTGGAAAAGACCACCTATACATTTTACGAGACAGAGGAAACCGTGACGGTAAATCAGTGGGATGTGTCAGAATATGCGAAGCGCTACCTGCAATCCCATATGATTGCGGGAGAAATTCTGGAAATACAAGAGGACTTTTCTCAGGAGCAAGATGCGTTGGTTTTGCACGGAAAATATCGGTGCAAAGAGATGATTGGCGTGGAGGTACCGGCAGACCTTCCAGGGCAGAAGGATTTACCGCAAAAGGAATAACACCGGAGAATTTCCAAAAATTTCAGCATTTCCTATAAAATTTATCTTGATTTTTGGACAAATCCATGATATAGTAATTCGGCCTGAAAACAAGGTGTGTCCTCTGCGGTGCCGGGAACCATATCGCCGGAGCTATACGCCGCATGAACGCCCAATTATAAGGAGGAAATAGATATGGATTTGGTTAAGGCTCTTTCCAGCCAGTACATGAAGCCTGAGCTGCCCGAGATGCGGGTCGGCGACACCGTTCGTGTGCATGTTCGGATCAAGGAAGGCTCCCGTGAGCGTATTCAGGTGTTTGAAGGCACCATCATCGCTCGCAAGCATGGCGGCATCGGCGAGACCATCACCGTTCGTCGTATCAGCTACGGTGTTGGCTGTGAGAAGGTTTTCCCTGTGCACTCTCCCCGCATTGCTTCCGTGGAGACTGTCCGCAAGGGCAAGGTTCGCCGTGCCAAGCTGTACTACCTGCGTGACCGCTTCGGCAAGGCTGCCAAGGTCAAAGAGAAGATCTAATGCAAAAAGAATAAAAAAAGAGGGGCAACCCTCTTTTTTTATTTGCCAAAATCGTTTATACTTACAAGGTACTCAGGAAAAGCCTCAAAGGATTGGAGGAAGCATTTTGGAAAATTACGAAGAGAAGCATTACCCCACCGGACAGGAGGCTGTGCAGCCAATCAGAAACGGGGAGGAAAATCCCGTCGACACCGTTATGCAGAAAAGAAAAACCATCGTATCCTACCTGCACGATATGGTCTTCCTTTTGGCCGGTGTATTGCTTGTTTTCTTGCTTTTGTTTCGGGTTGTGGTTGTATCCGGCCCATCCATGAACAACACTCTTATGGACGGAGACTATCTGCTCCTTTTGAATAATGTATTTTATTTCCCCCCGAAGCAAGGAGACATTATTGTGGCCACCAAGGATTCTTTTGAAAATGGCGAGCCCATTATCAAGCGTGTGATTGCCACGGAAGGGCAGTGGGTGGATATTGACTTTTCCTCCGGGATTGTGTATGTGGATAATGTACCGCTGGAGGAGCCCTATGTGAACACCCCTACGAATTTACAGGAGGGAATCCAGTTTCCACTACAGGTTGCGGAAGGCTGCGTTTTTGTTATGGGCGATAACCGCAACAATTCCAAGGACAGCCGCAATCCGGAGATTGGACTGATTGATACCCGTGAGATTTTGGGGAAGGCGGTCTTTCTCGTATTTCCCGGCGCCAGCGTGAATACCGGGAAGCGTGATTTTGGCCGGATTGGAGTGATTGGCTGATGGACGAAAAATCCATGAACATACAGTGGTATCCCGGTCATATGACCAAAACACGCCGCCAGATTGAAGCTGACCTGAAGCAAGTGGATGCGGTGTGTGAAATTGTGGACGCCAGAATTCCCATTTCCAGCAGAAATCCGGACATCGATGGAATCTGTGGGGAAAAACCCAGAATTATTGTCCTGAACCGGATGGATTTGGCGGATCCTGGTGCTACCAGGAAATGGATGGCCTATTTCAGAGAGAAGGGAATGGCTCCTATTGCAACGGACTGCAAAACCCGGAAAGGCATCGGCGATTTTCAGCCGGCCGTCCAAAGTGTACTGCGGGAGAAAATCCAGCGCAACGCCGCCAGGGGAATGAACCGCCCAGTACGGGTGATGATTGTGGGAATTCCCAATGTAGGAAAATCCACTCTCATCAATCAAATCTCCGGCAGGAAGGGCGCCAAGGCGGAAAATCGTCCCGGCGTTACCAGAGGCAAGCAGTGGGTAACAGTGGACAGCGGCCTTCTTTTGCTGGACACCCCCGGTATTTTGTGGCCAAAATTTGAGGATCCCCAGGTAGGCATGAAGCTGGCCTATACCGGAGCGGTAAAGGAAGATGTGATTGACCTGGAAGAACTGGCGGCCAATCTCATGGAGCTTCTCTGGAAATATTATCCACAGACTGTTCGGGAACGCTATAAACTGGATATGCCGGAGCAGACTCCCGGATATGCTCTCTTGGAGGAAGCCGGCAGAAAGCGGGGCTTCCTGATGGCAAGAGGAGAGATCAACACCGAGCGCATGGCCAGGGTCTTGCTGGAGGAATACCGCTCCGGCAAACTGGGTCGGATAACGCTGGAAAGCCCGGAGGATATACAATGAGCCAGAAAAATATGTGGGAAATCGAGGAGACATATCGCGTCAGGGGATACCGGTGCGTCTGCGGTGTAGATGAAGCGGGGCGGGGGCCTCTGGCAGGGCCGGTATGCGCCGCTGCGGTAGTGCTTCCCTTCGGCTGTGAGATTCCGGGACTGGACGACAGCAAGAAGCTATCCGATAAGCGCCGCCGGGAGCTGTTTCCTGTCATTCAGGAAAAGGCGCTGGGATATGCCGTTGCATTTGCGGATCACAAGGAGATTGATGAACTGAATATTTTACAGGCCACCTTCCTGGCTATGGAGCGGGCGCTGAAAGCACTGCCCTGCCAACCGGACATTGTGCTGATAGACGGAAACCGGTCCCGGGATTTTGGGGTGGAAACCCAGACTGTGGTCCACGGAGACAGCCTGAGCGCCAGCATTGCTGCCGCTTCTATTCTGGCAAAAGTTACCCGGGATGATTACATGATGAAAATGGCCGAGACTTATCCCGGCTATGGATTTGAGATTCACAAGGGCTACGGAACCAAAGCTCACTATGCCGCTTTGGAAGCGCTGGGCCCCTGTGAAATTCACCGTATGACATTTTTGAAGAAGTTTTATGGGAACAAATAACCTGACAGGTGCCTGGGGGGAAGCAGTTGCTGCGTCCTATCTGCAAAAGAAACGATATAAGCTGCTGGCCAGCGGGTACCGCTGTCGTTTTGGCGAGATAGACCTGATTGTCACCAACGGAAAATACCTGGTCTTTGTGGAAGTCAAGCTGCGCAAATCCGATTCCTTTGCCAGAGCCTGTGAATTTGTAGATTCCAAAAAGCAGGAAAGGCTTCGCACCACGGCGGCTCTGTATCTGAACCAGTATCCCACAGAACTGCCTTGCCGGTTTGACGTGGTGGAAATCTACGCCAAGGATGGGGTAAATACGAAACATCCCCAAATTTATCACTGGGAGGATGCCTTTCAATGAAGTTTCCGGTATTTGATTTACATTGTGACACAGCTCTGGCGTTGCTGGGTGAGGATTTGAAGCAAACGGGCAGCCTGAAGCGCAATGATTGTCACATTGACCTGGACAGAGCTTCCACCCTTGGAGGCTATGCCCAATGCTTTGCCTGTTTTACCACAACTGTAGGGGGAGGCCCCAAGCCGGTAGAGGTGTTTGAGCGGGAAATCGATACCATTTTACGGGAGATAGAGAGAAATTATCGGCGGATTTCCCTGGCATACACCCCGGAGGAGGTTTCTCAAAATTTGGAGAAGGGGCTTATGTCCTGTATTTTGACCATTGAAGGACCGGCTGGCTTCGGATTTGATCCGGAACTGCTGGAGGATTTGTACCGCCTGGGCTTCCGTATTACCACGCTGGGCTGGAACGAGAAAAATCCGCTGACCGGTTCCCACAAAACCGGCGGCGGCCTGACGGATCTGGGCAGAGCCTATGTCAGAGAAGCCCAGCGCCTGGGAATGGTGGTGGATGTCAGTCACATCAGCGATGAGGGTTTCTGGGACATTATGGAGATTACTCAGGCCCCCGTCATCGCATCCCACTCCAATTCCCGCAGTGTATGCAATGTCAGCCGGAATCTGACAGACGATATGTTTTTGGCTATCTGTAAAACCGGCGGCGTAACCGGTATCAACCTGTGTCCGGACTTTTTGGGGGTCAATCCCAATCTGGATACGGTATGCGACCATATTTTCCATTTTCTGACCTTGGACCCCGTAGGCAAACACATTGCTTTGGGCGGAGACCTGGACGGAATCGGAAGCCTGCCGGACGGTTTTACCGGCGTGCAGGACTATGAAAAGCTGGCCCAGCGGCTGCTGGAACGGGGCTTGTCGGAACAACAGGTGCGGGATATTTTTTGGAACAACGCAATGGGAGTGATGCAGCGGTGTTGTATGTAACCACAAGAAGCCATACGGATCACTATACGGCAAACCGTGCCCTGATGGAAATGTGCGCGCCGGACGGCGGCTTGTTTTTGCCTATGCAGGTCCCGCTTTGGAGCCGTGAGCAGCTACAGGACATGAAAAACCATACCTTCTTTGAGAATTTTGCCCAGGTTCTGAATCGGTTTTTCTCTGTTCATCTTTCTGACTGGGATGTAAAAGTCTGCTTTGGCAGAAACCCCGTCGCTTTGGTATCTGTTGGAATAAGAATTTCCGTTGCCGAGTTTTGGCACAGCCTGGATTCCAGCTATCAGGCGGTGGCGAAAAGAATTTACAATAAAATGTCCGGCTCCGTAGGGGATACCCCGACCCGCTGGGCCTCCATTGCTATTCGCATTGCGGCGCTGTTTGCTCTTTTCGCGGAGGATTGCTTTCCGGAAGAAACGGTGGATATCGCCTTGACATCGGATTCTTTTGATACTCCGGTTGCTGTCTGGTACGCAAGACTCATGGGTCTTCCTTTGGGAAAAATGCTTTACGCCTGTAATGAAAACGATGCGGTTTGGGACCTTTTGCAGCGGGGAGTGTGCGCACCCCAGTCCTGGGAACAGGAGCACCCTTCCGGATTGGAATTGCTGATTGCAGCGACGCTTGGCGTGAAGGAAAACCGCCGTTTTCTGGATTGCCTGGCAAAGAAAACGCCGTATGTGCTTACCCCGGAGCAGACGCGGGAACTCAGCCTGGGTATTTCTCCTTCTGTGGTGGGAAGCCGCCGTGCCAGTCAAATCATCAGCAGCGTTTACCATGGACACCGGTATCTCATGGATCCTTATACAGCCCTGGCTTACGGCTGCCTGCAAGATTACCGGGCCACAACAGGTGAGGCGAGGCAAACCTTGCTTCTGGCGGACAGAAGCCCTCAGCTTTATGTGCAAAGCCTTGCTCAGGCTACGGGTATTTCCCAGGAAAAGCTGCGGAGTCTGATCAATCAAAAATAAGGAGCGGTGAAATGGCGCTTTATGCGATTGGGGATTTACACCTTTGTCTGGGGGCTCCAAAGCCAATGGATGTTTTTGGTGGAGCCTGGACGGGCTACATGGATAAGCTGAAAGAGGGGATGTCTGTTATCGGCCCGGAGGATACTACCGTGCTTTTGGGGGATTTGTCCTGGGCGCTGGATTTGACGGAAGCGGGAGCGGATTTTTCCTGGATTGACCAAATCCCGGGCAGAAAGATTATTCTTAAGGGAAACCATGATTATTGGTGGAGTACAGCAAAGAAATTTTATGATTTCTGTAAGGAACAAGGTTTTTCCAATCTATTCATTCTGAACAATAACCACTATGAATACGGTGGCTGGGCAATTTGCGGAACCAGAGGCTGGTTTTACGAGGAATCCCGCAGCGGCCAGCACGACGAAAAGGTATTCAGGAGGGAGCTGATGCGGCTGGAAGCTTCGCTGCAATCCGCCGGGAACCTCCCAAAGCTGGTTTTTCTCCATTATCCCCCCAGGTATAAAGGGTATGTCTGCCAGGAGATTTTGGAGCTGTTGGAAAAGTATCAGGTTCGCCGGTGCTTTTATGGGCATCTTCACGGTGGAAGCCACAGCCTTGCCATGGAAGGCCTTTGGGATGGAATCGAATACCGGCTGGTTTCTGCCGACAGACTGAATTTCCGTCCATTGCAGATAAATTTATAAAGTATTCAAGAAAAAACTATGGACAATTCCAAATTTTTTTGATAGAATAGCTCGGATACAAAAATGTATATTGTAAGGCTGTGTTTCATAGCCTGATTTTGGGAGGACATAAAACATGAACATTAAAAGCATCGAAAAGAACGGCAATCAGGCTACCATCGTGGTTGAGATTGACAAGGATCTGATGGAAACCGGTGTGAACAAGGCTTACCTGAAGGCTCGCAAGAGCATTCTGATTCCCGGCTTCCGCAAGGGCAAGGCTCCCCGGAAGATGATTGAGGCCATGTATGGTGCCCATGTGTTCTTTGAAGATGGTCTGGAGGAGATCTTCCCCCAGGTTTACGAGGAAGCTGTCGTGAAGCAGGATGTGAAGGCTGTGGGCCGTCCCAACCTGACGGATATGCAGATCAGCGAGGACAATGTGGTTACCATTACCCTGACTACCGATGTTTACCCCGAGGTTACTCTGGGACAGTACAAGGGCATGGAAGTGGAAAAGGCCGAGGCTGAGGTAACCGACGCCCAGGTGCAGGCCGAGCTGGACCAGATGGCTCAGAATGTAGCCTCCACCGAGACTGTGGAGCGCGCGGCCCAGATGGGCGATACCGCCAATATCGATTTTGAAGGCTTTGACAACGGTGTGGCCTTCGAAGGCGGCAAGGGCGAGAACTTCGACCTGAAGCTGGGTTCCGGTTCTTTTGTTCCCGGCTTTGAGGAGCAGGTTGTGGGTATGTCCGCCGGTGAGGAGAAGGACATCGACATCACTTTCCCGGAGAACTATCACAAGGATCTGGCCGGCAAGCCTGTTGTGTTCCATGTAAAGGTGAACAAGGTTACTGTTACCAATGTTCCCCAGCAGGATGACGAGTTTGCCAAGGATGTTTCCGAATTCGAGTCCCTGGAAGAGCTGAAGGCTGACATCCGGGCAAAGGCTTTGGAGAGAACCCAGAAGCAGGTTCAGTCCGCTTTTGAGCAGGCCTGCGTGGACAAGGCTGCCGAGAACACCACTGTGGATATGCCCAATGCTCTGGTGGAAGCCGAGCTGGACAATCAGATGGAGCGGTTTGCCTATCAGCTGCAGATGAGCGGCTACACCATGGAGTCCTACGCCAAGATGATGGGAGGCGACCTGAGCACTATGCGCAACGCTTTCCGTCCTGCCGCTGAGAAGCAGGCCAAGGTGAATGTAACCCTGGCCAAGATTGCCGAGGTGGAAGGCATCACCGTTTCTGAGGAAGAAATGGACGCTGAGTATGAGAAGCTGGCCAAGCAGTACGAGCTGGAAGTGGAGAAGGTCAAGAGCATGGTCCCCGCTGAGGAGATCAAGGCCAGCCTGGAGACCCGGAAGGTTATCGACCTGCTGACTTCCTCCGCTGTGGCTGTTGCCCCCAAGGCCCCCGAGGCAAAGACTGAGGAATAATTTTTCCAAAAAGTGGTTAAGATGTTTCAAACCTTGAAAGGAGACATTACCATGAGTTTAGTACCCTATGTTGTGGAGCAGACCAGCCGCGGTGAGCGCAGCTATGATATTTTTTCCCGTCTGCTGAACGACAGAATCATTTTCTTGTCTGAGGAAGTCAATGACACCACCGCCAGTCTGATTGTTGCCCAGATGCTGTATCTGGAAGCCCAGGACCCGGATAAGGATATTCAGTTCTATATCAACAGTCCCGGCGGCAGTGTTACTGCCGGTATGGCAATCTATGATACCATGCAGTACATCAAGTGCGATGTAGCCACCATTTGTGTTGGCATGGCTGCGTCCATGGGCGCATTCCTGCTGGCTGCCGGAACGAAGGGAAAGCGCATGGCGCTGCCCAACGCGGAGATTATGATTCATCAGCCCTCTGCTGGCACCCAGGGGCAGATTACGGATATGGCCATTCATCTGAAGCGGCTCCAGTCTGTAAAGGAGCGGATGAACCGCATTCTCTCCGAAAATACCGGCAGACCCCTGGAGGAGGTTGTGCAGGCCTGCGAGCGTGACAACTTCATGACTTCCCAGGAGGCTCAGGCATTTGGTCTTGTGGACCGGGTTTTGGAGCGCCACTAAGCAATAAAGAAAGGCGGAGCGTAATTCTATGGCAAAAACAGAAACACAGGAGTTGAGATGTTCTTTCTGCGGTAAGCGGGAAACCCAAGCCCGTCTGATTGCCGGTCCCGGCGTTTATATCTGCAGCGACTGTGTGCAAGCGTGCTGTGATTTGCTGAGGGATGATAGCCGTAATACGGAGGCGCCTGACCACCTGCCTACGCCTATGGAAATGAAAGCGTATATGGATAATTATATTATCGGGCAGGACGAGGCCAAGGTTGCCCTTTCCGTAGCTGTATATAATCATTACAAGCGCATTTACCTGGCGTCCGAGTCGGAGGTGGAGCTGCAAAAGAGCAATATTTTGCTCATTGGGCCCACCGGCTCCGGAAAGACCCTGTTTGCACAGACTCTGGCGAAGATTCTTAATGTCCCCTTCGCCATCGCCGATGCCACCACCTTGACGGAAGCGGGTTATGTGGGTGACGATGTGGAGAATATCCTGGTGCGTTTGCTACAGGCGGCCGATTTTGATGTGGAGCTGGCTGAGCGGGGAATCATCTACATTGACGAAATGGACAAGATTGCCAGAAAGAGTGAAAACACTTCCATCACCCGGGATGTTTCCGGCGAGGGCGTCCAGCAGGCGCTCCTGAAGATTCTGGAGGGTACCGTTGCCAATGTGCCCCCTCAGGGCGGCAGAAAGCACCCCCAGCAGGAGACCATCCCTGTGGACACCAGTAATATCCTTTTCATCTGCGGCGGCGCCTTTGACGGGCTGGATAAGATTATCGAGGCCCGGACGGATAAGTCTGCCATCGGCTTTGACGCCCCGGTGGAGAGCAGGAAGAAGCGGGATTTGGGAAACATTCTGGCAAAGGTTCAGCCCCATGACCTGCTGAAGTTCGGCATCATTCCTGAACTTGTCGGCCGTCTTCCGGTGATTACTGCCATGAAGGATCTGAAAAAGGAAGATCTGATGAAGATTCTGGTGGAGCCGAAAAACGCCCTGGTAAAGCAGTATCAGGCGCTGCTGGCTATGGATAATGTGCAGCTGGAAGTCCAGCCCGAGGCGCTGGAGGCTGTGGCCGAAAAGGCCATCGAGCGGCAAATTGGAGCCCGTGGACTGCGTGCGGTTATGGAGGAGACTATGACCAAGATTATGTATGCAATCCCATCGGATTTGTCCATCCAGAAGGTTATCATTACGCCGGAGTGTATCCATGGCGGCGACCCCACCATTGTACGCAATCAGGCGAAGCCCAGAGAGGCCGTAAATTTTAAACACTAATCTGGAGGGGGTA
Organism: uncultured Eubacteriales bacterium; assembly: GCA_949293985.1. Lineage (GTDB taxonomy): Bacteria > Bacillota > Clostridia > Oscillospirales > Oscillospiraceae > Faecousia. Next base: position 27,273 of record CASFFN010000009.1, on the reverse strand, counting down.
GGATTCTGCCCCTTCTTTTCCCATTTTACGAAAGGAGTTTATATGAGCGAACAATTTATAGCGGAAAATATGCCCGTTCTTGCTCTGCGTGGTATCGCCGTATACCCGGAACAGACGGTACATTTTGACATTGGCAGAATGAAGTCCGCTCTGGCTCTTGAGCAGGCGATGAAGCGGGATCAGCGGCTTTTCCTGGTTCCCCAAAAGGACATACTGGACGACAATCCCGGTCTGTCCGGCCTGTATCCCATCGGGACTGTTGTGCAGATAAAGCAGATTCTCAAGGCCCAAGGAGAGAATATTCGGGTCTTGGTAACCGGCCTTTATCGGGCAAAGATTCTGGAGATGTCCAAAACCGAACCGTTTTTGGAGGCAGCGGTAGAGGAGCTCCCGGTGCAGCACGCTCAGGATAAACTGCGCGCCCGTGCGCTGTGCCGGAAAGCCAACGCCTTGTATGCGTCTTATCTGGAGCTGATGGATAGACCTTCCCAGTCTATCCAGCTGCGGCTGCTGGCTTCGGATGACTGTGGTTTTGTGGCGGATACCATTGCCCAAAATTCCGGGATTGACTACCGGGACAAGGCGAAGCTTTTGTGCCAGATGAATCCTCTGCGGCGGCTGGAATCCGCAATCGAAATGCTCCAGCAGGAGCTGGAAACCCTGCAGCTGGAGTCGGAAATTCAGGACAAAACCAGAGTCCTGATGGATCAGGAACACCGGGACTATTACTTGCGTGAGCAGATAAAAGCTATCCGGGAAGAGCTGGGTGAAGGGGATGAGGAGCAGGAATATGCCCAATACGAAAAGCGTATTCTGCTTCTGAACCTGGACCAGGAATCGGAGGAAAAGCTCCTGCGGGATTTGACTCGGCTGAAAAAGCAGCCTTTTGGCTCCTCTGAAGCCGCCGTCCTGCGGAACTACCTGGATACCGTCCTGGAACTCCCTTGGAATAAGACAACCAAGGAACGAGTGGATGTGGAGGCTGCCAGAAAAATCTTGGACAAGGACCACTATGGGCTGGAAAAGGTAAAGGAGCGAATCCTGGAGACCATTGCGGTACGCCAGCTGGCGCCCCATCTGCCGCCGCAGACCATTTGTCTGGTTGGCCCTCCGGGTGTAGGCAAAACTTCTGTGGCCTATTCCATCGCCAGGAGCCTGAACCGGAAAATGGCCCGGATTGCCTTGGGCGGCGTGCATGATGAGGCGGATATCCGGGGTCACCGGAAGACCTATGTGGGGGCGATGCCCGGACGGATTCTGACAGGGATGATTCAGGCCGGTTCCTCTAACCCGGTGCTGCTTCTGGATGAGGTAGACAAGATGGGTGCGGATTACCGCGGCGACCCCTCCGCGGCGCTGTTGGAGGTGCTGGACGGTGAGCAAAACAAAGCATACCGGGATCACTTCCTGGAAATCCCCTTTGATTTGAGCAATGTGTTGTTCATCACCACCGCAAACACCCTGGATACCATTCCCCGCCCCTTGCTGGACAGAATGGAAATTATCGAAATTGGCTCCTATACAGATGAGGAAAAGGTGATGATTGCAAAGAATCACCTGATTCCCAAGCAGCTGGCAAAGCACGGCTTAAAGAAAACCCAACTGCGGATTACGGATGACGCAATCCGGGAGATTATCCAGTGCTACACCAGAGAGTCCGGTGTGCGGAATCTGGAGCGCTCTATTGCAAAGATTTGCCGGAAGGCGGATATGGCCATCGTGTCCCAGGAAAACCCCAAGCGTATTACCGTCACCGGAAATGATGTGGAGGCGTTTCTGGGGATTCGGAAGTACCTGCCTGACCGTATCCACGGTACTGACCAGGTGGGATTGGTTACCGGATTGGCCTGGACCTCTGTAGGCGGAGAAACCCTGGAAGTGGAAGTCAATGTGATGGATGGCAGCGGAAAGCTGGAGCTTACCGGCAATCTGGGGGATGTGATGCAGGAATCCGTCCGGGCTGCCGTCAGCTATATCCGTGCCAACGCCCAGAAATTGAATGTGCCGGGAGATTTTTACAAAACCAAAGATATTCATGTCCATTTCCCGGAAGGCGCTGTGCCCAAGGACGGACCTTCTGCTGGTATTACAGTATGCACGGCGATTGTGTCCGCATTGACAGATGTGGCCGTTCGCAGGGATGTGGCCATGACGGGAGAGATTTCCCTCCGGGGCCGGGTGCTGCCCATTGGTGGACTGAAGGAAAAGACCATGGCAGCCTTGCGCCACGGCATTGGAACTGTGATTATCCCTAAGGACAATGAACGGGATTTGGAGGAAATCGATCCTCTGGTGAGAAAAGCGCTGAACTTTGTAACGGTGGAAACCGCCGATGCCGTTTTGAATGTGGCGCTGAACCGGAAGACGGAGCTGAACCCCACGATTCTGTCCGATATCCCCGAAGATCTGAAAAACAAGGCCCAGAAGCCCAGTATTCGCCAGTGAGGTGCCGCCGTGAATTTCAATAATGTGGAGTTTGTAATATCCGCTGCTGCTGTGAAGGATTTCCCGGGAAATGGCCTGCCTGAAATCGCATTTGCAGGAAAATCCAATGTGGGGAAATCCTCCGTGATTAACCGGGTATTGCAGAGAAAGAACTTTGCCAGGGTAGGGGAGAAGCCGGGAAAGACCGTGCATATCAACTATTTCCTGTTAGACAAGCAGTGCTACCTGGTGGACTTGCCGGGGTATGGCTTTGCCAAGGTATCCCAAAGCGAAAAGGACCGCTGGGCCAAGCTGATGGAGGCGTATTTTGCCGAGAACCGGATTGATTTGGGGGTAATGATTGTGGATGCCCGCCACGCCCCCACCAATAACGACATCACCATGGCTTCCTGGTTTCTGGACAGCGGCTGCCCCTTTGTGGTGGTAGCCAACAAACTGGACAAACTGAAGAAAAGCGAGATTGCCCCAAACCTCGCCAGAATCCGGGAGGATTTGGAACTCCCGGAAGATTGCCCTGTCATTCCTTTCTCCGCGGAAAAGGGGACCGGCCGTGCAGAACTGGTTTCCTGCATTTGCGATGCAGCCGAAAGAAAAATGAAAACAAACGCATGAAAAAATGCCGCCGAATCTTAAAATCCGGCGGCATTTTTCAGTAATTCACAATGGGAATCAGGCTTTGGCAGAGATTTCTTTCAGCGCAGTTGCCAGCTGGTCGGGGCAGGAGGTGCTCTTCATGCCGCAGTGGATGCCTTCCAGACGGGCAATCACAGTATCCACATCCATACCCTCTACCAGGGCGCCAATGCCCTTCAGATTGCCGTTGCAGCCTCCTACGAAGCTGACATTCTTTACCTTGCCGTCCTCCACTTCAAAGAAGATTCTCTGGGAGCAGGTGCCTTTGGTTTTGTACTCGTACTGCATAGTGATTTCCTTTCTTTATAGCGTAATATCTGCATACATTGCATTCGTAATTTTCGCCAGATCCTCCGGGTTCAGGAGCATTTGGTGGCCCCGTTCCCCAGCAGATACGGCAATTTCCTCATAGAGGATACAGGTTTCGTCCAAAAAGGTGGGGTATTGCTTTTTCATTCCCACCGGACTGCAGCCGCCCCGGATATACCCAGTCAGAGGCAGCAGTTCTTTCACCGCTACCAGTTCCATGCTCTTATCGCCGGCGACCTTGGCGGCCTTTTTCAAATCCAGCTCGCAGCAAACCGGAATGCAGTAAACATGGATGCCGGTTTTGGGGCCCCGGGCTACCAGCGTTTTGAAAACCTGTTCCGGAGGCATTCCCAGCGCCTGGGCTGCGTGCATACCGCATAAATCATCTTCCTGGTATTCGTAAAACTGCTCTTTGCAGGAGATTCCTGCCTGCTCCACCAGGCGTACAGCGTTTGTTTTGCTTCCCATATTATCCCGTTTCCTCTGCTTCGTCGTCGATATATTCTCTGTAAACCCGTTTATTCAGGGCGCAGATGGCTTCTTCTGTAGCGCCGTGGATATGGGCGGCAATTTCGTCCAGATGGGCGTTATCCCGAATCAAATCGACTGTGTCGCCTACCTTTACCGTATCATCCACCAGGATGTGGGTAATATCCATGGTGACCGCCACAACAGGAAAGCGTTTTCCGTGGATAAAAACATCTCTGCCAATGTTGGTTTTGGAAAAGCCGTCGCCGAAGCCTATGGGAATGGCCGCCAGCAGGGTGTTTGCCTTCTGCGCCGTAAAGGCACGGCCATAGGCTACACCATATCCCGGATTCAGCGTTAACACCGTATGTACCCGGGATTGCAGACAGAAGGTGTCCTCCAGCCTCTGGTCCTGGGATTCGATTTTGTAAAGAATATTTCCCAGGCGACAGGCGTTGGCATAGGGTTTTCGGGGATACCGGGGCAGGGTCAGGCTGTTGCTGATGCTTACCATTTCCAGCAGCGACAAATCGATGCCCTCGGTCATGGCCTCGAAGGTTTCATATTCTCTTTGGGTATCCTCCGGGCATTCCGCATTATAGCTGTGCAGATACACACCCTTCAGACAGCAGCTGCCGGCCTTAAGAATATGGAAAATCTTTTGGAATCCGGCTTTGTCCCTGGGACCGCCAAAGATATCCCAGCCGCCATTGGCCCGAATCATCACTTTCAGGTTGGCCACCGCTGCCGCTGCCGCCGCCTGCTCCTTGGTAGCCACCGTAACCCATAGGTTATTTTCTACGCATACGCTGAGGTGTTCCGGGGGAAGGGGCGTGAACAGCAAAATAGGAATGTGGGGAAAAGCCTGCCGAAGGGACAGTCCCTCTTCCAGCAGGCTGGCCGCCAGGCAATTGGCGCCGCCGTCAATCATAGCCTGCACCACCCGGTTGCCCCGATAGCCATAGCAATCTGCTTTTACCACTGCGGTGTAGTACTTATAACCGGGATATTGGGCGATAATTTTGCGGGTATTTCTGCGAATCGCCCCTAAACGGATAACAGCTTTCGTTTCACGGTAATGTTCCATAGCTTACTCCAGAACCAACTGGGGATTTTGAAATTCTGCCAGACGCACCCGATAACTTTGGTACAGGGCATCTTCAAAGGGCAGGGCAGGGGACTCCTCTCCCAGTTGGTGGGTCAGCAGCCACTTGGAGAAGTCCGGGTTGGCAACCAGCAGAGGCCCCAGCAGATAGGTGCCGATGACCCGATTTCCGTAAATCCCCTCCAGCTTGGAATTGGGCTCCGACCCGGTACCTACGGTAACCCGGGAGAATGCCATCTCCGTGGAAATCCCATAGGTGTGGGAGAAACGGCTGGTATAACCCAGCAGGGTCATGTCCCGGAATTGGGCCTGCAAAAGGCTGTTGAAGCGCTTGGGAGCCTGCCGGACGGCGTAGGTAGGGAATACATCCAAGGCTTCCACTTTACTTCCGTCTTCTCTTTGAATGTACTGGCCAAAAAGCTCCATGCTGTTGCCCAGCAACAGGAAAAAGGTCTTTCCGCTATCCATACTCCGGCGGATTTCCGCTTGCCACTGGCGCATACGGGACAGAACCAGCTCCTGGCTCTGTTCGCTCATGGAGTACATACAGCACAAATCCACATCTTCCGTGAGAAATCTGGGCTTGTCGTTCAGCTGGGTGAAAACAAACTCCGCCTGGGGCAGGCACTTCTGCAAAAACAGGGTGTTTCCCTTGTCGCCGTACAGGCAGCACAGCTGGGGATATAGAATCTCAATTTTCATTTTGTCCCCTCCAATTTCTTCAGCAGCTTTTCCTTCATCTGGCAGGACAGCATATAGGTAGAAGTATCGTAGAGGATATATACGGCGTCAATCTTGTCCGTCTGCACCAAATCCACACCGGACATTTCATCCTGGGCGCAGCTGATTTTTTCCTCCGGAACGCCGGCCAGAAGCAGCCGCACCTTGTGGTCATAGCAGCGGGGGCCGGTGGCGATGACCTGCTCCACACCATCCCTGGTCAAAAACTCATAGTCCACATCATAAATCCATCCCACATATTCAATGCTCTGCTTCCGGTCATAGGCGTCATCCATGGAAAGAATGATTGCTTTCTTGCCCGGCTGGCTGGAAACATAGTCAAAGGTCCGGCAGGAGGAGATACAGCTCTGGCCCTTGCTCATAGCCTGCACCACCGTCACGCCTCCGGCAGAAACCTGATTCAACCGGGAGTCGGGCACCTGGATTTTTGCCACCAGAGCCTGAACCTGCGCAACGGGAATTCCTATCTCCAAAAGGGTGGTAATCACAGTCACTTCATTGTAAATATTGAAAAGAATATCGCTGATAAGGGGAAAATCTGCCTGGTTTCCCTGGACATTCATGGTAAGAACTTTGTTCTTTGCATCCACATTGGCAGCAAGGTACTGTGCGTCCTGGGAGTGGAAATCACAGGCAGGGCAATGAGCATGGCCGATATGATGATAACGCAAATAGTCATAGACCAAGGGCGTACCGCACTGGGGACACAGGGCATAATCGCTGACAATGTTGATAGACTCTGTCAAATCTCCTGGCTGCTTGCCAATGCCAAAGAATACCCTCTCGTTGTTGGGCCTCAGCATACTGCTGCAAAGCTCATCTGCGTTGAGAATCAGCTTGGTGGTATCCGGGCAGTAGGTATTGATGACGCTGAAAATGTAATCCGGGTGAGCATTGCGCTTCAAAGAGTCACGGAACAGGTTGGTCACTACCAGATAATCCGGCTTGAGATAGGGAAGTATCAGCCGGGAAGCCCGCTCGTCCACTTCGTATACAGCGGCATCTACCCGGCATTTTCCCATCCAGTTCAGGCTGTTAATCAGGTTGGTGGTACAGCCGGGAACGATGTTAGAGCCGGTCCGGTTGCTGACCACCTTACGGCCATCTGCCAGAAGAGCATCCGTCAGCAGGTTGGATACGGTTGTCTTACCGTTGGTACCGGTCACACAAATCACAAGGGGTGCTTTCGGTGCTATGGAAAGAATTTTAGGACATATTTTCAGCGCAACCACACCGGGATTGTGGGACGCGTTCCGCCCCAGCATCCGAATCAGCTTGGCGCTGCATTTGGCCGCAATTACCGCCAAATGGTATCGTAAACTTGCCATAATAATCTCCTTTGTATATGATCCTGCCTATTTTACAGCGAAACCGCCAAGTTGTCAATGCTTTCCGGTTCTTGACGGGTGAATCGGTTTTGTGCTACCATTTAAGAAAAATAATGGAAGGTGGGAGCGTGTTATGCAAATCCATAGGCTGAATCACGGGGATGTATTGAAGATGCTTCCGGAGCGCCCGGTTGCAGCGCATAAAGGGGATTTCGGGAAGATTTTTCTGTTGGCGGGCAGCGTGGGATATACCGGCGCTCCGGTCCTGTCGGCTCTTGGAGCCCTGCGCACCGGTGCCGGACTGGTGTTTCTGGGGGTACCTGAGAGCATTTACCAAATTACGGCTATGAAACTTACAGAGCCCATTGTATTTCCTCTCCAACAGCGGGACGGAGCGCTTTCGCAGGAGGCGGCTCCTCAAATTATGGAGAAAATATCCTCCATGGATGCGGTGCTGATTGGCCCAGGTCTTGGGCGCTCTCCGGAAACAGAGGAAATTGTCTGCCGGGTGCTGAATGCCTATCCGGGGCCTGTTGTTTTGGATGCGGACGGCATAATTCTCATGGGCAAGCATAAAGATATTCTGCGGGGAAGGACGAGCCCAACGATTCTGACGCCCCACGCCGGAGAGTTCCAGCGGCTTACCGGCCGGAAGCCGGAGAATCGGCTGGAATCTGCTGTACAGGCCGCAGAAGATTTGGGGGTCATTCTGGTATTAAAGGGACATGAAACCGTCGTTACAGACGGAGCAGCCGCCTACATTAACCACACGGGGAATCCGGGAATGGCTGTGGGAGGCAGCGGCGATGTGCTGGCCGGGATGATTGTTAGCTTGTTGGGGCAGGGGATTCCGCCTCTGCAAGCCGCCGCCTGCGGTGTCTGGCTTCATGGAGCAGCTGGGGATGTGTGCGCAAAGGAGCTGGGGCAGTATGGCATGCTGCCTACCGACATGGTGCAAGTCCTTCCGCGACTACTAAAATAGGTTGGGTTGCTATGCGTCGTATTTGCCTGTTTTTTCTGGTTGCTTTCCTTTTGACCGGCTGTTCCAAAGACGAAGGAAATATGGATAAGTGTCTGCGGCTGCGCCAAACCCTTCTGGCACAGGGCTGTAGCTTTGAGGCACTCATTACCGCCGACTATGGGGATTCTTTGTATGAGTTTGGGATGCAGTGCCAGGCGGATGCTTCCGGAACGGTACGGTTCCGGGTAACGGAGCCTCAGAGCATTGCGGGAATTACGGGGGTTCTGGAACAGGGGACTGGCGCGCTGACCTTTGATGAACAGGTGTTGGCGTTCTCCATGCTGGCTGACCAGCAGATTACGCCTGTCAGCGCCCCCTGGATTTTTATAAACACCCTCCGCGGCGGCTATCTTACATCTTGCGGAGACTGGAACGGCGGATTGAAAATCGCTGCGGACGACAGCTACCACGAGGACGCGCTCCACCTGGACATCTGGACTGACGGCAGCGGGATGCCCAACCGCTGCGAAATTCTGTGGAGAGAACGGCGAATTATCACACTAAATATTGAAAACTTTGTTTTTTTGTAACTTTCCGCCCTTTGATTTCATAGAATGCTTTGCCAAATGCTGTATAAATTTTACCGTATGTGGAATACTTTGGTTAGCTGCGCTACATACGGTAAGATTTCGTGGCGCAGGCAATGCTTTCTCACGGAGTTGAAATCACATGGACAGCACGGTAAAGCGTGGCGATATTTATTACGCCGATCTATCCCCGGTGGTAGGAAGTGAGCAGGGGGGCACACGGCCGGTGTTGATTGTTCAAAACAATACCGGAAACAAACACTCTCCCACTGTAATCGCGGCAGCCATCACCAGCCAAACAGGAAAAGCCCGGTTGCCGACACATATCAACATAGCAGGGGGCAGCGTAGGACTCAGTAAGGATTCTGTGATTCTGTTGGAACAAATCCGGACCATCGACAAACGCCGTCTTCGGGAGCATATGGGGCATCTGGACGACGCCCACATGGCTATGGTGGACAATGCGATAGCAGTCAGCTTTGGTTTGAACGAGAACCGTTCACAATAAACGGCAATCTGGCATAGCAATACCCCCTTGCTGCATAAACTGCGGCAAGGGGGTATTACCATGCGTTATGATGTTATGTACGCTTCTCAGGTTGTGGGCTATGCGCAAATAGAAAAAGAAGGGCTTTACTGCCGTATTTTTGCCAGCTGCCAGATAGAAAAGCCGGGAATCTACAAGCTGCAAGTCAAAAATGGGCATAAGATTGTAAAAACCCTGACCTGCATTCCGGGGAAGCAGGGCTATACGGCGGAAACCAGGATTCCTGCCAAACAGTTGGAAAACGGTGAAGTCCATTTCGTACTTATGGAAAAAAATCAGATATCACAACGCCAGGCGACGGTAAATCCGGAAGAGGAATTTCCCTATATGGCCCAGCTGGAACAGGCGGTTCTTGTATCTGCGGCCGGCCAGCCCGTAATCGCCATCAGAGAAGCTCCCACTCAAGACCCACAGGACAGTGATCCGAGCCCAGAACCTGATGATAAATCGGGGTGTTCCGAATAAAAGGCGCAAGGCGGTTGGAAGTCAAAAAATAGTCAATCCGCCATCCGGCGTTGTTCTGCCGGGCTTTGAAGCGGTAGCTCCACCAACTGTAACAGCCCACAGCATCCGGGTGCAGCAGCCGGAAAGTGTCCGTAAAACCGGCATTCAGCAAATCCGTAAAACATTGCCGCTCCTCATCGGAGAATCCGGCATTGCCCCGGTTTGCAGCGGGATTTTTCAAATCAATCTCCTGATGCGCAACATTCAGGTCTCCGCAGACCACCACCGGTTTCTTTTGGTCAAGACCAACCAAGTATTGGGAAAAGGCTTTTTCCCACTGGAGACGGAAGTCCAGCCGTGCCAGCGCCTGCTGGGCGTTTGGGGTATAGCAGGTCACAAGATAGAAACCCTCAAATTCCAGGGTAATCACCCGGCCTTCCGTATCCAGCTCCGGGATACCCAGGCCATAGGAAACGGATAGGGGAGGGAGTTTGGAAAAAATCGCTGTGCCGGAATAACCCTTTTTCTGGGCGTAGTTCCAAAACTGCCGGTATCCCGGTAATTCCAGCGCCACCTGCCCTGCCTGTAGCTTGGTTTCCTGCAAGCAAAAGAAGTCCGCGTTTTCCTCTTGAAAAAAGTCCAGAAAACCCTTTTGCAGGCAGGCACGTAGTCCGTTTACATTCCATGATATTGCTTTCATTTATCAATCTCCTTGCATTATGTGGGGTCAACCGTAGTATCCATGTTATCCACCAGAAGAATCTGGTCTTTTTGCATGGTAATCGTCGGCTTTCCGTCCAGAAGGGAATTCTCTGCCTGGATGGTAACGGTAGACACACCGGTAAAATCACACAGGGTAAGGGTGAGGCAGGCACAGGCGCTGGACAACCGGAATTCGCTCAGCTGTGCAAATTCGGAGGAGAGCTTTACAACCGCGTTGCTCCCTTTGGAAGTAAATTCTACCAGTGTAACCCCATTGGGGAAGGGGGAAATCAATGACTGGGACTGGGGACCCTTCAGATAAAGGTCCAGCATTTGCTCGGCATCCAATCCGGTGATATTACGCATTTCCTTCCCAATGAAGCCATTATCCTGTTGAAAGTTAATTTTTTCTGCCAGATAATAAAAGGAAAAGTTATTCTCCGGAACTGTTTCTTGACGGACACATCCGCAGCTGAAAAGAGCCAGAGAAAGTGCCAGCAGAATCAGGTAATAACGTTTCATGCTTCCTCCTCGGTATCGAATACAGGAAAACGCAGTGTGAATATCGTACCCTTGCCGACGCTGCTTTCCACATGAATCTCCCCACGATTGCGTTCCACCAAATTCCGCACAATGGACAAGCCCAGTCCGCTTCCTCCGGATTTTCTGGATCTTGCCTTATCCACCCGGTAAAACCGCTCAAAAATATGGGACAACGCATCCTCAGGGATGCCAACACCCGTATCGGTGAACTCAACGACAGCGTCATCCTCGATACGATAAAGGTCTACCGTCAATTTCCCGCCGGGGGTATTGTATTTGATGCCATTTTCCATCAGATTGAAAATAATCTGGTACAAATCATCCTCAACAATCAGAATAGGAGAATCCTGAGAAAAGTTTGTTTGGATTGTAATCTGACTTTCTTTTGCAATCGCGGTAAGCATACGCATGACCTTTTCAATAGTGGGCGCGATATGCACAATTTCATACTCACCATTGGTTTGGCTTTCGATTTTTGTCAAAGACAGCAGTTTTTGGGACATACGGTTCAGCCGTTCCGCCTCGTTTCCGATATCCGCAACAAATTCCCGCACCGTATCCAAATCCATATCATTTTGCAAAATCGAATCTGTCAACAGTTTGATGGATGCCAGCGGTGTTTTCAACTCATGGGAAGCGTCCGATACAAACTGATGGCGTTTCTGTTCAGAGGTATTCAGTCTTTCCGCCAGAATGTTAAATTCATTTCCCAGGACAGTCAGTTCATCGTTACCACCCAGCGAAACCTTCTGGGAATAATCTCCCTCCCGAATGGTGCGCATGGATGTCATGATTTTCCGAAGCCTTGCAGTAAAGGTTGCTGAGAAAAACACCGAGTATAAAATCACCAGGACTTCCAGAATGACCGTAATCAGGAGGGTGTTTACCTGGAGAGATTTTATCAGCGCACCTTGTTCGTTGTCGAATTCCATCATATAGGCACAGCCAATTAGTGTGCCATAAGAATAGATGGGCACGGCAGCGCAGGACTTCATGGTTCCGTTGTTGTAATTCCAGCTGAAAACATTGTACCCCTGCAGGGACTGGGCAATTTCCGGAAATAGGGCATAGCTTCCGGTGGATTCCATTTTCTCTGAGTTATAGATTTCCATGCCGCTTTGATTGGTTACCACCATATGCATATCGCTCAGCACGACCATATCCGATACAGCTTGGGAAACCGTATAGAAATTCAAAATATCCAGACCGGCAATCTCCGTGGATGCCAACTGGCACTTTTCCAGCAGGGCAGATTCCTTGCTGTTGCGGAATACTTTTTGAGTGGTAGTGGAAATATAGATATTCAGCAGCAGAAGAACAACAAAGGTAATTACCACATAAGTCAGGGCGTATCGGAAATGGGTACTTTTTCGCTGTACGGAGGCGATGGACAGCAGCTTCCTTTTCTTACTTTCTGAAATAATAACCAACGCCCCATTTCGTCATAATATGCTTGGGTTCTGCCGGATTATCCTCCAACTTCTCCCGGAGTCGGCGGATATGCACATCCACAGTGCGAATATCGCTGCGATACTCATAAGCCCAGATGGTATCCAGCAGCGCTTCTCTGGAATAAACACGGTTGGGATTGCGCATCAAAAACTCCACAACATCAAATTCCTTGGCCGTCAGTTCCACCGGCGTACCGGAACGAAACGCATTTCTCCCATTCAGATCCAGGGTGATGTTTCCGACAGTGAGGATATTTTGCTCCTGGCCGCTGCCGTTTTGTACGCCGGCACGCCGGAGGAGTGCACGCACTCTGGCCTTCAGTTCCAGAATGTTGAAGGGTTTGGTCAGATAATCGTCTGCGCCATTTTCAAAGCCCATGAGAACATCCATATCGTCGGTTTTGGCTGTCAGTAAAATAATCGGCACATTGGAAGATTCCCTGATTCTGTTGCAAGCCTCCAAGCCGTCCATCTCCGGCATCATCACATCCAGGATTACCAAATCCGGATTTTGTGTCTGCACTGCCTCTACGGCTTCCCGGCCGTTGGAGCCGGTAATCACTTCATATCCGTCGTTCTGCAGATTAAAGCGGATTCCTTTTACCAGCAGATCTTCGTCATCTACAACCAGTATTTTCATGCTCATTCTCCTATCATAATGTAATCCCGAATATCCGACAGACAGGCTCTGCCAATTCCTTTTACTTTCAGCAGATCCTCTGTTTGCCGGAAAGGCCCGACGGTTTCCCGATATTCAATAATCCGGCTTGCCAGGGTTTCTCCGATGCCGGGCAGCAGCACAAGCTGCTCCATGGTTGCGCTGTTCAGGTCTATGCGGCCCGGTTGGGTAGCCTTTTGCGTACTCTCGGAAGTTTGCCCGAGCAGTCCCTGATGGTTCCGAAAAAGGAAAGTCCCTGCGCTGACCAGAAGAAAAGCGGCGGTTACGGCTGTAAATACTCTTGTACGCAATTTCATACGCCGCACCTCCTGATTGACTATAAGATAAAATGTTGGTATAATAATTTCATTATACATGAGATTTTCTGGATATACAAGTATGCAGGAGGAGATTGGTGCAAAATATGAAAAAAAGAGGAATAGTGTGTGTGATTCTTTGCCTCCTTCTTGTCATTCAGCTTTTCCCGCAAGCGGTACTGGGGGAGAATACCGGAGAAGATGCGGATATGTCCGTGACCAACGGAAGCCATACCATTGAAGCCCAGTCCTCCTTGCTGGGGAGCGAGCAGCTGATTGAAAATGCGGAATCGGTGATTTTGTACGACATTGCCAGCGATACCATGATATATTCCTGGAATCCGGATCAGCAGATCAGTCCGGGCAGCTTCGCCAAAATCGTGACCCTTTGGATTGCGGCAGAGGAGGGGAAGCTGTCTGATGTTGTGGAAATCCGCAACGAGGTGATTGCTACCATCCCAAAAGATGCCGTTTCCATGGATTTACAACCGTCAGAAATTCTGACGCTGGAGGATCTCCTTTATGGCATGATGGTGGGCTCTGCAAACGATGCCGCAGCCGTCATAGCAGACCATCTGGCCGGCAGTCAAGCGGCTTTTGCGGATAAAATGAACCAGTATGCCCAAAGGGCGGGGTGTACCAATACAAACTTCGCTAATTCCCACGGTTTGAAGGCAGAAAACCAGTATACCACCCCCCGGGATGTGACAAGGATTATAGCCGCCGCCGCGCAAAACGAGGTGTTCCGCCAAATTTTCGGTGCGGTTTACTACCGTATTGAAGATGAGCAGGGAAATACCCTGCGGGTTTTGAACAGCTACAACAACTTGATGAATGTAGAATCTGTCTACTATGATTCCAGAGTAACCGGAGGCAGAACAAGCACATCCTCTGACGGCAAACGCTCTGTGGCCTCCCTGGCCAAAGAGGGGAATCTGGAGGTAATCAGCATTATTTCCGGCTCCGCTTCCCAGTATGAGGCAGACGGCTATACAGAGCGCACCCCCGGTGCTTACCCGGAAACCAAGCAGCTGCTGGATTTGGGATTGAGCGGCTATAAGCGGGTTCAGGTTATTTATGAGGGACAGGTATTCAAGCAGGTTCCCGTAGTTAATGGTGACAGCGATGTTCTGCTTGGAAGCAGTATTGCCGTTTCCACGGTCTTGCCGCAGGCTGTTTCAGACGGACAGCTGACCTATCGGTATCTGGATGTTTCCGACCAAGTGACAGCGCCCATAGAAAAAGGTCAGGTGCTGTCCAAGGTGCAGATTTGGTACCAGGGTGTATGCCTGGCAGAAGCCCAGCTCCGGGCCATGAATTCTGTCCCGGTCATGGAGAGTAAGATTGCGCTTCGACAGGAAAAAAGCTGGACGAATACACTTAAATATGTCTTTCCGGTGCTGGCTGCCCTGATTCTGATAGTGGTCATTATCCGTTCCGGAATTCCCGGCGCAATCTTTCACCGTATACGCAGAAAAATTCGGGGTGTTTCTGCCCAAAAACGCAGCCGCCGGAACAGAATGAACCGCAGAAGGAGCAGGTAGTATGCTTAACTGGGAAGAGCTTGAAGGTTATGCCAGCCGGTGCGCCAGATGTACTTTGTGCAGAACCCGAAATCATGTGGTTTTTGGCGCAGGAAACCGGGAAGCAGATATCATATTCATTGGTGAGGGACCTGGGGAACAGGAGGATTTGACCGGCGAACCCTTTGTTGGCCCGGCAGGAAAGCTGCTGGACGATATGCTCTCCATTATCGACTTGAACCGCACCAATGTGTATATTGCCAACATTGTAAAATGCCGGCCGCCCCACAACCGCGACCCCAAGCCGGAGGAACAGGAAGCTTGTATCGGTTTTCTGCGGAATCAGGTGGCTTTGGTGAAACCCCAGATTATTGTTTGCCTGGGGCGTATTGCAGCCCAGAGAATTATCGACCCCGAATTCCGTATTACCCGGGAGCACGGGGAATGGCGGCTGCGTAACGGCACCTGGATGACAGCGATTTACCACCCATCTGCCTTGCTGCGGGA
Organism: uncultured Eubacteriales bacterium; assembly: GCA_949293985.1. GTDB lineage: Bacteria > Bacillota > Clostridia > Oscillospirales > Oscillospiraceae > Faecousia. The sequence continues at coordinate 12,004 of CASFFN010000009.1, read as the reverse complement.
TGTGAGCAAAAGGCCGGATACCTTCACGGATCTTCTTTCCATCCGGGAAAAGCTGCAAGAAGTTCACGCTAAAATATAGTAAAAAATTGTGACCTCCGGGAACACCCGGAGGTCATGTTATTACTTTTCATTTTTTTGCTCATAGGAAAGAATTTCCCGGGCAATATATATGGGCCTTTGTTTGCTCTGCTCAAAGGTTCTTCCCATATATTCGCCGATAATTCCAATGCAAAACAGCTGCATGCCGCCCAAAAACAAGATCAGAACAATGATGGTTGCATACCCAGGAATGTTAATGCCTGCAATGAGCTTTTGCAGCAGCACCACAATGAGATAAAGGAACGCTGCCACCGAGGTGAGACCACCCAGGAGGGTGGCAATACGCAAAGGCTTGGTGGAATATCCTACGATGCCGTCAATGGCATAGTTGAACAGCTTAAAGAAGTTCCATTTACTGACTCCGGCTGCGCGCTCGCAGGCTACATAGGGAATAAAGCAGGTGTTGTAACCCACCCAGGCAAAAATCCCTTTGGAAAACCGATGATACTCCCCGAGAGCCAGAATGCTCTCTGCCACACTCCTGCGGAATGTCCGAAAATCACTGGCATCGGCCTTCAGGCTCACATTGGACAGCCGGTTGATGATTCCGTAAAAAGACTTTTTGAAAAAGGAGAGCACCTTTCCTTCACCACGGCGATCCTGGTAGGCAGCGACCACATCATACTCCGGGCTTTCATCCAGAATCCGCACCATATCCCGGACGATTTCCGGGCGCTGCTGCAAATCCGCATCAATAAAGCAGATATAGTCCCCGCTGGCGTGCTGCAGACCGGCATAAATACCGGCTTCTTTGCCGAAGTTTCTGGAAAAGCTTACAACCTTCACGGGACATTGTTGCTGGGCGAAAAGCTGCCGCAGCTGCTCCATGGTCGCGTCCTTGCTTCCGTCATCTACAAAAACAATTTCAAAATCATATCCGCAGTCCCGGAAGGCACCAATGGCCGCCGCCTGAAAAGCCGCAACATTTTCCGCCTCATTATAACAGGGAACCACCAAGGATAGCTTCATCGTTCATCATCTCAATTCTTTTGAATTGCCGTTATTATATGCCAAATTCCTTCCTGCGTCAAGGTGAAGCAGGATTCTTGTTTCAGGTGTCACAAATCAATGGCAGGATTCATATAGTATACATTCTTCTGGTTCAATTTTTCCCTGAGCAACTGGATGGCCTCACCGAATCGCTGGAAATGGACGATTTCCCGTTCCCGCAGGAACTTGATTACATTGTTTACATCCGGGTCGTCACTCAGCCGCAGAATGTTGTCATAGGTGACCCGGGCTTTTTGCTCAGCCGCCAGATTCTCCGTCAAGTCCGCAATGGGATCTCCTTTCACCGCCATGGAAGCGGCGTTCCAGGGGAAGCCGGAAGCGGCTGTGGGATATACACCGGTGGTGTGGTCGGCAAAATACGGAGCAAAGGGGCTGTTCATCAAGTCCGTATCTTTAATGTTTCTGGTAAGCTGATGGACAATGGCACCAATCATCTCCAGATGCCCCAGTTCTTCCGTGCCGATGTCCGTCAGCAGCCCCTTCAGTTCGTCAAAGGGCATACTATACCGCTGGGACAGATACCGCAGGGAGGCTCCCAGTTCTCCGTCCGGTCCGCCGTACTGAGAGATAACGATACCCGCCAGCCGGGGATTGGGATTTGCGATTTTTACCGGATACTGCAGCTTTTTATCATAGATAAACATGTTTATTCCCTCCCATTGCAGGTGTATTCCCAGGGCCAGGGGTTCTCCAGCCAGTTGTACCGGTCAGAATCCACGCTGGTCAAAGTCAGGGGACCGTTTTCCTGCTCATATGCCTTCTTAGCTTCCAGATACATCTGTCTGTAAGACTGAAAAACCTCCAGAGCCTGTTTATCCTCCCGATGGGTATCCAAATACAGCGCCAGTTCCTGCAAACCAAAAGCCATGGATTGCAGCTGCATAAGCGGGCTGAAGTTCTGTGGTTCCTGGTTCACCATACCCATAAAGGGAAGGTCCAGTCCGGGGAACAGGGTGCCTCTTACCAGACCCTCTTTGGGGCCGTACATGGTGGGATTTTCCAGCTGAAAGGGTACATAGGGGTTGGCAAGGGGGGCCTGCGCCGGCAGCCTGCCTTCAAATGTATTGCGATCGTTCTTCACAATGGATGTTCCTCCTAAATAGACTGGAACTGTCGTTCCGTGTCATTCTATGGAACCCGCTGCCGGCTTGTGCATAGAAAATTTCTATCTGGCATACAGTTTTTCTGAGGTGAGAAATTTGAAAAAGCACAGCAATCACGGACTTGGTCTGGGTGTATATCTGGTGCTGCTGGCCTGCTTCCTGCTGGTGGGGATTGGGGGCAGCCACGCCGTCACCGTTTTGTCGGAAAACGCCCCCATAGCCAACCGCACCACCGTTATTATCGACGCCGGGCACGGGGGTGTGGACGGCGGGGCAACCTCCTGCACCGGCGTGCTGGAAAGTAAGCTGAATCTGGAAATTGCTCTGCGGCTGGATGATCTTATGCATCTGCTGGGAATCCGCACCACTATGATTCGCACCACAGATGTTTCCATCCATACAGAGGGCGAAACCATTGCCGCCAAAAAGGTTTCGGATTTGAAAGAGCGGGCTCGGATTGTCAATGAAACCGACCAGGCGCTACTAATCAGTATCCATCAAAACTACTTCTCAGATAAGCGTTACAGCGGCGCCCAGGTATTTTATGCGGATACCGACGGAAGCCAGGTTCTGGCCATGGCCATTCAGGACGGATTTGCGGCCAATCTGTCCCGGGAGAATCACCGGAAAGCCAAAAACGCCAAAGGTATTTATCTGATGGAGCATATTGGCTGCAGCGGCGTCCTGATTGAATGCGGCTTTTTGTCAAACCCCCAGGAGGAAGCGCTGCTTCGCCAGGAAGACTACCAGAAAAAGCTCAGTTGTGTCATCGCCGCCGTGTGCAGCACATACCTATCAAATACCCCGGGGCAAACCGCTTGACCGGGGACACCATGGTTGCTATAATGGTACAAAACAGCAGCCAACTTCAAGGAGAAATGGTATGGCAAAGACAAAAACCGTTTTTTATTGTACAAATTGCGGAAATGAGACCCCCAAATGGCAGGGGCGCTGCCCGGCTTGTGGAGCCTGGAACACTTTGCAGGAGCATATTGAAAAGCCGTCTCCGGCGGGCAGAGCGAAATCCGCACCGGTAGGGCTCAGCCGAAAGGCCCAGCGAATCCAGGATGTCACCACAGACAGCGAAATACGCTTTTACACCGGAATGGGGGAACTGGACCGGGTGCTGGGCGGGGGAGCGGTAGCCGGCTCTCTGGTACTTGTGGGCGGTGCGCCGGGTATCGGAAAATCCACACTGCTCCTGCAAATCTGCAGCAGCCTATGTCAGGGACGCACGGTATTGTATGTGTCCGGAGAGGAAAGCGAACGGCAGCTAAAGCTCCGGGCGCTGCGGCTGGGGGTATCCCCCCAGGATTTGTATATCCTGTCGGAGACCCGGTTGTCGGATATTCTGGAAGCCATTGAGCAGGTGAAGCCGGATATTTTGATTGTGGACTCCATTCAGACCATGTATCATGAGGAAAATGACTCCTCTCCGGGAAGTGTATCTCAGGTAAAGGACTGCACCATGTCCTTGATGCAGCTGAGCAAATCCCAGGGGATTACAGTCTTTGTGGTAGGACACATCAATAAAGACGGAGCCATTGCCGGCCCCAAGGTTTTGGAGCATATGGTAGACTGTGTCTTGTATTTTGAGGGGGATCAGAACAGCAGCTATCGTCTTTTGCGGGCAGCAAAAAACCGTTTCGGCTCCACCAATGAAATCGGTGTTTTTGAAATGGGCGGCAGCGGTCTGAAAGAAGTGCCAAACCCCTCTCAAATGCTTCTGGAGGGACGCCCGGAAGGCGCTTCCGGCACCTGTGTGTGCTGCGTTATGGAGGGAACCCGGCCGGTATTGGCGGAGGTGCAGGCCCTGGTCACTAAGACGACTTTCAATGTGCCCCGCAGAGCGGCTGACGGCTTCGATTTTAACCGCGCGGTTCTTCTTTTGGCGGTTGCGGAAAAACGGGCCGGGATGAAGCTCAGCGCCTTTGATGCCTATATCAATGTAATCGGCGGCTTACACCTGGAAGAGCCTGGGGCAGATCTTCCCGTGGTGCTGGCGATTGCTTCTTCCTATCGGGACAAGCCCATTGCCGATGACTTTGTTGCCATCGGAGAAATCGGATTAACGGGAGAAATCCGCAGTATCAACAACCTCAATCAGCGCCTGAGCGAAGCCGCCAGACTGGGGTTCAGGACCTGTATGATTCCCAAAAGCTGTAGTGAAAAGTTGGAAATTCCCCAAGGTTTGCAGGTTTATGCAGTACGAAACATCCGGGAAGCCATTGAGGTAGCTCTTTAACGTAAAAAGCGATGATTTCAAGACGAAATCATCGCTTTTTTCTTGAAAAGGGGAGGGGACTACTCAGAAAAATCCAGTTTGGAGAGGGGATTGGCCTCCGCCGCAATTTTCAGCTCTGTGTTTTCGATGTGGGTATAAATCTGTGTGGTGTTCAGGTTCTCATGTCCCAAAACCTCCTGGACGGTTTTTACATCCACACCGCCGGAGAGCATCATGGTGGCAGCGGTGTGACGCAGCTTATGGGCGGATAGCTGGGAGGCATCCAGTCCCGCAGCCAGTAAATGCTTTTTCACCAGCCGATGCACAGCCGTTACACTAATCCGATTGCCATCCCGGGAACCAAAAAGCGCCCGGTTATCTGTCAGTATTTTTTTGTTGCGTTCGGGGAGATAGGCCTCAATGGCCTTCCGGCAAGCCTCACCAAAATAGACAAAGCGTTCCTTGTCGCCTTTGCCCACCACACGGATCCGATCCTCATACACATCAGAGAGATTCAGACCAACCAATTCACTGCGGCGGATTCCGCAGTTGAGGAAGAGCATTAAAATGGCATAATCCCGTTTTTGATTGGGGCCGGAAACTGCTTTCAATAGTGCGGCCGACTGCTCATAGGTAAGGTATTTGGGAAGGCTTTTCCGCAGCTTGGGATACTCCAATTCCGCAACCGGATTTTCCGGAAGCTGTTTGGTTCTGACCGTCAGATACTTGAAAAAGGATTTGATGGCAGACAGCTTCCGGGCACGGGAAGTGGCGGAAATACCATAATCGGGATTTTTGTCATCCGGGTTGTCTGTACGGTCGTTGGCAAGATACGACAAAAAATCAAACACCTCCGTGGTGGTAATTTTCGCAATAAAGTCCAAATCGATATCCGCAATGGGAATAACATCCAACCGGGTACGAATGGGCATATCGCTGCGCATCAGTTTGATGAAGCGAAGAAACATCCGTAAATCTAAATAGTATTCAGAAATGGTTTTGGGTGACTGGTTTTTAATTGTCTCGTGGTAGGCCAGGAAATTCCGCAAAACCTGGGGACAATCCGCATATCGCTGCATAAAAGTACCTCCTGAATGGGAAAATTAGTTCGAGGCTTGTATCTGGGCTTATTATAGCACATCTATACTTATAACGCAACAAAATTTTTATTTTGTTGCGTTCGCCAGCTACTAAGAAGTCCCGGCAGCCTTGCCGGGCGAACCTTTGTTGCATTGTCCCTTTGCCGCTCCCCCGGCTGCGTTGGCGTTAATATCGGATCAGATTGCCTTGGGTGCGAAAGACCCTTTTCCCGTTTTTTCCGTCGGAAGAGAAATTATATAATATTTTTCCTTTACATTATGGGAAAATAATTGTAAAATGACAGTATGAACTTTACCTTGTGGAGGGATCATTATGAGCGTTAAAAGAATCGGAGTTCTTACCAGCGGTGGCGATGCACCTGGCATGAACCCCTGTGTCCGTGCTGTTGTGCGTACTGCTCTGTATCACGGCATCGAGTGCTACGGTATTCGCCGTGGCTGGAACGGATTGATCACCGGCGACATTGTTCGTTTGGATGAAACCAAGGTTTCTCATATTATCAATCGGGGCGGTACGATTCTCTACACCGCCCGCAGCAAAGAATTTATGACGGAGGAGGGTCAGAAAAAGGCGGTTTCCACTTGTCACTTCCTGGGGCTGGACAGCGTTGTAGCCATCGGCGGCGACGGCACCTTCCGCGGTGCGCTGGCCCTTTCCAAGTACGGCATCAATGTGGTTTGCATTCCCGCTACCATTGACAACGACATTTGCTGCTCAAACTACTCTATTGGCTTCGATACGGCAGCCAATACTGCCATTGAGTGTATCGATAAGCTGAGAGATACCATGCAGTCCCATGAGCGTTGTTCTGTCGTTGAAGTGATGGGCAGAAACGCAGGTTTTCTGGCCATGTATGTGGGCCTTGCGGTGGGCGCAACAGCTGTTCTGGTGCCTGAGGAACCCATTGACTTTGAGCGGGATGTGATTGAGAAAATCCGTCAGGCCCGGTTTAACGGCTTTACCCACTACATGATTGTGGTAGCCGAAGGCGCCGGTTCCGCTGCGGACATTGCCCAGCAGATTAAGGATGCCATCGACTTGGACCCCCGGGTAACGGTTCTGGGCCACATTCAGCGTGGTGGTGTTCCCACCGGTCGTGACCGTGTAAACGCCACCAAGATGGGTTATATGGCTGTGGAAAAGCTGCTGGAAGGTAAAACCAACCGCATTATCTGCACCAGCAACGGCGCTTTCACCGATGTGGATATTGACGAAGGCTTGTCCATGGTGAAGCGGATTCAGCAGACAGAGGTGGATGTCCTGCAGGCCATGACTGGTATCTGACTCCCCTCCCCTTTTCTATCAACTACCCCCTGGCTGGAAATCCTCCTGCCAGGGGGTAACTTGTATTTTGCGTTGGTCGAATTTAACAAATTCAAAAACTATCTTGCGCTTTTTTGAGCAATCTTCTATAATGAAAGCAGGCAGATTAGTTGTTTTCAAAGGAGGGGGCGCAAATGAAAGAAAAGCGATGGAAATGGATATTCCCCTTTACATCCTGTCTGTTTTTGATAGGCTGTATTATCCTGGGTGCGATGCAGATTTCTCACAATCAGACAAGAAAGGAAAACGAGCATCGGTACATGGGGCATCTTTATGTGAACTTATATGATTTGGCAAATGTTTGGGAGCATTTTCCCGTGGAGTCCAGTCCTGTAGTCGGTGCATATCTGGTACAAGATGCACTGCTGGATATAGAAACGAACCTGGAAGACGGATATCGGTATGTCTCAGAAGATGTGCCGGCAACCGTTACCTGGTATTTTGTGGATATGGCCTCCAAAATAAATCCGGACACCTTTGTACTGGAAGATGGTACCTTGTCCCCGGAGGGGCGGAATTTTTACACCCAGCTGAGCCAGGACATGACCCGCCTTTGTGCACCGCTGGTGGGAGAAGAGCAGCTGAATTTCAACCACAATCTGAGCATGGTTGCGTTTAAGGATATTTTTCTGGACTTTTACAACGAATACGAGGCAAAAAGAGTGGAATCAGCAGGTTGACCCTTCTGATATTCCCTATAAAAAGCAGTGGGCAGGAAAAATCCTGCCCACTTTCTCATTTTCACAGAATCTTATCAAAGGCCCAGTGCTTCCCCTACCAGAATGAACTTGATTCTTCCAACAGGGCGGCAATGGCGGGTAATGACAATCTGATTGCAGATACAATCCGCCTTTTTGCAGTCGCCGCAGGTACCGGTGACAGTACAGGGCGTATCCCGCAGGAAGCGCTGCTGGTTGGCAGGTGCTGCCACCGTTCTGGCCCGGGTGATGGCATCTTCCAGGGAATCTACAACCTTGTTCATCCCGGCAATCACGATGACCTCCTTGGGGCCGTAGCAAATGGCGGCTACCCGGTTTCCGGTACCGTCAATATTCACCATCTGACCGTCCAGACTAATGGCGTTGGCGCCGGTGAGGAAGCAATCACAGCCAAACCATTCTCTGGTAACATGCTCCTGCTCTTCCCGGGAAGTGCAGGCACTTCTGTCCAGTGCAGTATAATTACCCTTCAGAATGGCATCCGTCAGCCCAATCTGCTGAGCAGACATGGCACCACCCCAGCCTACACGGGCCCCTTCCGGAATCAGCTCCAGCGCTTTTTCCAACGCCTTTTCCTTGTTTTCACAGTAAAAAGCTTCAAAATGCCGGTTTTGCAGATTCCGCACCAGAATCTGCCCCCGCTTTTCGTAATAGGCTTCCATGGGATTTGTCATTCTTTCCACTCCCCTTTTAATACATTCCCGCAATTTTTTCCAATGCCGCCAATTTCAGGCAGACACAGAAAACATACATGGCCCTTTCCAGCTCTTCCACGGGGGGATAACTGGGGGCAATACGGATGTTGCTGTCTTGGGGGTCAATGCCATAAGGGTAAGTGGCTCCGGCCGGTGTCATGACAACGCCAGCCTCTTGACACAGGTCCAGGGCCCTTTTAGCGGTTCCTGGCATGGTGTAAAGGCTTATGAAGTAGCCGCCTTTTGGCTCCGTCCAGTGGGCAAAGCCACAGCCTGCCAGCTCTTTGGTCAGAATCTCCCCTACCTTCTGGAATTTCGGCGCCACGATGGCTGCGTGCTTTTTCATAATCTCTAGTGTATGGGCTTTGTTTTTCAGGAAGCGCACATGGCGCAGTTGATTGACTTTGTCGTAGCAGATGGTCTGCACGGAAAGCATCTTGAGGAAATACGCCACATTGGCTTCGGACATCGCCATGGCAGAAATTCCGCCGCCGGAAAAGGTGATCTTGGAGGTAGAGGCAAATTCCACCACCATGTCAGGATTTCCCATCCGGCTGCAAGCTTCGATAATATCCGGGAAAGGCACATATTCGCCGGAAAACTCGTGAACGCAGTAGGCGTTATCCCACATAATGGTAAAATCGGGAGCAGCCGGCTTCAAAGCGGCAAACCGCTTCACCGTCTCGTCGCTGTAAATATAGCCGTCCGGGTTGGAATATTTGGGTACACACCAGATTCCCTTGACCTGAGGGTCTTTCACCAGCTCCTCTACCCGATCCATATCCGGACCGGTAGGCAGCATGGGTACGGTAATCATCTGGGCACCGAAAAACTCCGTCACCCGGAAGTGCCGGTCATAACCGGGGCTGGGGCACAGGAATTTCACCTGTTCCTCACGGCACCAGGGTTTGGGGCTGTGAAGCAGCCCATGGGTATAGGCTCGGCTGATAATATCATACATCAAATTCAAACTGGAGGCTCCCCCCACAATGACTTGTTCCTTCCGGCATCCCAGCAAACCGGCAAAATACGCCCTTGCGCTGGGCAATCCCAGAATTTCGCCATAATTTCTGGATTCTACTCCGTTGTCAACACAATCCTCCGGGGCAACTACCGTTCCCAGAATGCCGCTGACCATGTCCAGCTGCTCCGGGCAGGGTTTTCCCCTTGCCATATTCAGTTTCAGATTTTGATGCAGGCAATCCTCGTATGCTTTTTTTACCAGAGCATATTCTGCCTGGCGCTGCGGATCCGTAAGCAAGTGATATGCGGTCATGTAGATCCTCCTAACAAACACAAATAATATGATACTTCATTATACTAAGATTCCCGATAAATGCAAGCATTTTGCCATATTTTTGATATGGCACCTTACACAAGAGGCGTAGGCAATTTTTTTGAAATTTATGCACAATCCTGCCTTGCTTTTTTTTTCAAGGTATCATAAACTAAAGCTGATTTTCTATAAACCAATTTGGGAGAAATTATGGAAAGGAATCGTTAAAATGAGTGATTTTGTAAGCGTCCCTGAAATTTTTGGCAGCGATGTGTTCAACGAGGCTACCATGAAGCAGCGTCTGAACCCCCAGGCCTTTCAGGCCTGGAAGACCTGCATTCAAAACGGCACCCCTTTGGAATTGTCTGTTGCCAATGAAATTGCCGAAGCCATGAAAAACTGGGCTCTGGAAAAGGGAGCCACCCATTACACCCACTGGTTCCAACCCATGACAGGCATAACCGCTGAAAAGCATGATTCCTTTATCGAACCCTCCGAGGACGGACGGGTGATTATGGAGTTCTCCGGTTCCGCTCTGGTACGGGGCGAACCGGATGCCTCCTCCTTCCCTTCCGGCGGCCTGCGCGCCACCTTTGAAGCCCGGGGGTATACTGCCTGGGATCCTACTGCATTTGCCTTTGTCCGGGAGGGGAGTCTCTATATTCCCACCTGTTTCTTTTCCTATACGGGAGAAGCGCTGGACAAAAAGACGCCCCTGCTCCGCTCCATTGACGAGGTATCCCGGGAGGCTATCCGAATTCTCAGATTGTTCGGTGACAAGGAAACCAAACGGGTCACCCCCTGCGTAGGAGCAGAGCAGGAGTATTTCCTGCTTCCCAAAAGCCTTTACGCTCAGCGGGAAGATCTGCGGCTCACCGGCCGCACGCTTTTCGGCGCGGTTCCCCCCAAGGGACAGGAGCTGGAAGACCACTACTTTGGTACCATCCGTACCCGGGTTTCCAACTTTATGATTGATCTGGACCAGCAGTTGTGGCGGTTGGGCATTCTTTCCAAAACGAAGCATAACGAAGCGGCTCCCTGCCAGCACGAAATGGCTCCGATTTACAGCAGCGCCAACAGCGCCTGCGATGCCAACCAGCTGGCTATGCAGGTAATGAAGAAATGTGCAGCTAAGCACAATTTGGTGTGCCTGCTCCATGAAAAGCCCTTTGCCGGTGTAAACGGCTCCGGAAAGCACAACAACTGGTCACTCAGCACGGATTCCGGAAAAAATCTGTTTAGCCCGGGAAAAACCCCCAGCCAGAACGCCCAGTTCCTGGTTTTTCTCTCTGCGTTTATTAAGGGAGTGGACGAATACCAGGACTTCCTGCGCTGTACCGTAGCTTCCGCCGGTAACGACCATCGTCTGGGAGCTGCCGAGGCGCCTCCCGCTATTGTATCCATCTTTCTGGGGGATGAGCTGACCGCAGTTGTGGACTCCATAATTCACAGCACCAATTATAAAGATCCCGGAAAGAGCCTTATGCGCATTGGTGTGGATGTGCTGCCCTCCATCCCCAAAGATACCACAGACCGGAACAGAACCTCTCCCCTGGCCTTCACCGGCAACAAGTTTGAATTCCGTATGCTGGGTTCCTCTCAGTCCATTACTGGCCCCAACATTGCCCTCAATGCCATCATGGCAGAGGTACTGGAGGAATTTGCGGATATTTTGGAAAATGCCCAGGACTTTGAAACCGCACTGCAAAAGCTGGTTTGTGATACGCTGACGCAGCACCAGCGGATTATTTTCAACGGAAACGGTTACTCCAAAGAGTGGGAGGAAGAAGCGCAAAGACGGGGGTTGAGCAATCTGCGCTCTTCCGCGGAGTGTCTGCCTGCTTATGTCAGTAATAAAAACATCCGGCTGGTAACCAAGCACGGCATTTTTACGGAATCGGAATTCCGTGCCAGATATGAAATTCACCTGGATGCCTATTGCAAAATGGTCAGCATTGAAGCAAAAACCTCCATTGATATGGTCCTACATCAGATTTTGCCGGCAGCTACCGCCTACACAAAGGATCTTTGTGACAGCCTGACTGTCAAAAAAAGCCTTTCTGTTCCGGCAGCTGCGGAAGAAAAGCTGATTGCCAAACTGTCTGATGCTACCAACAAGCTGTATGATGCCTGTGAGCAGCTCAAGCGGAACATGGGCAGCATTCCCGGGGAGAAAGCGGAAGCTGCCCAGTATTACCAGAATGTGATTCTTACCGGTATGGAGGATATGCGGAAAGAGGCGGATATTTTGGAGCAGCTGACGGCTAAGAGTTACTGGCCTTACCCCACCTATTCGGATTTGCTCTTCTACTAAACGAAACTGCGTGTACCTCAGAAGTACACGCAGTTTTTTTAGGTTCTATAATAAATGTTGGGGTCAGGCGATGAACCTGGCCCCAAAGTTATAATATAATAGTTTGAACATAGAGACCAAAAACCTTACAATACAAGTA
>CASFFN010000008.1 GCA_949293985.1 uncultured Eubacteriales bacterium | reverse complement strand
ACCGGAAATACACAAAGTATTCCCCGGTTTTCCATTCTTTTGTCTGACGAAAAACTCTTCCTGCCAGCTCTTGCCGATTTAATCAGAGCTTCCCTAAAACCGAATATTCCTGCACCAGGGGCTCTTTTTGTGTTGTCTGCACAATCTGGGGCGGTTCAAAACGGATACCGGGGAAGTCTTTATTTTTCCTCTTCCGGGGTAAAATCCAGCGTAATTTCCTTCATTCTGGGCCTTATCCGGGTGTATTTCACCCCGGCGGCGTCCATCATCCGCTTGGAGGCGATGGTGGCAGGGGTGTCGGCGTATTTGTCCGACAGGTACAGCACCTCCCGCACCCCGCTTTGGATGATGGCCTTGGCACACTCGTTGCAGGGAAACAGGGCCACATACAGCCGGCTGCCCCGCAGATCCCGTCCGTTGGCATTGAGGATGGCATTCAGCTCCGCATGAACCACGAAGGGATACTTGGTCTCCTCCCCGGTGCGCGCCCAGGGAAATTCGTCATCGGAGCAGCCCTTGGGCATTCCGTTGTAGCCGGTGGAGATGATGATTTTCTCCGGGGATACGATACAGGCGCCCACCTGGGTATTGGGGTCCTTGCTCCGGCCGGCTGCCAGCATGGCAACGCCCATAAAATACTCGTCCCAGGAAAGATAGTTCTCCCGCTTCATTGTCTGCTCCTCCTTATTGTTTATTCCGTGGCCTCCGTCACCTGGGCGGCTTTGCGCACCAGCTCCATGGCCTTGCCGGTGAGGACGGAGCGGATGACCGCCGCCTCCAGCTGGGCATCGTAAACCTCCTTCAGCTGCTCCATGGTGATGTGGTTCTGCTGACAGATAAGGGCGCAGGCTCTGGCAATCTCCTCCTGCTCCGCTTCCAGCCCCTCCGCCTCCACAATCCGGCGGATGGCCTCCTCCCGGCGGATGCTCTGGCGGGCGCCCGGCTCAGCCTCCTCCCGGAGCTTCTCCGGGGTGGTGGAAAGGAACTGGCAGTACATATCCAGGGTCAGTCCCTGCTGGGAGAGCTGCGCCTCCAGGGTCTGCAGCTGGGCCTCCACCGCCTCCTTCAGCTGCTCCTGGGTGATTTCCATTTCCAGGGTGTCTGCCGCCTGGCGCAGCAGCCGGTCCTGCAAATCCATCTCTCCCCGCTGGTCGGTGTAGGCTTGCATACTCTCGGTGAGCTTCTGCTTCATCTCATCCAGGGTCTCGCACCGGCCTACCTCTTTGGCGAAAACATCATCCATCTGGTAGGGGGTCTTTTCCCGGATTTCCCGGATGGCGCAGTGAAACTCCGCGGCCTTCCCCGCCAGCTCCTTGGCGTGGTACTCCGTGGGGAAGGTGACCTTAACCACCACTTCCTCCCCGGGCACCTTATCCACCAGCTGCTCCTCGAAGCCGGGGATAAAAGCGCCGCTGCCCAGCACCAGGGTCTGATTCTGGGCGGTGCCGCCCTCAAACTGCTTGCCGTCGCAGTAACCGGCGTAGTCCAGCACCAGCTCGTCTCCCAGCCGGGAGGGGCGGTCGGTGATGGAGGCAATCCGGGGATTCTGCTGCCGCAGCCGTTCCAGCTGCTGCTGCACCTCCTCCGGGGTAACAATATGTCGGGTCAACTGGCCACTCAGGCCCCGATATTGAAAGCTCATAGGTTCGCTCCTTTTTCAATTCTTACTGGAAAAAGCATAGCATTTTTGAAAGAATAAGTCAAGAGAAGCCCTGATCAAATTGGTCAGGGCTTACTTTTATGCAATTCCATAGAGCCGTTTTCCGTTTTGGAAGGTCAGTTCCCGCACCCGCTCCGGCGGCATTTCCAGAAGCTCCCCCAAGACCTCCGCCATCCGGTAAAGGTAGCCCGGATCGTTCCGCCGCCCCCGGTAAGGCTCCGGCGCCATATAGGGGCAGTCGGTTTCCAGCACAATCCGGTCTTTGGGTACAGCCTTGGCCGCTTCCAGGGCCTTTCTGGCGTTTTTGAAGGTCAGCACCCCGGTAAAGCCTACATACCACCCTTGGGCGGTCAGCTCCCGGGCGGTCTGGGCAGAGCCGGAGAAGCAGTGAAAAACGCCCTTTACTTCCGGAAAATCCGCTAAAATTTCCAGGCAGTCGGCAAGAGCCTCCCGCTGGTGGATAATCACCGGAAGCCCCAGCTCCCGGGCCAGGGCCATCTGCATCCGGAAGGCCTTTTTCTGAATCTCTCTGGGAATGTCCTCATAGTGGTAGTCCAGGCCGATTTCTCCAATGGCCTTCACCTTTTTCTCCCGGCACAAAAGCCGGTATTCCTCCAGAACCTGCTCGTCCACCTCGTCCGCGGCGTCCGGGTGGGAGCCTACGGCGGCGTAGAGGAAGGGATATTTTTTTGCCAGGGCCACGGCATTTTTGGAGCTTTCCAGAGAGCAGCCGGGGTTCATGACCAGGGCAATGCCCTTTTCCGGCAGGCCGGAAATCAGGGCCTCCCGGTCGCAATCAAAGGCCCGGTCGTCCAGATGGGCATGGGTGTCAAACAGCATGGTGTCGCCTCCTGATGAGGGCCACGGTGCAGCCGTGGCTTCTTATTGTATTTCCCAGGGTAAAATCCGTATCCCGGGGGTAGCCGGTAAGACCCCGGCCGGTGGCCTTTGCCTCCGCTTCCTTCAAAACCCAGAACTGCCGCAAGGCTTCCTCCGGATTTTCCGCCTGGGTGTATTGGGAAAACTCCCGGGGAGAGAGGATTTTCTCTGCCAGCCGGGGAGAAACTTGCCGGGCGGAAAGCTCCGCGTCCAGCCCCACGGGATAGGGGCTCAGGACACAGAACACATGGCCTTTGGTGTGGGAGATGGAAAAATGCACCCCGCCTCCCACAAACCGGGGCTTTCCCTTTGCCCCAATCCGGATGGGAGGCATGGGCCTTCCCAATCTTGTGAGGTACAGCCGCCCCAGAAGCCGCCGTCCTGCCCGGTGACCGGAGGGGCCAAGATACGCAGCATGACCCAGAATCATCATAAAAACAGGGGGAAAATCAGGGCGGTGAGAATCCCGGCCACCGTCAAAGACAGGCTGCTCACAGCGCCTGTCAGGGGGTTAAGCTCTGTGGCCCGGGAG
Organism: uncultured Eubacteriales bacterium; assembly: GCA_949293985.1. GTDB lineage: Bacteria > Bacillota > Clostridia > Oscillospirales > Oscillospiraceae > Faecousia. The sequence continues at coordinate 126,366 of CASFFN010000008.1, read as the reverse complement.
GTGCCTACCACATGGGAGGCGGTGCCGAAGGCCACGCCCTGGCTTACCGGGTCATTCAGGCGCAGGAGGCGGCACAGGCCGGTTCCGGCTACGGCACCGAAAATGCCGGTGATGATAATGGCGGCGGTGGTGAGGGCTTCCAGCCCCCCGTTCTGCCGGGACAGGACAATGCCCATGGCGGTGGTGATGCTCTTGGGAAGCAGTGACACCTGGGAAACGGAGCTGAGCTGCAGCAGGCGGCACAGCCCCAGCACCACCAGAAGGCTGGTAACCGTTCCGGCGGTGACTCCGGCAAAAATCGCCGGCAGGTTCTTTTTCAGCACCTTTCCCTGCTCATAAAGGGGCAGAGCCAGGCACACGGTGGCGGGGGTCAGGAGCCAGGACAGCCCGGCGGTGCCCGCCCGGTATTCCTCCACCGGATAGCCCAGCAGAAGCAAAACAGGAATAATCAGGACAATGGCAATCAAAATCGGGTTAAATACCGGGTGTTTTCCCTTTTTCTGGATGAAAAGCCCAATCTGAAAGGCCCCTAAGGTAAGGGCCAGGGGAAACAGAGGGGCATCAGACAGCAGCTCAGCCATTTTCTTTCCCTCCCTTTCCGAAAAGCGCCTTGGTCACAAGCCCCGACACCCCGAAAACAATGAGGGTGGACAGGAGCACCACCGTGGCAATGGGCACAATCTCTGGCGCCAGAATCCCCCAGTGGCTGAGAATATTCACTCCCGGTGCCACAAACAGCAAAGGCATGATATTCAGCAGGAACCCGGCAACGGTTTTGATGGACTCCGGCTTCACAATCTTAAAGGTCAGCGCCAGAAACAGAAGCAGCAGACCGTAAATCGCCGCGGGAATCGGCAGGGGCAAAAGCTCCTGCAAAAGCTCCCCTAAGAAGCTGAAAAGCAAAATAATCACCAGTTGTTTCAGATATTTCATGGGTATTCTCCTTGTAAACCGGCAATTTGCCGGAGGACTTGCAGGGTATGGGCGGAAAATTCATAAATCCGCAGGGTAAGCTGCCGCTCCCCGCCGCCGGTATCGTAGGTAATGGTCAGCTGTTCCGCCGCCGGGGCAAAGCTATATAACGACCAGGTCTGCGCCATGTGTCCCTCCTGGCAGTCCAGGAGCAATGCGGACAGCACCTGCCCCACATAAGCCTGGGGAACCTGCTCCCCGCCGCCGTCTTGGATGGCTGTGACGCAGTTTGCAAAGTGGCTCCAGTTTTCCGTGGGGAACACACACTCCCAGGAGCTGAAATACCGCACCAGGCGCTCTCCCTGGGGCGTATCCAGGCGCACCGGGTAGTTCCGCTGAATCAGCCGGCCGTCCTTCATGGTGTATTCCAGAAACAGGGTAAAGTCCGTGTTCTGAGAATCGGTCTGCTGTTTTTCCAGCAGCGCCTCATGGATATCCACAATTTCCTGGATTTCCTCCTCACCGGAAAGGGTCAGCTGAGGGGCCTCCTCCCGCAAATCCGGCAGATACAGCATACTGCTGGTGGAGATGGTAACGGATTCAATCTGCTGGGCTTTGGGTACATAGCTTACAACGCCCGCCGGGTCCAGCCACAAAAAACCCAGCGCTCCGGCGAAAATTGCCGTCATAGCGGCAAAGCCCAGAAATATCCGAAGCCGGAACACCTTTACGGACTTGGACAGGAGCATCTGCCCGGAGTAAAAGCCCAGCACCAGTCCGACAATCAGCAGAATATGTTTGCCCGCAGGGAGGAAGGAGCCCGCAAAGGTATACAGCACGGCGGTAAAGCCCAGGGTGTACACCGCCAGAAACACCGGCGCCGTCCCCCGGATGGCGATAAAGTCCCCGGCGGATTCCAGATTCCGCCGCCGGTACAGGAAAAGGGACAAAGCAAAAAGCATCAGACCCACCCCGGCGCACACCAGAAGGTAAATCCAGTTGCCGTTGGCCGCCCCCAGGTACACCGCCGAACCCTCCTCCTGGGAGAAAGTGAGGTAGGGCGAGGAGGCCAGCTGCAAAAAGGGGCAGAATTTCCGGAAGTTGCCCTGCCGCAGCTGCAAGCCGTACATGAGGGGCTGATAAAGCATCTGGGCAATGCCCATGAAAATCATGGAAAAACCGTTCATCAGAGCGTAAAACAGCATCATGGCAAACCGGTTGCCCGCCAGCATGGCGGCAAATACCGCCGCACCATAGAAGAAGAGATATTGGAGCAGGCATACCAGCCAGGCAATGAGGGCGTGGTGCCAATAGCCCTGCAAAGCGGGCATCAGGGCCAGGGCCGCCAGGGTATTGGGCGCCAGGCACATGGCAAGGCCCGCGGCGCTGTGGGAGAAAAACCACCCCTCCCGCCGCAAAGGCATGGCATGAAGGGCGTAGCACATCCGGCTTATGTAGAGGTCTCCCACCAGAAACATTACCACCATCCCGGCGTAGACGCCGTTCACATAGGACATGGCGGGCAGCCACTCGTTCAGGGCCAGGGCTACCGACAGAGGCTCTCCCTGGGCCGACAGGGTGGACACCCCCAGCACCAGAAAAAGCATATAAAGAACCCAGCCGGGAGCAAACCGGGTCAGATCCTTGCGAAAGACCGTCCAGTTAAAGAAGTATGTTCTGGATTTCATAGTCCATCCCTCCCAGCTCATAGATGAAAATCTCCTCCAGGGTCAGGGGCAGCACATCAAAATAGGTGAGATTCGCCTTCTGAAGCCGGGCGGTGATCTCCTGGGCGCTTCCCCGGACTACCAGGGTCTGGAGCCGTCCGGAGGCAGTCTTGCTCAGAATTTCCAGCCCATCCGGGGGCTGCCCCACCAGCTGCACCTTCACGGTACCGCTCTGAAGCTGGGAAAGGGAGCGTTCCATAATCATCCTGCCCCGCTCCATAATGCCCACATGGTCGCACAAGTCCTCCAGCTCCCGAAGGTTGTGGGAGGAGATGAGCACCGTGGAGCCCCGCTGGGAAACATCCTCCTGGATGAGGTTCCACACCTGCCGCCGGATCACCGGGTCCAGTCCGTCCACCGGCTCGTCCAGCACCAGCATATCCGGGTGGGTACACAGGCTCAGCTGAAAAGCCGCCTGCTTCTGCATACCCTTGGAGTACCGGGAGATGGGGGTTTTCCGCAGCTGCGGGAACACATCCAGCAGCTGGGTGAACAGGCCGTCGTCAAAGGTGGGGTATATCCCTCGGTAGAATTGCCGCATATCCTCCAATGTAGCGGCGGGGAAAAAGAAAATCTCGTCGGGGATGTAGGCAATCCGGGACTTGATCCGGGGATTTTCATAAACAGAAAGGCCGTCAAAGTATACCTGCCCCTTATCCGGGCGGCAGATGCCGGTGGCGTGGCGCAGGGCGGTGGATTTCCCCGCCCCGTTAGGGCCGACCAGGCCGTAAATGGCCCCCCTGGGCACCGTCATATTCAATTCCCGAAGGGCATAAAACCGTCCGAATTGTTTGGTAACCCCCTGCATCCGCAGCATATTCTCCGCCTCCTGTTAAATTTTTTATTCTGCCCGGGAAGGAAACAGGCTGGGCAGCTGAGATTCAAAGTTTACCCCATAGGGGGTGGGCTCCCGGGTGGCAGCGATGCATTTTTCCACAAAGCCTGCCGCCTTTTCTGCGGCGGCCATGAGGGAAGCACCCTGCACCAAAGCCCCGGTGAACACGGCGGCGAACAAATCCCCTGTGCCGTGGAACTGCCGGGGGATGCAGCTCACTTGATAGGTCTGTATCCCCTGATTGGGCTCCGCCGCCACGAAACCGATGGTGCCGTTTTTCCCCGTCACCCCGGTAATCACCACGCCTTTGGCCCCGAAACGCAGCATTCTTTCCGCCAAGGTCTGAAAATAGGCCCGGCTGGGGTCGGGGTCAAAAGGAAGCCCGGTAAGGATCGCCGCCTCCGTCACATTGGGAAGGAGGTAGTCCCCCAGGGCGCACAGCTTTTTCATGGCCTCCGGGTGCTCCGGGGTCAGGCCGCTGTACAGCCGTCCCCCGTCCCCCATGGCAGGGTCGATGATCACCGTTTTCCCAAAGTCCCGGATGACGGCCTCCACCGCCTCCGCCTGGGCCACATCTGCCAGGTATCCCACCTGCACGGCGTCAAAGGTCACGCCCTGGCTTTTCCAGTGGGCGGCGATGGGAGCAATATCCCCGGTTAAGGGATGGCGGTGGGGATTGGGGAAGCCTGTGTGGGTGGAGAGCACCCCGGTGGGCAGCACGCCGCAGCGGCAGCCCATGGCGGAGAGCACCGGCAAAGCCACCGTAAGGGAACAGCACCCCACACAGGACAAATCCTGAATGGTCAGAACCTTTTTCATTGTTCCTGATTCCGCTTTTTCATCAGCTGGCGCATCCGCAGGCTGTGGTCCAGCTCCCGCTTGCGAATCCGCAGGCTCTTGGGGGTGCATTCCAGCAGCTCGTCGTCCGCCAGGAACTCCAGACACTGCTCCAGGGAGAATACCCGGGGGGTGGTAAGGCGCAGGGCCTCGTCAGAGCCGGCGGCCCGCATATTGGTCAGCTGCTTCTTCTTGCAGACATTCACGGTCATATCCTCGTTCCGGCTGCAAATGCCCACCACCATGCCGGCGTACACCGGGGTACCGGGGCCGATGAACAAGGCGCCCCGCTCCTGGGCGTTGAACAGTCCGTAGGAGCTGGCCTCGCCGGTTTCAAAGGAGATGAGGGAGCCGGTAAGCCGCCGCTCGATTTCCCCCTTCATGGGGGCGTAGGTCTCCAGGACGGAGGACATAATGCCCTCGCCCCGGGTGTCGGTCAAAAATTCGTTCCGGTAGCCGAACAGGCCCCGGGAGGGCACCAGGAATTCCAGGCGGTACCGGCTGCCCATAGGCGTCATGGAGAGCAGGTCGCCCTTTCTTCTGCCCATTTTCTCGATGACGGAGCCAACGCACGCCTCCGGCACATCCGCCACCATCCGCTCGATGGGTTCGCAGACCTTGCCGTCAATCTCCCGGGTCAGTACCCGGGGGGTGGACACGGAGAACTCAAAGCCCTCCCGGCGCATGGTTTCCATGAGGATACTCAGGTGCATCTCGCCCCGGCCCGCCACATTGAAAGCGTCGGTGCCCTGCTCCGTCACGTGGAGGGACACATCTTTCAGAAGCTCCTTCTCCAGCCGGTCCCGCAGGTTCCGGGAGGTGACGAACTTGCCCTCCTTTCCGGCGAAGGGAGAATCGTTCACGGCGAAGGTCATTTCGATGGTGGGAGGGCTGATTTTCACAAAAGGCAGGGGTTCCAGGGCGTCGGAAGCGCAGAGCGTCCGGCCGATGGTAATATCCGACATACCGGAAAGGGCCACAATCTCACCGGCGGAGGCCTCCTGAACCGGCGCCTTGGACAGTCCGTCATAGGTATAAAGCGCCACCACCTTGCCCTTCTGGCGCACATCCGGGTCGTGGTAGTCGCAGATGGTCACTTCCTGGTTGACCCGAATGGTGCCCCGCTCCACCCGGCCCACGGCGATTCTGCCCACATACTCGTTATAGTCGATGGAGGACACCAGCAGCTGCAAGGGGGCTTCCGGGTCGCCGGAGGGGGCGGGGATATAGTTTACGATGGTTTCAAACAGAGGAACCAAATCCTTGCCCTCCTGGTCGGGGCCGTAGGAAGCGGTACCCTGCCGTCCGGAGCAGAACACGGTGGGAGAGTTGAACTGCTCGTCGGTGGCGTCCAAATCCAGCAGCAGCTCCAGCACCTCGTCCATGACCTCATGGACCCGGGCGTCGGGCTTGTCAATCTTATTCACCGCCACGATTACCTTGTGGCCCAGCTCCAGGGCCTTTTGCAGCACAAACCGGGTCTGGGGCATGGGGCCTTCGGCGGCGTCCACCAGCAAAATAACGCCGTTGACCATCTTCAGGATCCGCTCCACCTCGCCGCCAAAGTCGGCGTGGCCCGGGGTGTCCACAATGTTGATTTTGTAGTCTTTGTACCAAACCGCCGTATTCTTGGCCAGGATGGTAATGCCCCGCTCCCGTTCCAGGTCTCCGGAATCCATGACCCGCTCCACGGTGGCCTGGTTCTCCCGGTAGATACCGCCCTGCTTCAGCATTTCGTCCACCAGGGTGGTCTTGCCGTGGTCGACATGGGCGATAATGGCGATATTGCGAATTTTTTCTTGGGTTGCCATATTTCGGACGCTCCTTAATTTCGAAAATAAAATGTCGTTTCCTAACAGAGAAATATACCATAAAACTTCCCGAAATGCAAGATTTTCCCGGCATTTTCCCATAGAAAGTCCCGGGGATTCTCCTATGGTATTTTGGCAGATTGTGAAAAAGGCTTCCATTTTTCCATCTTCCCGGAAAGCGCGGCAAAAAAGTGAAAAATCTCGATTGACCCTAAGGAAAACCTGTGGTATATTTATGGATACAAAATATCCTGGGCTGCTGTACCCATGCCCCGGCGGAAGAAGGTTGTGTCCTCTTTATGGCCCGAAAGGTTCTTACCTATGTGGTAATCGTGGTGGTTGCCATGCTGTGCGCTTTGAACTACCACCTGTTCGTGTTCCCCAACCAGTTTGCCCCCTCCGGCCTGAACGGTATCTGTACCATGATTCAGCACCTGACCGGCATCAATGTGGGCTATATGAGCCTTTTGATCAACATTCCTCTGGCAATTCTGGTCTACTTCCTTGTAAGCAAGCCCCTGGCTCTGCGAAGCATGGTGTATGTGGCAGTGTTTTCCCTGGGATTGGTGGTGCTGGACTATGTGGATTTGAGCAGCATTGCCTACACCACGGAAAACGGCACCAGCACCATTTTAGGACCGGTGGTGGCGGGTATTATCTACGGCACCTGCTATTCTCTGATGATGCGCGTCGGCACTTTCTCCGGCGGTACGGATTTCGTGGCGGTGCTGTACCACAAAAAGCACCCGGAAACCAACCTGTTCTGGATGATTTTCGCCCTCAATTCCTTTGTGGCGGGAATCTCTTTCTTTGTATACGGCTATCAGATGGAGCCGGTGCTGCTGTGTATCCTTTACAGCTTCACTTCCAGCATGATTACGGACAAGATGGCCAAAAGCGGCCGCAGCGCCCTGCGGTATGAGATCGTCACCCAGTACCCGGAGGAAATCAGCCGGGAGATCATCCAAAGGCTCCACCACAGCGCCACCCTGCTTCCCGGCATCGGTATGTATAAGGAAAAACCCATCAGCGTATTGGTGTGCATCGTGAACAAGACCCAGGCCGCCAGCATTACCGCCATTCTTCGGAATTACCCCCACACCTTTGCCAATGTGAGCCGGGTCAGCCAGGTAATGGGCAACTTCAAGCGAATGGACGCCAACAACCATCTGGAGAAAAACATTCTGGACAATATTGACCAGGATTAAGCATATCTATGGAAGCTCTGAATAAATAGGCAAGAGCTGGCAGCGAGAGAAAACAGTGGAATACTGTATGTATTTCCTGTTTTTCATTCTGCATGGCTGGCGAAAAAGATAAGCTTTCCAGCCGCAGACGATTTGTTCAGAGATTCCCTATCTTAACCATGATACAGGAGGAGAAAACCCATGGCTTACTACTATCCGGAACCCAGTCACACTTTCAGTGAATATCTGTTGATTCCCGGCTACACCTCCGAGGACTGCATTCCTGCCAATGTCAGCCTCAGAACCCCCCTTACCAAGTTCCGCAAGGGCTTGGAGGAGCCGGCCATCAGCCTGAATATTCCTCTGACCTCTGCCATCATGCAGTCCGTGTCCAACGACACCCTGGCCATTGCTCTGGCAAAGGAAGGCGGCCTCAGCTTCATTTACGGCTCCCAGTCTATCGAAGCCCAGGCCCAGATGGTGGCAAAGGTAAAGGGTTACAAAGCGGGCTTCGTGGTTTCCGCCTCCAACCTGACCCCGGAGAACACCCTGAACGATGTGCTGGCCCTGAAAGCCGCCAACGGCTTCTCCACCGTGGCTATCACCGACGACGGCACCGCCACCGGAAAGCTTCTGGGCATCGTCACCGGCCGGGACTACCGGGTCTCCCGGATGGAGGGCACCGAGAAGGTCAAGACCTTCATGACCCCCCGGGAAAAGCTCATCACCGCCCCCGGCAGCACCACCTTGAAGGCCGCCAACGACATTATCTGGGAGCATAAGCTCAACGCCCTGCCGGTGGTGGACGAGAATGACCACCTGATGTACTTCGTATTCCGGAAGGACTACTCCTCCCACAAGGCCAACCCCCTGGAGCTGCTGGACAGCAAAAAGCGCTACCTGGTGGGCGCCGGTATCAACACCCGGGACTATGAAACCCGGGTTCCCGCCCTGCTGGCCGCCGGCGCCGATGTGCTGTGCATCGACTCCTCCGAGGGTTACAGCTGCTGGCAGTCCAAGACCATCGACTGGGTGCGCAAGACCTATGGCGACAGCGTAAAAATCGGCGCCGGCAACGTGGTGGACCGGGACGGCTTTTTGTTCCTGGCCAGAGCCGGAGCGGACTTCGTAAAGGTGGGCATCGGCGGCGGCTCCATCTGCATCACCCGGGAGACCAAGGGCATCGGCAGAGGCCAGGCTACCGCCCTCATTGAAGTTGCCGCAGCCCGGGACGAGTACTTCCGGGAAACCGGCATCTATGTGCCCATCTGCTCCGACGGCGGCATTGTCCATGACTACCACATGACCCTGGCCCTGGCCATGGGCGCGGACTTTTTGATGCTGGGCCGGTACTTCGCCCGGTTCGACGAGAGCCCCACCAATAAGGTGATGGTCAACGGCGCCTACATGAAGGAGTACTGGGGCGAAGGCTCCAACCGTGCCCGGAACTGGCAGCGCTACGACCTGGGCGGCGCCTCCAAGCTGAGCTTTGAGGAGGGGGTGGACTCCTATGTGACCTACGCCGGCAGCCTCCACGACAATGTGGAAGGCAGCCTCTACAAGGTCAAGTCCACCATGTGCAACTGCGGCGTCACCAACCTCCAGGATCTCCAGGCCAAGGCCAAGCTGACCCTGGTATCCTCCGTCTCCATCGTAGAAGGCGGCTACCACGATGTGACCCTGCGGCCCAATTCCCCCACCAAATAAATCAAAAACGCCGGTAATTCTTCGGAATTACCGGCATTTTGTATTTCTGAAATCTCAGCCCAGAGGCTCCATCACTTTGCCGCAGCACCGGGGGATGGTCTGGCCTTCTTCCAGGTGGAGGATTTTGTGGCAGATGGGGCACACATAGTCCCCGGCGGTTTCTGCCTTGGCTACCGGCAGGAAGCCCTCTTCCTTCCATTCAATCATCAAAAATTTCCTTTCTTACAGAAAACAGGGGCGGCGGTGCCGTCCCTGTTTCTTGTTATTCTTCCATCAAACCCGCTTCGCTGGGCTTTGATTTGGCTGGGACTTACTTGAAGTAGCGCTCCAGCAGGCCCTTCAGAGCCTTGCCGTGGCGGGCCTCGTCACGGGCCATCTCGTGGACGGTGTCGTGGATGGCGTCCAGGCCGTTCTTCTTGGCGCAGGCGGCCAGGTCGAACTTGCCGGCGGTAGCGCCGAACTCGCAGTCCACACGCCATGCCAGGTTGTCCTTGGTGGTAGCCTTCATGTTGGGCTCCAGGTCCTCGCCCAGCAGCTCAGCGAACTTGGAAGCGTGCTCCGCCTCTTCCCAGGCAGCCTTCTCCCAGTACAGACCCACCTCGGGGTAGCCCTCACGGTGGGCAATCCGGGCCATGCACAGGTACATACCTACTTCGGCGCACTCGCCGTTGAAGTTGGCCATCAGCTGCTCGAAGATGAACTTCTTGTCCTCCTCGGAGATGTCGGGGTTGTTCTTCACGGTCTTGGCGTATACGCCGTACTCGTGCTCGGCAGCCAGCTTGTCGGTCTCCATGACCTTGAACTTGGAGCCGTCTACCTTACATACGGGGCACTTGAAGCCCTCGGGGATGGACTCGCCTTCATAAACATAACCGCAAACGGGGCAAACGAACTTTTTCATATTTTTATCCTCCTGAAAGTAAATTTTTTAGAGATTGGGATTCATTTTGGGGGAAGGACTCAGTCCTCCTGTTCCTCGAACTGGTCGGGGCCTACACCGCACAGGGGGCACTCGTAATCCTCGGGCAGCTCGTCGCCTTCGTAGACATAGCCGCAAACGGTACATACAAACTTCTTCACGCTGTTTCACCACCTTGTAAGGATTTTTCATTGCATACGCTGCAAACACCGGTGAAGGTGATCTGGCAGGTATGGATCTCACCGCCCACACACGCCTCCGCCTGGACGCTCAGCTGACCGCAGGCCGGCAGCCGGGGCATATCCAGAACCTGTCCGCACTGGGTACAGTAGAAATGCACATGGGGCTCCGTGTGTCCGTCAAACCGCTCCACGCCGTCCATGGTACCAATGCTGACGATTTCTCCCTGCTGTTTGAACAGGGAAAGATTCCGATAAACCGTGCCCAGAGAGAGGTCGGGATACTCCGGCTTGAGCCGGGCGTACACCATCTCCGCAGAGGGGTGTTCCTTGGTCTGCCGCAGGTAGGCCAGGATTGCGTTGCGCTTCCGGAACTGCTTTTCGCTTCTCATAAGCCAGCTCCTTTCGCTCACTCATTTACAGGCTTATGATAGCATACCCTTTTCTATTTGTCAATAAGAATTATTCTTATTTAGAAAAATTTTTTACATCCACTGACTTCTGTGATATGATACCCATATATTTTGGTTTTCAGGAGGCTTGTCCATGGAAAATCTTACCTACAACCCCTGCCGCCTGTGCCCCAGAGCCTGCGGCGTGAACCGCTCCCGGGGAGAATCGGGCTTCTGCCGCTGCCCGGACACGGCTCTGGTCGCCAAGGCCATGCTCCACAAGTGGGAGGAGCCGGTGCTGGCCGGCTCCGGGGGCAGCGGCGCCGTATTCTTCGGGGGCTGCACCCTGGGCTGCCGCTACTGCCAGAACGCCGCCATCAGCCGGGGCGCCGTGGGAAAGGCCGTGGACAGCGAGGAGCTGCGTCGGCTCTTTGAAAGCCTCATTGCCCAGGGGGCGGAAAATATCGACCTGGTGACCCCCACCCAGTACCTGCCCACCATTTTACCGGCGCTTACGCCCAAGCTTTCCGTGCCGGTGGTGTATAACTCCGGGGGCTACGAAAACCCGGAGGTGCTGGAGCGGCTCGCCGGGGCGGTAGACATCTTCCTGCCGGATATGAAATACGCCGACTCCGCCCTGGCGCTGGCTCTCTCCGGGGCAAAGGACTATTTCCCCGTGGCCGCCGCCGCTATCCAAAAGATGGTGGAGCTTACCGGCCCGGTGGCGTTTTCCGGGGAAAAGCTGAAAAAGGGCACCATCATCCGCCATCTGATTTTGCCCGGACACATTGAAAATTCCCTGAAGGTTCTGGACTGGATCGGTCAGACCTTCGCCCCGGGGCAGGTACTGGTGAGCCTTATGCGCCAGTACACCCCCATGCCCGGCCTTCAGCCTCCCTTTGACCGGCAAGTCACCCAGAGGGAGTATGAGGCGGTTCTCAGCTGGATGTATCTGAACGATTTACAGGGTTTTACCCAGGAGGAAGCCGCCGTCGGCCGGGACTTCATCCCGGATTTTTTCAAAGAAGCGTGATAAAGTGCCGGTTGGCGTAACCCACGACCCCCTCCCGGCGCACCACATACCAATCCCGGTACTCGTTCAGCACCTCTACGAGGGCCCCCTTGGGCATTTGCAGCAGCACCGGGAATTGCGTTCCCGGGCCGCCCCGAAGATTCAGAGGGGACTGGCGGGTAGACACCACCGCCTTTTCCGCCGGGCGGGGGGTAAGGAGAGGCAAACCAAAGTACTGGGTCACCGCCCGGCAAAGGGCCACGGCGATTTCCTCCAGATTGTCCGTGAGCCACTGGGCGTCCTCCCGGTTGTCATGGTATCCCAATTCAATGAGGGCGGAGGGCGCTCTGGTCTGGCGCAGCTCCCCGATAGAGGCGGAGGCCCGGGTCTGGACCTTCTGGGGCAGGGGATAGATGGGCTTCAGGTTATCCACCACCAGCTGGGCCATGGCGTAGCCCCACCGGGAGCCAGGGTAGTAGTAGGCGTCAATCCCCCGCAGCTGCCCGGAAAGGCTCTCCGGGGCGGCGTTGGAGTGGAGAGCCAGGTGAAAGTCGTAATTACCGGCATTGGATTGGCGGATGGAGGCCACGGCGCTGCCGTTGGGGTCGTTCCGGGTCACATTGATTCCCGAGGCGGTAAGGTATGGCTCCATCCGGTCTGCCAGCCGATTCATCCAATACTGCTCGCTGCCCTCCGTCACATAGAGATTGGCCTTCTGGGTGGAGGGACTTAAAAACAAATAGGGCATAACGCTCCCCCTTTCTTCCTTCCCATGGTATGCCATGGGAAATTTTTTGTGCTTGACAAAAGGGGGTTGGTCGTGTATTATTGTATTAGATTGTTAATACAATAATACAGAAAGGAGTGGTCTTGTGAAATGGGAATTTCAGGACGGACTGCCCATCTGGCAGCAGCTGTACGAAACCCTCCGGCGGGAGATTTCCACCGGCGGGTATGCGCCGGGGAGCAAAATGCCGGCGGTACGGGAGCTGGCGGCTCAGGCGGGAGTCAACCCCAACACCATGCAAAGGGCTTTGTCCCAGCTGGAAAGCGACGGGCTTTTGATAACCAACCGCACCGCCGGAAGAACCGTTACGGAAGACAGCCAAACCCTGCAACAGGTGCGAAGGGAACTGGCCCAGCGCCAGGTACAAACTTATTTGCAGCAAATGGCCCTGCTGGGCTACACCGCCGGGGAGGCCGCCCAGCTGCTGATTCAAGAAAAGGAGGAAACCCCATGAACGATTTTATTATCCAGTGCCGGGGGCTGACCAAGAACTACGGCACCAAAACCGCCCTGGAGCAGGTGGAGTTTTCCATCGGCCGGGGACGGATCGTAGGACTGCTGGGGCCAAACGGCTCGGGAAAAACCACCCTGATCAAGCTCCTGTGCGGCCTTTTGCAGCCCACCTCCGGAGAGCTGCTGATTGACGGCCACGCCCCCGGCGCCTACACCAAGGGACAGGTGAGCTACCTGCCGGACCGGATGTATATTGCCGACTGGATGAAGGTGCGGGATCTTATGAGCTTTTTCCGGGACTTTTATCAGGACTTTGACGGGGCAAAGGCTTCGGAAATGTGCCAGCGGCTGGGCATCCAGCCCCGGGACCGGGTAAAGGCCATGTCTAAGGGCACCAAGGAGAAGCTCCAGCTGGCTCTCGTGATGAGCCGCAAGGCCCAGCTGTACCTGCTGGACGAACCCATCGCCGGAGTGGACCCGGCGGCCCGGGACTACATTATGAACACCATTTTGACCAACTACAACGAAAACGGCACGGTGCTCATCTCCACCCACCTGATTGGGGATGTGGAGCGGGTGCTGGACGAGGCCATGTTCCTGAAAAACGGACGGATGGTGCGCCACCAGAATGTGGATGACCTCCGCCAGCAGGAGGGCAAGAGTGTAGACGCCCTGTTCCGGGAGATTTTCCGGGCGGAACCTTTTGGAGGTGAAAATCATGGTTTTTAAGCTTCTGAAATACGATTTCAAGTCCATGCTCCGGGTGTTTGTGCCTTTGTGGCTGGCACTGCTGGCGGTGTCTGCCATCAATCACTTCTCTGTGTCCGCCACCTCCTCCTATGCCGACAGTCTGATATGGGACATGAAGGCAATTGCCATGCTGGTATTCTTCGGCCTGATTATCGCCGCCGGGGTGCTGACGGCAGTTCTGGTGATTCAGCGGTTCTACCTGGGACTTCTGAAGGATGAAGGGTATCTGATGTTCACTCTGCCGGTAAAGCCCTGGCAGCTCCTCACCTCCAAGGTAGTCTCCGCCCTGGTGGTGTGTGCCCTCAGTTTGGGGGTGGGCGTTCTCTCCGTTATGATTCTGGGCTATCAGATGGAGGACTACCAGCGTATGTTCTCCGGGCTGGGCACCACAATCCAAACCTATCCTGAGTCCTTCATCGCCCTGTTGGTTCTGGGGCTTGCCTATGCCTTTGCCGCCATTACCCAGATTTATGTGTCCCTGGCTCTGGGGCATCTGGCAAACCGCTACCGGATTGCCTGGGCAGTAGGCGTCTACATCGCCATCCAGACGGTGCTGTCCTGGGTGTTCACCAACAGCTGGGACCCTCTGCGGGTGATGCTCTGGGGAACCTCCTACCCGGTTTTTCTGGATGTGGGGCGCTTCAACCAGTTCCTGTGGATTATGGCAGGGGCGTACCTGGTGCTGGGAGGCATTTTCTTCCTGGTAACGGAGCGGATTCTCTCCAAGAAGCTGAATCTGGAATAAGCGAACCTTTCCCGGGGCAACCCGAAAAGCGTCAAAATCAGGGGGAGGATTTCCGGTTATCGGAAATCCTCCCCCTTTGGTGTTGCGGGTCAGATTATATTGCCGTTTCCTGGCTCAAATTTTCCTCGGCAAAGTGGCAAGCCACGGCGCCGTCGGCTACCGCGGTGACCACCTGCCGCAAAGCCTTGGCGCGCACATCTCCCACGGCGAACACGCCGGGGATGGGGGTTCTGGTGGTTTCGTCCGCCTGGATATATCCGGCGGCGTCCAGGGGCAGCAGACCCTTCACCAGCTCCGTTGCCGGTTCTCTGCCGATGCTGACGAATACGCCGTCGCAGGCCAGGGTACGCTTCTGCCCGGTTTTGGCGTCTTTCAGCACCACCCCGGTGACAAATTCATCGTGGAGCACCTGCTCTACGGTACTGTTCCAGGCGAATTCCAAATTTTTGGTTTCCATCAGGGGCCGGTGGTAAATTTTCGTAGCCCGGAGGGTATCCCGCCGGTGCACCAGAATCACCTTCCGGCAAATCCGGGACAGATACAGCGCGTCCGCCGCCGCGGAGTTGCCCCCTCCTACCACCACCACGGTTTTGTCCCGGTAGAACATTCCGTCGCAGTGGGCGCAGTAGCCCAGGCCCCTGCCCATGAGCTGCTGTTCCTCCGGCACGCCCAAAGGTCTGGGATTGGCGCCGGTGGCGATGATGACCGTCCGGCCCCGGTAGTCCCCCTCCTGGGTGTGTGCCGTCTTTACGCTGCCCTCCAGCTCCAGCCCCGTCACCTGGGTGTACCGGGTCTGCACCCCAAACCGGGCAGCGCCCTGCTCCATCTGCTGTCCCAGAGCAAAGCCGTCCACCCCCTCCGGGAAGCCGGGATAGTTGTCAATCCGGGAGGTGAGGGTCATCTGTCCTCCCGCCGCCATTTTTTCCAGCACCAGCACGGAAAGTCCCGCCCGGGCCGCGTACAAAGCGGCCGTATACCCGCCGGGGCCGCCGCCTACAATCAATACATCATAAATCATGGTTTCAAAACCCCTTTCAACCATAGTATATCCGGAAAAATTTCCTTTTTATGTGACAAAATCACCTTTTTTCCCGGATGAGCATGGGGGTCATCATGGGTTTGCGGAAAAAGTCCTGAAAATGGGCGCACTTAATGAGAAACGCGTAAAATACCGGGTAGCCGCTGCCGTAAAGCGTCTCGGCATTGCCCATGCCCTTGGCAAGAATCACATCCGCACTGTCCATGGCTTCTTTGGCCTCCCGGGACAGAAGGCTCAGCTCCGTGCCGCCCACGGTATTGCCGTTGTCAATCACCGGGAAGGGGATTCCCGCCACCTTCGCGTCCTCCCGGGTGGCGTCGTTGTGGGCGGGGCCGCCCCGGACGCAGAAGGTGATTTCCAGCCGGGGATATTTCTTGTGAATCTGCTCTGCCAGAAGCCGGTCAAAGACCACCTCCCCCGCATTGTCCGTCAGATACAAAAGCTTTTTCCCCCGGGAAAGCTCCCGGCACATATCTTCATAGCAGTCCCTGTCCAGCTCCATATCCAAAGCCCCCAGGAGCATCTTTTCCAGTTCCGCGAAGCTGACTTTTCCCTGCAAGGCGGCAAAATCCAGGTAATTCCCCAGAATGGAAAATTGCAGCGCCGCCAGCACCGGGTCGGAAGCCCCCTCCACCAAAGGCTGAATCTGAGGCAGCCGCTCCAGCACAAACCGGTTGGAGTCGATTTTCTCCTGGCGATACCTGTCATCCTCCAAATGATAATACTTTTTCAGCAGGGCGTTGGCCTGCACCCCTAAGTAGGGGGAGCTGGCGCCTTTTGGGGCCTTTGCGTAGAGGGTCAGCAGCTCCCGGGCAAAGTCCATGGCGGTTTCCTCGTCCCCCAGCTGCCGGGCCTTTTCCAGGCTTCGGTTCAGATTGCACTGTAAGCAGATGGTGTTCAGTTCGATAGCCAAATTTATCCCTCCAAATGCCGCCGGATCCTGCCTTCAATCAGCTCCAGAGCCACCGGATTCTTGCCGCCCTCCGGCACTACCAGGTCGGCGTACTTTTTGGTTGGCTCCACATATTTTTCGTGCATGGGCTTGACGGTCTGCTGGTACTGGGTCAGCACCGATTCCAGACTCCGGCCCCGCTTGTTCACATCCCGCTTGATTCTCCGGCACAGCCGCACATCCGCGTCCGCGTCCACGAAAATCTTAATGTCCATCAGCTGCCGCAAAGGCTCCGACTCAAAAATCAGAATACCCTCCACAATAATCACCCGCTCCGGCACGATTCTTGTGGTCTCGTTGCTCCGGTTGTGGATGGTGAAGTCGTACACCGGGCAGTCGATGGCCTGACCATGGCGCAGCTGATCCAGCTGATAAATCATCAGGCTGGTGTCAAAAGCCCCCGGCTCGTCGTAGTTCAGCTTGCACCGCTCCTCGTAGCTCAGCTCGTCATGGCGCTTATAATAGTTGTCGTGGCTGAGTACGGTGATTACATCCCCGAATTTGTCGATAAGGTTTTTCATCAGGGTGGTTTTGCCGCTGCCGCTGCCGCCGGCAATGCCGATTACCAGAATATCTCCCATGTTTTCTCCTCCTTACCCGTTTAGCAGCTCCATGGCCCGGAAGATTATCTCCGGGGTGCCCAGGCTGTTTTCCATCTGTATATCTCCCGCCCCCTCCGGGGACAGCAGGTCCGCTTCTTCCAGCCGCCGCAGGGTTTGCCGGGCGGTGCCTTCTCCGCCGTCCAGCAGCTGGGTTCTCTCCCCCAAAATCCGGGAGATGACCCCCTTGGCGAAGGGATAGTGGGTGCAGCCCAGCACCAGGGCGTCCAGCTTCCCCACATAGGGGGCCAGGATTCCCTGTAGCAGGGCGTGGCATTCCGGGCTTTCTCCCTTTCCCGCCTCCACCAGCTCCACAAGGCCGGGAGCGGAGATGGAATGGAGGGACAGCGCCGGGTACAGGTGCGCCAAATGGAGGAATTTATCCTCGTGAAGCGTCACTTCCGTGGCCATGACCCCCACCTGCCCGGTGGGGAACCGGTCCGCCGCCACCTTGAGCGCCGGTTCAATGCCGATGATAATCTCCTGGGGGTAGCGCTGCCGCAAAATGTCAATGGCGGCGGCAGTGGCGGTATTGCAGGCCACCACCAGGGCTTTCACCCCCCGGGAAAACAGCTGCTCGGCGGCACGCAGCGCCAGCTGCCGCACGGCTTCCACCGGCTTTTGCCCGTAGGGAGCGTTGGCGGAGTCCCCGAAGTACAAAAAACGCTCATAGGGCATGGCCTTCACCAACTCCCGCAGGACGCTGATGCCTCCCAGCCCGGAGTCGAATACACCGATATAATCTCTCTTGCTGTGCATAGCTTCACCAGCTTCTTTCTTACTTGGGGTCATTGTACCAGAAAAACGCCGCTTATGCAAATAAAAATCCCATCTCATGGGGAAAATTTTCCCCCGTTTCCGGAATTGGACAGGGGAATTTACAGATTATGTGTTGTCATTTTTCCCAAGATACGATAAAATAGAGAGAAGTCAACATAAAGGAGAAAAATATGAACTGGCTGGAAATTACCATCAATCCCCCTGCCGGGGAAGCGGAGGCCGTGGCCCAGGCCCTCACCGCCGGGGGTTTTGACCAGTTTCTTCTGGAGGACCAGGAGGAATTTGAAACTTTCTTGCGGGAAAATAAAGCATACTGGGATTATATCGATGAAAGCCTCCAAAAGCAGCTTCAGGGGCTGTCCCGAATCCGGCTGTATCTGGAGGATGGGGACGAAGAAGGCCTTGCCCGGCTGACGGCCCTTTTGGAGGGGCTGGGTCTGATCCCCCGGGTGGCTCCCCTGCCGGAGGAGAACTGGGAGGAATCCTGGAAGGACAGCTATCCCCCTCAGCCCGTGGGCAAGCGCCTGCTGGTGCTGCCCTATTGGCTGGCGGACACCTGCCCGGAGGACCGGCTGCCGGTGATTCTGGACCCGGGTCTGACTTTCGGCACCGGCGCCCACCCCTCCACCCAGATGGTGATGGAGGCCATGGAGGAGGCGGTGCGCCCCGGAGACGCCTGCCTGGATTTGGGCAGCGGCAGCGGCATTTTGTCCATCACCGCCCTGCGGCTGGGGGCAAAGTCCGCCGTCGGGGTGGACATCGACCCCAAAGCAGAGGACATTGCCCGGGAAAATGCCGCTTACAACGGCTTCTCCGCCCCGGAATTTACGGCGCTTACCGGCAATGTGACGGGAGACGCGGCGCTTATGGAGCGGCTGGCTTCCGGCAGCTACCGGGTGGTGCTGGTGAACATCGTAGCGGATGTGATTATCGCCCTTTCCCCGGTGCTGCCCCGGTTCTTGCAGCCGGATACCCGGCTGATTTGCTCCGGAATCCTTTCTGACCGGCTGCCGGAGGTGCTGGCGGCTTTGGAGCAGGCCGGTCTGGAAATTATGGAAACCCAAGCCAAAGAGGAATGGCGGTGCGTCATCGCCGGAAGGAGGCCCCTATGAAGATTCCCTACCGTACCCGGCATCTGCTCAAAGGCATTGCCATCACCGGGATGATTCTGATTTTGGTGGGCGTGGTCATCTGGGGGCTGTGGATGCTGTGGCTGAACCGGTTTGTGGTGTATACCCGGGACGAGGGGGTAAAGCTGGACTTTTCCCTGTCCCAGGAGATTCCCCAGGGGGAGCTGGCGGTGGAGCCGGAAAGCGTACCCACCATCGGGATTTATTATAACGAGGGCGAGGACGCCATCAACACCAACCGGCCTCTTTCTCAGCTGAACGGCTACTACATCACCCAGCAGGTGCTGGAAACGGAAAGCCTGACCGCCATTCAGGAGCAGATTGGGGCGCTGCCGAAAGGCACTTCGGTAATGCTGGATGTGAAAAGCATCAAAGGCAGCTTCTTCTATCATTCCGCCGCCGGAAGCCAGCGCAACGGCTCCATCGACCCGGAGGCCATGGAGCAGCTGATTTCCTTTATTGACGAAAAAGGAATGTATCTCATTGCCCGGCTGCCGGCCCTGCGGGACTTTTACTATGGCCTTGACCATGTGCCGGACGGCCTGCCCACCGCCGAGGGCTATCTTTGGATGGACGACGCGTCCTGCTACTGGCTGAACCCGGCCAGCGAGGGCACCCGGAACTATCTGACGCTGCAAATCCAGGAGCTGCGGTCCCGTGGCTTTGACGAGGTGGTGCTGACGGACTTCCGTTTCCCGGTTACCGACCAGATTGTGTTCTCCGGGGACAGGACCCAGGCTTTGGCCGAAACGGCTCAGCTTCTGGTGGATGCCTGCGCCACCGACAACTTTGCGGTGTCCTTTGTAAAGTCGGCGGACTTCACCCTGCCCACCGGCCGCACCCGGATATACCTGGAAGGGGTAGAGGCGGCGGAGGCCGGCCAGGCGGCGGAGGACAGCGGCGTGGAGGATACGGCCGTGAACCTGGTATTCCTGGCGGAGAGCCACGACACCCGGTATGACGCCTACGGCGTACTAAGACCCCTGGCCAGCGCCCACTAAGGAGACATTATGAAACAGAAAACAAGGCTATACATAGAGCTGGGACTGGGCCTGCTGGTGGGACTGACCGCCCTGGTGCTGCTGGCGGTGGCGCTGGTGCAAAGCGCCCTGAAAGAGGCGGCGGCGGCAGAAACCACCCAGCCCACCACCCAGGAGGCCGCCGTCCTGCCCGCCAATCCCTACGGCCCGGAGGATTTCCGGGTGGAGGAAAACGGCTACATCACCTGCCTGACAGGAGAAGCCCTCCACGGCATTGATGTTTCCGAATGGCAGGGGGACATTGACTGGCAGCAGGTAAAGGCTTCCGGGGTGGAATTTGCCATCATCCGGCTGGGCTACCGCAGGTCCGAAACAGGCGGGCTGTGTACAGACGAAAAAGCCATGGCCAATCTTCAGGGAGCGGCGGAGGCGGGGATTCCCACCGGCGCTTACTTCTTCTCCCAGGCGGTCTCCACAAAGGAGGCTCTGGAGGAGGCGGAGTATGCCCTGTCCCTGCTGGAGGGGTACACCTTGTCCTATCCGCTGATTTATGACTGGGAGTACCTGGGAGAGGACGCCCGCACCGCGGATGTGGACGCCCGCACCCTTACCGACTGCATCAAGACCTTTTGCGGCCGGGTGGAGGAAGCAGGTTTTGAGAGCATGATTTATTTCAATCCCCATTTCCACGAAAATGAGGTGCTGTACCTGGAGGAGCTGACGGACTACCGCTTCTGGCTGGCCATGTACGACACCCAAATGGACTATCCCTATCAAATCGATATGTGGCAGTACTCCTGCACCGGCTCGGTGCCGGGAATTACCGGGGATGTGGACCTGAACCTGTACCTGCCCCGAGAGCAGTAGGCCGGCGGCTTGCAATGGGGAATATTTTGTGATAAAATACCAGAAAAACAGGAAAAAACGGGAAAGGAGTGGATATATGAAGGGCTTCATGCGGATGATGCTGGCGGCGGCGCTGGTTTTGTTTCTGGCGTTTCCGGCAGCGGCGGCAAGCGCCGCCACCCAGGTGGAGAGCTTTCTCACCGTTGCCGCCGACGGTTCCTGCCAGGTGACCACCACCGTCACCCTCCATCTGGAGCAGGCGCAGGAAAATTTGAACTTTCCCATTCCCGCGGGAGCCGCCAATGTGACCCTCAACGGCTCCCGGGCCAAAGCCACCGCCGGGGACGGCCGGCGGTATGTGGATCTGTCAAAAGCTTATGGAGGCGTTACCGGCGACATCTCTTTTACCCTCAACTATACCCTTTACGGCGTGGTGGGGGAAAACGAGGCGGGGGTTCTGGAGCTGCGGCTTCCCCTCATGTGCGGCTTCTCCCTGCCGGTGGACGCCATGGGCTTTTCCATTACCCTGCCGGGGGAGATTCCCGGCAGCCCCGCCTTTACCAGCGGATACTATCAGTCCAGCATCGAAAAATACCTGACCTACACCAAAGAAGGGGCCATGATTCAAGGCGCTACCTCCCAGTCCCTCAAGGACCACGAAACCCTGGTGATGACCCTGCCGGTGTCCGAGCAGATGTTTCCCCAGATGACCCTGCCGGTGCAGCGTACCTCCCTGGACGAAATGGCCATGGGAATCTGCGCCGCCCTGGCCCTTGCCTACTGGGTGATTTTCCTCCGCTGTCCCATTCCCTGGAAAAAGCACAGCACCTGCCCGCCCCAGGGTTACAGCGCCGGACAGGCCGGCACCGTGCTGTTCCTCAAGAGCTGTGATTTGACCATGATGGCCCTGTCCTGGGCCCAGCTGGGGTATCTGCACCTGCGGTATTCCCTGGACCGGGTATTGCTCATCAGGCAGATGGACATGGGCAACGAACGCAGCAGCTTTGAGCGGAAGTGGTTCCGAAAGCTCTTTTCCAGGGGGGATACGGTCAGCACCGCCTCCTTGTTCTATGTCCAGCTGGCCCAGGCGCTGGAAGCGCCCGGTGTTTCCGGGGGAGAGCTGCTGAAAGGCCGCCGGGGCAGCCCCAGAATCTTCCGGGGGCTTTTGGCCCTGCTGGGGGTGGGCGCAGGCGTAAACATCGGTATTCCCTTAGCCAGCGGCGGCGTGCTGCAAGGGATGTGGGTGGCTGTCTTTGGCTTAGCGGGCGGTATCGCCGCCTGGAAAATCGTCCCCTGGCTGTCTCACTTCTTCCTGAGGACCCGCAAACAGGGCTGGATATGCCTTGCCGCCGCGGCGGTGTTTGCCGCTTTGGGCGTATTTGCCGGAGAAGCCCTTTCCGTATCCTTAGGGGTGCTGGGCATTCTTCTGGGAGGCGTCCTCTATGCCTACGGCGGCAGACGGACGGAAGCCGGGCTGCTTCTCCGGGAGGAAACCCTGGGGCTTCGCGGCTACCTGAAAAAAGGAGAGGTGCGGGGCACGGCCTCGGATTTGCGGCAGGACCCGGATTGCTTCTTCAATCTGCTGCCCTGGGCCCTGGCTCTGGGAGTGGATAAGGCTTTCGCCCGGAATATGGGGGGCCGGAAGCTTCCCGACTGTCCTTATGTGATTCTGGACAAATCCCCGTCCTATACCCCCGACCAGTGGTGTCGGTTCTTCCGGCAGCTGGCAAAGGATATGGACCGGCGGAAGGACCAACAGACCCGGGAGCGGTTATTGCAGGTTTTTGGTCCCCTTACAGGAAAGCCAAAGCGTCGGCGCAGATAAATGTTCCACTTTGGGACTGAATCGGAAAAATCAAAAAATACTTTACAAAATCGTGAATATATTGTAAACTGAGGGTAGGGATATGTTTATTGCCCACAAAAAAGAAAAGGGAGGTATATTCATGTTTTGTAATCGATGTGGCGCCGGGGGCGGCTTTTTGCAGCAAGTGCGGCGCTCCCACAGCCCAGGATGGCGGCTGGCAGCAGAATTATGCACCCCAGCAAAACTACACACCTCAGCAAAATTACGCACCCCAACAGAATTACGCATCCCAGGTTGAACCCTATCCCATGAAGTGGCACAAGGCGCTTATCTATTGCTTCCTGTTTTTGACGGCGCTGGCTTCCGCAGCGAATGCCATTATGGTATTTACCGGCTCGCACTATCAGGGATACGCAAACATGGTGTACGCAATGATGCCCAAATTAAAAACCGTGGACATGCTGATGGGCATTCTTTGCCTGGCAGGCGTGGCACTGGCCCTCATTACCCGCCAGAAGCTGGCAGGCTTCAAGCGCGGCGCCTCCGACTGGCTCACCTCGTTGTATGCATACAACGCGGCCCTGGCCCTTCTCTACCCCATTGCGGTGAACGCGGTGGTGGATATTCCCGGTTTGCTGGAAGAAGCCTTCTCCTCCGGCACCATCGCCAGCCTTGTGGGCTGTGCCGTTGCCGTGGTATGCAACCGGATTTACTACAACAAGCGGGCGTCTCTCTTCGTCAACTAAAAACAACCCCGGAAGGCTTGGCCTTCCGGGGTTGTTTTATTCCATAGGGGGGAGTTCCTCAGGGGGTTCCTCCTGGAAATAGGCGTTTTCCTCCAGATTCTCTTCCTCCGGGATTTCCTCCGGCTCTTCGGGCCGGGGCATTTTCCGCCGGGACGCCGCAGTCTTTTTCCTCTCCGGCAGCTCCCGCCGGGGGTCGCCGTTCCACTTGAAAAACACCGCCGGGACGATATTCAGCCCCAGCCAGGCCAGCGCCACCAGCACGCCCTGGACAATCAGGGCCGTCGCCGCCTTGGTCACATAGGGAAGGATGTCCAGCCCGCTCCAGGTGGCCTTCCAAATCAGCATGACAATCAGCAGAATCAGTCCCAGACCGGCGTAGACCAGGCCCGCAATCCGCTGGGTAAACCGCCAGGCGGAAACGCTGCCCATGCCGAAGGGGGTGCGGAAGCCGGTACGGTGGTTGGCTTCCCGGGGGGTGAGGAACATATAGTACAGTCCCACTCCCAGCAGAACCAGAGGTCCAACCAGCACCAGAAGCCCTGCCCAGGTACGGATATCGGAAAATACCTTTTGCAGGTCCGGCAGAAGCTTTGCCAAATCAAAATTATCAAACAAAGACAAAAGCTTGTCCATAAACGGTTATCTCCTTATTTTTCCTCCAGGAATTGATTGATTTCGTGGATGAAGCTTCCCACATCCTGAAACCGGCGGTACACGGAGGCAAAGCGGATGTAGGCCACCTCGTCCAAAGGCTTGATCCGGGCCATGACCATCTCTCCGATCCGGTCGGTGCTGACCTCCCGCTCCAGGGTGTTCTGCAAAGCCTGTTCAATTTCTGTGGCGATTCGCTCCAGTTCAGAGATCTCTACCTTCCGCTTGTCGAAGGCCCGCACCATGGAGTTGAGGATTTTGTTGCGGTCGAAAGCCTGGCGGGAGCCGTCCCGCTTCACCACAATAATGGGCAGCACTTCCACACTCTCATAGGTGGTAAACCGGCGCTGACAGCCGAGGCACTCCCGGCGGCGGCGGATACTCAGGCCGTCGTCGGAATGGCGGGAATCGATGACCTTGCTGTCCAGGTCTCCGCAAAATGGACATTTCATGGGGAAATACGCCCCTTTCTATCATTTATTACCATATTATATCAGGATAACCCCGGACTGTCCAGCTTTTTTTCTGCCGGATATCCCCCTTGCCAAAAGGCGGTTTTTCCGGTAAAATAGAGGGTATCTTCTCAAAGGAGTAACCATTGTATGCGTGAAAAAATCTTGTATGCTTTATGGGGCTGCCTGTATATCCTGTGCGTAGGGCTTGGCACCCTGCCGGAGCCGGAAGGGTTTGGCAAGGCGGTGCTGGTGGGAATCAGCCTGCTGTTCTTTGTACCGGGCGTGCTGCTTCTGGCAGACGCCGTCAAATCCGGCAGCAAGGCCGGACTTCTCCGGCTCCGGGTCATCTGCCTGTGCTCTCTTTCGCTGACGGTGGTGTTCCTCATTGCCAGCATCCTGTCGGTAAACGCCTCCGCCCAGGCGGGAAAGGTGCTGACGGAGCTGCTGATGCTGGTATCCGCCCCCATGTTCTGCGGTCAATACTGGTTTTTGAGCCTGTTTTGCTGGAGCTGCCTGCTCATCGGCAGCTTTCCCCGTCTGTGGCTGGGAAAGCGCCCTCATTGAAAGGCGCCCTGGTCAAAGGTAATGACCGCATAATAGGTTTCCCCGTTTGCCTGGCTTAACCCCTGTTCCACCTGCTTTTTCAGGTTTATTTCCTGATTTTTCAGGGCGGCGGGCACCTCCATATCAAAAATCACATTGGTGTGGTCGTTGCCGAATACCACCCGGAAATCGTGGATGGACAGACGGGAATCGATTTGGGTCAGAATCCGCTGCACCTGCTTTTGCAGGCCGTCCACCCGGGGGTCTCCCACCACCACCGGGTCGTAATGAATCACCAGGTGGACATTGTGCTCCTGGAGGCACCGCCGCTCCAGATTGTCAATCCGCTCGTGGCAGGCCAGAGGCTCCCGGCTGCTGTCCATCTCCACATGGAGGCTGGCAAACCGCTGACCGGGGCCGTAGTCATGGACCATCAAATCGTGATAGCCCAGCACCCAGGGGTCGCTGTCTACCAAATCCACAATGGTCTGCCGCAGCTCCGGGCTGGCGGCCTCTCCCAAAAGAGGACTGATGGTATCCTTGGCGATACCGGCGCCGCTGTAAAGGATGAAAAGGGCCACCAGAAGACCCATATAGCCGTCAATCTGCCACTGGGTCAGCCATTGGACGACCCCGGCCGCCAGGACGGCGGAGGTGGTGACTACATCGTTGCGGCTGTCCGCGGCGGTGGCAAGCAGCGTGCCGGAGTTTATGTACTTTCCCAGCTTCCGGTTAAAGAGCATCATCCACAGCTTCACAGCCACGGAACCGATAAGCACCAGGGCCACCGGCAGGGAGAAGTCCACCGCCGCCGGGTGGAGGATCTTGGCCAGAGAGGTCTTGGCCAGCTCAAAGCCGATGAGGATGATCATGGCCGCCACCGCCAGACCGGACAGATACTCGAACCGGGCGTGACCGTAGGGGTGATCCTCGTCCGCCGGACGCTCTGCCAGCCGGAAGCCCACCAGCGTGACGATGGAGCTGCTGGCATCGGACAGGTTGTTCACGGCGTCGGCGGTAATGGCCACGGAGCCGGAGAGGGTACCGGCAATCAGCTTTCCTGCGCACAGAAGCAGGTTGCAGAAAATGCCCACACCCCCGGAGAGTTTTCCCACCTGAGTACGCACCTGGGGGCTGTCCTTCTGGCTGTAATTTTTAACAAACAGACGAAGCAGGAGCTTTGTCATGGTCGTTCGCCTCCAAACAAAGAAAATGCCGGCTCTACCACAGGTAGAGTCCGGGTTCTACAGGGGATAGGGAGCCGCTCTTCCTAATGGGTTGACATTCCTGCCCCTGACAGAGTATGATTATACGCAGTCCATTATACCTTTCCGGAATAGGGATGTAAAGATTATTTTTAAGGAGATGTGCCTATGTCTTACCGTATTGTCACCGATACCAGCTGCGACTACCCTCAGGAGATGTACGCCCAGCTGGGGCTGACCTCCATTTCTCTGAGTGTAAACTATAAAAACCAAACCTATACCCACTACACAGAAAGCTGGCTCAAGGAACTGTATGCCGGGCTGCGCTCCGGGGAAGCTGCCACCACCGCCGCCGCCAATCCCCAGGATTGGGAAAGCATCATCCGCCCCATTTTGGAAGAGGGAGAGGATGTGCTGGCACTGGCCTTCTCCTCGGGCCTGAGCACCACCTACCAGAGCGCCGTGATTGCCGCCAAGGAGCTGGCGGAGGCCTTCCCCCAGCGGAAAATCTATGTGGTGGACACCCGCTCCGCCTCTTTGGGGCAGGGGCTTCTGGTGTACTACGCCTGCAAGCAGAAGGAAAAGGGCCTGTCCCTGGAGGAGCTGCGGGACTGGTGCGAAGAGATGAAGTTCCATCTGTGCCACTGGTTTACGGTAGACGATTTGATGTACCTGAAGCGGGGCGGCAGAATCAGCGCCGCCACGGCGCTGCTGGGCACCATGATGCAGATTAAGCCTGTGCTGCATATGGACGACGAAGGCCACCTGATTTCCATGAGCAAGGCCCGGGGGCGGAAGGCCTCCATCGACGCCCTGGTGAAGAAGATGCAGGAGCTGGCCCTTCCCGGGGAGAACGACACGGTGTTCATCTGCCACGGCGACTGTATCGAGGACGCCAAGTACCTGGAAGCCCAGGTGAAGGAGAAGTGCGGCGTAAAGGATGTGCTCATCTACTACACCGGCGCCGTCATCGGCTCCCACTCCGGCCCCGGCACCCTGGCCCTGTTCTTCCTGGGTCAGCACCGGTAACGCTATACCCCACCGCCCCGGTTCCCGCCTCGGAACCGGGGCATTTTTGCACCCACTAACGGCGGTGCAGCCAAAGGCTCCCTTGCCAAAGGGAGCTGGCACGCCGGAGGCGTGACTGAGGGATTCACAGTCGACACCTCCACAAAAGCAACAAGCCAATGTGGCAAAGTACAAGCCCCATAGCTCCCTCCGGGAGGGAGCTGTCACCGCAGGTGACTGAGGGAGCAAGCGGGGGGCAAACTGACGGTTTGCTGTAGGGTAGTACTTGCTGGTGGTTATCGACACCCGGTTATAACCTTTGAGTCTCTTCTCCAATCGGTTTTCTGCAAGCGCTTGCCAGCGGGGCCGTACTTTCTTGCCCCGGCAAGAAAGTACGCAAAGAAGCCGGCTCAAGGGGGGAGCAACTCGCTCCCGCTCGAATTGCTCCCCCCTTGAGAATCCCCCGGGTGGAACCATCCGGGATTGACCCTTCGCTTTGGCTCGGGTGCTGGGTTTTAGCCCCTGCCCCCGTTTTGGTCTGTGTTTTTTGGGGTACTTCGTTCCCACGCTGTCGATTGAAAGTCTGAAAAAGCCCGGTATCGCACAATAAAACGATACCGGGCGGGTCAGGGAAGTGACGATTCGCAGAAAGCCCCCGTGCGAAATCGGGTGCAGGCCCTGCCTGCTTAGTACATGCCGCCGCCCTGGGCTGCGGCTGCCATGGCTGCGTCAGCGGCGGGGTCGGGCTTATCTACCACCAGGCTCTCGGTGGTCAGCACGCAGGAGGCGATGGAAGCGGCATTCTCCAGGGAGGAGCGGGTCACCTTGGTGGGATCCACGATGCCGTTGGCAATCATGTCCATATACTTCTCCGCATAGGCGTTGTAGCCGTAGCCAATCTTGCCGCTGTTGCGGATCTTCTCGTATACCACGGAGCCGTCCACACCGGCGTTCTCCGCAATCTGACGGACAGGAGCCTGGAGCGCCACGGCGATAATCCGGGCGCCGGTCTTTTCGTCGCCGGACAGGGTCTTCACCAGCTTCTCCACAGCAGCAATGGCGTTGACCTGAGCGGTACCGCCGCCAGCCACGATGCCTTCCTCCACAGCTGCACGGGTAGCGTTCAGAGCGTCCTCCACGCGGAGCTTCTTCTCCTTCATGGCGACCTCGGTCTGCGCGCCAACCTTAATCACGGCTACGCCGCCGGACAGCTTGGCCAGACGCTCCTGGAGCTTCTCCCGGTCATAGTCGGAGGTGGTGGTGGCGATGGAAGCCCGGATGGCGTGCGCCCGGTCCGCAATGGCCTGGGCGTCGCCGGCGCCGTCCACGATGGTGGTGGTGTCCTTGGTGACCACAACCTGACGGCAGCGGCCCAGGTCAGACAGCTGGGTCTCGTTCAGCTCCATGTTCAGCTGGCTGGAAATCACGGTGCCGCCGGTGAGAACGGCGATATCCTGAAGCATTTCCTTCCGGCGGTCGCCGAAGCCGGGCGCCTTGACGCACACGCAGTTGAAGTTGCCTCTCAGACGGTTTACCAGCAGCGTAGCCAGAGCGTCGCCCTCCACATCCTCGGCAATAATCATCATCTTCTTACCGGCCTTGACAACCGGCTCCAGGATGGGCAGAATCTCCTGAATGGAGGAGATCTTCTTATCGGTAATCAGGATGTAGGCGTCGTCCAGAACGGCCTCCATCTTGTCGGTGTCGGTGACCATGTAGGGGGAGATGTAGCCCCGGTCGAACTGCATACCTTCCACCACTTCCAGACCGGTCTCGGCGGTCTTGGACTCCTCGATGGTGATAACGCCCTCGGTGCCCACCTTCTCCATGGCCTCGGCAATCAGCTGGCCAATGGCCTCGTCGCCGGAGGACACGGTGCCGACCCGGGCGATGTCGGCAGCGCCGCTGACAGGAACAGAGTGCTCCTTGATGGCAGCCACAGCCGCTTCCACAGCCTTTTCAATGCCCTTGCGCATGACCATGGGGTTTGCACCGGCGGACAGGTTCTTAAGGCCCTCCCGGGTGATGGCCTGGGCAAGCAATGTAGCGGTGGTGGTGCCGTCACCTGCCACATCGTTGGTCTTGGTGGCAACCTCCCGGATGAGCTGAGCGCCCATGTTTTCAAAGGGATCCTCCAGCTCCACTTCCTTGGCGATGGTCACGCCGTCGTTGGTGATGAGGGGGGCGCCGTACTTCTTGCCCAGGACCACATTGCGGCCCTTGGGGCCCAGGGTCACTTTAACGGTATCTGCCAGCTGGTCAATACCGGCCTGCAGCTTCTTGCGAGCTTCCTCGCCGTAAGAAATCATCTTTGCCATGATACTATTCCTCCTAAATTACTGGGTGACAACAGCCAGAATGTCTTCCTGCTTCACAAACTTGTAGTCCACACCGTCCAGCTTGATCTCGGTGCCGGTGAACTTGCCCACGACTACCTTGTCGCCGGGCTTTACCGTCACTTCCACATCCTTGGTGCCGGGACCGGCGGAGATAACCTCGTAAATGCCGGACTTTTCCTTGTTGGCGGTGGCCAGGATAATGCCGGAGGAAGTGGTTTCCTCGGATTCGGTCTGCTTCAGCAGAATATTGTCTGCCATGGGTTTGAGCTTCATAAATATGCCTCCAAACACAGTATTTAGATTGCGGCAAGCCGCATTTATCTACGGGCTTGTTAGCACTCGAAATACCTGAGTGCTAACACCCCTATAATATAGCCCAAAGCCCCGAAAAAAGCAAGGGGTATTTGTAAATTTCTTTTTAACTTTTCCGGAGAAGAAAAGAAAAAATCCCGGAAATATTCTTGACAATTCCGAAAACACCCGATATAATAAACTGGTCTGCATATGCAGACATATCCTTGCTCCCGGGGAGCCCGGGGGCCTAAAGTCCAAAAGGAGGTGCAAACAACATGGCTAAGATCACCGGTAAGTACGAGGTGCTCTACATCATCGACCCCGCTCAGGGCGAGGAGGGCATCGCCGCACTTGTGGAAAAGTTCAAGGCAATGGTGGAAGCGGAGGGTACCCTGTCCAATGTGGACGAGTGGGGCAAGCGCCGTCTGGCATACCCCATCAACGACCTGACCGAAGGCTACTATGTACTGATGAACTTCGAGTCCCAGCCCAGCTTCCCTGCCGAGCTGGAGCGTGTGATGAAGATCACCGAAGGCGTACTGCGTTGCCTGACCACCGTAGTGGCTGAGTAAGGGGGCATTTTCATGCTTAACCACATCGTCATTATGGGTCGCCTGACCCGTGACCCCGAGCTGCGCCGTACCGGCAGCGGAATCGCCGTAACATCCTTCAGCCTGGCTGTGGATCGGGATTTCGCCCCCAAGGATGGCGGAGAACGGGAAACCGACTTCATCGACTGTGTTGCCTGGCGTCAGACGGGAGAATTCGTCTCCAAGTACTTCGCCAAGGGCCGCATGGCGGTGGTATCCGGCCGGCTGCAAATCCGCAACTGGACGGACAAGGACGGCAACAAGCGCCGCTCCGCCGAAGTCATTGCGGACAATGTTTACTTCGGCGACAGCAAGCGGGAGGAAGGCAGCGCGCCTTACGGCGGAAACGCCTATGGCGGCAATGCCTACAACACCGGAAGCAGCAGCTTCACACCCCCTCCTGCCCCCGGCTATGGCGGATACAGCGCTCCGGCGCCCACCTATTCCGCTCCCAGCCAGTCCGCATCGGATTTTGCCATGCTGGACGATGACGACGCCCAGCTGCCGTTCTGATTCTTCTGAACTTTTCACAAATGCTTACAAAGGAGGTTATTTCCATGGCTAACGAACAGCGTGTCCGTCCCCGTAAGCGCAAGAAGGTTTGCGCTTTCTGCGTGGACAAGGTGACCAGCGTTGATTACAAGGATACCGCAAAGCTTCGCCGCTACCTGTCCGAGCGTGGCAAGATTCTGCCCCGCCGCACCACCGGTACCTGCGCGGCTCACCAGCGTGACCTGACCACCGCCATCAAGCGGGCCCGTCAGATTGCCCTGCTGCCCTATGTTGCGGACTAATCCCGAGTCAAAATCCCCGGACTTCCGTCCGGGGATTTTTTTCTGCCTTTCCGCAAAGGTTTACACCTTTTGCAGCACCACCGCCGTGCGGCAGGGCAGGTAGATTTGCAGCACCGGGGTGCCGTCGGCTCTTGTGTGGGTCTCGTAGTCCTGGTGGTACACCCGGCCGTGGCCGCCGTAGGTAAAGTCATCGGAGGTGAAGCATACCCGGTAGGTACCGGCCTCCGGCATGGGGATTTCCAAACCCTCCTGGCTCCAGGTGGGGTGGAAGTTAAAGAGGAACACCCCTTCTCCCTTCTGGAAGGCCATAATCTTCCGGTCATTGGAGATATACAGCTGCCGGTCGGTCTTTCCCAGCACCCGCAGCCGCTTGGTCAGGGCAATCATATCCTTGTCGAAGCGGTTCAGGTACTGGTATTTGAGATTTTTATCGTCCGCCAGATGCCATTGCCGGCGGCAGTAGTGGTAGCTCCAGCCGTTGCCCTCCCGGGGGAAGTCGATCCACTCCGGATGGCCGAACTCGTTGCCCATGAAGTTTAAGTACCCGTCGCCGCCCAGGGACACCGTCACCAGGCGAATCATCTTGTGCAGGGCCATAGCCCGGTCGATGACAGGGCTGTCGTTGTCCCGATTCATGGACCAGTACATCTCCGAATCACACATCCGGAACATGATGGTCTTGTCCCCCACCAGGGCCTGGTCGTGGGACTCGCAGTAGCCGATGACCGGCTCTTTGGGCCTGCGGGTAGACAGCTCGTAGTAGATGTAGTCCATGTTCCAATTGTCGTCGGAGACCTCTTTCAGGAGCTTGATCCACATATCCGGCTCACCCATGGCCAACCGGTAGGAAAAGCCCACGCCGCCGTCCTTCACCGGCAGAGCCAGGCCCGGCAGGGCAGAGGTGTCCTCCGCAATGGTGATGGCCTTGGGATTGCCCTGGCGCACCAGCAGGTTTGCCAGCTGCAAGTAGGTCACTGCCTCCACATCCGTATTCATGGAGAAGTACTGGTCATACCCCATAAAGGCGGTGCCCAGGCCGTGGTCATGGTAGAGCATGGAGGTGACGCCGTCGAACCGGAAGCCGTCAAAGTGGAACTGGGTCATCCAGTATTTGAGGTTTGACAGCAGGAAGTGAATGACTTCGTTTTTGTCATAGTTGAAGCACTTGGTATTCCAGGCCGGGTGTTCGCCCTGGCCGCCCGCATGGAAGAACTGGTAGTCGGTGCCGTCAAACTGGTTGATGCCCTCCCGGGTATTCTTGCAGGCGTGGGAGTGGACCACATCCAGAAGCACGGCAATGCCCATTTCGTGGGCCCGGTCAATCAGGGCCTTCAGCTCCTCCGGCGTGCCGAACCGGGAGGAGGGGGCAAAGAAATTGGTCACCTGATAGCCGAAGGAGGCGTAGTAGGGATGCTCCATAATGGCCATAATCTGAACGGCGGTGTAGCCCAGCTTCTTGATACGGGGCAGGGTCTTTTCCATAAACTCCCGGTAGGAGCCCACCTTGCCCTCCTCCTGAGCCATGCCGATATGACATTCGTAGATATAGAGCTTGTTTTTGGGCTTGAAGCCTGCGTCCGTCCAGGGAAATTCTCCCTCCTCCACATGGACGACGGCGTTCCACTCCACCGAGTTCTCCTCCTGCACCACATAGTTGGCGTACAGGGGGATGCGCTCCAGCTCCTGTCCCTCATGGACCACCACCGCCAACACCTTCATACCGTTTCGCAGGGTGTCCTTGCCGGGAATGAACAGGGAGAATACCCCATTTTCCAGCTTTTCCATAGGGTAGGCATGGCGATCCCAGCCGCAGAAGTCGCCGGTGAGGTACATGGCCTCCGCGCCCGGCGCCCACTCCCGATAGTACCACCCATCCGGGGTTTGGTGCAGGCCGAAATATTCATAGCCGTTGGCAAAGTCCCACAGGCTCTGTCCCTGGGGAAGCAGCTCCTGAAGTTTTTTCTTCAGCCGCTCCGCCCGCAAATCAAAATCCCTCTCATAGGGTTTCAGGTAGGGGTCATACTGGAGTATTTTGTGCTTCATATGTACCAAGACCTTTCTTATGGGAAGCTCTGATGCAACCGGCAAGCGCTGGCAGCGAGCGTTTTTTCCAGACAAAAGAATGGCAAACGGAGGAATCCTTTCTGTATTTCCCGTTTTTCATTCCGCATGGATGGGGAAAAAGCGCCGCTGTCCGGCCGCAGTCGATTGGTTCAGAGATTCCCTGATTTATTTGGTAGGGTTGCTCATCTTTAGTTTACTCTTATCCTGTGTCGGTGTCAAGGGAAAGGGGAAAGTTCCAACGCATAATCTTGTCCCCGGGGACATAGTCTGCAATAGGATTCAAGGAGGGGATAACCATGAAAAAATGGATATGTGTGGGGCTGATTCTCGCGATGCTGGCACTTCCGGCCCAGGCCCAGCCGTCAGGACTGTCGGTGGCCGGGAAAAGCGCTCTGCTCATGGACGCCGCCACCGGCACGGTGCTTTTTGAAAGCAACGCCCACGAAAAGCTGGCCCCTGCCAGCGTCACCAAGGTAATGACGCTGCTTCTGATTATGGAGGCCATCGACTCCGGGAAGATTGGCTGGCAGGAAACGGTCACCGCCTCGGCCGAGGCCGCCGCCAAAGGCGGCAGTCAGATTTTTCTCAAGGAAGGGGAGACCATGACGGTGGAGGACATGGTCAAATCCATCGCCGTATCCTCCGCCAACGACTGCGCCTGCGCCATGGCGGAGCACATCGCCGGAAGCGAAGCCGCCTTTGTGGATTTGATGAACCAAAAGGCCAAGGAATTGGGGATGAACGACACAAGCTTTGTCAACTGCACAGGCCTGGACGACGAACCGGAGGCGGAAAATCACAAAACCAGCGCCTATGACATCGCCCTTATGTCCCGGGAGCTGATTGTGAAGCACCCGGACATTGAAAAGTACACCACCATTTGGATGGATACGGTGCGAAACGGCACCTTCGGCCTTTCCAACACCAACAAGCTGATTCGGTTTTACAACGGCGCTACGGGTCTGAAAACCGGCTATACCTCCGGCGCCGGGTACTGCCTGTCCGCCACCGCCAAACGGGACGGCATGGAGCTGATTGCGGTGGTGATGGGGTGCGAGACCTCCAAGGAGCGGCTGGCAGCCTGTAAGACCCTGCTGGACTTCGGCTTTGCCAACTATGCGCTGGTGACCCCGGAGCTCTCCGAAAGCAATTCGGTGCCTGTGAAATTAGGGGTGGAAAATCAGGTGAACGCCGTCCCGGGGGAGAAGCCCCAGCTGCTTATCAGCAAAGGACAAAAGGACATGGTCACCACCCAGATTACCCTGGAGGAAAGCGTTACCGCCCCGGTGAGTCAGGGCCAGCGGCTGGGAACCATGGAGATTAAGGCCGGAGATCAGATTCTTGCCCAGATACCCATGGTAGCGGAGGCCCCGGTGGAGCGGCTGACCTTGGGACAGCTGTTTATCCAAATGCTCCGGCACCTCTCCGGCAGCCCCAGCCCCGCCGCCGGATAGCGGGAAAAGAATTGTACTTGAGTAAGTACAAAAAGGCCGTGTACCCATTTTGGTACACGGCCCCATTTCCCGGGAAATGTTTACTTGCTCAGGTAGGCGTCGATGGAGGCAGCGGCCTTCTTGCCGGCGCCCATGGCCAGGATGACGGTGGCAGCGCCGGTAACGGCATCGCCGCCGGCGAACACGCCCTCACGGGTGGTCATCTCGTCCTCGTTGACAATCAGGCAGCCCTTCCGGTTGGTCTCCAGACCGGGGGTTGTGGAGCGGATCAGGGGGTTGGGGCTGGTGCCCAGAGCCATAATCACAGTATCCACATCCAGCACAAACTCAGAGCCGGGGATCTCCACAGGACGGCGGCGGCCGGAGGCGTCCGGCTCACCCAGCTCCATACGGATGCACTTGATGCCGCAGACACGGCCGTTCTCGTCACCCAGGATCTCCACAGGATTGCACAGGGTCTTGAACTCGATGCCCTCTTCCTTGGCGTGGTGCTGCTCTTCCTTACGGGCGGGCATTTCCGCCTCGCCGCGGCGGTACACGATGTAAACATGCTCAGCACCCAAACGCATAGCGCAGCGGGCGCCGTCCATAGCCACGTTGCCGCCGCCTACCACGGCCACGGCCTTGGACTGGATGATGGGGGTATCGTAATCGGCGTCATAGGCCTTCATCAGGTTGGTACGGGTCAGGTACTCGTTGGCGGACATAACGCCCTTCAGGCTCTCGCCGGGGATGTTCATGAACATGGGAAGACCGGCGCCGGAGCCTACGAACACGGCCTTGAAGCCCATCTCAAACAGCTCGTCGATGGTCAGCACCCGGCCGATGACCATGTTGGTCATCACGGTAACGCCCTGGGCCTCCAGCTTCTTCACCTCGTTTGCCACAATGCTCTTGGGCAGACGGAACTCGGGGATGCCGTAAACCAGCACACCGCCGGCGGTGTGAAGGGCTTCAAACAGGGTCACTTCGTAACCCTTCTTGGCCAGGTCCGAGGCACAGGTCAGGCCGGCGGGGCCGGAGCCTACCACGGCAACCTTCTTGCCGTTGGACTCTGCCTTCTGGGGCATGGCGTTTACATGCTCCCGGTACCAGTCGGCCACAAACCGCTCCAGACGGCCGATGGCTACCGGCTCGCCCTTCACACCCCGGACACACCGGGCCTCGCACTGGGTCTCCTGGGGACATACACGGCCGGACAGGGCAGGCAGGGAGTTGGTGGAGGTGATGACCTCATAGGCCTCCTGGAACTTACCCTCGGCTACCAGGCCGATGAACTCGGGGATACGGATGTTCACCGGACAGCCTTCCACGCACTTGGGGTTTTTGCACTTGAGGCAGCGGCCTGCCTCTTCCATTGCCATCTCCGGGGTGTAGCCCAGAGCCACTTCTTCAAAGTTGTGAGCCCGTACCTGGGGGTCCTGCTCAGGCATGGGGGTCTTTACCAAAGTCATATTTGCCATTTTCCCTTACCTCCTTACGGAATCAGCTTCTTGCCCATGGTTTCCATGCGGCAGGTGTGGGTCTTGCTTACTTCAGCTTCCCGGTCACGGTACACGCTGTTGCGGTTCATCAGCTCCGCGAAGTCAACCTTATGGCCGTCAAACTCCGGGCCGTCCACGCAGGCGAACTTGGTTTCGCCGCCCACGGTAACACGGCAGCCGCCGCACATACCGGTGCCGTCCACCATAATGGGGTTCAGGGACACCATGGTGTGAACGCCGAAGGGCTCGGTGGTCTTGCACACAAACTTCATCATGGGCACAGGTCCGATGGCCAGCACCTCGTCATACTCCCGTCCGGCCTCCAGCAGCTGCTGCAGCTTCACGGTGACGAAACCCTGCTCGCCGTAGGAGCCGTCGTCGGTCATCAGGTACAGATTGTCGGCACAGGCCTTGAACTCATCCTCCAGGATAACGATGTCCTTGTTCCGGAAGCCCACGATTACATCCACTTCCGCCCCGGCTTCCTTGAAAGCCTGGGCAGAGGGCAGGGCAATGGCGCAGCCCACGCCGCCGCCGACCACGCAAACCCGCTTCTTGCCTTCCACGGCAGTGGGCTTGCCCAGAGGACCTACAAAGTCCCGGATATAGTCGCCCTCATTCAGGTTGCCCAGGGAGATGGTGGCAAAGCCCACCTTCTGGAAGATGATGGTGACGGTACCCTTCTCCCGGTCATAGCCGGCGATGGTCAGGGGAACACGCTCGCTCTTTTCGTCAATGCGGAAAATGATGAACTGTCCGGCCTTGGCCTTCCTGGCTACAAAGGGGGCTTCAATTTCCATCAGGGTGACGGAGCTGTTCAGCTCCTTCTTGCGTACAATTTTGAACATTACCCGATCCTTCCTTTTCAGTGAATTTAAGTGCTAAATTCTACATTTTCTTATTATATACCCTTTTGGGGATATTGTCAATTTAGCGGGCATTGCCCGCGGACAATGCGCACTGGGCTGGTCTGTATTCGTTACTTCCCTGACCCGCCCGGTATCGGCGGCTTGTCCGCCGAACCTATTACCTATTCCCTCTTCCTTAAATCTGCCCGGTATCGTTACCTCGCAGAAGGCTTCCGTAAATACCTCCCTCCGGGAGGGAGGTGGCACGGCGTAGCCGTGACGGAGGGAGCCAGCGGGCGCATAGTCGATTGGAAAACCGGGGATGAAACCTCCCCAGGGCTATCCCATTTCCTATGCCTATTGGAGGCAACCGCCCGGTTAAATCGGTGCAGGGTATCGATAGCCATATGCAGGTACCACCCTGAAAGCAAACCGTCAGTTTACCCCCCGCAGGCTCCCTCAGTCACCTGCGGTGACAGCTCCCTCCCGGAGGGAGCTATGGGACCGCTGCTTATTTCTTGGTAATAATCTCCAGGCCGCCCAGGTATTTGCGCAGAACCTCGGGAACCACGATGGAGCCGTCGGCTCTCTGGTTCTGCTCCACCATGGCGGGGAAAATCCGGGAAGTGGCCAGGCCGGAGCCGTTCAGGGTGTGGAGGAACTCCGGCTTGCCGGTGGCTTCCCGGCGGAAGCGGATATTGCCCCGGCGGGCCTGATAATCCCGGGCATTGGACACGGAGGAGACCTCCTTATAGCCGTTCATGGAGGGAATCTGAATTTCAATGTCGTAGGTTCTGGCCATGGACGCGGAGCAGTCGCCCGCAGCCAGCTTCACGGTGCGGAAATGGAAGCCCAGACCCTTCACCAGGTTCTCCGCCTTGGTTACCAGCTCCTCAAAGGCAGCGTCGGAATCCTCGGGGCGAGTGAACTGGAACATCTCCACCTTGTTGAACTGGTGGCCACGAACCATGCCCCGCTCATCGGCCCGGTGGGAACCGGCCTCCCGGCGGAAGCAGGGGGTGTAGGCAAAGAACTTCTTGGGCAAATCCGCCTCGGAGAGAATCTCATCCCGGTAGATGGAAGCAAGAGCCGCCTCCGCCGTGGGAAGCATATAGTGCACCCGGTCGTCGGTGGGGTTGGCAATCTTATACACCTCGTCGGCAAATTTGGGGAACTGACCGGCGGTCTCGCCGCACTGGTACTCCAGCATATGGGGGGGCAGGATGAAATCATAGCCGTCGGACAGGTGGCTGTCGATGAAGTAGTTGAGCAGTGCCCATTCCAGCCGGGCGCCCATGCCGGTATACATCCAGTTGCCGGCGCCAGCCAGCTTCACGCCCCGCTCATAGTCGATGAGGCCCAGATCCAGGCACAGATCCACATGATGCTTGGGTTCAAAGTCAAACTTGTGGGGCTCACCGAAGTACCGCAGAGGCTCGTTATTCTCCTTTCCGCCGGGCTTCAGATCCGGGTCAGGCAGGTTGGGAAGGCTCAGCATCAGGGTGCGGAACTCACCCTGGAGGGTTTTCAGCTCCTCGGCTTCGTCTGCAATGGCCTGATCCAGCCGGACGCTCTCGGCGGAGTTGGCGTCGATCTGGGTCTGGAGAGCGGATACATCCTCTCCCCGCTTCTCGGCGGCCTTTTTCTGACCGAAGAGCTTACCGTTTTCCTTACTCAGCTTGTTTTTCTGAGCGGTCCGGGTCTCGGTGGAGGTTTTCAGACCCCGGATTTTCTCGTCCAGCGCCAGAATCTTATCCACGGCGGCGTCGCAGTCCACCTCCTTGGCGTGAAGGCCGTCCTTCACCCCCTGGGGATTCTCCTTGATTTTCTTGATGTCTAACATACTTTATTTCTCCTTGGTATGGATATTTTTTAGTATCCGTTGGGATTTTCCGGGATAATCAGGGCGGCAATCAGGTAGGCCAGAATGCCCACCCCGGCAAAGAAGAACAGCAGTACCCAAATGAGGCGAACCACAGTGGGGTCCAGATTCATATATTCTCCCAATCCGCCGCACACACCGGCAATTTTCCGGTTGGTTCTGCTGCGGTACAGTTGTTTGCTCATATTCTCACCTTTCAATCTGCATCAAAGCGTCCAGCAGCTTCTGCAAATCCTCCTGGCCGTAAAATTCCAGCTCGAAGCGGCCTTTCCGCTTGCCGTTGACGATTTTCACCCCCCGGCCCAAATGGCGGCTGAGGTTTTTCTCACATTCTGCCACATAGTCCACCGCCAGGGATACGGGCTTCTGGGGCGCAGGTTCCCGCTCCATGTTCTTGCAAAGCAGCTCTGCCTGCCGGACAGACAGGCCCAGTGCCACGATTTTCTGGGCGGCCTGCTGCTGCTTCTGGGGGGATTTCAGGGACAGCACCGCCCGGGCGTGTCCGGCGGAAAGGCTTCCCTTTCGCACCATTTCCAGAATCTCCGGGGTCAGCTGCAAAAGTCGCAGGGCGTTGGTCACCGCCGGACGGGACTTCCCTACCCGGCTGGCCGCCTCCTCCTGGGTCAGGCCATAGTCGGAAATCAGGCTCTGATACCCTAAGGCTTCTTCCACCGGGTTCAGGTCCTGCCGCTGCAGGTTCTCAATCAAAGCCAGTTCCGTGGTCTTTTTGTCGTCCGCCTCCATAATCACGGCGGGGATTTCCTTCAATTCCGCCATCCGGGCAGCCCGCCAACGCCGTTCTCCGGCGATAATCTGATAATAGCCGTTGGGCATGGGCCGCACCGTCAGGGGCTGCACCACACCGTGCTCCTGGATGGAGCGAGCCAGAGCCTCCAGCTGCTCCGGGTCAAAATCCTGCCGGGGCTGGTTGGGGTTCGGTTCCACTTTATGCAGGGGCAGGAGCTGATAGGGGCTTTTGCTGGCCGGTTCTTCGGCGGTCAGATCCCCCATGAGGGCGCCCAGTCCTCTGCCTAAGCCTTTGGCACTCATCGTCTCACCTCAATTATAATTTTTTCAGAGCTTCCTTATGACTTCCTCTGCCATGGCCCGGTAGGCCACCGCGCCCCGGCTGCTCCGGTCATACACCGTCACCGGCAGGCCGTGGCTGGGGGCTTCCGCCAGCCGCACATTCCGGGGAATCACAGTAGCATAAACCTTTCCCGGGAAGTGCCGCCGCACCTCCTGAGCCACCTGGGTGGAAAAGTTGGTTCTGCCGTCAAACATGGTCAGGGCCACCCCGAAAATCTCCAACCGGGGATTAAGCCGCTTTTTTACCATCCGCAGAGTTGCCATCAAATCTGTCAGCCCTTCCAAGGCGTAATACTCGCACTGCACCGGCACCAGAATTCCCTCTGCGGCCATCAGGCCGTTGAGGGTCAGCAGTTCCAGCGAGGGGGGACAGTCAATGAGAATCAAATCATATTTGTCCTGCACCCGTTCCAGAGCGGCTTTCAGCTGACCGTTGGGGTTGGGGATGGACAGCAGTTCCACCGCTGCACCCGCCAAATCCGGGGAGGAGGGCAGCACATCTCCATACTTTGTGCTTTGAATGGCCTGCTCCGTGGGGATCTGGTTGATAATCACATCGTATACGCTGTATTTGAGATTTTTCTTGTTCAGTCCCAGACCGGAGGTCGCGTTGGCCTGGGGGTCAAAGTCGCACAGAAGCACCCGCCGTCCTGCCTCTGTCAGGGCGGCAGTCAGGTTTACGGCGGTGGTGGTTTTCCCAACACCGCCCTTCTGATTGACCACGGCAATGATTCTTCCCATGGTTCTTCCTTTCTATTCCCAGTTCCTATGTTTCCCGTGAAACATTCTTCCCTGTGGGCTGCCGGAATGTTTCCCGTGAAACATCAGGGTTCTGTTTTGGATGTGCCTACGGTGTAGTTCCGTCCCTTGTCCATTGGTTCCTGGGTCTCCTTCGGCCAGAGCCACAGGTAACACACCAGACCCAACGCCAGCACCGCCAGCAGCAAAAACACCCGCAGCCGGTGGTTCGTCCGCCGCAGCTGGGCCACCTGCTCCTCCGGGGCCGGAGGCGGGGTAAACCGCTGGGTTTTCCGCTCCTGCCGGGTCACCGGGGGCAGGTACACCGGCGTATCCGGCTTCACCGG
This sequence comes from uncultured Eubacteriales bacterium, assembly GCA_949293985.1. Taxonomy (GTDB): domain Bacteria; phylum Bacillota; class Clostridia; order Oscillospirales; family Oscillospiraceae; genus Faecousia. The sequence continues at coordinate 85,449 of CASFFN010000008.1, read as the reverse complement.
GTATCGTTCCATTTCCTCCTGGCATTCCTGGCAAAAAAATTGGTCGGATTTTGTATCCTTTCCGCATTTCATGCAATACACCCGCCGGCACCTCTCTTTCTATATGTTGGGTATATTCTACAACAATTTTGCCATTTCGTAAAGAGGAAAGAGAAAAATGCTTTCATTTTTCCTTCAAATTTTTCATGGAAGCATCTCTCTAAAAATCATTGGCTTTTCCGGAAAGCCGCCATCAATCTGCCGGGAGCCGTTTGCTGCCGCTTTTATTCCATCACGCAGGCCGGTTTCACGGCTGGCGGCGCGGCCTTGCTCCGGCCCAGCTCATAGGCAAGGTACAAGGAATCCTGTATACCTTTTCCAGTCTTTCCCCAGCCGCCTGTGAAAAAACGCCTCCTTAAAGGAGGCTTTTTTATATATGAATAATTTGTAAATAGTCATAGATCCCCTCTTGACGGTCAAGCGACCATATGATACAATCTTATCACCATCAAGAAAGGAGATGATTCCATGAGCTGGCAAATTCCCGGTACGATATTGGAAGTCCCTATAAAGGAAGTCCGGTACATACCGGAGCAGTTTCAATCCATGTTTCTCCCCGGGGGCATGGTGCTGAGCCAGGTAGCAGGGGTCACAGGGCTGGAGCCTCACACCATTCAGAATTGGGTGAAGCGGGGATTTTTACCCCCTCCGGTGAACAAGCGATACACTTTGGAGCAGCTTTGCCGGATACTCAACATAAATATGCTTCGGGGGATTCTTCCCATGGAGCGCCTGTGCGCTCTGCTTGGCTATGTGAACGGACGGTTGGACGATGAGGGGGACGATATTATCGACGATTCCCAGCTTTATTTTCTTTTCGTCCGTCTGGCAGCTCAGGCCTCCTCCCTTGGTGGCCCGGAAACCTGGGAATCCGTACTGGAATCTTCCCTGGAACCGTATGTGGAACCGGTTCCCGGGGCAAAAGACAGGGTAAAAAAAGCTCTGAGGATCATGCTTACCGCCTGGGGCGCCGCCAAGCTCCGGCAGCAGGCGGAAAATCTTCTTCAGCAGCTGGAAATTTAACCATTCAAGAAAGGAAATCATTATGTTCAACAACGATGGCAGCTACCGTTGGGTACCCAACAATGGGGGCGGCTCCCCCAAAAGATTCCGGGACATTCCCTGGAAGAAAATCAAAACCGCCGCAATCATCCTGGCGGTGGTTCTATTCGTGGCAATCGGCGTCTTTACCTGCTACTACACCGTGGACGACAAGCAGCAGGCAGTGGTGACCACCTTCGGCAAGGTGACGGATGTGGTGGATCCGGGTCTGCACTTCAAGCTCCCCTTCGGCATTCAGCAGGTGGAGCCGGTGGATGTGAATGTGTACCAGAAAATTGAGCTGGGCTACAACTCCCAGGATCCCCAGTACAGCACCGACGAAAGCACCATGATTACCGGCGACTACAACATTATCAATGTGGATTTCTTTGTGGAATACAAAATCTCCGACCCGGTAGCTTATCTTTACAACTCCAATGACCCGGAGGAAATCCTGAAAAATCTGATTCAGAGCCAGGTACGCAATGTGGTGGGTTCCACCTCCGTAGACGAAGCCCTGACCACCGGCAAGGAGAGCATCCAGATGCAGGTAAAGGAGCTGGTGACGGAGATTTTGGAGGAATATGACATCGGCCTGACCCTCATTGATGTGCGGATTCAGGACTCTGAGCCTCCCACTCAGGAGGTTATGGAGGCTTTCAAAGCGGTGGAAACCGCCAAGCAGCAGGCAGAAACCGTGGTAAACGATGCCAAGGCCTACCAAAACGCCAAAATTCCCGAGGCCAACGCCCAGGCGGATAAGCTGCTGCAAAACGCCGAGTTTTTGAAGCAGAAGCGCATCAACGAGGCTACGGAGCAGGTAGCCATGTTCCAGGCCATGTATAACGAGTACATTCTGAACCCGGATATCACCAGGAGCCGGATGTACTATGAAGCCATTTCCCAGATTCTTCCCGATGTAAAGGTGTATATCAACACTGGCGACGGCCAGAATGTGGATATGCTCCTGCCTCTGGAATCCTTAGTCACCAATCAGGAGGGTGAATAACATGACAAAGAAAATTATATTAGCGGTTGTAATCGTGCTGTTGCTGATCGTCGCTTTTTCCAGCATCTATGTGGTGGGAGAGAACACCGCAGCCTGCACCTTTCGCTTCTCCGAAATCGTCAATACCGTGGACACGCCGGGCCTGCACTTCAAGCTCCCCTTTGTGGACTCCGTGAAGTACTACTCCAAAGCCACCCAGTTTTACGACATTCCCCCTTCCGAAGTGCTCACTTCCGACAAGCAGACCATGACCGTGGACTGCTATGTGCTGTGGAGCATCTCTGACCCCCAGCAGTTCTACCGGGCTCTGGGCGCCACCGCCAAGGCGGAGGAGCGGCTCAACGCCATGACCTACAATGTGCTGAAAAATGTGATGAGCACCCTGGCCCAGTCGGACATTATCAATATGAACGACGGCTCCGAGCGGAATGAGATTTACGAGGGCATCGCCGCCCAGGTGGATGAGGTAGCAAAATCCTACGGCATCCATGTGGAGGATGTGAAAATCAAGCAGTTTGATCTGCCCCAGTCCAATCTGGACGCGGTTTATGGCCGGATGATTTCCGAGCGGAACCAGATGGCGGAAAAGTACACCGCCGACGGAAACTACGAAGCCAACATCATCCGCAACGATGTGGATAAGCAGGTGAACATCATCGTATCCAACGCCCAGGCGGAAGCCGCCAAGCTGGAGGCCGAGGGCGAGGCGGAATATATGCGTATGCTGGCCGCCGCTTACGATACCCCGGAGAAGAAGGACTTCTACGAGTTCATTCTGGCTCTGGACGCCCTGAAGCAGACCCTCACCGGCGACCAAAAAACGGTCATCCTGGACGCCGATTCCGAGCTGGCGCAAATTCTTGCCGGCAATCAGGGATAAAAACCAAGAAAGGGGCTGTAAAAAAGTCCCAAACTCAAAAAACGCAAAAACATTCCCCGTAAAAAGTACAGGTAAAACTCTGCTTTTTACGGGGAATTTCTAACTTTTAACGGGGGCTATTTTTAGTAGAAGATAGTTTTTTTACAGCCCCTTTCTCTATTTTTGCGGTACAAAAAGCTCCCGGTTTTGTGGGAGCTGGCACGGTGTAAGGCGTAAATTGACGGCTTGTACTTCGACAACGAGATGATATTGGGTGCGTAAAAGGGAAAAGCCCGAGTCCTGCACCAAAGGCTCCCTTGCTAAAGGGAGCTGGCGAAAATCTTTGATTTTTGACTGAGGGATTCCACAGCAGGCACTTCCGATTCGCAAAAATCCCGATTCGCAAAAATCCAATGTGAAAACGTAAAAGCTGACGGAAAATAGCTCCCTCCGGGAGGGAGCTGTCACCGCAGGTGACTGAGGGAGCCAGCGGGAGGTAAGCTGACGGTTTGCTTTTGGGGTGGTACTTGCTGGTGGTTGTCGTCACCCGGTTATAACCTTTGAGTCTATTCTCCAATCAAGCCGGCTTAAGGGGAAAACAACTCACTCCCGTTCGGTGTTTTCCCCTTAAGAATCCCCCCTAACCATCGGGAGATTGACCCTTCGCTTTGGCTCGGGGTGGTGATCTTTAACCCCTGCCCCCGTTTGGATTTATGGTTTTTGGGGCTTTTCTTTCCCACGCTGTCGATTAGAGGCTTGAACAAGCCCGATATCGCACGATAAAACGATACCGGGCGCAAAAAGGCTCCCTTGCTAAAGGGAGCTGGCACCGATTCGCAAAAATCCAATGTGAAAACGTAAAAGCTGACGGAAAATAGCTCCCTCCGGGAGGGAGCTGTCACCGCAGGTGACTGAGGGAGCCAGCGGGCAGTAGGCTGGCGACTTGCTATGGGGGTGGTACTTGCTGGAGACTTTCCCCACTCCACCATTCCGCCGCAGTAACGATACCGGGCTTTGGAGGGGCAGTGACGACCTGCATCAGCTACCAAGCGAAATTGCCACCGGAGGCACTCCGGGCCGGCTTAAGGGGAAAACAACTCACTCCCGTTCGGTGTTTTCCCCTTAAGAATCCCCCCTAACCATCGGGAGATTGACCCTTCGCTTTGGCTCGGGTGGGGGTTTTTAGTCCCTGCCCCCGTTTTGGTTTTTGGGTTTTGGGGGTGTTTATTTCCCACGCTGTCGATTGAGAGCACGAAAAAGCCCGGTATCGCACCATAAAACGATACCGGGCGGGTTAGGGAAGTGACGATTTGCTGAAAGCTCTCGTGCGCATTGCCACCGGGGGCACCCCGGCGGGCGGGTTTGGGAAGTGACGAATCGTAGAAAGCTACCGTGCGAAATCGTCTGCGGCGACTCGCCGCCGTTTTTCCAGGGTATAGGAGGAAAGGGAGGTCAGGTAGACTTTTTGAAAGCCGTATTCGGCGGTGAGAATGAAGCTTTTGGGCAGGTCATCGCAGGGGATGACCTGTCCTTCCTTTTCCGCCTGATTCAGAAACTCCCGGGTGCGTTTGGAGGTGGTGGTGTTGTCCATATGGAAAATGCCGATGATGGAGGTGTCCCGCACCGCCATGTCGCTGCCTATGGATAGATACATACTCTCACCCCATGTCATTTTTGTACCAGGCTACCGCCAGGGCGTCGCACCGGTTGTTTTTGGGATTGTCTGCGTGACCCTTGACCCAGTGGTAGCTAAGGTTATGGATATGGGTCAGCTCCAGAAGCCGCTCCCACAAATCCGGGTTCAGGGCAGGCTTTTTGTCGGACTTGACCCAGCCCCGCTTCTTCCACCCTTCTGCCCAGCCCTTGGACAGTCCGTCGATTACATACTTGGAATCGGAGTACAGCTCCACATGGCAAGGCTCTTTCAAAGCCTCCAATCCCCGAATCACGGCGGTAAGCTCCATCCGGTTGTTGGTGGTGGAGGGCTCTCCTCCGGAGAGCTCCTTTTCCACCCCATTAAATTCCAGGATGGCGCCCCAGCCCCCCGGGCCGGGGTTGCCGGAGCAGGCCCCGTCGGTGTAGAGAATCACGGTTTTCACTGGGCTTCTTCCTCGTCCTTTTCAATCCGCTCGATGGCTACCAGCTGATTGCCCTCTTCAATCCGCATGACAATCACGCCCTGCACATCCCGCTTATACACGTTGATGTCGGAGGCCGGCACCCGGATGATCACGCCGCCGTTTTCGATGAGCATAATATCGTCCGTATCGTCCACCACGCGGCAGCCGGCAACCTTGCCGGTCTTTTCCGTGATGTTGTAGTTTTTCAGACCCTTGCCGCCCCGGCTCTGGGGGTATTTCTGTCCGTCTGCACCGGTGCGCAGGTATTCCGGCAATGCAGTGCGCTTGCCGTAGCCCTTTTCCGTCACGGTGAGCAGGGTCTTGCCCTCCTCCGCCTTCTCGGCGCCGATCACATAGTCCCCATCTTCCAGGGTAATGCCCTTCACACCAGCGGCATCTCTGCCCATGGGCCGCACATCTTCCTCGCTGAAGCAGATGGCCATGCCGTTGGCGGTCGCCAGGATGATGTTATCGCTGCCGTTGGTGCGAATCACATTGATGAGCTGATCCCCTTCCTCCAGGGTAATGGCCCGGATACCGGTTTTCCGCCGGGTCTGGAGCGCCACAAAGGGAATCCGCTTCACGGTGCCCTTCCGGGTGACCATCATCAGGTACTCGTCCTCATGGAACTGGCGGGTTACCACCACAGCGGTGACACTCTCCCCCTGCTCCAGAGGCAGAATGTTCACAATGGCGGTACCTCTGGCGGTTCTGCCTGCCTCGGGGATCTGGTAGCCCTTCCGCAGGTGTACCCGACCGCTGTCCGTGAAGAACAGCAGGTAGTCATGGGTGGAGGCTACGCTCAGGCTCTTTACATAGTCCTCCTCCTTCAGGTTCTGGGCGTTGACGCCCCGGCCGCCCCGGCTCTGGGTGCGGTAGGTGTCCACGGGCATCCGCTTCACATAGCCCTGGTTGGAGAAGGTAAAGCAGCAGTCCTCTTCCTCGATGAGGTCCTCAATGTCAATCTCATCCTCAATATCCTGGATCTCCGTTTTCCGGTCGTCGCCGAACTTGTCCCGAATCTCCTCCAGCTCCTGCCGCAGCACCCCTTTCAGCTTCTGGTGGTCCTCCAGCAAAGACAAATAATAGGCAATTTTATCCTGCAGCTCCTGGTACTCCGCTTCCAGCTTCTCCCGGTCCAGACCCTGGAGGGCTTTCAGCCGCATATCCAAAATGGCCTGGGCCTGGATTTCGTCCAGAGAGAATCGGTTCATCAGGTTTTCCCGGGCATCGTCATAAGAGGAACGGATAATCCGGATAACTTCGTCAATATTATCCTGGGCAATGAGCAGACCTTCCAAAAGGTGTGCCCGCTCTCTTGCCTTTTTCAGGTCATACCGGGTTCTTCTGGTAAGCACTTCCTCCTGATAGGTCAGGTACTCCTCCAGAATCTGCTTCAAGGTGAGGATTTTCGGCTGCTTCTGGTTGTCCACCAGAGCCAGCAGTATCACGCCGAAGCTGGACTGCAAGGCGGTCTGGTTAAAGAGGTGATTTAGCACCACCTGGGGATTGGCATCCTTTTTCAGCTCAATGACCATCCGCATACCGTTCCGGTCGGACTCGTCCCGCAAATCGGAGATGCCATCCAGACGCTTATCCTTAACCTGGTCGGCGATGTTCTTAATCAGGTTCCGCTTGTTCACCTGGTAGGGAAGCTCCGTGACGATAATCCTTATTCTGTCCTTGCCGAACTCCTCAAAATTGGTCTTGGCCCGGACCACCATCTTGCCCCGGCCGGTGGCATAGGCGGCGCGGATGCCGCTTCTTCCCATGATAATGCCGCCCGTGGGGAAATCCGGGCCGGTGATATGCTCCATGAGATCCGTCAGGCTGCAATCCGGGTCATCCAGCTGGCAGATACAGGCGTTGATTACCTCCCGCAGATTGTGGGGAGGAATATTGGTAGCCATACCCACGGCGATGCCGGAGGAGCCGTTGACCAGCAGATTGGGGAACCGGCTGGGCAGCACTCTGGGCTCTTTCCGGGTCTCGTCAAAGTTGGGATCCCAATCCACCGTATCCTTGTCAATGTCCCGGAGCATCTGGTTGGAGATTTTGGAAAGTCTTGCCTCGGTGTAACGGTAAGCGGCAGGGGGGTCGCCGTCCACGCTGCCGAAGTTGCCGTGGCCGTCCACCAGCATATAGCGCATGGAAAAATCCTGGGCCAGACGGACCATGGCGTCATACACGGAGCTGTCGCCATGGGGATGGTACTTACCCAGCACATCACCCACGCAGGTAGCGGATTTCTTGAAGGGTTTGTCGGAGGTCAGGCCGCTTTCGTACATGGTGTAGAGAATCCGGCGGTGAACCGGCTTCAGGCCGTCCCGCACGTCGGGCAGAGCCCGGCCTACAATAACGCTCATAGCGTATTCAATGTAAGACTTCTCCATTTCTTCTACCAGCTGGGATTGGGTAATCACCTGGTTGGGGAAGGCGATTTCCTCCGGTTTGTAATTACGGTTGTGTGCCATATTCCCCACCTCCTTAAATATCGATGTTCATGGCGTAACGGGCGTGGTTTTCAATCCATTCCTTCCGGGGCTCCACCTGCTCGCCCATGAGCACCGTGAATACCTCGTCCGCCCGGACAGCGTCGTCCAGGGTAATCCGCCGCAGCGTCCGCTTCTCCGGGTCCATGGTGGTCTCCCACAGCTCGTGGGGGTCCATCTCACCCAAGCCCTTGAACCGGGAAATATCAATTTTGGCGTTGGGATTGTCCTGGCGCATCTGGGCGGAAATCTGGTCCCGCTCCTGGTCGGAGTAGGCCACCTTCACGGTCTTGCCCCGGGTGAGCTTGTAAAGGGGCGGCACAGCGGAGTACACATACCCCTCTTCAATCATGGGCCGCATATACCGGAAGAAGAAGGTCAGAAGCAGGGTTCGGATGTGGGCGCCGTCCACATCCGCGTCCGCCATGATGATAACCTTGTGGTAGCGGAGCTTTTCCAGAGAGAATTCCTCTCCGATGCCGCCGCCCAATGCCACAATCAAAGGGTACAGCTTTTCGTTGTTGTAAATCTTGTCCGCCCGGGCCTTTTCCACGTTGAGCATCTTGCCCCACATGGCGAGAATTGCCTGGAACCGGGAGTCCCGGCCCTGGATGGCGGAACCGGCCGCGGAGTCGCCCTCCACGATATAGATTTCGCACAGTTCCGGGTTGCGCTCGTTGCAGTCCTGGAGCTTGTCCGGCATCTGTCCGGATTCCAGCACGGTTTTCCGGCGGATGGACTCTCTGGCCCGGCGGGCAGCTTCTCTTGCCCGGTTGGCGGTCATGGCCTTGTCCAGAATCAGCTTAGCGGTCTGGGGGTGCTCCTCAAAGTACACCGCCAGCTGCTCGCTGACAATGGAATCCACCAGGGTACGGATATAGGCATTTCCCAGCTTGGCCTTGGTCTGGCCTTCAAACTGGGCATCGGTGAGCTTTACGGAGATGATGGCGGTGAGACCCTCCCGGCAGTCTTCGCCGGAAACCTTGTCGTCTCCCTTGATCATGCCGTTTTTCACGCCGTAGGCATTCACCACCCGGGTCAGGGCGGTTTTGAAGCCGGTTTCGTGCATACCGCCTTCCGGGGTATGGACATCGTTGGCGAAGGACAGCATCAGCTCGTTATAGCCGTCGTTGTATTGCAGGGCAATTTCCGCAGAGGCGTCGTTCTTGCTGCCCTTCATATAGATGACCTCCGGGTGCAGAGGCGTCTTGTTCCGGTTGCACCAGCTGGCAAACTCCCGGATACCGCCCTCATAGCACATGGTATGGCTGACAGGGGTATCTTCCCGGTCGTCGGTGATGGTGATAGAAAGTCCGGCGTTCAGGAAGGCCTCCTCCCGCATCCGCTTATGGAGGATTTCATAGTCGTATTCCAAAGTATCGAACATTTCCGGATCCGGCTGGAAGGTGACTTCCGTACCGGTTTTCTCCGTGGTGCCCACGATGGTTATTTCCTGGGTAATATTTCCCCGGGAGAATTTCATCTCGTAAATCTGACCGTTCTTATGCACCCGCACCCGGAGCCACTGACTCAGGGCGTTTACCACGGAGGCGCCCACGCCGTGAAGGCCGCCGGAGACCTTGTAGCCGCCGCCGCCGAACTTGCCGCCGGCGTGCAGCACGGTGTATACCACCTCCAGAGCAGGCCGTCCGGTCTGGGGCTGGATATCCACGGGGATACCTCTGCCGTCATCGGTGACGGTGATGGAGTTGCCGGGATTGATGGTGACGGTGATATGCTTACAATACCCTGCCAGCGCCTCGTCGATGGCGTTGTCCACGATTTCGTACACCAGGTGGTGCAGGCCCGACGAGGAGGTGGAGCCGATATACATACCGGGGCGCTTCCGAACAGCTTCCAGTCCTTCCAGAACCTGAATCTGCTCTGCCCCATATTCCTGACTTACTTTGGTTTCCTCAGACATACTTGTCCTCCTTATTGGCAGGCCCTGCCTGCCCAATACTTATTCACTATTCCCTATTCACTAAATCTACCTGGTATCGTTACCTTGCAGAAGGCTTCGTTTATACCTCCCTCCGGGAGGGAGGTGGCTTGGGGCGCAGCCCCAAGACGGAGGGAGCCAGCGGGGACATAACCAATTCCCAATATTGGGATGGTACCTCCCCAGGATTATCAAGTTTCCGTTAAAATCGGCACAGGTTATCGATACTTATGAGCAAGTACCACCCCTTTGTGAAACCATAGCTGCACCACCCGCTGGCTCCCTCAGTCACCTGCGGTGACAGCTCCCTCCCGGAGGGAGCTATGGGGTTTGTACCTTATCACATTGGCTTGTTCTTTTGGGAAGTGCCTGCTGTAAAATCCCTCAGATACCTGTGGTACCAGCTCCCTTTATCAAGGGAGCCTTTGTCAAATCAGCAGATTTCCCTTCTCGATTTCCATGGTTTTGCCCAGCTTGGTGAACCGGTCCTTTTCGCAGCAGGTGATGAACACCTGGCCCTTGTGAATCTGGTTCAGCACAAAGTCCTGCCGGCCCGGGTCCAGCTCGGACAGCACATCGTCCAGCAGCAGCACCGGGAGCTCTCCGGACTGGCTGGCCATAAGCTGCCGCTGGGCCAGCTTCAGGCTGATGGCGGCGGTGCGGGTCTGGCCCTGGGAACCGTAGGCTTTCAGGGACATCCCGGAAAGGGTCACATCAAAATCGTCCTTGTGGGGTCCCGTCAGGCACTGGCAGCTTTGCAGCTCTGCCCGGTAGTGGCTCTCCAGGTGCTCCCGCAGCTGCTGCTGCAAAACCTCCACGGGAGCAAAGGGGTCGGTGACGGTGGAAACGGTGTGGTAGGTAAGGACAAAGTCCTCCCTGCCCCCGGAAAATTCCCGGTGGAACACCGCCGCTTCCCTGCCCAGGCCTTCATAAAACCTTGCCCGGTAGGAGATAATCAGGGCTCCCACCTGACATAGCCGGGCATTGTACTCCGGCAGAATCTCCAAAAGGGCGGGATTTTCGTTTCGGTCTTTGAGAATCCGGTTCTTCTGCTCTAAAATTTTCCCGTACTGGGTCAGCGCCGCCTCATAATTGGGCCGCAGCTGGCTCAGGGCGTTGTCCCCCAGCCGGCGGCGGCTGGCGGAGCCGCTTTTGAGCACCATCAAATCCTCCGGACAGAACAGCACCGTCTGAAACACCCCCGAGATTTGGGAAAGGGTTTTCTTTTTTACCCCATTGTGGTACAGCTGCCGGGGTCTGCCGGGAAACAGCACCCACCGGATAGACTGCTGCCGTTCCTGAGAGAAAAGCTCCCCGGAGATTTCCGTAAAATTCGGGTCAAAGCCCATCAGCTCCTGATTTTTGGAGGTGCGGAAGCTCTTTCCCGTGCCCAGGTAGCCGATGGCCTCCAAAAGATTGGTCTTTCCCTGGGCGTTATCCCCCACAATCAGGTTTACCCCCGGGTCGAAGGTGAAGCAGCAGTCCCGATAGTTGCGGTAGTTATGAAGGGTGAGGTTATTCAGCTGCATGGCTTACGATGGTGAAGGTCTGCCCCTGGAAGGTGAAGCTGTCCCCGGGGTGGAGCTTCTTTCCCCGCATGGTGCAGATTTCTCCGTTTACCTCCACCTGACCTTCCTGGATGACGGTCTTGGCCATGCCGCCGGTGACGGCCTGGGCCAGTTTCATGGCGGCTTCCAGCTTGATGAATTCTGTGGTAATGGGCAGAGGAGAAGCCCCCTGCTTTTTGGTTACGGTGACTTTCATGGTAAATTCCTCATCAGTTGGATTTGATTCTCACCGGCAGGACCATATAGGAGAAGTCCAGCTTTTCATCCACCGGGGTCATAACGATGGGGCTTAATCCGTTGGTTAGCTCCAGAATGACCTCCTCGCTGGGAATGGCCCGGAGGGCGTCTGCCAGGTAGCGGACATTGAAGCCGATTTCCAGCTCCTTGCCGTCTCCCGCCAAAGAGCACTGGTCCTCGGCGGCGCCGATGGTGGTATTGGTTCGCAGCAGCACCTGCTGGTTGCCGAAAATGCACCGCACCGGGCTTTTGTACTTTTCCGACACAATCAGACCCACGCGCTCAATGGAGGAAGCCAGATCCGAAACATGGGCGCAAAGCCGGATGGGGCAGTTGGTGGGAACCACCTTCCGCCAGTCCAGGAATTCCCCTTCCAGCAGGCGGCAGATAAGGGTGGCCTGTCCCACCTGGAACAGGATGTGCCGGGTACCCAGGGTGAAGGCTACCTGGTTGTCTCCGTCGGAGAGGATTTTTTCCAGTTCTTTCAGGCCCGGTGCCGGGACCACGAAGGACAGCTGCCGTCCCGTAGGCTCCTGGGTGTGATAGGTGCGCCGGGCCAACCGGAAGCCGTCCACGGCGATGGCCGAGACCCGGTCCTCTTCCACTTCAAATTTCACGCCGGTATGGATGGGACGGCCCTGATTCTCGGAAACGGCAAAGATGGTGCCGGAGATCAGCTCTTTCATAGCCGTCTGAGGGATGCGGATGCTCCGTCCGTCACCCACGTCCGGAAGGTTGGGGTATTCGTCGGCGGATTCGGCGGAGATGGTAAAGGAGGCATAGCCCGCCCGGATGGATACTTTATAGTTGTCATCCACCACCACTGTGACCGGGCCTTCCGGCAAACGGCGGATAATGTCGCCGAACAGTCTTGCCGGCAGGACGCACTGGCCCATATCGGAAACCTCGGCGTCGATTACATAGGTGATGGCGGTTTCCATATTGTAGCCGGTAAGGCTCAGGCCGTCTCCGGCTTTGCAGAGGATGCCCTCAATGGCGGAGATGGCGCTTTTTTGGGCGACGGTTCTGCCGGTGATGTTCAGGCCGGTAAGGAGAGTGTTTTTTTCACAGGTAAAGCGCATGGTACGACCTCATTTCTGTAAAATAATGAATAATAAATATAAAAATAGATATTTTAGGTAGTAGTAATAGTAGTAGGGGAAATTTATGTGGAAAAGTGGGTTTTGTCTTAGAGAGGCAACGGAAATTTATCCACAGCCGGATGTGTAGAAAGAAGAACTTTTCCACAGGGTTTTGAAGAACCTTGTGGAAGAAAATTTTTCCACAGCCAATCCATCCACATTCCACAGCCCCTGTGGATACAGGCAGTGCCTGTAGACAATGCGCACGATAGCTTTCCACGAATCGTTACTGCCCCTCCAGTGCCCGGTATCGTTCTATGGTACGATATCGTTTTTTTCGTGCTCTCAATCGACAGCGTGGGAAATAAATTACCCATAAACCCACGAACCAAAACGGGGGTAGGGACTGAAACCCAGAACCCGAGCCAAAGCGAAGGGTCAATGGGGAAAACACCGAACGGGAGTGAGTTGTTTTCCCCTTAAGCCGGCTTCTTTGCATACTTTCTTGCCGGAGCAAGAAAGTATGGCCCTGCTGGCAAGCACTTGCAGAAGGCTGATTGGATAACAGACTGAAAGGCTGTAACCGGGTGACGATAACCACCAGCAAGTACCAACCCAAAAGCAAACCATAAGTTTCCCGCCCGCTGGCTCCCTCAGACACGGCTACGCCGTGCCAGCTCCCTCCCGGAGGGAGCTATGGGGTGTGTACCTTGCCACATTGGTTTGCTACTTTTGAGGTAGTGCTTACTGTAATCCCTCAGTCACGCCTCCGGCGTGCCAGCTCCCTTTGGCAAGGGAGCCTTTGGTGCAAATCTTTGGCTTTTCCCTTTTACGCACCCTTATCATCTTGTTGTCGAAGTACAAGCCGTCAATTTACAGCTTGCAGGCAGTTTCCGGCGGTGTACCGCCGCTGTCCATATCGTACCGGGTACGCCTTACAAGGAGGCGTTGATGTTGGCGGTGATGTCCCGGATATTGTTTTGCATGGTTTCGTTTCCGCCCTTCAGGGCCACTTCCACCTTGCGGATGGCGTAAAGCACCGTGGAGTGGTCCCGGCCGAACTCCTTGCCGATGTCGGGCAGGCTCAGATTGGTGAGCTTCCGGGTGAGGTAAATGGCGATCTGCCGGGCTTCTGTGGTGCCCTTGTTTTTCAGGGTGCCCCGAATCACCGACTCGTCCATGGAGTAGAACTTACACACCTGGCTGATAATGAGCCCCGGGGTGGGCAGACTGTTGCCCTCCCGCTTGAACATATCGTCAATGGCCCGGGATACATTGGGAAGGTCCAGAGTCATGCCGTTCAGGTCCACATAGGCCCGGATCTTCTTCACCGTGCCCTCAATCTGCCGCACATTGCTGGTGACATTGTTGGCGATATAGTCGCAGATGTCATAGCTTAAATCCAGTCCCAGGGAAGTGGCTTTGTTGCGGATAATGGCCATCCGGGTTTCGTAGTCCGGGGGCTGGACGTCTGCAATCAGACCCCACTCGAAACGGGTTTTCAGCCGGTCCTCCAATGTGAGCATATCGTTAGGCTTCCGGTCGGAGGTCATGACAATCTGCTTATGCTCCTCGTAGAGCTTATTGAAGGTGTGGAAGAATTCCTCCTGGGTGGACTCCTTACCGGCGATGAACTGGATATCATCGATGAGGAACAGGTCGGCCTCCCGGTATTTGTTCCGGAATTCGATATTCTTGCCGCTTTGCAGGGCGGAAATCAGCTCGTTGGTAAACTGGTCGCCTTTGATATAGACGATGTTGGCGTCGGGGGAGGTTTTCCGGATGCCGTTGGCGATGGCGTACAGCAGGTGGGTCTTGCCCACACCGGCAGGGCCGTAGATGAACAAGGGGTTATACACCTGGCCGGGATTGTTGGATACGGCGATGGCGGCGCCGTGGGCAAACCGGTTGGAGGGGCCTACTACGAAGCTTTCAAAGGTGAACTGGGGGTTAAAGTCCATGGAGGTTTTCCGCTTTCCTTTGGCCCGGTAGGCGTTCAGCTCCTCGTCTCCGAACACCAGCAGCTTGGCGTCGGAATTGAAAATTTCCCGCAGGGCGTCGTGAATATACTCGGTGCAGCGGCGGCGGATGGTCTCCCGGCGGAAGTCGGAAGAGGAGTACAAAATCAGGTGTTCTTCGTTCAGCTCCACCACTTCCGCATCGTCAAACCAGGCGGACACGGTGACCGCATCCAAACGCTCCTCCATATACTGCAAAACTTTGGCCCACACATAGGCAGATGAGTACATAAGGGGGCTCCTTTCTCTAAAAATCCCCAAAAAACCCCGGGAAAAAGTCCCATTTGGGGAATATTATCTCACCCTAAATTGTACCACAGAAAACACAAAAACACAACCCAAATTTTATGGCCGGGCGGCGAGTCCGCCGCAGACAATTTCGGCGGCCAGTGGCCGCAGCCATATTCGCACGATAGCTTTCTAAGCATTGCTACTTCCCTGACCCGCCCGGTATCGGCGGCCAGTGGCCGCAGCCATATTCGCACGATAGCTTTCTAAGCATTGCTACTTCCCTGACCCGCCCGGTATCGTTACCTTGCAGAAGGCTTCGTTTATACCTCCCTCCGGGAGGGAGGTGGCTTGGGGCGCAGCCCCAAGACGGAGGGAGCCATCGGGCAGGAAACCAATTTGACAACCAGAGGAGGAACTTCCCCAGGGTTAAAATTTCCTATGCCCCATTCCAAAAAAATCTCGGTATAACGGGCATAGGGTATGGGCAATTATGAGCAAGTACCAACCCACAAGCAAACCGGAACTGCACTGCCCGCTTGCTCCCTCAGGCACCTGCGGTGCCAGCTCCCTCCCGGAGGGAGCTATGGGGCTTGTGCCTTGTCACATTGGTTTGTACTTTCAGAAAGTGCCTGCTGTGAATCCCTCAGTCACGGCTGCGCCGTGCCAGCTCCCTTTGGCAAGGGAGCCTTTGCGGCCAGTGGCCGCAGAAATTGTCCGCGGCGACTCGCCACCGATACCGAACAGATTCAGGGAATAGGAAATATGTAATAGATTTGTCGGACAAGCCACCGATACCGGGCACTGGAGGGGCAGTAACGATTCGCAGAAGATTCCCGTGCGAAATCGGCTGCGGCGACTCGCCGCCTGGTATATTTCTGGATTTTGGGTAAACAATATCCAAGAACACCAAATATAGGAGGTTGTATTATGTTCCGTGTTCGTTATCTTTGCCTGGCGTTGGCGCTGGTGCTGCTGGTGTCTCCGGTTCTGGCTGCGGAGGTGGACAGCGATGCTGTCTACACCTTCTCCAGCGGGGATTTTTCCTCCCAGGAGGAGGAAGAGACCCTGATGGGTATTTGCATCACCGGTCTGCCCAAGCCACAGACCGGCACCATGATGCTGGGAAGCCGGGTACTGCAGCCCGGGGATATCCTCTCCGTTGACCAGATTAACCAGATGACCTTTGTGCCCCTGCCGACGGAAACGGATGTACAGGCGGAGGTCACCTTCCTGCCCATTTACGAAAACCGGGTGGAGGCCGCCGCTACCATGCACATCAGCGTATGGGGAAAGGAGGACCTGGCGCCGGTAGCGGAGGACTCCGTTATAGAGACCTATAAGAATCTTCCCAATCAGGGAAAGCTGAAGGCCTCTGACCCGGAGGGGAAGGCACTGACCTACTCCATCCTCCGCCAGCCCAAGCGGGGCACCCTGGAGCTGAAGGAGGACGGCAGCTTCACCTACACGCCCAAGAACAATAAGGTAGGGGTGGACTCCTTCACCTATACGGCCACCGACCCGGCGGGGAATGTGTCCCGGGAGGCCACCGTCAGCATTCAGATCCTCAAGCCCAAGGCCGGTCAGTATTCCGATACGGCGGGGCAGGATTGCCGTTTTTCCGCGGAGTGGCTGAAAAATCAGGGAATTTTTACCGGAGAGATCCTGGGCGGTGAGGACTGCTTCTTCCCGGATAAGACCGTCAGCCGGGGAGAGTTTTTGGCCATGCTGGTAAAGCTTTTGAATATCCCCATGGACGGCGGGGAATACGCAAACATTTCTGAGGAGGTACCCCAGTGGCTCCGGCCCTACCTGAGCGCGGCGCTGCGCGCGGGGCTGACCGCCGACCTGCCGGAGTTGGGGGCGGAAACGCTGTCCCAGCCCATAACCGGGGAGGAAGTGGCGGTGATGCTGCAAAACGCCCTGGATTTGGCGGTGCCTCAGCAGGCCTTGGAGACTGCCATGCAGAACCCTCTGGAGCTGGAGGAGTGGGCGGCAGCGGATGTTTACACCATGGCCCAGTATGACATTCCCCTGACCCCCGGACAGGCGCTCACCCGGGGCCAGGCGGCTCAGGTGCTGTATCAGGTAAACTACCTGTCCATCGTCGCCCCCGGCGCCGCGGTGCTGCGTCATTAGAATTAAAAATCTTGCGCCAACCGCCCGGCACACGCCGGGCGGTTTTTCAGAAAGTGGGAACAGGTTGAAAGTAACAAAACGCCGCTTATCCACAGGGTATGTGGAAACTGTGGAGAAAAAAGGGAAGCTCTGAATAAATCGGCAAGAGCTGGCAGCGAGAGAAAACAGTGGAATACTGTATGTATTTCCTGTTTTTCATTCTGCATGGCTGGCGAAAAAGATCCGCTGTCCAGCCGCAGACGATTTGTTCAGAGATTCCAAAGAAAAATCCCCTGAAAACCGGGGATTTTCAGGGGATAGGTTGGGATAAGCCTGTGGAAAAACCTGTGGACAGTGTGGATAACTCCTGTGGAATACCGGAAAAAGGCCGGGGAAAAGAGAATAGAGCGCCATTTTCTCCGTATACCTGTCAAAAACCATTTGCTTTTCCACAAAGGACAATCTTCTCAGGAGCTGAGCTGGTCCTTGTGGTACTGGAGAGTATAAAGCTGATAGTACCTGCCCTTTTTCGCCAGCAGCTCCTGGTGGTTTCCCTGCTCCAGAATCTGTCCGTGGGACAAAAGGATGATGTTGTCCGCGTGCTGGATGGTGGAGAGGCGGTGGGCCACAATCAGCATGGTGCCGATGTTCTTCATCCGCTCCAAAGAGTCCTGAATCAGCACTTCCGTCTCGGTGTCGATGTTGGCGGTGGCCTCGTCCAGAATCATGACGGAGGGCTTGTGGATGATGGTCCGGGCAAAGCTCAGCAGCTGCCGCTGACCGGCGGAAAAGTTGTTGCCGTTTTCCCGCACTTCCTCGTCCAGTCCCTTATCCATCCGGTTAATAAAGCTGTCGGCGTTTACATACCGGCAGACCTCCATCACCTCTTCGTCGGAGACCCCCTCTAAATTCAGAAGGATATTGCTGCGGATGGTGCCGGAGAACAAGAACACATCCTGGAGCATCTGACCGAAGTGCCGCCGCAAAGAGGCAATGGAGATGGTGCGGATGTCCCGGCCGTCAATGAGAATCTGACCCTTCTGAATGTCGTAGTTGCGGCAGATAAGGGACAAAATGGTGGTTTTGCCCGAGCCGGTGGAGCCTACAAAGGCCACGGTCTCATGGGGCTTTACATGGAAGGAGACGCCTTTCAGCACCCACTCTCCCGGGATGTAGGAGAACCATACATCCTTGAACTCGATTTCACCCCGGATTTCCTCCAGAGGCTGGGCACCTTCGTCATCCACCACCTCCGGCACCATGTCCATGACGGTGAAGATTTTTTCCGCAGAGGCAAAGGCGGACTGCAAAATATCAAACTGCTCCGCCATGGTCTGAATGGGGTTAAAGAACTTGGAGGCGTACATATAGAAGCTCACCACCAGACCGCTGGTGACCACCTGCCCCAAAAGGGCGGAGCCTTCGACATAGCTTCTGCCGCTGAAGTAGAAAAGCGCCATCACCGTGGAGATATAGGTCATATATACCAGGGGACGGAAAATGCCGAACACGAAAATCCGCTCCTGCTTGGTTTTGGCAAAATGCCGGCTCTTTTGAAGGAATACCTGCATTTTTTCCTCCTCCCGGTTGAAAATCTGGGTGATTTTCATGCCGGAGAGGTTTTCGGACAGGAAGGTGTTGATATTGGTCCGGGCGTCTGTCACCTGCCGGTGGGCCCGGCGGGAGAAGCGGCGGAAGAGCACCGTATACAAAAGGACAAAGGGAACGAAAATCAGCATCACCAGGGTAAGCCCCGGGTTCAGCAGGAACATGGCTACCAGCACGCCTACCAGCACCAGTACCTGCTTGGTCATGTTCACCAGCACATTGGTAAACATCATGGAGATGGCGTTGGTGTCGTTGGTGACACGGGTCACCAGCTTGCCGGTGGGAATCTGGTTCAGCTGATTGTGGGACAGCTGCTCAATGTGGGAAAAGACGCTCAGCCGCAGGCCGGAGAGAATCTTCTGACCGGTTTTTTGCAGGATGATGGACTGAAAATAGGTACAGACCATGGCAACAATCAGAATCCCGGCGTAAACCACCACCCGGCTGATGAGGCCCGGCATGGTGAAGCCTGTCTGCTTCACCAGTTCCTCAATGCTTCCGATCATGTAAGGGGACATGAGGTCATAGGTAAGGGATACCATGGTAATGGCAAATGCCAGCAAAAAGGACTTCCAGTAGGGCTTGGCATAGGGAAGCAGACGGCGAATCAGCTCCCCGTCCTTCATAAACCGCTCCTGCTTGGAGGCCTTATCCTTTCCCATGAGGATGGCGGCGGTGACGAAGGCCACGGCAAACACAAACATGACCCCGGCCACGATGAGAATGGGCAAATACTCAGCCATTGTTGTGTTCTCCTCCTTCCTCTTCCAGCCGCTGCAGGTCTACCATCTTCCGGTAGTCCGGGCAGGTTTCATACAAATCCTCGTGCTTGCCAAAGGCCACCACCCGGCCCTGGTCGATGAAAAGAATCCGGTCCATCCGCTCGATGGTGGAAATCCGGTGGGCAATGAGCAAGGTGGTTTTGCCCTGCCGGGTGGAGCGGAGGTTGTCCAGAATGGTTTTTTCCGTCTTGGTATCCACCGCCGACACGGAATCGTCCAGAATCAGGATGGGAGCATCCATCATCAGGGCCCGGGCAATGGAAATCCGCTGCTTCTGACCGCCGGAGACGGTGACGCCCCGCTCTCCCAGCACCGTGTTGTAGCCCAGGGAGAAATCCCGGATGTTGGAGTCCACGGAAGCCAGGGCGGCGGCTTTGGTAATGGCAGACATGGACTTTTCATCCACACCGAAGCCGATGTTGTTGGTGATGGTGTCGGAGAACAGGAAATTCTCCTGGGGCACATAGGCACACCCTGCCCGCACATCACGGATGGGGATGGTGTTCACATCCCGTCCGTCGATAAACACCGTGCCGTCGGGCACATTGTAAGTACGCACCAAAAGGTCCGCAATGGTGGTCTTGCCGGAGCCGGTTTTGCCCACCAGACCGATGTTCTCCCCGGCCTTGATGGTAAAGGACACATTTTCCAGGGAGTCATACTCTCCATCCGGGTACCGGAAGGTGAGATTCCGGAATTCAATGTCCCCCCGGATGTTCTTCATGGGAACCACATCGGGGCGGTCCACCATATCCGGCTGGACATCCAGCAGCTCGCTGATACGCTTCAGGGATGCCTTGCCCCGGCTGGTCAGATCGATAAGCTCCGAAACTGCCATAATGGGCCAGACGATGGCGTTGAAATAGCCGATAAACTCCACCAGCTGTCCGGCGTTGAATACCCCTTGATATACCAGGTAGCCGCCGTAGCCCAGAATCACGCACACAACGCTCTCCACAAACAGGGTAACGAGAATCCGCAGCAGCACGGAAGCCCGGGTGAAGTCCACATTGGCCCGCTCGTTTTCCTGGCTGAGCTTTTTGAAGTTCATCAGCTCCACCGCCTCCTTTACGAAGGCCTTCACCACGGAAATGCCGGAGAAGCTCTCCTGGGAGAAGTCGGAAAGGTCAGAAAAGGTTTTCTGCCGGTAGTCCCACTTCCGCTCCATGGCCCGTCCCACCACCACAGAGCAGAACAGAAGCAGCGCCATGGGAATCAGGGACAGCCCGGTAAGCAGGGCATTCATCTGCCACATCTTATAGACTGCCATGATGAACAGGAACAAGGCATCGCAGAACATCATAATGCCCCAGCCGTAGCTCTCCTGGAAGGTTTCCAGGTCGTTGGTGAACAGGCTCATGAGGTTTCCCACATTGTTCTGGTTGTAGAAGCTGCGGCTCAGGTTCCGGCAGTGGCTGAACATCCGGTTCCGCAGATCCTCCTCCGCCCGGACACCGGCGCCGAAAAAGCAGATACGCCAGGCAAACCGGCCGGCTACCATAATCAGCACCACCCACACCATGGGCATACAAATCTGATTCATAAGAAAATCCATGTCAAAGGGCACCGCAGCCCCGTTGACCACCACCTGCCCCGTGTTCATGCCGTTAATGACCATCTGGTACAGGCTGGGGATAATCAGCTGAAAATAGTCCACCGCCAGCAGCGCCCCAATGCCCATGAGAAGCCAGGGCAGGTACCGCAGATAGTAGCGGTTAATGTGCTTGCCGAATATCATCTCCAGTAAATCCTCCTCTTTTTACAATACAATATAGGAAAGCCTGGAAGTCACAGGGAATCCGACTGGGTTCTGGTCTTTTCCATGCTGTCAATCCATGCTTTCAATGTGTCGTAACGAAAATCCATCAGTGCCCGGGTGTAGCAACTGTAAGCCTCTGGAAATTGTTTTTCCAGAAGACGCAGACTTTTCTTTGGCCCAAGATAGGGGCAGCCTGCAATATCGCAGAAAATTTCCAGGCTGTCCGTCAGCAGCCAATGCCAGCGGTAAGCCCCTTCTGCATCCGGCCGCTTTGCCCGCAGGAGCATTTTCCTGCACCACCGAAGCTCCCCTTCCTGTTCTTCCGGTGTCTTTCCGGGAAGGGCTTTCACATAATCTTCCACCTGCTTTAAAAGGGCGTGTCCCACCCCTTCCGTGTCCATCGCCACAATACCACCATGAATCTGAAGAAAGGTTTCCGGTTGGTATGCTCCCTGGAAAAGGGAGAGAGGATACACAAACACATCCAGCTGGGTTCCGCCTACAAAAGAAGTATCGTGAAATTCCCGGTGGGTGGGGGATAGAACCAGGGCGTCAAAGTCGCTGTTTTCATTTTGGGTGCCGTCTGCGAAGGAGCCATAGACCAGGATTGCGGCGGGGTCATATTTCGTTTGAAGATATGCTAAAATCTCATCCATATACCGTCTTTGCTCCAGGTTACACAATCCGCTTGCCATCCAGCACCGCTTCCTGGAGTTTGTCCCCCACATAGCGAAGTTTCAGCAGGAAGAAGGGGGCGTTTTCCCATAAAAGCCTCAGAAAAATCTCGTCTCCCTCCCACTTGGGAAGGCTGCTTAAGAATTCCCGGCTCACCCACTGCAAATCCCCTTCGTCGCATTCTTTCAGGTCCCCCTCAAAGCCGTCGGCGGTGAACAGGTACATATACTCGTCCTCCGCGTCCGACAAAAAAGTCACCACCCCCCGGCACTGCCAGCGGGTCAGGGTCAGGCCGGTTTCCTCGTAAGCCTCCCGCAGAAGGCACTCATCAGGAGACTCCCGGGGCAGGAATTTTCCGCCGATTCCAATCCACTTATCTTTGTTGATGTCCTTCTCCTTTTTGGTGCGGTGGAGCATCAGCACCCGGTCACCATGGAGCACATAGCACAGCGTGGTATTATGCAATCCAGACCACCTCCATCATACATTAAATGACATTATAACAAATCCGGGCGAAAATGCAAGAAAAACATTTTTCCGCAAGTCATGGACATTCAGAGGCCTTTGGCGTAAGAAAAACCCCACCCGGTTCGGGGTGGGGTTTGGGGGTGAAAAATAGGATTTTCTTACTTCTTACCGGCGGCCTTTCTGACATAGGCGAACCACATGGTCACGCCCACGGCCACGCCGCCCAGGATGTTGCCTAAGGTGACGGGAATCAGGTTGCCCACAAAGTAGTTGCCCCAGGTCAGGCTCTCCAGGGCGATGCCAGCCTCGGCAGCGGCGGAGGCGTAGGCGGTTACATTCTTGGCGAACAGACCCAGCATACAGTAGGTCATATCCGCGATGGAGTGGTTGAAGCCGCAGGTGACAAAGAACATGACAGGCACCCAGGCGCCCAGGAAGCGGCTGGTGCCGTCCTTACCGGAGAGGCTCATAAGTACGCCGATGGTCACAAGAATGTTGCACAGCACGCCCATGAAGAAGGCGTTCTGGAAGGGCATGGTCATCTTACCCACAGCCATTTTCATGGCGCTGACAGCCAGCGCGTTGCTTCCTGCGCTGAGCCAGCCAAAATATGCGCAGATGGCGCTCAGGAGCATGGAGCCCAGGAAGTTGCCAATGTAAACGAACAGCCAGTTTTTCAGCATGGCAGGCAGAGTGACCTTTTTGTCCAGCAGGCTCATGGTGATGAGGGTGTTGCCGGTGAACAGCTCTGCGCCGGTGAGAATCACGGTGCCCAGGCCGAAGGCGAAGAGCAGGCCGGAGATCATCCGCACCATGGAGGTGTTGGTTACGGAAAAGGTAGCCATCTCCGTAACGCAGGAGGGAAAGCCGATGAGCAGACCGGCCAGAATGCCCAGAACCAGCATTTTGGGGATGGAATACTTGGTCTTGCTCACACCGGCAGACACATAGTTGTTGGCGGTTTCCGCAGCGGTAAACAGATTCATAATCTGACAGTCCTTTCTATAATCTTCTCAATATCCATTACAGGGAAGCTCCGGCACAGTCCGCAAGAGTCGGCAGCCGACCGCAGCGGAGTGGGGCGGAGTTTCCCCCACAAGATAAAGGGCTGCAAAAACAGCGGGCTGTTTTTGCAGCGCCATTTTTATACCTTTTCCGCAGCCTCCACCACATGCTTCATCAGCACGCTGGTGGTGACGGAGCCTACACCGCCGGGAACGGGGGTGATGGCCTCCACAATGGGCTCCACCTCGTCAAACTTGGCGTCGCCGGCGATGCCGCCCTTGCCGCCCTTGGCGTTGGGCTTCTCCGGGTCCCAGTTGATGGACACATCGATGACCACCTGGCCGGGACGGACAAAGTCCTTGGTCAGAGAGCCCAGCACACCGGCAGCGGACACGATGATGTCAGCGTTGCGGCAGATTTCGGCGGTGTTCACGGTACGGGTGTGGCAGGTGGTAACGGTGGCGTTTTTGCCCATGAGCATCATGCCAACGGGCTTGCCCACCACCAGGCTCCGGCCGATGACCACTGCGTTCTTGCCCTTGCAGTCAATGCCGTAGTAGTCCAGAATCTCCATGCAGGCGGCGGGGGTGCAGGGAGCGTAGCCCAGGTCGTTCAGACCCTCGAACACACCGGCGTTGGACAGATGGGTCATGCAGTCCATGTCCTTCTTGGGGTCTAAGCGGTTGCAGATTTCGTTCTGGTCGGCCTTCAGGTGCTTGGGCAGGGGACGGAACATGAGCACGCCGTGGATGGAATCGTCGGCGTTGATCTTGTCGATGGTTTCCAGCAGCGCTTCCTTGGAAACATCTCCGGGGAGCAGGAAGTTGACCACCTTCACGCCCACCAGCTCCGCCCGCTTGGTGGCGCCCCGCTCGTAGCTCAGGTCGCTGGGGTCCTCGCCGCAGCGGACAATGGCCAGGGTGGGCTCCACGCCCTTTTCCCGCAGAGCGGCGGTACGCTTCTGCAAATCAGCATTCAGGGCGTCGGTAACTTCCTTGCCCAGCAGTAACTTTGCCATGGTAAAAATCCTCCGAATCAGTTGAAGTTTGCCCGCACGCTGGCGAAAATCTCGTCAGCGAGAGCGCAGTACTTATCCAGCATGCCGTTGGCCTTGGCGTTCATCTCCTCGGCAACGGCGCGGTTTTTCAGGCTCTTGGTGTTGATAAACACATTCAGGCTGGCGGCCTGCAGGCCTGCCTTGCAGCACACGGCGGCGCAGCCGGCGTCGGAAACAGCCAGACGGCTGCCCTTGGCGGCAAACACGGCCACATACTCCAGAGCCTGGCAGCACAGCTCCATGATGTGCATGGGAACGGCGCAGGCGGTGACGGTGGCCTCCTCCAGAATGGCGTCCCGGTTGGGGTCATCCTTGGGAATGCCATAGGCCTTGGCCAGGGGCACAAAGCCCTTGTCGTCTGCCTCCACCTGGTCAAGAAGCTCGGTCTGGAGGGCGTCGCACTTTTCCTTCAGGGCGATGATTTCCGCCTCCACATCGGCGTATTTCTTCTTGCCCACGGTAAGAGAGCCTACCATATTGCCCAGGGCGGTGCCGATGGCGCCTACCAGAGCCGCCGCGCCGCCGCCGCCGGGAGCGGGAGCGCTGGAGGCCAGAACCTCCACAAACTTGCGGCAGGATTCCAGTGTCATGTCCATAGTATGTATTCTCCTTATAATTTATGAAACGGGATGCAACTTAACAAAAGCACAGGCGGCTCCGCCGCCTCTCTCTGTCCCAAAACCGGGGGTTTTGGGACAAAGTTTTCAGTCTGCTGCGCGCATAATTTGTCCCCTCCGGGGACAAATTCCACACTTGCAGCCTGAGAGGTATTTTCTGCCAGGTACACGCCCCGGCAGAAAATGATTTTCATTTTCTTTGCCGCTGTAAGCGGCAAACTCTGCGAGGCTTTTAAGAAAAGCACAGGCGGCTCCGCCGCCTGTGCTTAAAGGTGACAAAGAATCAGAACAGGCCGGAGACCTTACCGGTCTTGGTGTCCACATCAACGCGGCGGTATGCGGGATCGGAGCTGGTGCCGGGCATCATGGAGATGGTACCGGCCATGGGGCACAGGAACTTGGCTCCGCCGTACTCCAGAATGTCACGGATGGGCAGACGCCAGCCCTTGGGCACACCCTTCCAGGAGGGCTCGTGGCTCAGGGACAGATGGGTCTTTACCATCATGGTGCAGTAATCCGCATACTTGGGATCGGCTTCGAAGCGCTTGGCCTTCTCCACAGCCAGAGGAGCCCAATCCACGCCGTCGGCGCCGTAAACTTCCTTGGCAATGAGCTCAACCCGCTGACGCAGGGGCATCTCCAGAGGATACAGGAACTTGATTTCGTTCTTCTCCTCGCAGGCTTCCACAACGGTCTGAGCCAGCTCGACAGCGCCCTCGCCGCCCAGTCTCCAGTGGTTGGACAGAGCGCAGCGCACGCCGTGCTCGGCGCACAGCTTCCGCAGCAGAGCGATTTCAGCTTCGGTATCGGTGTAGAACTGGTTGATGCACACCACGGGCACGATGCCGGACTTTCTGATGGTGGCGACATGGTGGAACAGGTTCTCGGTGCCCTTCTCCAGCAGCTCCAGATTCTCCTGGGTGTACTCCACAGGCAGAGGACGGCCGGCAACCACGGTGGGTCCGCCGCCGTGCATCTTCAGAGCGCGGATGGTGGCAACCAGAACGGAAACATTGGGGGTCAGGCCGGACAGACGGCACTTGACATTCCAGAACTTCTCAAAGCCGATGTCGGCGGCGAAGCCGGACTCGGTGACATGGTAGTCAAACAGCTTCAGAGCCAGACGGTCGCCGATAACGGAGGACTGGCCGATCGCGATGTTGGCAAAAGGACCGGCGTGGATCAGCATGGGCTGATGCTCCACGGTGTAGCACATGGTGGGGTTGATGGTGTTGCGCATCCAGGCGGTCATGGCGCCGGCCACTTCCAGATCCTCGGTGGTGATGGGCTCGCCGCTGCGGCTGTAAGCCACAACAATCTTGCCGATGCGTTCCCGCAGATCCTGCAGGTCACGGGCAACAGCCAGGATAGCCATCAGCTCGGAGCCAACGGCGATGCCGAACTTGGACTCCATCAGGTAGCCGTCCTTGGGGCCGCCGATGCCGATGATAATGTTCCGCAGGCCCTGCGCGCAGAAGTCCATGACCCAGCCCATTTCCACACGCTTGGGGTCTACATCCAGACGCTTCAGGCCGCGCTTGGCCAGCTGCTCGTCGTTGTAGTTCCGCTCGTGCTGCATACGGGCGTTCAGGGCTACCATAGCCAGGTTATGTGCGTTGATAATATCGTTGATGTCGCCGGTCAGGCCCAGAGAGAACTCGGTCATGGGGATCAGCAGTGCGTTGCCGCCGCCGGCAGCAGTGCCCTTCACATTCATGGTGGGGCCGCCGGAGGGCTGACGCAGGCAGCCGCCTACATTCTTGCCGATCTTGCCCAGACCTTCAACCAGGCCCAGGGAAACGGTGGACTTGCCTTCGCCCAGGGGGGTGGGAGTGATAGCGGTGACTTCGATGAACTTGCCGTCGGGCTTATCCTTCAGACGGTTCATGATCTTGATGAAGTCCAGCTTGGGGGTCTTGCCATAGGGAATGATTTCGTCAGGCAGCAGGCCCAGCTTCTCACGGAAGTAGTCTACCGAGGGAAGGGTCTTCTCCGCTTCTTCAGCGATCTGCCAGTCCTTGTAGACGGTGGGGTCAAGGGTTACCTTGCCGTTCTCATCTACATACTTGCCATCAGTGAACTCGATTGCCATAGTTAGATGTCCTCCTTGATTCCCGGGATATTTCACCACCCCCGGGATGATTTGAAATCCAGGCGCCGTGCTTCATCGTCCGCAACACCCGGCGCCATATCGATACTTGATTATCGATACAAGTGTATTGTACCACTTAACATAGGGCAAGTCAACCTATATTTTCAAAATTCTTCCTATTTTTTTCGGGAAAATCACAAGCCTGCCCTTACAGGAAAAGGAACACCAAAGCTGCCAGCAACAGAGCCAGGGAAAACCAGCCAATTCCCGGGCGGCTGAAGGAAATCCCCTCCCGGGCAGCCTGCTCTGCCCGGCGGTGCCAGGAGAAATATTCCACTATAAGCACCAGCCCACAGACAATGAGCAGCCCATGGAATGCCACCTGTATAAAGAGCTGACCAATGTCTGCCTCCCGGTAGATGCCCAGCGCCTCCAGCCTGCCCTGCCAATTCAGATTCCGGTGGTAGGATTGGATTTTCCGCCAGATTGACAGGATTTGTGTGGCGATAAGCACAATCCATACCGGAATGAACGCCCGCAGGTAGGCGGCGTGGAACCGCTCCAGCTCTGCCACCGGGTCCGTCTCCAGGGGGACGGGGTCCGGCCGCCGGTTGCAGAAAATCTGAAGCCAGGCGTTGGTGCAGACCAGCTCCCAGCCATCGTGGGCGCACAGCTCGTAAAACGCCTCCTGCTTTACCATGGCTTCCGTATCCTCCGGCTTGGCAGGACGGGCATAGAACAGGGCATATTTGAGGGTTGTGGGAGGAATCCGACGGAACAGCCACAGGCCGTCCCCCGCAAGGCTCTCCGGCATCCAGCCCTTTGCCGCCATTTTTTCCAGATAGCGGCACAGGCCCTCCCGATTCCCGAAGGAAAACAACCGAAGACTTACCCGAAAGTTCAGCATACAGTATCCTCCTTTCCGATATACAGGCGGTAGTCCTGGAGCTGGGCCTCCAGCCGACGGACCTCCGCCTCCAGCATGGCCTTTCCTTTTTCTGTAATCAGATAGCTCCGGCGGCGGCCCTGCACCTGGGTTTCTGTAATCATCCCTTCCCCCAGAAACTGCTCCAGCAGGGTATACAGGGTGCCGGAGCCGATTTGCACCCGTCCGCCGGTCATCTCCGGCACCCGGTCCAGAATGTCCATACCCCACCGCTCCTCCTTCAGGCACAGCAGGGTATAAAACATCTGCTCCGTCAGGGTGCGAAAGCGTTCCCTTGCCATAGGCATTCCTCCATTCTCGATTATCGAGTATCTCTACTATGATTATATACTCGAATATCGAGAATGTCAACCATGAAAACGCCCCCCTTCTAAAAAGGGGGGCGGGTTTCTCAGCTCAGCTGATTTTCGTAGGTGTTTACATCCGCGGGAGCGCCCACTTCAAAGTAGGAGTCCAGAATGTCCTTGGCAACACCGGCCATGGAGGAACCGTGACCGGCTTGCTCGCCGTACACGGCGATGGTAATTTCCGGATCATCCGCCGGGGCAAAGCAGATAAAGGAGCCGTTGTCGGATTTGCCTTCCTTATCCGTTTCTGCCGTACCGGTCTTAGCCGCCACATCAATGGGGTAGTCCCGGAATGTAAGGTACGCGGTGCCGCCCGACTGGGTGACCATGCACATACCCTGCGTATAGGACATATAGGCCTCGTCGGAGATGTCCAGATGGCTCATAAGCTCCACCTGGCTCTCCTTGAGAAGGCTCCGGTTGTCAGAGGACACAATCCGGTTCAGGAAGGTAGCCCGGTACCGGTCTCCCTGGGTGGCCAGGGTGGAGGCGTATACGCATAGCTGCATGGGAGTGAACCGGTGCTCCGACTGACCGATGGCCGCCAGAATCTGGTCGCCCTGATACCAGATGCCGTTTTCGCCCTCAAACAGCTCTGCCTTGGTCTCTGCGTTGGCCCGGTGTCCGGTGGACTCCGGCAGCTCGATGCCGGTAGACTCTCCCAGACCCAGCATCTTGCCGGTGTTGTCCATGATGGACAGCTTGATCCGGTCACCCAGCTCGTAGAAGAAATAGTTACAGGACACCTGCAGAGCCTGGGCGGCGTTGATTGAGCCATGGGTATATCCCAGCAGAGAGTAGGTCAGACAGGTGGGCTGAAATTTATCGTATTTGTTGTCCGGGCTGTTATCCGGGTCGAACATACCCTTGTCCTCGATGGTGATAGCGGAGTTGATCAGACCGGAGTCGATGGCGGCAATCACCATCACCGGCTTGTATACGGAGCCAGGGGGATAGGTGGCATCCAGAGCCCGGTTATACAGGGGCTTCAGAGGGTCTTTCAGAATCTCGTTGTAGTTTTCAAAATAGGTGGCCGGGTCATAGGTGGGGTAGCTGGCACACACCAGCACCTGCCCGGTTTTGGGGTCCATGGCCACCACGGCGGCGCCTTCTGCATCTGCACCGTCCGCATTGGGATTTTCGTTGTTCCGCAGATTTTCCATATTCTTTGCCAGGGCATCCTCTGCCACGGCCTGGAGGTTGATGTCAATGGTCACCTGAACATTGGAGCCGGCCTTTGGCTCCACCAGATATTCCGAGGAGACTAAGGTTCCGTCCTGGTTTACCGTGTCCATGCGCCAGCCGTCCACGCCGTGGAGATATTCCTCAAAGGCCGCCTCAAAACCGGCCTGTCCCACCTGGGCGTCCATGGAGTACTCTTCGAACTGCTTGTAGTACTCCCACTGCTCCGCGGACATGGCGCCTACAAAGCCCAGAATATGGGCGGCGTATTTGGTCTGATACTCCCGGACGGTGGAGGCCTCCACATTCATGCCGGGGATGTTCAGCTCGCCGATGGCCGCCATCTCCTCCTGGTTTACATCGTTGAGAAATACATAGTTTGCCATGGAGGAAACGCAGTTTCGCAGGGCCAGCTCATACCGCAGGCCGATGACCAGCCGGGCGTCCTCATCGGACCATTCCGGCGGCAGATCGTAAATCTCCCGGAGGGTTTCAATGAGCAGAGGGGCGGTAATATCTGAGTCCAGGCCGTTCATATAGCCCAGATATTGCTGAAAATATCCCTGATAGGCGGAGTTGTACTCCTCCAATGTATAGGTAAAGGGCCGCTCCCGGGAGATGGGGAAGTGTTCGTTGTACTCGATTCCCAGCTCCTGGCACAGCTTTGCCAGCTGGTACAGATAATCGTTGGTGCCGTTGGCGGACACTAAAACATAGTGGTTCAGCACCAGGTCGTAGCTGGCCCGGTTGCTCACCAGCACATTGCCGTTCCGGTCCAGAATCTCCCCCCGGGCGGCTTTTACCCGGGTCAGGGTGGTGAAGGTGGTTTCGTTGCTGATACTGCCGCCGTCGGTTTTGATAATCTGTTCATCATACAGACGGTATACATAAAATCCAATCAGCGCGGTAAACAGCAGCAGCAAAATACCGGCGCGAAAACGGGTTATTCTTTCCATATATCTCCTCCTATGGCCGCGATGGACAAGACGATGGGGTATAACAGCGGCACGGCCACAAGGGTCAGCACTGCGGTGATGAGAAAGCCGGGAAGCCGGCTGAAAATAGTGAGGCCGAAGGCCCAGCCGATGGCAAAGACCAGAAGCTCATAAGCAAGAACCGCCAGGCCTGTGGTCAGCAGGGCGGCGCCGAAGCTCTTTTGCAGGTAGCTCTGGCGGAAGATGGCGGCGCCGATGGCAATGGCGGTGATGAGCACCAGGGCATAGCCCCCGGGAGCGGAGCCGGAGAACTGGTAGAACATTCCGGCGCACAGGGCAAAGACGCTGCCGTTCTGGGAGCCCTCAATGATGGTGATGAGGAAAATCAGACAGGGCACCAAATCCGTAGTGGCGTCATAAATCCGCACCCGGCACAGCACCACATCCTGCAAAACCGAAATCACCAGCAGCAGCAGCGCCATCAGCATCCATTTGTAGAAGGCCCGGCGCTGCTTCTGGGTCAGGTACAGCCGGCTGAGCCAGGGGGCTTCCAGCTTGTCCTTTTTGAATTCGTTTTTCTTTTTTCTCATGGGACTTACTCCACATTATACTCGGTAATGATAAATACCTGGTCCAAAGCGCCGATGTTGGCGGCAGGCCGGAGCTGGGCGTATTTGGCAACGCCCGTATCGTCAAAGCCCGCGTCCACTACATAGCCCAAAATCAGATTCCGGGGGTACACGGTGGAGCCGGTGGTCACCACCTGGTCGTTGTTTCGGATGGTGGCGGAGCTGGGGAGATAATTCATCCGCAGCTGATCCGGGTGCTCGGTGGAGTAGCCGCCCTTCACCATGCCGTTGTAGCCGGAGGATACGATGGTGGCGCTGATTTCCAGGGAGGAGTCCAGCACGGTTTTGATGACCGCGTAGTTGCTCCCCACCTCGCTCACCAGTCCCACCACCTCGCCGTTGGCGGTGATGGCGCACATTCCCTCCCCAATGCCGGCGTTGGCGCCCCGGTTGATGGTGAAAGTGCTGCTCCAGTCGTTGGAGCTCCAGGAGATGATATAGCCGTCCACCATCTTGTAGTCCTCGTTATTGGTCTTCAGCTCCAGGGCGTCCCGGAGCGACTGATTCTCCTTGGTCAGGGCGGCTGCCTGCCGGGCCTGGTCCTCCATCTGGCTCAGCTGCTCTTTCAGCGCCTCGTTTTCCGCCAGCAATGACTCATAGGAGAAGATATAGTCGTAAATCTTCTCCGCCTGGGCAGTCAGGTGGGTGGCGCCTGCCCGCAGAGGGGAGAGAATCCCCTGGACGATGGTGCTGGGGTAGCTGCTGCCCGTCAGGCTCAGTACCAGGGCGGACACGGCGGCGATAATCACCGCCAGCAGCAGTACAATCCGAATTTTGGTGGTAAAGAAATGTCTCATGGCTGTGCCTCCCAAAGTTCCGGGGCTAACTCCTTCAGAATCTGTCCCAACGGGCACAGGGGAAGCCCCACCACATTAAAGTAATCTCCCTGAATCTCCTCTACAAACAGGGCGGCGCCTCCCTGGATTCCGTAGGCACCGGCCTTGTCCATAGGCTCGCCGCCGGCCACATACCGGGAAATCTCGGCTTCCGACAGCCGCCGGAAGCGGATTTTGGTCACCTGGGTCAGCACCTTCTCCCGGCTGCCCCGGATAACGCTCAGCCCCGTCATCACCTCATGGGTCCTGCCGGAGAGAAGCCGCAGCATTTTCGCTGCCTCCTGGGGGGAGCGGGGCTTGCCCAGCACCCGGCCGCCGCACACCACAACGGTGTCCGCGCCGATGACCACATCCTGAGGCTCTGCGGGGACGGCCCTGGCCTTGGCAAGGCTCACCCGGGCCACCTCCTGCCGGGGGTCCCGGGACAGGTCCATGGTTTCATCGATGTCCGCCGGGGAAACGGTAAAGGGAATTGCCAAATGTTCCATCAGCTCCCGCCGCCGGGGAGACTGGGACGCTAAAATACACTTCATGGTTCGCTCCTTTATTGAAGGCCCCGGAGGTACAGCCCTCTGGTACAGGCTCCCGGGTCCATGGCCTCGCCGCTGCGGCAGGCGGACAGCACCCGGTCAACCTCCTGGGGATTCTCTGTGGTAAAGTACAGCCGCACGGCCCACAGCCCCAGCCGGGCCAAATCCTCCTGCCGGTCCAGCCAGTAGAGCTTTTTGCCGTTGAGCAGGACGCTGCGGCAGGTGCTGCCGTCCCGGATAACGGGAAATTCACTGCCGGTCTTGTCCACCAGCTTGGTGGGCGCCAGATGGCAGGTACACTGCCCGGTGCGGCCTCTTATGAGACAGTTTTCCGTAATCATCAGGGGCAGCCGTCCGTAGGCCAGAATCTCGCAGGGCAGACCCTTTTTGGCGTCCCGGATTTGGGGCAGGGTCATTTCAAAGCTCAGGCACACGGAGCGCAGCTCCATCTCCCGGGCGGACTGCAAGGCTCCGGAATTGTAGATATTGAGGCCAAAGTCTCCCCGGGGGTGCATACCGCACTCCCGCACCGGAAGCAGCAGCCCCAGATTCCCCACCAGAGCCTCCCGGACGCCCAAAGCCCGCAGGCTCCGCAGCTGCTCTTTCAGCCGGGGCAGCTCTCCGTCACGCACCACTCTGGGAAGCACCGGACACACCCGCGCCTTTTCCAGAAGGCTCCGGGTAAAAGCGCCGTCCTCCGTCAGCAGGTGCAGGGGCACATACAAAAGGTTTGGCTTCATTTTCAGAAGCCGCCCGGTAATCTGCTCCTTGGCGGTTATCTGAATGTTGTAGACCGGTGGCGCCTGGGGGGTGCGGTAGGTGGGAATCCGCTCCGGCCGGCCCAGAGCCGGCACATCCCGCCGGGCCCGGAGGGCGGTGAGCTGGTTCAGCACATCCCGCCGCAGACCGTTGATGGCGGAGGCGGAGAGGGACAGCCCCGGATCGATTTCCACCGCGGCTTCCACGCACCGGTAGGGGGTGCCGCCGGTTTTGGTCAGCCGGGCGATGAGCACCTCTTTTGTCAGCTCCGCAACCCGAGCCACCTCAGGAGCCTGGCCCTGGGCGGTGCAGACCCGGTTCTGAGGGTCAATCACCGTCAGCTGGGTCAGACCCGGGCGGACCACCGCCTGAAAGCGGATGGGAACCAGAGGGGTTTCCCCGGTCTCATAGGTCTGGCGCAGTTCCTTGAAAAAGACGGCATTTTCCCGGGTGTCCTCCCGGACGCCGAACATTTCTCCTCCCAAAGCGCCGTCATAATAGCCCTGGGTAAAGCCCTGGCGGTTGAAGGCGTCCAGAAGGGTCTTTTCCATGTCCCGGGTCACCATATTGGTGTCCAGGGCTTTCCGGTAAATCCCGGTGACCGCCGCCACATACTCAGGCCTTTTCATCCGTCCCTCCAGCTTCAAGGAGGCAACGCCCATGGATTCCAGCTCCTTCAGCTCCCGTACCAGGCAGCTGTCCTTCAGGCTCAGGGGGTACCGGTTCTGCCAACGGCCGTAGCCGTAGCTCTGGCGGCAGGGCTGGGCGCACCGTCCCCGGTTGCCGGAGCGGCCGCCGATGGCGGCGGAGAGGTAGCACTGACCGGAATAGCACATACACAGAGCGCCATGGCCGAATACCTCGATTTCAATGGGGGAGTTCTGGCAGATGTAGCGAATCTCCTCCCGGCTTAGCTCCCGGCTGAGCACCACCCGGCTCAAACCCCAGGCGGCGCACAGCAGCACCCCCGGCAGGGAGTGGATGGTCATCTGGGTGGAGCCGTGGATGGGAATGTGGGGGGCAATCTGACGGCACAGCCGCACGACCCCCAAATCCTGTACGATAAAGGCGTCCACGCCGCTCTGGGCGGCATGGCGAATCAGTTGGACAAGCTCCTGGGTCTCCCGGTCGGAGACCAGAGTATTTAAGGTGAGATGGACCGCCACATCCCGGACATGGCAGTACTTCACCGCCTCGGTCAACGCCTGGGGAGTGAAGTTTTTCGCGCCCTGACGGGCGTTATAGATACCGCAGCCCAGATAAACGGCATTGGCGCCGTTCTGGACGGCGGCCCGGAGGGATTCCATGGACCCGGCCGGGGCTAACAATTCCAGCATAGCAATACGCTCCCAATATGGTATACTTACAAAACATTATACCACAGCTTCCCCGGAATCGCTATGGGGAAAATGTGAATTTTTTCACAATCCCCCGCACCAAAAACGCCCGGTATCGCGCCATAAAGCGATACCGGGCGGGTTGGGGCAGTAACGATTTGGAACCGGCTTGGCGCGCATGGCCGCCGGGGTCAGGCTTGCTGCCGCTTTTTCATCTGGTTGACGAAGAGCTTTTCCGGGTCGTGGGGACGGAAGTGGAGGACAATCAGGGCGGCGGCTCCGGCCACGAAGGTCAGGCCTGCCAGCACCTGGCTTACCCGGAAGGGGCCCCACCACAGGCTGTCGGTACGCATTCCCTCAATAATCATCCGGCCGAAGCCATACCAGGCCAGGTAGCCCAGGGCAATCTGACCATCATATTTCCGCTTCTTGGAGAGGAAGTGCAGGAGCACAAAGCCGGCGGCATTCCACACCGACTCATAGAGGAAGGTGGGATGGTAGAAGGTATACTCTCCGGTGATGGGATCCATAATGCCCATCCGCAGAAAGCTCTCGGTGATACCGCCGTGGGCTTCCCGGTTGAAGAAGTTTCCCCAACGGCCGATGGCCTGTCCGATGAGAAAGCCCAAAGACACCAAATCCAGAACAGGGGTGATTTTCAGGTGCTTTACCCGGCAGTATACCACAATGCCGATGGCGGCGCCGATGACACCGCCGTAAATGGCCAGTCCGCCTTGCCAGATGTAGAAAACGGAAAGGGGATCAGCAGTGTACCGCTGCCACTCGAATACGCAGTAGTAAAGCCGGGCGCAGACGATGGCAAAGGGGGTCACCCACAGAACGCCGTCCAGAATGTGGTCCTCCGTGAGGCCAAACTGGGATGCCCGGCGCATTCCGTAGACAGCCGCCAGCACCAGTCCGGTGGCGATAATCAGGCCGTACAGATGGATGGTCAGGCCGAAAAGTTCAAAGGTGCTGGGGGGATTGATTTCCAGCCCCAATCCGGGAAAATAAATGCTCATACCATACCTCCTATGGGTTCAATCCGGGAAAGGCAGCACCTTTCCTCCGTCACGGTTTCCTCCAGGAAGGGATACAGCTCCTCCTCCTGAATGTTCTCGTACAGCTCCGGGAACCGGAAATAATCGTACCCGGAAAAGTGGTAGGCACACAGCCGGAAGCAGGTGGAATCGAAGCTGTCCAGGCTGCGAATCCGCCGTCCCAAGGCGCTGCGCTTCATCCGAAGAAACGCCCCCGGCTCCAACCCTTCCCGGCACAGCCGCCGGGCCTCCCGGAAAACGGCCTCTTGCACCGCCTCCGGCTCCTTGGAATCTCCCGAGGCCGTCAGCATGGCCATGCCGGACACGGTCTCAAAGCCGCCGCCGAAAGAGGTGTCGATCAGCCCTTTCTGGTAAAGCTCCAGATATAAGGGGGAGGACTCGCCGAACAGCGTCTCCGCCGCCAAGTCCGCCACAATCTCCCGGCGGACGCCCGCCTCCCCCTTGCCGGGCCAGGGGCATTTGAAGCCCAGCTGGAACATGGGGCTTGCCACATCCATCCGGGTTTTTACCTGGCGGCGCAGCACCCCTTCCGGCTCGGGCCACACCTCCTGGGGAACGACCGCCTCCCGGGAAAGGGGAACGTCTCCGGCAATGTCCGCCACCTCCTGGGGGTCTACATCGCCGATGACGCAAAGCAGCAAATTCCCGGCGCTGTAAAAGGCGCTGTGGCATAGCCGGAGAATCTCCGGGGTAATCTCCCGAATGGAGTCCTCCGTTCCCAAAATGGGGTGCTTTATGGGGTGATTCCCATACATTTCCCCCATGAGGGTTTCAAAAATCCGGGTGTCCGGGCTGTCTAAATTCATGGCAATTTCCTGCCCGATGATTCCCTGCTCCTTGTCCACGCTTTCCTGGGTGAAGCGGGGAGCGGACACCATTTCCAACAGCAGCCGCAGGTTCCGCGGGAAATGGCCGGTGCAGGAAAAATAATAGGCGGTCATGTCGTAGGTGGTAAAGGCATTCACGGAAGCCCCCAGGGCGGCGAACTCCTGGGAAATGTCCCGCCCGGGCAAATCGAAAAGTTTGTGCTCCAAAAAGTGGGCCACGCCTGCCGGGGTGTGGAAAACCTCGCCGTTCCGGGTGAAATCCTGGTGCACGGAGCCGTAGCCGGTGACCAGATAGCACAGCTTCTTCCGAAAGCCCGGCCGGGGCAGCACCACCATAGGCAATCCGTTGGGAAGGGTATCCCGGTACAAGGCTTCCCCCAGCCGGGGGTAATGGGTTCTATTCATTGACCTTCCCCCTTCAAAAAATATACGGTGTGCAGCCGCAAGGTCTGGGCGGCCCGGGCAATCTCCTCCCGGGAAGCCGCCGTCAGCTTCCCGATATAGTCCTCCGGCTCCAGATTCAGTCCGCCGATGAGGGAGGAGGCATAGTAGCTTTCCAGGCTCCCGGGGGAGTCGGGCACCTGTTGCAGCTGACTGATGAGGGTCTGCCGGGCGGCGCTTAGCTCCTGCTCCGTAAAGTCCCCCCGGCGGCAGGCGTCGATTTGCCGTTCCACCTCCCGGCGGACGGTCTGCTCCTGGCTGGCATCAATGCCCGCCTTCACAGAGAGGATTCCCTTGCCTCCGTTGTAGGAAGAACCAATGTCATAGCACAGGGACATCTGCTCCCGGATTACCGTGAACAGCTTGTTGCTCATGCTGCCGCCCAAAATGGCGTTGCACAGCTGCATGGCGGCAAAGCGGGCGTCCCCAAAGGTGATGGGGGTGGTATAGCCCATGCACAGGCGGCTCTGGGCCACATCCAGCGCCTCCACCTGATTCTGAGGCTCGCAGGCATGGAAGGGGGTCTGGGGCGGCAGGGGCAGAACCTGCCGGGATAGGCTTCCGGCAAAGGGGCGCAGAAGCTCTGCCACCGCCTCCGGCTCCCGGGAGCCTACATAGAAAATCTCCATGGGGCTTTCCCGGAGGATTTTCCGGTAATGGGCATAAAGCCCCTCCGGGGTAATCCTCTTTACATCCTCCCGCTCCCCCAGCCGGGGAATCCCCAGGGAATCCTCCCGGCACATAAGCCGGGAAAACTGAGCGGAGGCGTACAGCTGCTTGTCATTGCGGACGGTGTCGATGGCGGAGATGAGGTTGGCCTTCTCCCCTTCCACAAAGTCCCGGGAAAAGCCCTCCCCTTCCAGCACCGGCTCCAGCAGCAGCTCCCGGAGAAAGTCCGCCATGGGGGCAAGGATCCGGTTCCCTTCCAGGGCGTAGGCGTCTTCAATAAAGCCGCAATACAGGCCGGTGGTCTGGTAGTCCCCCAGCCGCCGCACGATGGCGCCTACGGAGGCGCCGTACAAATCGTCCAGACGGAGGGTGATGGCCCGCAAATCCGGGGATTTTTCCGTCCCCCGGAGAAGCACCGCCGGAAGCAGGGCGTTGAAAGCCGCCTCCTCCCGGGCCATGGGGCGCAGCAGCTGCAAGCTAAGACACCCCTGCTTGAATCGGGACTGGCGGATACACCGCAGGGTAATCCCCCGTCCCAGAGAAATGGTTTCTGGCATCATGTTTCCTGATTTCCTGTCCGTTGAAATGGGTCTGATTACAGAGGCTCTGCCAAAGCCCGGGCGGCTTCCTCCACCGCTTGCCGGGAGGTTTGGTCAATGTGCCACTCGTCCAGACCCGGGACGCCCATGGGAACTCCCTCCCGGCGGAAAGCCATGCCGCTCTCCACAGAGAATTTTCCGCTCATGTGGAAGGCCCGGGAACCCGGCACCTCCCGGCGGAACTTCTCGATTACCCGGGCATTCACCCCGGCGCCGATGAGTACCTCCGGCCCGCCGGTTTCCTCCCGGAGGGCGACGAGCCGGGCGATGGTTGCCATTCCGGCGGTGGCGTTTGCCGCTGCGCCGCTGGTGAGTACCGTGTCAAAGCCCAGCTCTGCCGCCCGGCGGTAGGTATCCACCGGGTCCCGGCTCACATCGATACACCGGTGCAGGGTCAGAGGCAGTCCCCCGGCGGCCTCCATCAGCTCCTCCATGCCGGCCAGCTCCCCCTCCGGGGTGAGGCAGCCGATGACAAAGCCGCTGGCGCCGGCCTGACGGAGCGCCTCCATCTGCCGGGCCATCATGGAAATCTCCTGCCGGGTGTAAAGAAAGTCCCCGGCTCTGGGACGCATGAGGCACCGGACGGGGATATCCGAAAAGCTGCGGATGTCCGCCAGCAGCTCTTGATAGGGGGTCAGGCCTCCCACGGACAGGGCGGCGCACAGCTCCAGCCGGTCCGCGCCGCCTGCCACCGCCGCCCGGGCGGAATCATAGGAATCCACGCAAATTTCCAATACTTTTTTCATAAAAAATCCTCCCAGTTACAGGGTTTTTATCACGTTCGCAAGAACCGCAATGTCCTCGTCCCCAAGGCCTGAGTAATTGATGACCAGATAGCCCCGGCAGTTTTCCGGGGGCGTTTCCCGGTAGTACTGGGAAAGACACCGCACTTTCAGGCCCTTTCGGGCGCAGGCCTGGACAAGCTCCGGGTCTGTAAGGGCAGTGTCCACCCGGAGAAGAAAGTGGAGGCCTGCCCCTTCCTCCAGCACCTGCAGCCGCCGGGGACACCGGGCCACCAATTCCAGCAGGGTATCCCGCCTGGCTTTGTAGAACTTCCGCATCCGGTTGATGTGCTTTTCAAAATATCCCTCCCGGATGAACCGGGCCAGGGTGTACTGCTCGAAGCTGGGGACGGTTCCGGCGTAAAAGCCCAGCCGGGCTTGCAGCGCCGCCATCAGAGCCGGGGGCAAAATCATATAGCTGATGCGGATGGAGGGGGCCAGGGACTTGGTAAAGCTGTTCATATAGATGACCCGCCCCCCGGCGTCCATGGCTTTGAGCGTAGGCAGAGGCCGGCCGGCAAAGCGGAACTCGCTGTCGTAGTCGTCCTCAATGATATACCGCCCCGCTTCTGCGGCAGCCCACCGGAGAAGCTCCCGCCGCCGGGAAAGGGGCGTCACCAGTCCTGTGGGAAAGTGGTGGGCCGGGGAAATGTGGAGTACCTGAGCGCCCTCCCCGGGCAGCACTCCCGCCTTGTCCATGGGCAAAAGGGCGCATCTGGCTCCGGCACAGCGGTAGATGTCGTAAATTTTGCTGTAACCCGGTTCCTCCACCCCATAGCACTTGTCCCGGCCCAAAAGCTGCACCAGTAGGTTATACAAAAAGTCTGTACCGGCGCCTACAAAAATATCCTCGGGATTGACTTCCAGACCCCGGAAAGCCCCCAGGTGCCAGGCAATGGCCTGGCGCAGCTCTCCGATGCCCTGGTTGGGCAGGGGCAGCAGGAGTTTTTGCCCGTAGTCCAGCAGTACTTGCCGCTGGAGGCGGCTCCACACCGTAAAAGGGAACCGGGGAGAACCGTTGCCGGACAAGTCCAAAAGCTTCCCTTCCGGGGGCGGAGTCTGGAGGGCCTTGGGGGTCTGGGGCGGCAGCTGCTGCACCGCCTCCACAAAGTAGCCCACCTTCTCCCGGGAGGAGATATACCCCTCCGCCAAAAGCTGGTTGTAGGCATTTTCCACGGTGATTTTACTCACCTTCAGATGGGCGCACAGGCTCCGCTTGGAGGGCAGCCGCTCCCCGGGACGGAGCTTTCCTGCGCGGATGTCCTCCCGGATACACCGGTACAGCGCCTCATAAAGGGGAAGCCCCGGCTGCTTTTTCAGCTGGTAGGTCAGCATATCATCCCTCCCGGCGGGCTTTTACCTTGGCCCACAGCCGGTCACCCTGGGAAAATACCCATTGCATAAACCGGAACACCGTGGGAATCACCAGAAGAATGACCAGCAGCGCCACAAGGGAAGAGCCCTTGATAATCTGCAAATCGAAAAAGTCCCCCAGGAGGGTAAAGCAGCCGATGATGGCCGCCGCCATGGCCCACCACACCAGCGCCCGGAACCGGTTCATGGGGGTTCCCACCTGGTGGAGAACCATCAGGCCCACCACCGCCAGGATGGCCGTGGCAATGGCCCGCACATCTGCCAGGGGGATGGCGAAATGCACCATCATCGCCTGGAGCAGCAGCACCACCGTGATACTGGTCAGGCCGCCGGGGAAAGCCCGGCGGAGAACGGTTTTCAGGAAGGTGCCGGAAATGGGCTGGTAGTTGGGCTCCAGCGCCAGGAAGAAGGAGGGCACGCCGATGGTCAGGCCCGAGATGATGCTCATGTGGATGGGGGCCAGGGGATAGGGCTGCTGGGTCAGCAGGGACAGCAGGGCCAGACCAAAGGAAAAGATATTCTTCACCAAAAATAAGGTAGCCGCCCGCTGGATATTATTGATGACACGGCGGCCTTCTCCCACAATGTCCGGCATGGCGGAAAAGTCCGAATCCAGCAGCACCAGCCGGGCCACCTGACTGGCGGCCTGGGCGCCGCTGGCCATGGCGATGCCGCAGTCGGATTCTTTCATAGCCAGCACATCGTTTACGCCGTCGCCGGTCATGGCTACGGTGTGGCCCTGCTCTTTCAGGGCTTTGATCAGCATTTTCTTCTTGTCCGGGGTCACCCGTCCAAAGACGGTGTACTCCCCTGCCGCCCGGAAAACATCCTCGTAGGTTTCCAGTTCCCCGGCGTCAATATACTTTTCGCTGTTTTCGATGCCTGCCCGCTGGGCAACGGCGGAAACGGTCCGGGGATTGTCACCGGAGATAACCTTGATGCATACCCCCTGCTGGGCAAAGTAGGAGAAGGTCTCCCGGGCCTGGGGCCGCAGAGGGGAGGTGAGGAGCAGCAGGGCCAATGGCTCTGCCAGGCTGCCGTCCAGTTTTTCCGTCAGCTCTGCCGGATAAGCGGCTACCAGCAGCACCCGGTAGCCGGTGGAGGCCCAGGGAGAAACCGCCTCTTCCACTTTTTCAAAATGCTCTCCCAGGATAAACTCCGGCGCGCCCACCACGAAGGAGCCATGCTCCCCGAATTCACCGCCGCACCACTTGGTCTGGGAGGTGAAGGGCACATACCGGGTGCATTCCCAGTCTCCCTTCCCGGAGAACAGCTCCTGGATGGCCCGGGCGGTGTCGTTGTCCGGCTCCCGGCTGCCGTAAAGGCCTTTCAGCACCTGCTCCAAATACTCCGGCTCCCGGTCCCCCAGGGGCAGCAGGTTTTCCACCTCCATGGTGGGCTGGGTGATGGTGCCGGTTTTGTCCACGCACAGCACATCCACCCGGGCCAGGGACTCGATACAGTTCATATCCTGCACCAGTACCCGCTGCCGGGTGAGCTTCATGGCGGACACCGCCAGGGCAATGCTGGTGAGCAGATACAGTCCCTCGGGAATCATACCCACCAGAGCCGCCACGGTGGACTGGGCGCTGCTGGTGAAGGACATATGCAGAATCTTGAATTCCTGGTAAAACAGCAGGCAGCCCACGGGAATCAGGGTATAGCCCACCGCATGAATCAGCTTGTCCAGGGAGGCCATCATCTCGGAGCGGGCCACCTTGGGGTTCGCCTTGGCCTCCAAAGCCAGCTTTGCGGCGAAGCTTTCGTCGCCCACCTGGGTCAGCTGGGCCCGGGCCCGGCCGGTGATGACAAAGCTGCCGGATTTCAGTTCGTCTCCCTTTTTCTTGATTACCGCGTCCGCCTCGCCGGTGATGAGGGCTTCGTTCACCTGTAATTTCCCCACCCGGACAATGCCGTCGGCGCAAATCTGATCTCCCGGGCCGTACTCCACAATGTCGTCCCGCACCAGAGAGTCAGAGGGGACCAGCGCCTTTTTTCCGTCCCGGATGGCGGGGAGCTTCTGCTGGGCGATGAGGGTCAGCTTATCCACCGCCCGCTTGGCCCGGATTTCCTGAAAGCAGCCGATGACCACGTTCACCACCACAATGACCAGGAAGGTCATGTTCTTGATGGAAGAACCGGCAATGGCCAGAATGACTGCCAGAACCACAAATATCAGGTTGAAAAAGGTCAAAAGGTTTTTGGCCAGGATCTGCTTTTCCGTCAGGCCCGCCCCGGCGGACTGGCTGTTTCCCAGCCCGGCTTCCAGCCGCTGCCGCACCTGGTCCTGGGTCAGACCCCGGTTATAGTCCGGGGAAACCGGCTTGATGTCTTTTGTCTGTGTCATGGTTGTGCCTCCCCCAAAAAATCTGTGGGTAAACCGGCTTTTCTATCGTAAACTGCCAGAAGGCGCCCGGCCTCCAGGGCAATCTCTGCTTTTCCTCCCAAAAAATGATTGCTCACCCCTAAGGGAAAATCCCCGGGCAAGCTGCCGTTTTCCAAGGGGTATTCCAACCCCCGAAGGGTCACCCCTTCCGTTTGCCCTCCCAGAGAAAAAAGGGACAGCAAACCTCCGGCAGGCCCCGAAAGGGTGAAGCCCGGAGGCTCCGCGATGAGGGCGATGGAATGGGTTCCTACCAGCGCCCCCCGGCAGCCCCGGCGGTTCAAAAACAGCAAAGACTGGATGTTTGCCAGAGTATGGTC
Organism: uncultured Eubacteriales bacterium; assembly: GCA_949293985.1. Lineage (GTDB taxonomy): Bacteria > Bacillota > Clostridia > Oscillospirales > Oscillospiraceae > Faecousia. The sequence goes on along the minus strand of CASFFN010000008.1, from coordinate 42,676 downwards.
CAGCCGCGGGCCATCCAGTCCGCCGTAAATGAGAAAATTGTGATAGCCCAGGGCTAAGCCCCGGCGGATTGCCAGCATGGTGTCCGTGTCGTCTTTTCGCGCCGGGAACACATTTGCCCCCTCCGGCACATAGCCCAAAGAGTCGAAGTCCCCTAAAATCACATCCGGGGTAAGCCCCAGGTCCTTCACATGGGCAAGGCCGCCGTCGGCGGCAATGAGACAGTCGGATTTTTCCACAGGCCGCAAAAGCCCGGCGCACTCCCCTGCCCCTATGATGATACAGCAGCCCACAAAATCCCCTCGTTTCTTTAGAAGGTTAGCCCCTTGGGGTAGAAAAACCGCAGCTTCTCCGGGGCGATGGAGATGTCCACATCCTGAATGTGGCGGATTTCCCCGTCCATGTTCAAGGCTGTGGGATGGTCGCTGTGGATATGTAAATGATTTGTGCGGATATGGCGGATTTTCTGGGGCAGGGAGGCGTATTTGCCCTTCTTATAAGCCCCAATCAGTCCCAGCACCGTGAGTCGGGACACCTTATCCACCAGAAGGATATCCAGAATCCCGTCCTGGGGGTCTGCCTCCGGCACCGGGTTGAAGCCGCCGCCGTAAAACCGGCCGTTGCAGGCGCAAATCAGGGTAAAGTCCTTCTGGACAGTTTCCCCCTCAAAAGAAGCGGTGTAGGGCTGCCAGATGCCCTTGATGGTGTTAATCAGGGCGGACACCAGGTAGGCCCGGAATCCGCTGAACAACGGCAGACGCTTATAGCCCGCCACATCGGCGGCAATCCGGGCGTCCAGTCCTACGGAGCAGATATTCAGGGCATAGTCCTCATTGCACCGGATGAGATTGAATTGGGTTTCCTCCGCGTCCAGCAGCCGCTCCAGATCCCGGAAGGCCTCCGGCTGGGAGAACATCCGAATAAAATCGTTGCCGCTGCCCCCTGCATAAGTGGTGACGGCCACATTGGGAAAGCCTGCCACGCCGCAGACGATTTCGTTCAGGGTGCCGTCTCCTCCGCAGGCGTAAATCCGCACAGGCTTGCCGGAGCGGGCTGCCTGAGCGGCAAACTCCCGGCACTGCCCCGGCGCCTGGGACACCCGGATTTCATAGTCCAGGCCTCTGGGTTTGCAAACCCTCAGAATCTCTTTTTTATACTGTTCCTGCCGGTCCCGGCTTCCGGCGGCAGGGTTGATGATGAAAAGGTGGGTCATTTCTCTTTACCCCTCCGGGTATTGTCGGTATACATATAATAATTGCACTGAATCATGCCGTTGTAAAGCTTGCGCTTCTTGTCCGCCCGCTTTCCAAAATAATGCTCAAACTCCGGCTCGGAGGTGATGATGTACTTTTTCCAGCCGTTGGCGTATTTGAAGTGCCGTCCCAGGGCGGCGTAGAGCCGCTGGGCACTTTGCTGCTCCAGCATCCGCTGGCCATAGGGGGGATTGGTCACCAAAATGCCCGTATCTGTGGGCAGGCTCATTTTGGTGGCGTCTCCGTCCCGGAAGCGGATGCAGTCAGAGACCCCCGCCTTCCGGGCGTTGGCCATGGAGAGGGACACACACTTGGGGTCATTGTCGGAGCCCAGAATGTGATAATTCCCGTTAAATTCCTGTTCCTTTGCCTCCCGGCGCAGGTCGTCCCAGATTTCCGGGGCGATCCAGGGGAAGCTCTGGGCGGCAAATTTCCGCATAAGCCCCGGGGCACGGTTCCTGGCAATGAGGGCGGCTTCGATGACAATGGTGCCGGAGCCGCAGAAGGGGTCCCAAAAGAATTCCCGCCCCCGGTACCGGGTCAGCTGCACCATTGCCGCCGCCAGAGTCTCCCGCAGAGGTGCTTCGTTTCCCACAGCCCGGTAGCCCCGTTTGTGCAGTCCCGGCCCGGTGGTGTCCAGGTACAGACGCGCCTGGTCATTCATAATGGAAAATTGCAGCTGGTACTTGGCGCCGGTTTCCGGCAGCCAGGAAAGGCCGTATTTCTCTCCCAAACGCCGGGAGGCGGCTTTTTTTACAATGGCCTGGCAGTCCGGAACGCTCATAAGCCGGCTGTTCAGGCAGTGACCCTTCACCGGGAAGGCGCCGTCCTTGGGGATAAAGTCCTCCAGGGGCAGATGGTACACCCCCTGAAACAGCTCCTCAAAGCTCCGGGCGGGGAAGCTTCCCAGGGTAATGAGTACCCGCTCTCCGGTACGCAGCCACAGATTGGCCTTGGCCAGGGCGGTTTCGTCCCCGGAAAACAGCACCCGGCCGTTTTCCACCCGGACATTTTCAAAATTCATGCGCCGCAGCTCGTCGCCGCACAGTCCCTCCAGGCCAAACAGGCAGGGGACGGTGAATTGCATCTTACTCATAGGTTACCTCGTATCAGGGGATGATTTTGTTCTTTTTCAGGTAGCGCTCCTCCTCGGAGAATACGCAGCCGCAGTATTTCTGGATGTAAAAGCCCAGTTCCCGGGCCTTTTCCTGGCCTTCTTTGAACCAGGGGCGAAAATCCCGGTACAAAAATTCCACACCGTAGATTTCCCCGGCCTTTTGAGCCACTTCCTTCATCAGCTCGTGATTCTGATAGGGGCTGATAAACAGGGAGGAGGTGAAGCTGTCAAAGCCCCCCTCTTTTGCCTGCCTGGCGGTTTCCATCAGGCGCATTTCATAGCACTTGATGCACCGGTGGGAAATATCCTCTGCCACCGCCCGGACGAAGGGCCGCAGACCGTAGTCGTTTTTCTCAATCAGGGGCAAGGAAATGGCGGCGGCATACTCCCGCAGACAGTTCCGCCGGGAGCGGTATTCGGTGAAGGGATGGATGTTGGGATTGTACCAGAAGCCGGTAACATCCCGGCCTTCCTCCCGCAGCACCCGGATGCACTGATTGGCACAGGGAGCGCAGCAGATATGCAGTAAGGTGTTCATAGATTTACCTGCCTGAAAATAGTCATATTTTACCCATTATACCATCAAACCCACCGTCTTGCAAGGATTTCTCCCACAAACCCGGGAAAAATCCCCATCACATTTCACGGGATTCATCCTCCTGGATGTGGTACACTATCTGTACGCCCTTCGGTGTAGTTATTACGCAGAAGGCTTCCAAAAAATACCTCCCGACCGGAGGGAGGTGGATTGGGGCGCAGCCCCAAGACGGAGGGAGCCATCGGGCGCAATGCCGATTTGCCGGACAGGGGTGGTACCTCCCCAGGCGTGTCCAGTTTCTTAAGCCGATTTCTGGGCAATCCACAGAAAATCGGTTTAGAGTACCGACAAAATGGAGCAAGTACCAACCCATCTGCAAACCGTCAGCTTACCGCCCGCAGGCTCCCTCAGTCACGGCTTACGCCGTGCCAGCGCCCTCCCGGAGGGAGCTATAGGAGCAGACCTTCAGATTGTGCGCCGATTGCCGCCCGGTATCGTCGTTTTGCGAAAGGCTTCCGAAAATACCTCCCTCCGGGAGGGAGGTGGATTGGGGCGCAGCCCCAAGACGGAGGGAGCCATCGGGCGCAATGCCAATTTGATTGACAGGGGTGGTACCTCCCCAGGACTGTCCAATCCCATAAACCATTTTTCAGGCAAATTGTCTTAGGGTATCGACAATATGGAGCAAGTACCAACCCATCTGCGAACGGTCAGCTTACCGCCTGCAGGCTCCCTCAGTCACGGCTTACGCCGTGCCAGCTCCCTCCCGGAGGGAGCTATGGATGCAGACCTTCAGATTGTGCGCCGGTTGCTGCCTGGAATCAGCGGGTACTGGCTGCTGTTCTTTGACAGACTTCCTGGTGGATAGCCTGGCAGACGGACTGAAAGCGGCGGTTGACATCCTCGTTGGAGAAACGGAGTATTTTCAGGCCATATTTCTCAAGACAAGCACTTCGCTTTTCGTCATACTCCATTTCCTGGGGCATATAATGCTGAGAGCCATCCAGTTCCACTACCAATTTTGCATAATGGCAGTAAAAATCTACAATATAGCCGCCAATGGCCTTTTGCCGCTGAAACCGGGGGGAATATTCACGCAAAAATTGGAACCAAAGTCGTCTCTCCTGGGGCGTTGTGTTTTTTCGCAGGGCTTTGGCCTTGCCAATTTTCTGCTTTTCATATGGTAATGACATGGCAGACCCCTCTTATTCCCGGTTCTGGGGCGGGCGCCATTTGGGGCGGGTTTTCAGCTCCAGGCGGAGGTTCTGGAAAAACTGCGTGAGAAGCTGGCGGCATTCCGCCTCCATCACTCCGGCCTCCACCTGAGGGTGGTGGTTAAAGCCCATGGAGAAGAGGTCGCACACCGAGCCGCAGGCGCCGCATTTTTCATCCGCCGCCCCATATACTACCCGGGGAATCCGGGCGTTGACAATGGCCCCGGCGCACATGGGACAAGGCTCCAAGGTCACATACAGGGTGCACTCCCACAGCCGCCAGCCTCCCAAGGTCTTGCAGGCCTGGGCAATGGCTTCGATTTCTGCGTGGCCCAGGGCGGTTTTCCCTGTCTCCCGGCGGTTCCGGCCCCGGCCCACCACCTGCCCCCGGCAGACGATGACGCAGCCCACCGGCACTTCCTTCTCTGCCGCCGCCGCTTTCGCCAGCTCCAGAGCTTCCTGCATATATACCGCATCTTCCACGAAAACCCCTCCTTTTATGGAGTATCATATCCCAATTCATGCCTGTCCGTCAAGGGCTTCGTCCCGGAAAGGAGGTAACAAAACCATGAACAAAAGACCGGATGTGTTTCGGGTCTGCGCCCTGGCCATCGCCTGCGCCGTACTTTTGCGCCTTGCCGGCGGCGGCCTGGGGGCAATGGTGGCCCAGGCTTTGGGCCATGAGAAAATGGCCACGGTCCTTCTGTATCTGGGCACCGGGCGGGTGGCCTGCCCGGCGGCGCCCCAGGAGCAGACCCCCGACCCCACCCAGCTTACCGCCCCCAGCCCGGAGGACAACCCGGTGGAATTTTCCCCGGAGGATGGACAGCAGATACAGGTGGGGAACTTTGCCGGGGTGGATGTGGACATCCCCACTCTGCTGCAAATGCCTCTTGACTGGGATTTAACAGAACAGTCCCCCACGGTGCTGATTCTCCACACCCACGGCTCCGAGAGTTACACGGGAATCCCCCAGGAGGCCCAGTCCTCCGGCTACCGCTCTTTGGATACGGCTTACAATATGGTGAGTATGGGGGACGCCCTGGCAGAGTACCTGACCCAGGCAGGCATCGGGGTGATTCACGACCGGACCCTTTACGATTACCCCTCCTATAACGATGCTTACAACCTGGCAAGAGCCGCCATCCAAGGGTATCTTACCCAGTATCCCAGCATCTGCCTTGTAATTGACCTGCACCGGGATGCGGCGGAGGATGCCGCCGGGAATCAGGTGGCGTTTACTGCCCAGATTGACGGGCAGGAGATGGCCCAGCTGATGATTGTCACCGGCAGCGGCTCCGACACCTTGTCCCATCCCAACTGGAAGGAGAATCTGGCCCTGGGTCTGAAACTCCAGGTGCAGCTGGAAAAGCAGTACCCCGGCCTGTGCCGGCCCCTGGCTTTAAGGGCTCAGCGGTACAACCAGGATTTGCTCCCCGGGGCAATCTTAGTGGAGGTAGGCACCGCCGGCAACACCTGGGACCAGGCCATGGCCTCCATAGAGCCCCTGGCCCAAAGCATCCTGTCCCTGGCCAAGGGCACAGAACCGGAATGAAAAACGGCACACCCAAAATACGGGTGTGCCATTTTGATACCAAGATATTGATTTGTAGTGAATAGTAAAGAAGTGCGGACAAGCCGCCGATACCGGGCGGGTCAGGGAAGTAACGAGTAGCAGAAAGCCGCCGTGCGAAATTGTCACCGGGGGCACCCCGGGCTTACTTCATAAACTTGTCTACGGCGTCGCACAGGTCGTCTACGGCGCTTTGGTCGCCGGCGGCGACCGCATCTACCACGCAGTGGCGCAGGTGGTCTTTGAGAATCACCTTGCCGGTGTTGTCCAGGGCGGAGCGTACCGCTGCCAGCTGCACCAGCACTTCGGAGCAGTCGTGCCCCTCCTCCACCATCCGGCGCACCTTCTCCAGGTGACCTGCCGCCCGGGCCAGACGGTTCAGCACCGCCTTCTGATTTTCATGGACATGGCCGTGGGAGTGGGCAATGCCATGGGCGTGCAGATACGCATGGTCGTGAGAATGGTCTTCCATGACAGTCCCTCCTTTCCAAAATTCAATTTATTATACAAGGAATTTCCCCCTGCCGCAAGCCCCCAAGGGGGATATTTCCGATTTTTTGAAATCTATTTGACTGTTTTCCCTCCCTCTGGTATAATGAGGTGTTAAAACATCACCATTTTGCCTTTGCAGGAGGATAAATACTATGAGAATGCGGAAAAAGCCCAATCTGGAACCCCGTATGGCGGCCTGTGCCCCCTGGCAGGTGGCAGACCCCGCTGCCCAAAAGGGCTGCTGGCGGGCATTGAAGCCGGACTGCACCGCTTTGTGGGTAGAGGTGGGCTGCGGAAAGGGCAAGTTCACCGTGGAAACTGCCCAGGCCAATCCCACCGTGCTGGTGATTGCCATTGAGCGGTGCCGGGAGGCAATGGTCATGGCTATGGAGAAGGCCAAGGCCATGGGGCTTACCAATGTGTTCTTTGTGGATATGGACGTGGCCCTCATGGAAGGGTGCTTCGACCAGGGAGAGATTGACCGGCTGTTCATCAACTTCCCCGACCCCTGGCCCCGGAGCAAAAACGCCAAGCGGCGGCTTACCTACCGCACCTTCCTGCGGCTTTACTCCCGGGTGCTGAAAAACGGCGGGGAAATCCACTTCAAAACCGACAACGCCAAGCTCTTCGCCTTCACCCTGGAAGAGCTGGAGGCCCTGAACCTGCCCACCTCGGAGGTCACCGACGACCTCCACGCCAACGGCCCTGTGGGAATCATGACCGGGTACGAGGAAAAATTCTACAACCTGGGCACCCCCATCCATCGGTGCGTGGTCACCACCCACCACATCTTTGAGGAGAACGACCAATGACCACCTATGAGGCAGGAAGCTACCAGGTGGCGGTGATTGGGGCAGGACACGCCGGAATCGAGGCGGCTCTGGCCTGTGCCCGGCTGGGGCTTTCCACGGTGCTGTTCACCATCAACCTGGACGCCGTGGGAAATATGCCCTGCAACCCCGCCATCGGCGGCACCGGAAAGGGCCACCTGGTCCGGGAGCTGGATGCCCTGGGAGGACAGATGGGCATTGCCGCCGATGCCGCCTGCATCCAGTACCGGATGCTCAACCGTGGCAAAGGCCCGGCGGTTCACTCTTTAAGAGCCCAGGCAGACCGGCGGAAATATCAGGAATATATGAAAAACACCCTGGAGCTTCAGGAAAACCTGGAGCTGAAACAGGCCATGATTGTGAAAGTTCTCACAGAAAAGGGCAAGGTCACGGGGGTTGTGACCCAGCTTGGGGCGGTGTATAATGCCCAGGCGGTGATTCTTGCCACCGGAACTTATCTGGACAGCACCGTCATCACCGGGGAAAGTGTCCAGTCCGCAGGCCCCGACGGGATGCACGCCTCTTTGGGCCTTTCGGAGAATCTGAAAGCCCTGGGGCTGCCTCTGCGCCGGTTCAAAACCGGAACGCCTCCCCGGGTCAACCGCCGGAGCATCGACTTTTCCAAAATGGAGCTTCAGCCGGGAGACGAGGACCCCCAGCCCTTCTCCTTTTCAACAGAGCACCCGCTAAACAATCAGGCGGTGTGCTACCTTACCTATACCAACTCAGAAACCCACCGGATTATCCGGGAGAATCTGGACAGAAGTCCACTGTATGATGGCACCATCTCCGGGGTGGGGCCCCGGTACTGCCCCAGCATCGAAACCAAGCTGGTGCGGTTTCCCGATAAGGAGCGGCATCAGCTGTTTATCGAGCCCTGCGGCCTGAACACCCAGGAAATGTATATCCAGGGCTTTTCCTCCAGCCTTCCGGAGGATGTGCAGATTGCCATGCTTCACACCATCCCCGGCATGGAGAAGGCTCAGATGATGCGCCCGGCCTACGCCATTGAATACGAGTGCATCGACCCCACCAGTCTGCTTCCCACCCTGGAGTACAAGAAAATCTCCGGCCTTTATGGGGCAGGACAGTTCAACGGCTCCTCCGGCTACGAGGAGGCGGCGGTGCAGGGGCTGGTGGCGGGTATCAACGCCGCCTTGAAGATTCTGGGGAGAAAGCCCATGATTCTCTCCCGGGATATGGGCTATATCGGCATCCTCATTGACGATTTGGTGACCAAGGGGACGGAAGAACCCTACCGGATTATGACCAGCCGGTCTGAATACCGGCTTTTGCACCGCCAGGACAACGCCGACCGGCGGCTCACCGCCATCGGTGCCGCCGTGGGACTGGTAAGTCCGGAGCGGCTGCGGCAGGTGGAGGAGAAATATCAGAAGGTAGACAAGGAAATCAAGCGGCTGGAAGGCTGCGGCGTGGCGGCAAGCCCGGCTCTCAACGAAATGCTGGCGGCCCGGGACTCTACCCCGGTGGAAAACTCCGTGCGCCTTGTAGACCTTCTCCGAAGACCCAATGTGACTTATGCTGACATTGCCCCCTTCGACCCCCAGCGGCCGGAATTGTCCCCCGGGGAACAGGAGGCTGTGGAGATTCAGGTGAAGTATGCCGGATACCTTGCCCGGCAGGAAAAGCAGGTGGAGGTTTTCCGGAAGGAGGAAAACCGGATGCTTCCGGAGGACTTAGACTATGCCTCCATCGCCGGTCTGCGGCTGGAAGCCCGGCAGAAGCTGTCGGAGATTCGCCCCATGTCCGTAGGACAGGCTGGACGGATTTCCGGGGTAAGCCCGGCGGACATCGGTGTGCTGCTCATTTACTTGCAGCAGCACCGCCCGGAATCGGGGGATTGACTTTGGAAAAGTGTGGTATCATAATAATGGATAAGGAGGGACGCTATGCTTGATAAGCTGGCAGGGGTTGCCAACCGTTACGAAGAACTGTGCGCCCGGTGTGAGCAGCCGGATTTTTACGCCGACCCCCAAAAGGCGGCAAAGCTCCTCCGGGAGAAAAATGACTTAGAGCCCATTATCACCGCCTACCAGGCGTACCTGGCGGCCCAGAAGGATATGGAAGAGGCCCAGGAGCTGATGAGCGACCCGGAGATGAAGGAGCTGTGTCAGCAGACTTACCAGGAGGCCAAGGAGCGGCAGGAAACCCTTTACCGGGAGCTTCAGCTGCTGCTGCTCCCCAAGGACCCCAACGACGAGAAAAGCGTGATTATGGAAATCCGTGGGGGCGTGGGCGGTGAGGAAAGCGCCCTGTTTGCCCACAGCCTGTTTCGGATGTACTCCATGTACGCCGCCCAGAAGGGCTGGTCCGTGGAGCTTATGACCTACAACGAAACGGAGCTGGGTGGGGTCAAGGAAGCGGACTTTGTAATCAACGGGCGGGGGGCTTATTCGAGACTTAAATACGAGTCCGGGGTGCACCGGGTTCAGCGGGTGCCGGAGACCGAGTCCGGCGGCCGGGTCCACACCTCCACCGCCACGGTGGCGGTGCTGCCGGAAATGGAGGAAGTGGACGTGGAGATTAACCCGGCGGACATTGAAATGCAGGTCTACCGGGCCAGCGGCGCCGGTGGTCAGCACGTGAACAAAACCAGCTCCGCCGTCCGGCTCATCCACAAGCCCACAGGCATTGTGGTAGCCTGCCAGGAGGAGCGGAGCCAGGTGCAGAACCGGGAAAAATGTATGCGGATGCTGGCTTCCAAACTCTACGAGATAGAGGAGGAAAAGAAGGCAAGCCAGATTACCGGCCTGCGCCGGTCCCAGGTGGGCACGGGAATGCGGAACGAGCGGATTCGCACCTACAACTTCCCCCAAAGCCGCCTGACAGACCACCGGATTGGCCTGACCCTTTACAAGCTGGACAGTGTGATGGACGGGAATTTAGATGAGATTATCGACGCTCTGGCCACAGCGGACCAGGCGGAAAAGTTGAAAAATGCCCAATAAGGGGTGAAAAATATGACTTTTGAAACCCATTCCCCGGAGCAGACGGAGGCTCTGGGGGAAGCCCTGGGGAAGGTGCTGAAACCCGGGGCGGTGGTGGCCTACACCGGGGACCTGGGGGCAGGGAAAACCGCCTTCACCCGGGGATTGGCGAAGGGGCTGGGGGCTTCCGAGCCGGTGACCAGCCCCACCTACACCATCGTAAACGAATACCTTTCCGGCAGAATCCCTTTGTTTCACTTTGATATGTACCGGCTGAGGTCTTCTGAGGACTTGTTTGACATCGGCTGGGAGGACTATCTGGAGCGGGGCGGGGTGTGCGCCCTGGAGTGGAGCGAAAATGTTACGGATGCCCTGGAAAATCCCATCCGGGTGCAGCTGGAAAAAACCGGGGAGCAGTCCCGGAGAATCACCATCGAAGGAGGGGAAGCCCTTGCGGATTTTAGCTTTTGAAACCTCTGCCAAGGCAGCAGGCTGCGCCCTTTTGGAGGACGGGCTGCTCCTGGGGGAGAGCTGCCTCAATACCGGCATGACCCACAGCCAGACCCTTCTGGTGATGGCGGAAAACCTGCTCCATAGCTGCGGTTTTACCCCTTCTGACGTGGATGCTGTGGCAGCCGCCGCCGGTCCCGGCAGCTTTACCGGGGTGCGGATTGGGGTCGCCGCCGCCAAGGGCTTTGCCTGGGGACGGGAGATTCCCTGCTGCGGCGTGTCCACTCTGGAGGCCATGGCCCTGGGCTTCGGTGCCTGGGATGGCTTCGTGGTTCCGGTGATGGACGCCCGGAGAAGCCAGGTGTATACCGCCTTGTTCCAAGCAAAAAAAGGCGAGCTTTCCCGATTAGGAGAGGATCAGGCTATCGCCCTGGAGGACTGGGAGAAGGTTCTCTCCCGGCTGGATGGCCCCATCTTCCTGGTGGGAGACGGAAGCCGCCTGTGCTATAATACCTTAAAAGACCGCCTGCCCAATCTGGTACTGCCCCCGGAACACCGGATGCACCAGCGGGGTGTGGGGGTGGCTCTGGCCGCCGCCCGGAAAATCGCAGCCGGGGAGGATTGCGACGGCGCCTCCCTGAAACCCAACTACTTAAGACTCTCCCAGGCCGAACGGGAACGGCTGGCCCGGGAGCAAAAATAAAGGAGATAAAGAAAAATGGCCAATGTTCATGTTTTAGACCATCCCCTGATTCAGCACAAGCTGGCAATTCTCCGGGATAAGAATACCCCGGTCAAGGAGTTCCGGGAGATGATTGGGGAGATTGCCGCCCTCATGTGCTACGAAGCCACAAGGAACCTGCCCACCCAGGAGGTGGAGGTGGAAACCCCCATTGCTACCGCCAAGGTGCGGAAGCTGGCAGGCAAGAAGCTGGCCATCGTCCCCATTCTGCGGGCAGGCCTGGGTATGGTGGATGCCATGGTGCAGCTGATTCCCTCCGCCAAAATCGGCCACATCGGCCTGTACCGGGACCCGGAGACCCACAAGCCGGTGGAGTACTACTGCAAGCTGCCGGAGGATGTGGAAAACCGGCAGGTGTTCGTGGTGGACCCCATGCTGGCCACCGGCGGCAGCGCCGTGGCAGCCATTGACTTTTTGAAGGGCCACGGCTGCCGGAACATTGTGATGATGAATGTCATCGGCTGCCCCGAGGGTGTGAAGGCAGTGCAGGAGGCCCACCCGGATGTGGAAATCTACCTGGCTGCCCTGGATGAGCGGCTGAACGAGCACGCCTACATCATCCCCGGCCTGGGCGACGCCGGCGACCGGATTTTCGGCACCAAGTAAGTATATTTTGAAAAAAGGGTCTGCTGCAAAAAGCTTGTTTTGCAGCAGACCCTGATTTTCTGAATTTTTCCGGTATCGGCGGGCAGTGCCCGCTGACAAAGCGCACGATAATCTTCTGCAATTCGTTACTGTCCCTCCAGTGCCCGGTATCGTTACCATGCAGAAAGCTTCGTTTATACCTCCCTCCGGGAGGGAGGTGTCTTGGGGCGCAGCCCCAAGACGGAGGGAGCCAGCGGGCGCATAGCCAGTTTGATTGCCAAAGATGGTACCTCCCCAAGGCCGTCATGTTTGGGGAAGCAGCCCGGAAAAGTCAGGGCAGGGTATCGATAACTACAAGCAAGTACCAACCTGTAAGAAAATCGTAAGTTTGCCGCCCGCTTGCTCCCTCAGACGCCTTCGGCGCCAGCTCCCTCCCGGAGGGAGCTATGGGGTGCGGTGCAAAAAAGGGGGAGCGTTGTGAATCCCCCATTTTGCAACGGCCCCTTTAACTTAACGACATTGGGCAAGAAACCTGATCCTAGCATTCGTTATAGTTTTTTCCCTTGATATTTGCAGATAAGACGGACTGGCAAAACGCAGTCCGTCTCATCTGTTACAATTTTTGCGTTATTCTGCTATCCGCTGAATATGGGATTTCTTTGTGCTGATTATTGCAGTGCATTGCTCCAGCTCTGTAACTGCAACATAGCTTCATCTTTCTGGGGCATCAATTTTCTCAGCACTTCCAGCGTGTCATCTATATCGCCATTACAATCGATTTTTTCGACTTCGAGGGCGTTGTTTTCCAAATAGTACAGCACTAATTTTCTATCATCGGTTTTGACGGTTTCGGTGTGAATATTGGTTCCTACTTTGCTGCCTACTACTGCTCCCGCACCGCCAAACAACAATCCTCCTGCTACAGCACCACCGAGATTTGCGCCGCCGCCAGATACATCAGAGGTATAATGGACATTGCCTTCTACCCGATACATTTTGATATTTTCGAGGGGTATAGATTTAACATATGGATATTCGCTCGCCGTCATTATACAAGTATACTCTATTACTCGTTGTGTTACATATTCTATATTGTGTGTGTAAAAGCGAAAATTGGTGCCGGAAGGATTGGACAACTCTCCGTCAGAAAGTGTAGCATACTTTCTTTCGCACTCGCCGGAAGTCCTCATAAAAGGTGTATCGATTCCATAATAGAAACGATCCGGCGAACAAGTACACTTTCCCAAGGAGGATTTTGAGTCCAGAATTTCACCAGAGATTTTGTGTTCGGCACGGTAGTGATACCATTTGTGTGTGCATTGGCTTTCTGCTACCTGGAATACCCCAGTTCTACCGGATTTTGACAGATTGACCTGGCAAATGGCTGCAAGTTCATCTATAAGGCCATCTAAACGCTGCTTCCCAGCAGATGTGAAATTTGCTTGCTTTTCTTCCTCCTCCATCTTCCAATAAGGCACACGAAATATAATTAAGAAAATTATGCCAACGAGTATAAGCCAAAATATAACCATGGTTTTTTCTCCTTACTACCATATCTAAATGTAATATCAATCATGGATATGAATGTTATTCCTATGGTCTTTTCAAAATTCCTCATCTATTTTGCAATCTTTTTAAATTCCAACGCATCTGAACACAATACCCGAACGGCTTCGATAAAAGTAGGGAGCCTTCTCTCCTTTCTGTATGCTTCGATTTTCTCAATCAATGCTTTGTCCTTTTCTGTAAAGCATATGGATTTCAATACGGCCATCAAAATTCCCCTTTTCTTTTTATTTAACCATATAGGCGAATATTGCCTATGCAGTTTATGTTATTTTAACATGACTGCCTATATAATTCAAGTATAATTTTACTAAATAGGCGGTGATATTTTGGATTATTATAAAATAGGTCAAAATATAAGAAAAATTCGGAAAGCATGTGGGCTTTCTCAAGAGGAATTGGCTGAGCGTGTTTCCATATCCGTTACCCATATGAGTCATATAGAAACCGGAAACACAAAACTGAGCTTACCTGTGCTTGTAGATATCGCTGCTGCGCTGGAGGTAAAGACTGACGATTTGCTGGGAGAAGGATTTCCCGGCCGTTCCGTATCAAATATAGAGGAGATTGCGTGCGTTTTGGAAAAATGTACACCAAAGGAAGCCAAAGTGATTGCAGATATTGCAAAAGCGGCAAAACTTGCCATGGATAAGCATTTGTAACGACGTGGAAATCTACCTGGCTGCCCTGGATGAGCGGCTGAACGAACACGCCTATATCATCCCCGGCCTGGGCGACGCCGGCGACCGCATTTTCGGCACCAAATAAGCGTATTTCCCAAAACAACGGGCGGGCTGCCAAAATGGCAGCCCGCCCCATATTGTTATTCCAGCGCCATGACCTTATCGATGCGGCGCTGGTGGCGTTCGCTGTGGGAAAACTCCGTTTCCAGCCACACATCCGCAATTTCCTGGGCCAGCATGGGGCCAACCACCCCGGCGCCCAGGGCCATCATGTTGGTGTCGTTGTGCTCCCGGGTGAGCCGGGCGGACATCACATCGGACAGCAGGGCGCAGCGAATGCCCTTGACCTTGTTGGCGGCGATGGACACGCCGATGCCGGTGGTGCAAAGGACGATGCCCCGGTCGCATTCCCCGGAAGCCACTGCCCGGGCCGCCTGGGAGGCGTAGTCGGGGTAGTCGCAGCTGTCGGGGGTGTGGGTGCCGAAGTCCACCACTTCCATGCCCTTCTCCTGAAAATGGGCTTTCAGCCGGTTTTTCAGGGCTACAGCCCCATGGTCGCAAGCCATTGCAATTTTCATAGGCGTTTCCTCCTTTATAACTACATTACAAACCCGCCGTTGACGGACAGCACTTCTCCCGTGACAAAGGGGGCGTCGGCCAGATACTGGAGCGCCTGGGCCACATCCTCCGCCCGGCCGTTCCGTCCCAGAGGGGTCTCCTCCGCCAGAGCTTCCAGGGTTTCCAAATCGAATCCGGCGCACATATCCGTAAGGATCACCCCCGGGGCGACACAGTTGCACCGGATGCCGCTGGGCCCCAGCTCCCTGGCCAGGGACTTGGTCAGGGCGATGACCGCCCCCTTGGTGGCGGCGTATACCGCCTCGCAGGAGGCCCCCACCTGTCCCCACATGGAGGAAACGGTGAGAATGCACCCGCTGTGCCGCCTTAAAAAGTGGGGCAGGGCCTGCCGCACCGTGTGGTAAATGCCCTTTACATTGACATCGAACAGCCTGTCCCAGGCTTCCGGGGTCACATCCTGGAAAAGCCCCACCTGGCTGATGCCTGCGCAGCAGATGAGAACATCCACCTGGGGGATTTGGCGGAAGGCCTCCCGGACGGAATCCTCCCGGGCCACATCGCAGCAGATGGGAGTGGCGCCGGTTTCCTCCGCCAGGGCTTTCGCCCGGTCATGGGATTTTTCGTAGAAGAACACTACCCGGTCGCCCCGGGCGGCAAAGCGCCGCACCGCCGCCGCGCCGATGCCCCGGGAGCCGCCGGTGATTACAACAGTTGCCATATGAAATCTCCTTGTAAAAAAGCTGCCGCCCGGAAAGAGGCGGCAGCCGGGAATGTTATCTTCTGCGGCTTCTGGTCCGGTGGTCGGAGTACTGCCGGAGGGAAGAGATTTTGCTGTCGGATTCGCTCATAAAGGCCTTGAGCTTTTCCTCAAATAGCTGGTCGGCGGTTTTGGGAGCCGGAGGAGGGGTGGGCGCGGAACGCTGGGGGCCGCCGCCTTCCTTCCGGGGATTGCCTCTGCCGGGGGCGCGCTGGGGTCTGGGTTCCAGCCGCTTGATGGACAGATTGATTTTCCCGGAATCCAGGTTGATGACCATGACCTTCACATCCTGTCCTTCGGTCAGGTGCTGCCGGATGTCGCTGACATAGGTGTTGGATACCTCCGAGATATGTACCATGCCGGTCTTGTTCTCGGGCAGCTGAATGAACGCGCCAAAGTTGGTGATGGACTTGACTTTACCTTCTAATACGGCTCCTACGGTTAACTCCATGTTTGCTCAGTTTCCTCCAAATTTATGATGGGTCGGTGGGCTCCACCGGATTGAAAAAGACGGAATCCGGGTCTACCAGCCCCAAAAGCTCGGCAGCCAGCTGACGGATACTCTGGGGGGTGCCCAGCTGCTGAATGTTCTGGGTCAGCCGGTTATTCTCCCCTTCCAGGGCGATGGCCTGTTCCCGCAGGCTCTGGGTATTGGCCTGGACGCTCTTGTGTCGCATGACAATCACGCCCATGGCGACGCCGGACAGCAGGATTGCCACCAGCACGGCGCACTTGAGCAGAGGCGCGGCGGGGCGGTATACCAGGCGAATTTTTGACAGCGGCCTTTTTGCGGCTCTCATGCAGGATCCCTCCGGTTCCATGCCGGTCTTTCCGGCAATCATTCCTCCTTATTGTAACCCATTTTCTCCCGCTTGCAAAGAAAAATTTTTGTTTTTTTCGGATTTTTTGAAAAATATTTTTCCAGGGCGCCGCCAAAGCCCGGAAAAACCTGCCGGCTCCCCGCCAAAAGCCGGAAAAAACCGGGCGGAGCAGCCGCCCCAGGGTCCGCTCCCAGCAAAAGCCCCCGGCAGCCAGCCCCAGAAGATACCCGACCCGAATGTCTCCCCGGCACACCCCGAAGAACAGGTATATAAGGGTATATCCCAGGACGGCCAGAAAGAGCAGGTCGGAAAGGGCCGTAAACCGGGGGCGCAGGGGCCGGAGAAATCCATAGGCCAGCCCCAGCCCCACCCCCATGAGGCAGGCGGCAAGAAAGCGCCCCCAGGCCAGCTCCGGGGAGATCATTTCACCAGACGGCGCAGCACGCCGCCTCTTTTCCGGGGCTCCTGATAGATCATGGCGCAGATATGCCCCTTTACCGCTACCTGTCCCCCTTCGATGGACAGGGTTTTCAGCTCCAAATCCTTGCCGTGAATCACCAGGGTTCCCAGCTGGGTCTCCAGCACCACGCAGCTCTCCTCAAACCGCACCACCTGACTGACCCCGGTAACGGTGAGACTGCTGCGCTCGTTCAAGGTCAGCTTGTGGGGCAGCTGCACCGGCTCCTGGTTCATGCGCATCCCTCCTGTTCAAAACAGCCTATGCCTCCCGGAGCCGGTTTATGCCGGAAGCCCCAAAGGGGCGGTCTGTGGATTTCGACGGAATTTCTCTTGCATAATCCTATGGAATTTGGTATAATAGCCACGCAGCCTATTTACGAACAAGAGAAACGGAGAAAGCGCATGGCAAAGCTATACTTCAAATACGGAGCGATGGGCTCCAGCAAAACCGCTCAGGCCCTGATTACCAAATACAATTACGAGGAAAACGATCTGCGGGTGTGGCTCATCAAGCCCAGCGCCGACACCCGGGACGGGGAGCGGATGATTCGCAGCCGGATCGGACTTCAGGCGGAGGGGGAGATTCTCCCGCCCCAGGAGGATGTGCTGGCCCTGTTTGAGGCCACCCAGCTGGGAAAGTGCGATGTGATTATTGTGGACGAGTGCCAGTTTCTGGCCCCGGAGCAGATTGACCAGCTGCGGGAAATTGTGGACCGGCACAACATTCCTGTGATGTGCTTCGGTCTGCGGACAGACTTCCAGACCAAGCTGTTCCCCGGGAGCCTGCGGCTTATGGAGGTGGCGGACACCATCCAGGAGATCAAGACCATCTGCGACTGCGGCGCCAAGGCCACGGTGAACGCCAGAATTGACGGAAACGGGCACATCATTACCCAGGGAGCCCAGGTGGTGCTGGGGGGCAACGATGCCTACATCGCCATGTGCCACAAATGCTATATCCGGGGAATCCGGGAGAATCGGGTCATCCGTCTCCACGGCTCCCACGATAAAAAATAATTGCAAAGGAGAACGATTGCGATGGAATTGTGCGAGATTCTTTCCAAATGCGACCACACGCTGCTGGGTCAGACCGCCACCTGGGAGGAGATTCGCCAGGTGTGCGACGACGGTATGAAGTACCATACCGCTTCCGTGTGCATCCCCGCCTGCTATGTAAAGCAGGCCAGGGAATATGTGGGAGACAAGCTCCCCATCTGTACCGTCATCGGCTTCCCCAACGGCTACGACACCACCGCCGCCAAGTGCTTCATGGCCGCCGACGCGGTGGATAACGGAGCCGACGAGGTGGATATGGTTATCAACATCGGCTGGGTGAAGGCGGGCGGTTACGACGCCGTCCGGGAGGAGATTACCGCCGTCAAGGCCGCCTGTAAAGGTAAGCTTCTGAAGGTGATTATCGAAACCTGCCTGCTCACCGACGAGGAAAAGATCAAAATGTGCCAGGTGGTTTCCGATTCCGGTGCCGAGTACATCAAGACCTCCACCGGCTTCTCCAAGGCCGGAGCCACCTTCCACGATGTGGAGCTTTTCGCGGGGCACGTGGCACCCCATGTGAAAATCAAGGCCGCCGGCGGCATTTCCAGCCTGGAGGATGCAGAAAAGTTCATCCAGCTGGGGGCTTCCCGTCTGGGCACCTCCCGGATTGTGAAGCTGGCCAAGGCTCTGGAGGCCGGCAAGACTGCCCCCAACGACGGCTCCTATTGATTATTCACAGTTTCTCAAAACCACACGGTATCGTTACCATGCAGAGGGCTTCCGGCAACACCTCCCTCCGGGAGGGAGGTGGCTTGGGGCGCAGCCCCAAGACGGAGGGAGCCAGCGGGAGTACAGCCTATTGGCGTATCCCGGAGGGTACCTCCCCAAGATTCTCAAGTTTTTGATGACAGTGGAATACTGTATGTATTTCCTGTTTTTCATTCTGCATGGCTGGCGAAAAAGATAAGCTTTCCAGCCGCAGACGATTTGTTCAGAGATTCCTTAGGATACCTGGAAGCAAGTACCATCCCATCAGCAAACGGGAAGATTACCGCCCGCTTGCTCCCTCAGTCACCTGCGGTGACAGCTCCCTCCCGGAGGGAGCGGTATATACCCATTCCAATGGCCGATTGAGGCCAACAGATTATTCAATAACAGGAGGAATTTACCATGCTGCATACACCCACTCCCCATATCAGCGCCAAGCCCGGGGACTTTGGCAAGACCGTTTTGATGCCCGGCGATCCCCTGCGGGCCAAGTTTATCGCGGAGAATTTCCTGGAAAACCCGGTGCTGGTGAACAATGTCCGGGGCGTTCAGGGCCACACCGGCACCTATAAAGGGGTAAAGGTCTCCGTCATGGCCTCCGGCATGGGCATGCCCGCCATCGGCATCTACTCCCACGAGCTGTTCAACGGCTACGGCGTGGAGAACATCATCCGGGTAGGCTCCGCCGGCGCTATTCAGGAGAATATCGACCTGTACGACCTGGTGCTGGCCCAGGGCGCCTGCACCGACTCCAACTGGGCAGCCCAGTTCCACCTCCCCGGCACCTTTGCCCCCATTGCGGACTTCCAGCTTCTTTCTGAGGCAGTAAAGGCGGCGGAGAACATCGGCGCTACCTACCATGTGGGCAATGTGAACTCCTCCGATGTGTTCTACGGCGACCATGTGGGTGTGCCGGAGGGGCTGGACAGCGTCTACGGCCTGAAAAAAATGGGCGTCATGGCTCTGGAAATGGAGGCTGCCGCCCTGTATATGAACGCCGCCCGGTACGGCAAGCGCGCCCTGTGCATCTGCACCATCTCCGACCATGTGCTCAAGGGTACGGAAACCACCTCCCAGGAACGGCAGACCGCCTTCACCACCATGATGCGGGTGGCGCTGGATGTGGCCGTTGCCATGGAGAACAAGTAAGAAACCGGGAAAGAGGCGTTTTATGCGCCTCTTTCTTTTTTCAGACAAGGAGTATATTTTATGAAGCGTGTATTTTTGATTGTACTGGACTCCTTCGGCATCGGCGCCATGCCCGACGCTCCCGCTTTCGGGGATGTGGGGGTAAACACTCTGGCCTCCTGCGCCACCTCCCCCAAGCTCTCCGTTCCCAACATGATAAAGGCGGGCCTGGGAAACATCGACGGCGTTTCCGCTGTCCCGGGGGAAGCCGCTCCCACCGGAGCTTATGCCCGGCTGACGGAAGCCTCCATGGGTAAGGACACCACCATCGGCCACTGGGAGATTGCCGGTCTTATTTCGGAGAATCCCCTCCCCACCTACCCCAACGGTTTCCCTGAGGAGGTTCTGGCTCCCTTCCGGGAGGCTACCGGCAGAGGGGTTCTGGCCAACGCCCCCTGGTCCGGCACGGAGGTTATCGAAAAGTACGGGGCCCAGCATATGGCAACCGGGGATTTGATTGTCTACACCTCCGCCGACTCGGTGTTCCAGATTGCCGCCCATGAGGAGATCGTCCCCCCGGAGCAGCTGTACGAATACTGCCGGATTGCCCGGAAGATTCTCCAGGGGAAGCACGGCGTGGGCCGGGTCATCGCCCGTCCCTTCGTGGGCAAGCCCGGAAGCTTCCGGCGCACCGCCAACCGCCACGACTTCTCTCTGGAGCCCCCGGCGGAAACCCTGCTGGATGCCATCAAGGCCGCCGGGCAGGACTGCATCGGGGTAGGCAAGATTTATGACATCTTCGCCGGACGGGGCACCACCGAGCACGTGTATAACAAGAGCAACGCCGACGGCATGGCCCATACCGATGATTTTGCCGCCAGGGATTTCCACGGACTGTGCTTTGTGAATCTGGTGGACTTTGATATGCAGTACGGCCACCGGCGGAACATTGACGGCTACGCCAATGCCCTGACGGAGTTTGACACCTGGCTGGGGCGGTTCCTCCCCAAGCTGGGGCAGGAGGACATCCTGATGATTACCGCCGACCACGGCTGCGACCCGGGCTACAGCGCCACCACCGACCACACCCGGGAGTATGTGCCCCTGCTGGTGCTGGGCAAGCGGGTAAAGCCGGGCAATCTCGGTACCCGGAAGAGTTTTGCCGACATTGCCGCCACGGTGGCGGAGCTGCTGGATGTGAAGCTGGAGACCCCGGGCAAGAGCTTTGCCAAGGAAATTCTCTAAAAGGAGGAAAAACCGATGACCCCTGAAAAACTGATGGAGCTGGCCAAGGAGGCCATGACCCACGCCTATGTCCCCTACTCCGGCTATAAGGTCGGTGCCGCCCTGCTGTGCGCCGACGGCACGGTGTACCAGGGCTGCAACATGGAAAACGCCGCCTACTCCCCCACGGTGTGCGCCGAGCGTACCGCCTTTTTCAAGGCGGTGTATGACGGCCGCCGGGACTTCACCGCCATCGCTGTCTGCGGCGGCAAGGACGGGGTTCTTACCGGGATGTTCCCCCCCTGCGGCGTGTGCCGTCAGGTGATGGCGGAGTTCTGTAAGGAGGACTTCCGTATTTACATGGCGGACGGTCCCGAGAAAATCCAAAGCTGCACCCTGGCAGAGCTGCTGCCTTATGGTTTTTCTGCCGGAAAATACATGGGTATGTAAAAAGTTCATAGTTATTTTTACAAAAATCAAGAAAAGTAGTTGATTTTTACCCAAAGATGTGCGAAAATAAAGTCGGTGCCCATGGCACCCACTACATAAAAATGGAGGAAAATCAAATGAAGAAGATTCTGGCATTTTTGCTGGCTGCTCTGATGGTTGTCGGTCTGTTCGCCGGCTGCGCGCCCGCAAACAACGATGAGACCACCGAAGCTCCCGATTCTACCACGGCTCCTCAGGGCGGCGACGAGACCACCGAGCCTCCCGCACCGAGCGCTGATGACATCCCCGATGAGATGACCTCTTCTGACGGCAAGTATCAGATTGCTTTCGTTACCGATGTGGGCCAGCTGAAGGACAAGTCCTTCAACCAGGGCACCTATGACGGCGTGAAGCTGTACGCTGCCGAGGCCGGCAAGTCCTACAAGTACTATCAGCCCGCCGGCGGCAATGAGGCCACCGATGACGACCGTTACGACGCCATGAAGCTGGCTGCCGATAACGGCGCTGAAGTGGTTGTCTGCGCAGGCTTTATGCAGGAAAAGGCTCTGGCGAAGGCCGCCGAGGAGTTCCCCGATGTCAAGTTCGTGTTCATTGACGGCTGGGCGATGGGCCGTACCAATGTGGCGGGCATTAACTTCCAGGAAGAGCAGTGCGGCTACCTGGCCGGCTACGCTGCCGTGAAGGAAGGCTACACCAAGCTGGGCTTCTCCGGCGGCGGCGGCGGCACCAACGCTGCTTGTAACCGTTACGGCTATGGCTTCGTGCAGGGCGCCGATGCTGCTGCCAAGGAGCTGGGCGTAAAGGTTGAGATGAACTACTCCTGGCTGTACGGTTCCAGCTTCTCCGCTTCCAACGAGCTGCAGACCATGGCTGCCGGCTGGTATCAGACCGGTACCGAGGTCATCTTCGCCTGCGGCGGCGCTATGTTCCAGTCCATCTCCGCTGCTGCCTCCGCTGAGGACGGCGCCGTCATCGGCGTGGATGTGGACCAGTCCTTCGAGTCTCCCACCGTTATCACCTCCGCTATGAAGGGCATCGGCGAGGCTGCTATGCAGGCTCTGAAGGCTGCTGAGACCGAGGAGAGCTGGAATGCTTTCATCGGCGACGGCACGACTTCCATCACCCTGGGCGCCAAGGACAACGCTGTGGGTCTGCCCACCGCCACCTGGTCCCTGGAAGGCTGGAGCGTCGAGGAGTACGAGGCTATGCTGGCTGACATCGTTGCCGGTAAGATTACGATTGACGGAGCCGATGTTCCCGAGCCCGAATCCACCGACAATGTCACTGTGAACATCATCAAGTAATTTCTGCATCCATATCTTTACCGGCACAGCTTCGGCTGTGCCGGTATTTTTTTTCCTTTTGCCTGGACTTTTTCTCCGCAATATCAGGCAATATAGGGACAGATACTTCATACTTTTGACATAAAATTGTTTTTTCGTTACAATTTATCAATCTTTTCTTGCAATTCTTTCGTTGGTAATGTATAATTACTGTATGCGGAAATGTGCATAATCTGGGAAGGAGGACAACCACGATGGATTCAGAATACATTATTGAAATGCTGAATATCCGAAAAGAATTTCCGGGCATTGTAGCCAATGACGATATTACGCTGCAGCTGCGCCGGGGTGAGATCCACGCCCTGCTGGGAGAAAACGGCGCCGGTAAGTCCACGCTTATGTCTGTGCTGTTCGGTCTGTATCAGCCGGAGGCAGGAGAAATCAGAAAGAACGGCCAGACGGTCAGGATTCACAACCCCAACGACGCCACCGCTTTGCACATTGGCATGGTGCACCAGCACTTCAAGCTGGTGGATGTGTTTACCGTCCTGGACAATATTATCCTGGGTGCGGAGGACACCAAGCTGGGCTTTTTGCAAAAGAAGGTTGCCAGGAAAAAGGTTCAGGAGCTGTCGGAGAAGTACAAGCTCCAGGTGGACCTGGACGCCAAGGTGGAGGACATCACCGTGGGTATGCAGCAGCGTACCGAAATCCTGAAAATGCTCTACCGGGACAATGAGATCCTGATTTTTGACGAGCCCACCGCCGTGCTCACCCCTCAGGAAATTGACGAGCTGATGGAGATCATGCGGGGCTTTGCCAAGGAAGGCAAGTCCATCCTCTTCATTACCCACAAGCTCAACGAAATCATGGCGGTGGCGGACCGGTGTACCGTTCTGCGGAAGGGTAAATGCGTCGGCACCGTCAACATTGCCGACACCAATCAGCAGGAGCTGTCCAACATGATGGTAGGCCGTCCGGTGCAGCTGCAGGTGGAGAAGATGCCTGCAAAGCCCGGCGATGTGATTCTGGATGTGCAGAACCTGACGGTTCACGCCAAAAACAGCAAGAAAAACGCTGTCCACGATGTGTCCTTCCAGGTTCGCGGGGGAGAGATCGTGTGTATTGCCGGTATTGACGGCAACGGTCAGTCGGAACTGGTATACGGTCTGACCGGTCTGGAAAAGACCGCCGGCGGTCACGTTACCCTCTGCGGCAAGGACATCTCCAAGGCCAGCGTCCACAAGCGCAGCGAGGCGGGAATGAGCCATATCCCGGAAGACCGGCACAAGCACGGCCTGGTGCTGGACGACACCCTGGAAAACAACATTGTACTCCAATCCTTCCAGGAGCCCCGGTTCCAGAAGCTGGGCTTCATCAAGAAGGACGCTGTGCGCCAGTACGCCCAGAAGATTATCGACCAGTACGACGTCCGCAGCGGCCAGGGCCCGGTGACCGTCGCCCGGAGTATGTCCGGCGGCAACCAGCAGAAGGCCATCATTGGCCGGGAAGTGGACCGGGGTCTGCCTCTGCTGATTGCGGTCCAGCCCACCCGTGGTCTGGACGTGGGTGCCATCGAGTACATCCACAAGCAGCTGGTTGCCCAGCGGGATGAGGGCAAGGCGGTACTGCTGGTATCCCTGGAATTGGATGAGGTTATGAACCTGTCCGACCGGATTCTGGTTATGTATGAAGGGGAGATTGTGGGTGAGTTTGACCCCAAGACGACCACCGTACAGGAGCTGGGCCTTTACATGGCGGGCGCCAAGCGTGACGGAAAAGGAGGAGCCCAGGCAT
Source organism: uncultured Eubacteriales bacterium (assembly GCA_949293985.1). Lineage (GTDB taxonomy): Bacteria > Bacillota > Clostridia > Oscillospirales > Oscillospiraceae > Faecousia. Next base: position 18,425 of record CASFFN010000008.1, on the reverse strand, counting down.
GAAAAACAAACTTTCAGACATTTATGGGAAAGACGGCACGAAAAAGGTACTGGCTTCCCTGATTTCCATTCTTGTGGGCCTGTTTGTAGGTACCATTATTGTGGTGATTGTGGGTTTGACCAAAGATACCATCACCCCCACCGGCATCTGGGACGGTGTGCGGCTGATTTTTGCCGGCATCTTCTCCACCGGACGGGATGCTGCCGGTAATCTTTCCTGGGGATACAATCCTCAGTCCGTGGGCAATATGCTCTTCCGCGCCACCCCTCTGATTATGACCGGCCTTTCTGTTGCGGTTGCCTACAAAACCGGTCTGTTCAACATCGGCGCTCCCGGTCAGTACCTGATGGGTACCATGGCCTCTTTGATGATCGCCCTGGGCATCCCCTCCGAAGTGGTGCCCGCCGGAATCATTTGGATCCTGGCTTTCCTGGGCGGCTGCCTGGCCGGCGCTCTGTGGGGCTGCATCCCCGGCCTGCTGAAAGCATTGCTGAACATCAATGAGGTTCTGGCCTGCATTATGACCAACTGGCTGGCTGCCAATCTGGTCACCTGGGCCTTTGATGTGAGCAATTTCAAGAACATGGTGGAAAATACCAAGGCCGGCTACATCTATAAGACCACCTTCAACGGCGTGGAAACCCCCAAGCTGGGGCTGGACAAGATTTTCCCCGGCTCCCAGGTCAATGGCGGAATCCTGATTGCTATTGTGATTGCCATTGCCATGTATATTCTCATTAACAAGACCACCCTGGGCTACCAGCTGAAGGCCTGCGGCTCCAACCGCCATGCCGCCCGGTATGCCGGTATCAATGACAAGCGGAACATCGTTCTGTCCATGGCCATCGCCGGCACCCTGTCCGGCGGCGGTGCTGCCCTGTACTGGCTGGCAGGCAACACGGAGTTCTACTGGTCTACCTACCAATCCCTGCCGGCCATTGGTTTCAACGGCATCCCCGTGGCTCTGCTGGCGGTATGTAACCCCATCGGCGTCATCTTCACCGGCAGCTTCATGGCTATGCTGGATATTGTAGGCCAGCAGCTCACCGGCTACACCGCCTACAATGAGTATATTACCGATGTGATTATTGCGGTGATTGTGTATCTGAGCGCCTTCTCCCTGGTCATTCGCATGGCTCTGACCGGAAAGCCCAAGGCCAAGACCGAGAAGATTGAGAAGAAGCCTGCGGCAGAGAAGAAACCGGATACCCAGCCGGAAGGAGGCGAGGAAGCATGACATTTCTGATTCAGCAAACCTTACTGTATGCGGTTCCGCTTATGATTGTGGCTTTGGCCGGTGTATTCGCTGAGCGCAGCGGTATCATCAACCTGGCCCTGGAAGGTATTATGATTTTCGGTGCCTTCATCGGCGTGCTGTTTGTCCACAGCATGCAGAACCTGGAGGTGTTCACCACCGCCGCCCGGGAGGGTGACTGGCTCACCCTGCAGGGTCTGGAGCTGCTGGCCATGGTGGTAGCGGCGATTATGGGCGCTGTGTTCTCCCTGCTTCTGTCCTTTGCCTCCATCAACCTCCGGGCCGACCAGACCATCGGCGGTACCGCTCTGAACCTGATGGCTCCGGCTCTGGTGCTGTTCCTCATCCGGGTGCTGGTAAACCAGAACACCCTGCAGATGCAGACCGGCGACGCCGCCTCCTGGTTCATGATCAAGAAGTCCACCTTCGGTGTGAAAAAGTCTGTGGATTGGGGCTTCTTCGGGGAGACCTTCCTGAACAAGATTTACATTGCCACCTATATCTGCATCATCATCTTCATTGTACTGGCCATTATCCTGTATAAGACCAGGTTCGGCCTGCGGCTCCGTTCCTGCGGTGAAAATCCTCAGGCAGCTGACAGCCTGGGCATCAATGTGTATAAGATGCGGTATATCGGCACCACCATCTCCGGCGCTCTGGCCGGTATGGGCGGCTTTGTCTACTCCCTGACCACCGCCAACTGCACCGCCAACGGCGATGTGGCAGGCTTCGGCTTCCTGGCTCTGGCGGTTATGATTTTCGGTAACTGGAAGCCCCTGAACATTGCCGGTGCCTCCCTGCTCTTCGGCCTGTTCAAGTGCATTGCCGCAGCTTACAGCTCCATCGACATCAACGGCGACGGGGTGTACTGGCTGGCACAAATCGGCATCAGCTCCCACCTGTACCGGATGCTTCCCTACCTGGTGACCCTGGTGGTTCTGGCCTTCACTTCCAAGAAGTCCCGGGCACCCAAGGCAGAGGGTATCCCCTACGACAAAGGCTCCCGTTAACAAATTGAAAGGGCATCTCGTTCCGAGATGCCCTTTCAGACTGTCAATAAAGTCCCAAACCGGCAAAAGCAAAAGAAAACGGGCTTTTTTCCTCTTTGGAGGATTGGAAAGAAAACCAGGTGTAGTTCTCCCAATAAAAGCGAAAAAATGTTGCTTCGCAACGCTTTTGCCTTACTGCGCAAACGCCGCACTACCGTACCCTATGTACGCCTACGTGCGGCGTTTGCTTGTCTTTGTGCCTTTCTTGACAGTCTGCCAGCGTGTCAAAAAGTTTTTTGACACGCTGAAAAGGGCATCTCGTTCCGAGATGCCCTTGTCCTTTTGGGGTTGGCATGATTACACCTTATGGGTGAGTCTTCCGATGATTTCCAGGATTTCGCTGCAAACCTCCCGCTCCTGCTGAGCCAGGCGCAAGAATACCTGACCGTACTCCGGGTCGGCGCCTCTGGCTTCGTATTCTGCCAAGCAGCGCATTTTGTTGCCGTAGCACCGGCGGAGGGTCACTTCCACCGGCTCCTCCTGGGGCGGCAGGCTTTTGGCGCTGTAATGCTTCCCCGTGGCCAGGGTGTAAATCCCCTTGAGACAGGCGGTGTGGGACTGGCACTGGGTAAAGAGGTTGTGGAGCTGTGTCCCCTCCCGTCCTCCCAGCCGCCGGGACAGATATAAGTAGGTGGCAGCCTCCTGCCATTGCAGGGCAATCAGGCCCTTAATACTCTCCGGGTCAAACAGAGCCGCCGGCTCCTTCACCCGCTGCCACACCTGGGCAAATGCATCGTTGGGTTTCGTTTTCATATTCTGCTCACTCCTTCCGGCATCCAGTATACCCCGGCGGTCAAGGGAAAAAAACGGGAATTTTGTCGAAAAAAACCCAGAAACCCCCTTTTCTTTTTCGCTCATTTGTGCTATAATGGTCAAAAGGAAAGGAGGCGCCGCCCATGTCCAAGACAAACCCCAGGGAAGAACAGGTATTGAACTTTATTCGGGAATTTTCGGCGGAAAACGGCTATGCCCCGTCCATCCGGGAGATTTGTGCCGGGGTGGGTCTGCGCTCTACCGCCTCCGTGAACTATCATCTGAAAAATTTGCAGCAGAAGGGAATGCTTACCCTGGGGGAGAAGGGCCGCAAGCGGGCCATCGCCGCGCCCCAGCGCCCGGGGCAGATTCCCCTGATCGGCACCGTCACCGCCGGACTGCCCATTCTGGCTTTTGAGAACCAGGAGGGGGTCATCAGCTGGGACGGGGACCCCTCCTGCTTTGCCCTCCGGGTCCGGGGGGACAGTATGGTGGGCGCCGGGATTTTCTCCGGAGATGTGGTGGTTGTCCGCCCCCAGCCCACCGCCGACGATGGGCAGATTGTGGTGGCCCGGCTGGAGGATGAAGCCACCGTCAAGCGGCTGCGCCGCCGCAACGGCGAGATCTGGCTCATGCCGGAAAACGAGGCCTACACCCCCATCGACGGCGCCTATGCCCAGATTATTGGAGTCGTGAAAGCGCTGGTTCGGGAATATTAAGGAAAACGGCCGGAGGGGGTTCCTCCGGCCGCTTCTGCCAGACCAATGGGGCGCCCGGAGGCGCCCCCTTGAATCATACCGCTTCTTTCACAATGACATAGCCTTCCACCAGGTTGGCGGATTCCAGTTGGCCTTCGATGGCTACGGTTCTGTCCATCAGGTCGGTGAGAATTACCACGCCGTCCCGGCAGTCGATTTTCATCACATTTTTCATGGCGACGGTTTCCGGCGCCATGCGGTTTTTGTATACGGTGGAAAGACACATAGGGCTGCTCCTTACTTTACTTCCAGGCTGGACAGCACGGCGGTGAGCCGCAGGTTGCCCTTCTCAAAGTCGGAAACCGCAGCCATCACCTGCTCGTAAGCCGTGTGATTGCCAATTTTCTCCAGCTGGTTTGCCAGCTCCGCCAGCTCCCGGGCATGGGCGGCATTGTGACCGGCCATGTATTTCATCAGGGCGGTCAGCTCTTCCATGGGGGTGTGCTGGCACTGGGAAGCGCATTCTCCGCAGGCGCCGCCGCAGTCATGGGGATGCGCATGGTCATGGTCGTGCTCATGGGGATGGGTATGCTCGTGGACGTGGGGATGGGTGTGGGCAACGCCGTCGTGGGTGTGGGCATGGGTGTGTTCGTGCACATGAGGATGCTCATGCTCCGGGCCGCCTGCCACATGCTGATGATCTATATGCATAGGGATCTCTCCTTGTTTCGGAAATTAACTCTTTGGGAGTTTCTCTTATTATAGCCAAATCCCTGAAGAATGTCAAACAAATTCCCAAGCCCCGGGGGATTCCCCCGGAGAAAGGCATTTTTTCTTTTACATTTGGAAAATTTGTTGTATACTAAGGAAACTCTGAATAAATCGCCTTCGACTGGACAGCGGATCTTTTTCGCCATCCATGCAGAATGAAAAACAAACCGGAAATACACAAAGTATTCCCCGGTTTTCCATTCTTTTGTCTGACGAAAAACTCTTCCTGCCAGCTCTTGCCGATTTCATCAGAGCTTCCTAAAGCCGAAGAAAAGGAGTGGTCGATTTTGGATAAGCCCAAAAAGGGCAGGCTGCTGTGGCAGCTTTTTGCCTCCATGTTTTACCTCAGCGCTTTCACCTTTGGAGGCGGCTATGTCATCATTACCCTGATGAAAAACAAGTTTGTGGACAAATACCACTGGCTGGAAGAGACGGAAATGCTGGACCTGACCGCTTTGGCCCAGTCCGCGCCCGGGGCCATTGCGGTAAACGCCGCCATTTTGGTGGGCTGGCGGCTGGCGGGGGCCGTGGGGATGCTCACCGCCCTAATCGCCACCGTGCTGCCTCCCCTTTTGGTTCTGTCGGTGATTTCCCTGTTCTATGCCGCCTTTGCCGCCAACCCCTATGTGAATCTGGTGCTGGCGGGTATGCAGGCCGGTGTGGCGGCGGTGATTTTCGATGTGGTGGCAAGCCTTGCCCGGGATATCTTCAAAACCGGAGACTGGCTCTATATGCTTTTGATGGCCCTGGCCTTTGCCGCCTCCTTTTATATCAATGTGGTATACATCATTCTCTTTGCCGCCGCCGTGGGGGTGGCGCAGGGGCTGATTTTAGGGAAGAAAGAGGGGCGTTTATGATTTACTGGCAGCTGTTTGTCAGCTTTTTGCAAATCGGCCTGTTCTCCATCGGCGGCGGCTATGCCGCCATGCCCCTGATTCAGGCTCAGGTGGTCACCGCTCACAGCTGGCTGACCATGGAGGAGTTTTCCCACCTGGTGACCATCTCCCAGATGACCCCCGGCCCGATCGCCATCAACGGCGCTACTTTTGTGGGAATGCGGATTGCCGGATTCCCCGGGGCGCTGGCGGCCACCGCCGGGTGCGTCGCTCCCTCGGTGGTGCTGGTGTCGGCGCTGGCCTGGGTGTACTACCGGTATCAGACCCTGTCCCTCCTGCAAAGGGTGCTGGGGTGCCTGCGCCCCGCGGTGGTGGCGCTGATTGCCTCCGCCGGAGTGTCTATTTTCCTGGAGGTCATGGGCGGCCCCGCCCTTTCCGCCTGCAATCCTGTGGGTATCTTTCTGGTAATCGCGGGATTTTTCGCCCTGCGGAAATGGAAGCTCAGCCCGGTGCTGGTGATGGTGCTGTGCGGCGCTGCCAATCTTCTTTGGGGACTGGCGGTATAAAATGCAAAAACCGCAGGACCAACCTGCGGTTTTGCACAAAAAAGAAGAGAGGAAAATGAAAAAGAGGAAAACGAAATATTGAATCTTAGTGACTATATCGTACCCCATAGATTTTAAGAAAAAAAGGGGATAGTTTTTAAGTTTGTATTAAGTTGCGTATAAACGCATAAAAAAACCGCCCCGAGTATTCCCGGGACGGGCTACTAAGAGCCGAAGCTAATTGGAGAGAAAGGGCGCAATCCGCTGCAAAAAGCTTTGCAGCGCCTCTTGGGAACAATCCACCCATACCTTCTGGGGAAAGCGGTAGTCCAGGCTGAACATTCCCATAAAGTCTTTGCCATCAATGCGCTGGGATTCATTGCCTACAATCACCCGAAAGGGGCAGGTGCAGGCCATGTTCACAAAATCCTGCACATCTTGCAGGGAATGAAGCTGGATGGTAAATTCTCTCATGCGGTAACTCCTGTGCTGTACAAAACCACTTTTTTGGTTTATAATAGGCTGGCTGCCTGCTGCACAGGCGACATATCTAAATTATAGCAAATTATTTTTCATGCGCAATACACACTTTTTACGATTTTACTAAATACCTTATTCATAAATTGGTGGTAATCACAAATGACATTTGGCTTTTATACCTTGGGCTGCAAGGTCAATCAATACGAAACCCAGGCCATGGAGCGGCTGCTCCGGGAAATGGGGCATGAAGTCCGTCCCTTCCAGGAACCCTGCGACGGCTATATCATCAATACCTGCTCCGTCACCGCAGTGGCGGACCGGAAGAACCGGAGCGTAATCCGCCGCTGCCGCCGGGAGCACCCGGAGAGTGTCATCGGGGTCTGCGGCTGCTACAGCCAGCACGCCGCCGGTGCCCTGGAGCCGCTGGGGGTGGATGTGGTAGGCGGCAGCAGCCAGCGGCAGGAATTTTTGGAGCAGATGCTCCTGGCTCTGGAAAAAAAACAGACCCGGCCGGTTCTGGACAACCCGATGGGCCGCCGGAGTTTCGAGGTGCTGCCCCCCGGCGGACTGGAGGGCCGTACCCGGGCCATGCTGAAGGTGCAGGACGGCTGCGTGAATTTCTGTACCTACTGTATCATCCCCTACACCAGAGGGCCGGTGCGCTCCGCTCCCCTGCCCTTGGCGGTGGAGCAGGCCCAGGCGCTGCAAAGCCAGGGCTACCGGGAAGTGGTGATTACCGGCATCGAGATTGCCTCCTGGGGCATGGATCTGCCGGGTAAGCCCCCGGTCACGGAGCTGATTGAGGCGGTGTGCCGGGCGGCGCCCCGGATGCGGGTGCGGCTGGGTTCTCTGGAGCCCCGGATTGTGACGGGGGATTTCTGCACCCGGCTAAGTGCCCTTCCCAACCTGTGCCCCCAGTTCCACCTGTCGCTCCAGTCCGGCTGTGATACGGTGCTGTCCCGGATGCGCCGGAAGTATGATACCGCCCGATACCTGGAAAGCGTGAACCTGCTGAAGACCTATTTCCCCGGCTGCGCCGTTACCACGGACTTGATTGTGGGCTTCCCCGGAGAAACCCCGGAGGAATTTGCCCGGAGCCTGGACTTTATTCAGGAATGCGGTTTTGCGGATATGCACATTTTCCCCTATTCCCGGCGTCCCGGCACCCCTGCGGATAAAATGCCCGGGCAGCTGCCCAACGCCGTGAAGGAGGAGCGGTGCCGTCAGGCCATAGAGGTGGCGCAAGCCATGTCCCGCTCCTACCGGAAGGCTTTGGCGGGGACGGCGCTTCCGGTGCTGTTTGAGGAGCCGGAGGGGGATTATTACACCGGACATTCGCCGAATTATGTAAAGTTCTATGTCCGGGGAGAGAATCTCCACAACCAAATCCGGCAGGTGCGGGCGCTGTCTCCCTACCGGGACGGGGTCCTGGGGGAGCTTTTGTAAGGCGTTGCAAAAAATTTAATATTTTTTGCAAGACAAAGGCGCTTTTCTGTGCTATACTATAAAGTGATATCCTATGTTCACAAAAGGAGGCGTTTCCTTTGAAATATTGGCGTGGTTACTTAGTGGCGCTGCTGCTGTTCCTGGGAGCCTGGGGACTGAACCTGTTCGCGTCCTCCCATCAGGCGCTGATGGATACCTTTTATCCCTATGTGACCCGGATGCTGCTGGACTCCCTGGCGCAGTGGAGCGGCAGCGTGGACTTCTGCCTGTGGCAGCTGCTGCTTTTGGTATTTGTGGTGGCCGTGCTGGCGGTGGTGGTGCTGATGTTTGTACTGCGGTGGAACCCCGTTCAGGTGGCCGGCTGGGTGCTGGCGGCGGTGGCTCTGGTAAACCTGCTGAACACCGGCCTGTACGGCCTGAACCGGTACACCGGCTCCATCGCCGATGACCTGCGTTTGCCCAACGAGCCTTACGCGGTGACGGATTTGCAGACCGCCGTGACCTATTTTCGGGATCAGGCCAATGAGCTGTCCTCTGCGGGAAGCCAGACTTCGGATTTTCAGGAACTGGCGGAAAAGGCCGCGGACGGCTTTTATGTCATGGTCTATGAGCGCTCCGCCTCGGTGCTGGCAGGCAGCCGGCAGCCGGTGAAGGAGCTGGGCTGGGCGGATTACTATACGGGCAAGGGTGTCACCGGCGTCACCGTGGGTCTGACCGGCGAGGCTGCCGTCAATCCCAATGTACCCCAGGCCATGCTGCCCTTTGCCATCTGCCGGGAGATGGCCCACAGAATGTGCGTCGTCACCCCGGAGAACTCCGCTTTTGCGGCGTATCTTACCTGCGAGGCCAACCCGGACGCCCGGTTCCGCTACGCCGGTTTCCTGGCGGCGTATGACTACTGTCTCCGGGCGCTGGAGAGCTTCGGCACCAGCAGCGCCCAGCAGATTATCCAGCAGGTGACCTCCGGTGCCAACACCCAGGTGACCCAGGATTTGGAAAGCTACCGGGGTTTCCTGGGGGAGACTCCGGCGGAGGCGGATACGGTGTGCAATCTGCTGGTGAACTGGCACATCCAGAATGTGGTGCTGCCCAGCCAGGCGGAAGAGCCGCCCCTCTTTGACCCCACGGACGAAACCCAGGTGGATTTGAGCGGCATCCGTTCCGCTCCTGCCCAATGATGGAGACCGCCCTGGCAACAGGGCTTGCGGAGCTGGGACTGGATTTGGAGGCCCCGGTGCAGCGGCAGCTGTGCCGTTTCGCCCAGGCGGTTCTGGAGCAAAACCGGGTGATGAACCTCACCGCCATCACCGAACCGGACCAGGTGGCAAGGCTTCATTTGCTGGACAGCCTGACCCTGCTGAAAACGGCGGACTTGGCGGGAAAACGGGTGATTGATGTGGGCTGCGGCGCCGGATTTCCCGGCGTCCCCCTGAAAATCGCCTGTCCCCAGATAGATCTGACATTGCTGGACTCTCTGGGAAAGCGGGTAAACTGGCTGCAAACCATCCTTCCCCAGATGGGGGTGCAGGCCCGTTGCGTTGCCGCCCGGGCAGAAGAAGCGGTGAGCGCCTGCCGGGAGACCTATGACATCGCCACCAGCCGCGCGGTAGCAAGGCTGAACATCCTGCTGGAGCTGACGGCTCCCTTTGTCAAGGTGGGCGGCTATGTGCTGGCCATGAAGGGCGCCGCCGCCCGGGAAGAGCTGGCGGAGGCGAAAAACGCCGTGGCCCGGCTGGGATTGCAGGTAGAGAAAATCCAGGAGTTTCCCATCGGCGGCGCCGCCCACGGGGTCGTCGTCCTGAAAAAGGTAAAGCCCACCCCGCCCCAGTACCCCCGCCGGTACGCCAAAATTAAGCAAAGTCCCCTGTAATAAACCAACGCCGCCTGTTCCCAGGCGGCGTTTCAGCGTATCAAAAAGCCTCGCAGAGTTTGCCGCTTCAAGCGGCAAAAATCATTTTCCGCCGGGGCGTGTACCTGGCGGAAAATACATCTCAGGCTGCAAGTGTGGATTTTGTCCCGCAGGGACAAAATATGCGCGCAGCAGACTGCAAAAATTTGTCAAAAAAGTCCAACGGACTTTTTTGACAGTCTAACGCCGCCTGTTCCCAGGCGGCGTTTTTTCATGATACCAATTTGGAACGCAAAATCTCATCGGATTTCAGAATAAACAGCGTCAGGAAAGACACAACTGTTTGCTGAAAAACTGGAGGCTTATTTCTGTTGAGATTCCGTTTTATGGAAAGCGTGCTTGACATTTCTGCGTTCTTTGCTATAACATGAGTACGGAAAGCTCGCTTTCCATAGAAAGGCGGCACGCCGTGAAAAACCGTTTAGAGGAAATTCGGAAAGAGCGGGGAATCAAGCAGGAAGAACTGGCCGCGGCATTGGAAGTATCCCGGCAGACAATCGGTTCGCTGGAAAACGGACGATACAATCCGTCTATAACATTGGCTTTTAAGCTCGCTCGTTATTTTGATATGCGCATCGAAGATATTTTCATTTATGAGGAGGAAAAGCAATGAAGAATAAAACAAAAACAGGAGTGTATCTTGTTATCGGCATTGCGGGCATTGCTTTTGCTCTTGCCGCAAAAATTTTTTTACAGGACAATTGAGCGATTCCCAAAGCGGAGCAATGGTTGGCGTGGGAGCCGGACTGTTCGGCTACGGTATCGCAAAATGGTGCGTCGGTCTGTGGGGCGCAAAAAATCCCGATTTGATGAAATTAAGGAAGCTCTATTTTTTGTCAGACAAAAGAATGGAAAACAGTGGAATACTGTATGTATTTCCTGTTTTTCATTCTGCATGGCTGGCGAAAAAGATAAGCTTTCCAGCCGAAGACGATTTGTTCAGAGATTCCTTAAACGAGATTGAAGAAAAAGATGAGCGTAATCAGCTGATTCGCCGCAAAGCGCAGGCAATATCCGGCGAAATCCTTCACTGGCTGCTGATGGCAGGCGCTTGGGTATGTATTTTTATCGGCGCGCCCATATGGGTAGTTCTTGTCCTTGTAGGAGTTTTCCTGCTGAAAACGATTATAGACTTTATTTTGATGGCGTATTACCAACATAAGATGTAACGGAGGATACTATGAAATTTGTTATTGAACATTTGTCAAAAAGCTTTGAGAAAAAAGAAGTTCTGAAAGATATTAACTTTACATTTGAAGAAGGCAAAATCTACGGACTGCTCGGCAGAAATGGCGCTGGTAAAACAACGCTGTTTAATTGCCTGAACCGTGATATTAAGGCAGACGGCGGCAGCTTCTATATGGATACAGACGGTGTCCGCCGTGAAGTATCGGCAGATGATATTGGGTATGTACTCTCCACGCCTACCGTGCCGGAGTTTCTTACCGGCAGAGAGTTTTTGAAGTTTTTTATGGACATCAATGAGAAGTCCATTAAGGAGCCGAAAAGCATTGACGCGTATTTTGATTATATGAGCATTGAGCCGGAGGACAGGGATAAGCTGCTGAAGGACTATTCTCACGGCATGAAAAACAAAATGCAAATGCTCATCAATATCATCGCTCAGCCGAAAATTCTGCTGCTGGATGAGCCTTTAACCTCCCTTGATGTGGTGGTGGCGGAAGAAATGAAGCAGCTGCTTCGTTCGCTGAAACAAGACCGCATTACCATTTTCTCCACGCACATTATGGATTTGGCGCTGGATCTCTGCGATGAAATTGTACTGCTCCATCACGGTGAGCTGGAAGTTGTGGAGAAAACGGATTTAGACAGCAAGGAGTTTAAGGATAAGATCATTGCGGCATTGCGGGAGGGAGAAAATGAATAAGACGCTCAAAATATCCTTCTCCCTGAAAAACACATACCGGGTAAACGGGATTCTGTTTTCCTTAAAGCAAATTCCTCTCTTAAAGCGGCTGCTTCCGGCAGCGCTGTATAAAGTAAGGGGACTGAAAATTTTTGCGAATATATTGTCCGTGCTTTGGGAGATTGTTTCTACCTTTATCGGCAAGTTCCTTTACTTTGTTACGATGGTATGCGGCGCAGGTATTCTTTATAGCGGACTGCCGGAGAATGCGGTGTTTCTGCATATCCTGCTGATTTTAACTGTAATCGGCAGCTTTACGAACACCCACCTTTTTAATCCGACCAAGGATAAGTATTACGCGATGATTCTGATGAAAATGGACGCAAGGGAATATACGCTGGTAAACTATATCTACTCCCTTTTGAAGGTTGTCATCGGATTTTTGCCGTTTACGATTCTGTTTGGTATGGACAGAGGCGTGCCTTTGTGGTTTTGCCTGCTTCTGCCCGTTTGTATAGCGGGTATGAAGTTGACTTATGCTGCCGTCACCCTGTGGGATTATGAGAAAAGAGGCTTTGGATATAACGAAAATAAGCTGTCTAAATATATGTGGGGCTGTATCGCTCTGCTTTTAGCCGCTGCCTATGTTCCGCCGGCTTTTGGCTTTGTTTTGCCTTCAGCCGTACCAATGGGTACATTCTTAGCGTGTATTCCGCTTGGTATGGCAAGTATCACAAGGCTTACTACCTTCCGGGACTATTATGCAATCAACAAGGAGTTATTGGCAGGCTTGACAAATCAGATGGACAGCACTGCCGCGGCGCAGCTTGTAAAGCAGGTAAATGAAAAGAAAATATCCACGGATACTTCCATTACCAGTGACCGCAAAGGCTTCGAGTACCTCAATGAGTTGTTTATCAAACGACACAAAAAGATTCTTTGGAACTCGACAAAAAAGATTTCCTATGTGTGCGCTTTCCTTGTCGCCGCTGTGCTGGCAGGCATTTATTTTCTGCCGGAAGAAAAATCCGCCATTAACGAAATTGTGATGACTTGGCTTCCGTACTTTGTGTTTATTATGTACGCCATCAACCGTGGTACGAATTTCACACAGGCGCTTTTTATGAACTGCGATCACAGCCTGCTGACCTACTCGTTTTATAAGCAGCCGAATTTCATATTGCGGCTGTTTCAGATTCGCCTGCGTGAAATTATGAAAATCAATGCAGTTCCGGCCCTGGTGATTGGCGGCGGGCTGGCGCTGATTCTCTTTGCTACCGGAGGAACGTACAATCCGCTGAACTATGTTGTGCTGATTGTTTCGATTCTTTGTATGAGTCTGTTTTTCTCCATTCATTATCTTACGATTTACTATCTGCTCCAGCCGTATAACGCCGGAACGGAATTGAAAAGCGGCACATACCAGATTGTTTTGTCAGTAACCTATGTCGTCTGCTTTGCTTTCATGCAGCTGCGTATGCCGATTATGATATTTGGGATCATGACGATTGCGTTTTGCGTGCTTTACAGTATCGTTGCGAGTATTTTGGTATATCGTCTGGCCCCAAAAACATTTCGGATCAGAACATAAGGCAACGGCTTGAACTGTTACAGGCAATCATAATGGTTATCCCCAAAATGAGAACGGAGGATTTTGTATATGAGAAAGTGTCTTAGATGTGGAACGGAAATGAAAGAAAACTGCGCCATCAAAGTAGAGGGCACGGGGTACGGGATTGTAATGTCCTCGGACGAAAACAAGCTGTTCGGCGGTCGGATCGGAAAACCGAAGGCAGCAATTTGCCCGAAGTGCGGTGAGGTTTCCATCTATGTGGAAGATATAGAAAAACTATGATTTTTCAAAGGAGCAGCGATGAAAATAGAGATTGGGAAAAATTTCCCGCGGTATTTTAAGCCTGCCTATCCGGAGGAATTTGAACTGTTTTCCCATTTTGAAGTAACGGCAGGAATACCGGCCGTTCTGTTTGCGATTACCACTTGGAAAGAAAACGGCAGGCCGAATGTGTGCTTTCATTCCTGGAGCTGCTTCCACGGAGATAAGACCGCCTTCTTCGCCGTGATGGGTAACTTATATCAGCATACCCACACCTACGCCAATATCCAAAGGGAAAAATGCTTTTGCATTAACTTCCTGCCGATAAGCGATTATGATAATTTGGTAAACACCATTCATCACAACGAAATAGACGATGACGAATTTGCGGCAGGAGGCTTTACGATTTCCAACGCAAAAACCATTCACGCGCCTGTAATCAAGGAGGCGTTTCTCAGTATGGAATGTACTTTGAAAGAGATACAGGATTTAAGCGGTGCGGGAATTACGGCTATGGTGATTGGGCAGGTGCAGCATATTTCTGTGGAGAAAGCGTATGCACAGGGGTATGAGCAGCGATATGGCAAGGACGGATTTATGATGTTGATTCCCGCGCCGCAAGACCTTGTTACCGGGGAGCCGAATCAGTCTGCGATTGCCACCGTGCATATTGAGAAATACGATTGATTTGGGGAAGGAAGCGGGAATATGGCGACTTCAAATATAAAAGCGTTGATTCCGAGCGAGCTTCGGCAAGTGTGGGATTTTGTTTTAGACATTGAGAATTACGCCGCTTGGAGAAGCGGCCTGAGTAAAACGGAAGTTATAAGCGACAAGCAATTTATCGAATATACCAAAGACGGCTACCCTACGGCATTTACCGTTACGGTTATCGAGCCATACAGACGGTGGGAATTTGATATGGAAAACAGCAATATGAAAGGGCATTGGACTGGCATTTTCACGGCCAAAGGTGATGAAACGGAGATAGATTTCACGGAGCAAGTGGAAGCGAAGAAATTGTTGATGAAACCCTTTGTGAAGCCATATCTGAAAAAACAGCAGGCACAGTTTGTTGCGGATATAAGAAAAGCGTTAGGAGGCATATAACCTATGAAAAATATGATTGGATACTGCGGACTGGATTGCGAAAAATGCGACGCATATATTGCAACTGTCAATGATAATCAGGCGTTGCGGGAGAAAACGGCGAAATTGTGGGCGGAGTTAAACAACGCCCCCATTCTGCCGGAACATATCAACTGCGAGGGCTGCCGTGTGAACGGAGCGAAAACGGTATTTTGCGAGCATATATGCCAAATCCGGAAATGTGCTTTGGAAAAAGGCGTTTCCACCTGCGGCGACTGTTCGGAATTAGAAACCTGCCCCACTGTTGGGGCGATCCTCGAAAATAATCCGTCCGCTTTGGAGAATTTGAAAGGATAGCATACATAGAGTAACAAATATGAATTTGAACATCAGTAAATTATGACTTCTCAACAGAGGTTACAGTGTTTTAATAAAATCCTCCAAAAGCCTTGAAAATAAGGGATTTATCGCAATGTGTCCGCCTTATCTCTTTATTCGGTCACACACAAGTTTATTCTTTCCCTCTTTGCTCATAAGGGCAAATGCAAGGGCAAGAAAATTTCATAACAAGAATAAACACATAAGTGTGGCAATCGGAGAACTGTGATGTATGTGTGAATATATTATAACGGAGGATTTTTCAATGGACAAGTATATTTACGATGATAAAAATGATCTGTGGTATGAGCTGCGGGGCGATTATTATATCCCTTGCTTGGAATTATCCGCCGAAAAAGAAGAACGGCACATCGGCGTATGGGGACAGCGGCATTTGCGGTATATCCGAGAGCATAAAAAGGCACTTTATACCAGCCTTTTGACAAACGGCAAGCTGCAATCCTACCTTGCCGATGTTGAGGAACAGGCGCAGGCGCTGTTTGACCGGCTTATGAAGCAGCGGGCAGAGCGTGAGGATATTACCGAAACACTGAAAGCCGACAATCAGACGGAATGGGTGCAGAGAATGAATGCCCTGCGGTCGGCGGTTATAGAAACCGTCAATGCCGAGGTGATCTTCGTATGAGGAAGAAGAAATACCGCCTTTATTTGACGGCAGAAGAAAGACGGTATGTTTTTAACGCTCTGCTTGCGTACCGCAATAAGCTGCTGGCGCAGGGCAGATACACAGACCTTATAGACGAGGTAATGATAAGGCTGCAAAAATGAGCCTGTAACGCTTTCAGACGCAAAAACGAGGGGTAAGGTACAAACACCTTGCCCCTCAAAGTTCAGGCTCAGAAAACGGCTTGAAATCAGGCTTTTTTGACCTCTAAATGTCCACGCGGCGGAATGGAAGGTTTGACCTGAATTGTTGATAATAGCACACCCATTTTTTCTCGAAAAGAGGTTGAAATCCAGCGGGATTTGTGGTAAAATTTTATATGTATATATATTCGGAAAGGGGCTTGACAAAAATGGCGGCAGGACGCACACTGGTAGCAAGCAAGCAAGCAAGCAAAGCATAACTCTGCCCTTTTATCCTGTCAAGCTGAAAACTGCACAAAACAGAAGGCGTATTCTGTCCAATTTACAACGGACGGGATGCGCCTTTTTATGTTTGAAACCTTACTGAAAATAAATTGAAAGGACGAAAACAATGAAGATTAAGCAATGGATTGGCGTACTGTTATGTATGCTATTATGCGTGGGTATGCTGCCAACAATGGCGTTTGCGGCGGAACCCACTGTGAGTGTTTGGGACGGACGTACGGTAGCAACTGCATACGAAAGCGGTGATGGTACGGAAGCAAACCCATATGAGATTGCAACGGCAGAACAGTTTGCCTATTTTGCAGAACAAATTGAAGCTGGTGCCGGGTCAGATGCTTATTATATTCTGACCAGTGATATTGATATGACGGCTGTGAGCTGGGAGCCTATATGCGGTTTGCTGGATGATTACTATGACGGCAACTACTTTTATGGCAGTTTTGATGGCCAAGGGCATTGTATCACATACCAAATTTCGGAATTAAGCAATGTTGGCGCTTATTCTGCCGTGGGCTTGTTTGGTTTTGCCGAAGGTGAAATTTTGAATCTGACTGTGGACGGAAGCATCTCAGGTGTTTCGAGGATTGAAGCTTCCTGGTTAGGCGGCATCTGCGGTCTGTTTGCCGGTAATATTACCAACTGTGTTTCCAGCGTGGATATTACGATTCAAGAGGGAAATTCAAACGCTTCATTTTTTGGCGGAATGACTGGCGAGGTGCAGGCAGGCGTCATGCAAAATTGTATTTATTCCGGCCGCATGAATCTGAATTTTTCTACCGCATCAGGTGATCTATATGCCGGAGGGCTTTCTGGGAGCGTTTATGCAGGAAAGATAAATGCTTGCAAAAATGAAGGGAATATCGCTGTAGAAGCAAACCGTGTCTATGGAAACGCTGGTGGCATTACGGGAATGGTTTATACAGGTGGTTCTCCCATCGTTTCGGAAATTCGATATTGCTATAATGAGGGGGCTGTTACTTCAAGCGGAAATGCCGGCGGTATCGCAGGAGTGGTAAGCGCTGTATTATCTAACAATCAGACAGGCGAGGCAACTTCAGGGGTTTATAGTTGCTATTCCTCTGCTGAGATAGCAGGCAATGGAGCTTCTGGTGCAATTTCTCCTTCGTTATCAGAATTAAATTATGCAGGTGAAGAAAACGGAAGCGCAAATGCGATAGTTGAAAACTGTTACTATACTGTCGGAACAGATGAGAATGGAATCTTATCAACAGATTTGGCAGATCTTTTCCAAAAACTCTGTGAAATATCCGAAGAAGGAATCTGGATTCAGGATGCAAACGGTGCCCCTCGCCTTTACTGGGAATTCGCTGTTAATCCTGTCCCAGAAGCAGTTTTCACTGCCACAGGCGATAATAGTGGTACTTTGTCTGGCGTTGATACTTCTATGAAGTACAGCATAGACGGAGGAAATAGCTGGAATGACATTACCGGAACAACGATGGAGATTACCGGTGTAACAGCCGATAATGATGTAAAAGTGTATCAGCCGGGTGACAGAATTGATACTCTGGATTCGGAAATACAAACTATTGATGTGACACAGGCCGCTCTGCCTACGGTTAGCAGTGCAGACTGTACAACAAACGAGCAGAACGACGGGCAGATCACAGATGTTGATGCCACAATGGAATACAAGCTGTCTACTTCTTCCGAATGGACAGAAATTACAGGTACATCGGTGACAGGTCTTGTGAGTGGAACTTATAATGTTCGTGTAAAAGCAAATGGTACTGTCCTTGCCTCTGCCGCCGCAACGGTTACCATTGGTGAGCACGCCTGTGCGGCGCAGGAAGGTTGGAATTCCGATGAAACCAGCCACTGGAACACCTGTGAGTGCGGCGAGAAGCTGAACGAAGCCGCCCACACTTTTGAGTGGGTAACGGATAAGGAAGCGACTGCCACAGAAGCAGGCTCTCGGCACAAGGAATGCACCGTTTGCGGCTATGAGGAAGCGGCGGTGGAAATCCCCGCAACGGGGACAACAGATCCGTCCGAGCCGCCGACGGATACCGATAAGCCAAGCGGCGACCAGACCGGCGATACCACTTCTCCGCAGACCGGCGACGACAGCAATATCGCTCTTTGGATGGCGTTGATGTTAGCTGCGGGCGCTGTCCTGACCGGCACAGCCGTTTACAGCCGCAAGAGAAAATACAGCAGATAAATCCATATATAACCATGCGCCCTGTGGAAGGAAGCCACGGGGCGCATTCTCTATGTATGCACCGCAGGAAGCCTGCGGTGTTGTTTTCGATGTGAAAGCTATCGTTCCATGTCGGGTTTGGTCTCTCAGAAAATTTTGTGTAAGCGTTTTTCGACAAAATCAAGAATATCACATAATCCATGTGCATGATTGGGGCTTATTCCCCTTGGCTACCGCT
>CASFFN010000007.1 GCA_949293985.1 uncultured Eubacteriales bacterium | reverse complement strand
GCAAGTGTGGATTTTGTCCCCCTACGGGGGACAAAATATGCGCGCAGCAGACTGTAAAAACTTGTCAAAAAAGTCCAACGGACTTTTTTGACAGTCTAAAACGGCACCGAGTGTCATCTCGGTGCCGTTGTGCTTATTCTTCTGTAACCTCATCGGTGTCCTGAGATAGCTCCGTCAAATCACCGAAGTCCATCTGGGGGGAAGAACCCAAACGCATGGCTTCCCACTGCTCTTTGGTTACAAGGATTGCTCTGGGCTTGCTTCCTTGAAAGGGACCCACAATACCTCGTTCTTCCATCTCATCCACAATCCGGGCGGCTCTGGCATAGCCCAGTTTCAGCCGCCGCTGGAGCATGGATACGGAAGCCTGTCCCGTTTCCAGAATCACATCCACGGCAGCCGGGAGCATCTCGTCCCCTTCCACCTCTTCTGCAGCAGGCTCAGACGCCGGGGAGCTATTCTTCCCGGTCTGGGCAGCCTTCTTGTCAATTTCCTCCATGACCTGCTGGTCATACTCGTTTACGGAGTTGGACTTGACATAGTTGGCGACCGCCTCCACCTCTGCGTCACTGACAAAGCAGCCCTGTACCCGCTTGGGCTTTCCGTCGCCGATGGGAGCGTACAGCATATCACCCCGGCCCACCAGCTTCTCTGCGCCCTGGGTATCCAGAATAATCCGGGATTCCATAGCGGAGGCCACAGCGAAAGCGATCCGGGAGGGAATGTTGGCTTTCATCAGACCGGTAATCACATCCGCAGAGGGACGCTGGGTGGCAATAATCAGATGGATTCCCGCCGCACGGCCCATCTGAGCAATCCGGCAAATGGATTCTTCCACCTCTTTGGCGGCAACCAGCATCAAATCAGCCAGCTCATCGATGATCACAACCACCTGAGGCAGCTTTTTGATGCCGTCCTCCATACCGTCTGCCAAACTATTATAGGATTCCAAATCCCGCACGCCGGCATCGGACATAGCCCGGTAACGGCGCATCATCTCCGTCACCGCCCACTGCAAGGAGCCAGCTGCCTTTTTGGGGTCCGTGACCACCGGAATCAGCAGATGGGGAATGCCGTTGTAGATTCCCAACTCCACCATTTTAGGGTCCACCATAATCAGCTTTACATCCTCGGGGCCGGCCTTGTACAGAAGAGATATGATGATAGAATTCATGCACACGGATTTACCGGAACCGGTGGTACCGGCAATGAGCATATGGGGCAGCTTTGCAATATTGCCTACAATACAGTTGCCGCCAATGTCCTTGCCTACCGCAAAGGAGGACAGGGACTTGGCCTGGGCAAAAGCGGGGGATCCGATTACCTCCCGGAGAGATACGGTGGTTACCGCACGATTGGGAACCTCGATGCCCACCACGGAGATTTTCCCGGGAATGGCTGCAATCCGCACACCGGTAGCGCCCAGGCTCAGGGCAATATCATCCGCCGCCGTGGTCAGCTTGCTTAAGCGAACACCCTTTTCCAGCTCCACCTCGTAGCGGGTAACGCTGGGACCTCTGGTGACATTGATAATATGGGCTTCAATCTTGAAGCTGGCCAAGGTCTCATTCAGCCGCCGGGAGTTTTCTTTCATCTCCACAGTACCGTCCGCCGCGCCACGAGACGGAAGCTTCAAAAGGTCGATAGGCGGGAAACAATACGCCGCTGTCTGCTGGGCGGCTTCTCCCATGGCAATTTCCTTGGCCACCTGGACCGCAGAATCCTCCGCGTCCTTGGCAGTTACCTTTTCCGCCTTCACAGAAGGCGCAACGGGAGCTGCCGGCGCGGCTGCCGGAACAGGCTGAGGTACGGAAACATCCTCCAAGTCCAAAGGCGGCATCTGAGCAGGTATTTTTTCCGGCTCTACGGCAGGTTGCGCTCTTTTCTCTGCCGGCTGGACAATCTCTGGCTGATGTTGGGAGGCGATTACCGGATCATCCACATCGCCCCGGATTTGTTCAAGCATTTCCTTTGTACTCTGCTTGTCTGCCTGTTGTTCCCGATGTTTGGCTTCCGCTTCCGCAGCCTTGGTGCGTTTATTCTCCACATAGGCAATGCGCTTGTTGGCAATGTGATTTACCACCACGGAGGCCGGGTCTTGCTCCTCCTTCTCCTGGGTGTCCCAGTCCCCTCTGGGGCGGTTCCGAATGGCGCGTACCAGGCTGGGAACCGTAATCTGCATACCGCCCAGCAAAGTCAGGGCCGCCGCCACAAAAAAGATCAAAAAAGACATAACACTGCCGCAGAGCCACTTCAAAAGGACGGCCAGGAGACCGCACAGGACACCGCCGGTGGTTCCCGCGGCGCCCCCTTCATACAGATAACCCACCAGACCAAAACCGGTAGGAATCGTATCGCTGCCAACGCTCAAATGGAACAGACAGCCGCACAGAAGCACAAAAGCGCCGATGCAAATCGTCCGCATTTTAACCGGTCTTTTGCCGCTGAATGCGTGGATAAAAAACAGATACAGTACTGCCGGGATGGAAACGGTGAACGCAAACTGTCCAATAAGGCCATACACAAAGTCGCCCACCAGGGTCACCAGGGCCCCATCATCTCCAAAGAAAATCACCAGCAGAATTACAAACAGTACAAGAAAAATGACCGAAGAAATCAGCCGGGGAGGAATTTGCCATTCTTCGTGGGTTTCTGTTTTTTTCTGGGTACTTCCCTTTTTCCCATTTGCTTTGGGTTTGCCGCTTCGCCCCCTGGCAGACGCGGCCCGTTCCGCCTGGGTTCTTCTATTATCCGCCATAATAACCTCCTGTCAGGTAATGAGGTAAAGAATCAACGAGAAAAACGCCGCTCCCCAGGAATAGTAGGCAAAGCCATAGAAACCTGTTCGTACAGCCAAAAAGTTCATAAACCGAATAGCGCCAAAACCGCAGCCAAAGGCCGCCGCCCCGGAAAGCAGGCACAGAGCTACCCTTGCGAAGTTCACCGCCCCCAGGGTCCCTGCTGCCATAAAGCCAAAGTCAAAGAGAATCAGAACCACCATAGCCGGAATTGTCAAAAGAAACGCCCAATTCACAGCACTCTTCTGATCCGCTCCCCGGAGAAGGCCACCGCTGATACACAAACCGGTTCTGGATAGCCCAGAAAAAACCGAAAATCCGCCCAAAACACCCAGCAGCAAGCCATCCAATCCTGTCATGTGTCTGGCCTCTTTATTGCCCTGCCGGATATGCTGGGGTATGTAGAGGAAAATACCGTTGACCACAAAAAACGCGGTAAGATACGCATAATGCTGCAATCCTTGCGCGGCGTTTATGGACGCCGCCATGACTACCACCATGAAAATGGTTGCTGTTTTTACCAATCGCAAATCATATACCGCCCCGGCGCTCGGTCCGTATCGTCCCCTTTTACGCTTTTTACCCAGGAAAAAGCCTTGCAGGGAATTCCGATACGCCAGACATACTGCCCCCAGCAAACCAAGATGAACAAACAGATTCATCAGATGATCCGTCTGCCCAATTCCAAAAAGATATCTCAGAAGCTGCTGGTGAGCCGGAGCGGAGATAGGCAGCATCTCTGCCAATCCGGAAATCACACCGTAAATCAGTGCGTACAAAAAGTCCATATCTTGCCTATCTCCTTTCCTATGCATTTCATTTCACTTTATCATATCATATTTTCCGGAAAAATTCCAGTAAAATCATAGATAAATCTTTCTATTTTCCCTTTCCCTTTTCAATCATCTTATGCAAAGCGGCCAGGGCCTCACTCAGTCCGCCCAATTTGTCAATCAATCCCGAAGCCACTGCCTCCTTGCCATAGAGAATGGTTCCCACATCCGTTGGAATCTCCCCGGTTGCCATCATATACTCCTCAAATTTTTCCTTACTGATTCCGGAGTTTTTGGATACGAAGTGGATAATCTGTTCCTGAATGCGCTGGAAATACCGGAAAGTCTGGGGAGCTCCCACCACCATTCCGGTCATCCGCACCGGATGCACCGTCATGCTGGCGGTAGGCGTGATGAAAGACTTTTTCGTGCAGACCGCCAAAGGGATTCCAATGGAATGGCCGCCTCCAAGCACCAGAGAAACGGTAGGCTTCTTCATCCCCGCTACCATTTCCGCAATGGCAAGTCCTGCTTCAATATCGCCGCCCACGGTGTTCAGCAGAAGCAGCAGGCCGTCAATTTCCTCGCTTTCTTCGATTCCTGCCAAAAGGGGCAGCACATGTTCATACTTGGTCGTCTTCACATTCTCCGGCAGCACCTGGTGCCCCTCTACCTGTCCGATAATGGTCAGCGTATAGATGCTCCCCTTACTGCCCCTGGTAATGTCGGCGCCAAAATCAATCAGCTGCTGCCGGTCTTCCTTTTTCATTTCCGCATTGTTATGGTCTTCCATAATCATACCTCCTGTCACGAAATAGGTTGTCCCATTCTATTCTTTTCATGTAGAACAAGCGGTATTTTCTCCCCGAAAAGATACCCCGGTTCTGCTTTTGCAAAACCGGGGTTTGATATGAGGCTATTTACTTAAAGTACTTTACAGCCGCCTGGAACATACGGATGTCGTAATTGCCGGGAACATTGCGGTACAGTCCCGAGCCGATACGCTCACTATGGCCCATCTTGCCAAACACACGGCCATCGGGAGAGGTAATACCCTCAATGGCAAACATGGAATCGTTGGGATTAAAGTGAATGTCGGCGGTGGCATTGCCGTCAAAGTCCACATACTGGGTGGCAATCTGTCCGTTTTCCGCCAGCTGCCGAATTAGGGCTTCGCTGGCCAGGAACCGGCCCTCACCGTGGGAAATGGGGACATTGTACACGTCCCCTACCTGGGCCAGGGACAACCAGGGGGACTTGTTGGAGGCCACCCGGGTACGGACAATCCGGCTCTGGTGACGGGCAATGGTGTTGAAGGTCAAAGTGGGGCAATTCTCATCGGTATCGATAATCTTGCCATAAGGCACCAGTCCCAGCTTGATAAGAGCCTGGAAGCCGTTGCAGATGCCGCACATCAGACCATCCCGGTTTTCCAGCAGGCGGGTAACCTCTTCCTTTACCGCTGCGTTGCGGAAGAAGGCGGTAATGAACTTGCCGCTGCCGTCCGGCTCATCACCGCCGGAGAAGCCGCCGGGAATGAATACCATCTGGGCGTCCTGCAAAGCCTGGGCGAAAGTGTCCACGCTTCTGGCAATGCCATCGGCAGAGAGGTTATTGATGACAATAATCTCCGGCTCAGCCCCGGCGTCCGCCATAGCCTTGGCAGAGTCAAATTCACAGTTGGTGCCCGGGAAGGCAGGAATCAGCACCTTGGGCTTCGCCACCTTTACAGCCGGAGCCACCTGGCAGCCGCCTGTATAGGAGAAGGTTTCCATGGGAGCCTTCTCGTGGGTGATGTTGCAGGCATACACGCTTTCCAGCTTGTTTTCGTAAGTCGTAAGCAGCTGGGAAAGGGACACTTCCTCCCCACCCCAGGTCAGGCTCGTCTTGGAGGTAGTAACGCCCAGAACCTTGCCCACCACTTCATTGCCGGACATTTCCAGTACGAAGCCGCCATAGCAGTAGCCAAACAGCTCCTGCAATGTCACACTCCGGTCAAAGTCTACACCAATGTCATTGCCAAAGGCCATCTTCATAACCGCTTCGGCTACGCCACCCATCCCGGGGGTATAGGCGGCTACCGCAGCACCGGAACGAAGGAGTTTTGCTACCTGATCGTAAAGGGCAATGAGAGACTCTGCCTTGGGCAGGCCGTTTTCGTCCTGCTCCGGGGTTACCAGGCACAGGGTATGACCGGCTGCTTTCAGCTCCGGAGATACTACCTGCCGGGTCTTGCCGGTGGTCACCGCAAAGCTTACCAGGGTGGGGGGCACATCCAGATTTTCGAAGCTGCCGCTCATGGAGTCCTTGCCGCCGATGGCGCCAATACCCAAATCCAGCTGGGCCTGGAAAGCACCCAACAGGGCTGCCAGAGGCTTGCCCCAACGCTTCTCATCCTTCCCCAGGCGCTCAAAGTATTCCTGGAAGGTCAGGTACACATCGGAGAAGTCCGCACCGGAAGCAATCAGCTTAGAGACGCTCTCCACCACAGCCAGGTAAGCACCGTGGTAGGGGCTCTTCTCGGTGATGAAGGGGTTATAGCCAAAGGCCATAAAGGAGCAGTCGTCCGTATGCTGCTTTTCCACGGAGATTTTCTGCACCATGGCCTGAATGGGAGTCTGCTGATTCTTGCCGCCAAAGGGCATCAGTACCGTACCGGCACCAATGGTGGAGTCAAACCGCTCAGAAAGGCCCCGCTTGGAGCAGATGTTCAAATCCTGCGCCAGCTGGCTGTAAAGGCCAGAGAAGCTGCCGCTGATTTCCTTCCGGAAGGAAGCGGGCTGGGCAGGGGCGGCACAGATATGCTTTTCTGCGCCGTTGGAGTTCAGGAATTCACGGCTGATGTTGACGATGGTATTGCCATTCCAGTGCATCACCAGTCTGGGCTCCTTCGTCACCTTTGCCACCGGACAGGCCTGGAGATTCTCCTTGGAGGCCAGAGCCAGGAAGGTATCCACATCCTGAGGCTCTACCACCACGGCCATACGCTCCTGGGACTCAGAGATGGCCAGTTCGGTGCCGTCCAGGCCCTCGTACTTCTTGGGAACGGCGTTCAGATCAATTTCCAGACCGTCTGCCAGCTCACCAATGGCAACAGACACGCCGCCTGCGCCAAAGTCGTTGCACCGCTTAATCAGGCGGCTGGCCTGGGGATTGCGGAACAGGCGCTGAAGCTTCCGCTCCTCGGGAGCGTTACCCTTCTGCACCTCGGCGCCGCAGCTTTCCAGGGATTCCACCGTGTGGGACTTGGAAGAACCAGTAGCACCGCCGCAGCCGTCCCGACCGGTGCTGCCACCCAGCAGGATTACCACATCTCCGGGAGCCGGAACCTCTCTGCGGACATTCTCCGCAGGGGCTGCTGCAATTACCGCACCGATTTCCATACGCTTGGCCGCATAGCCTGGATGGTAAATTTCGTCCACAATGCCGGTGGCCAGGCCAATCTGGTTACCGTAAGAAGAATAACCGGCGGCAGCGGTGGTGACGATCTTTCTCTGGGGCAGCTTGCCCTGAATGGTCTCATTTACCGGCTTGAGAGGATCTGCTGCGCCGGTAACACGCATAGCACCGTATACATAGGCCCGTCCGGACAGGGGGTCACGGATGGCACCGCCGATACAGGTGGCAGCACCGCCGAAGGGCTCAATTTCCGTGGGATGGTTGTGGGTCTCATTCTTGAACAGCAGCAGCCAGGGCTGGCTCTCCCCATCCACCTCCACATTGATTTTCACGGTACAGGCGTTGATTTCCTCGCTCTCATCCAGCTTGGGCAGCTTTCCATGTACCTTCAGGTATTTTACTGCAATGGTAGCCAAATCCATCAGACAGATGGGCTTGGTACGCCCCAGCTCCTTGCGGACCTCCAGATAATGGTCAAAGGCCTTCTGGAGCAGTTCATCTTCAAAGGTGACCTTGTCAATGATGGTGCCAAAGGTGGTATGCCGGCAATGGTCAGACCAGTAGGTATCAATCATACGGATTTCCGTGATGGTGGGCTCCCGGCCCTCCTTCCGGAAATAAGCCTGGCAGAAGGCGATGTCCGCTTCGTCCATGGCAAGACCATACTGACGGATAAAGTCCGCCAGACCCTTTTCGTCCAGCTGGGTAAAGCCCTCCATGGTGGCAACGGTGGTGGGAATGGCGTACTCCACCTTCAGAGTTTCCGGCTTGGTGAGGGCTGCCTCCCGGGCTTCCACCGGGTTAATCACATACTTCTTGATTTTGGCGATGTCTGCTTCCTGCAAATCTCCATACAGGGCGTAGACCTTGGCAGTATGTACCAGAGGACGCTCCCCTTGGGAGATAATCTGGATACACTGGGCAGCAGAGTCCGCTCTCTGGTCAAACTGACCGGGCAGGTACTCCACCGCAAACACCACAGCCCCCTGCAGGTCCACATCTTCCGTGGCAATATCCAGCTGGGGCTCGGAAAATACGGTCTTTACCGCATAGTCAAACAGTTCCTTGGAGATGTTTTCCGCATCATAGCGGTTAATCACCCGGACATTCTCAAGTCCGGGAATGTCCAGAAGGTTCCGGCAGTCGCTGAGCAGTGCTTTTGCCTCATTCGCCAGCTCCGGCTTCTTTTCCACAAACACTCTATATACCAACTTAATTCCTCCCTGCTTCCAGCGCTCTTGCGCCGATGTCGTGGCGGCAATAGCGATTCTCAAACCGGATGGTCTCTGCCATGGCATAGGCTTCCCGGATGGCCCCCTTCAGGTTATCCGAAACCGCAGTCACACCCAGAACACGGCCACCGGAGGTAACCAGCTGCCCATCCTTTTGGGCCGCGCCTGCCACATACACATGAGAAGTAATTTCCCCGGGGATAGAAATGGGATAACCCTTCTCATAGGCCGTTGGATAGCCCTTGGAAGCCAAAATGACGCAACAGGCGTGGGCGTCCTGGAATTTTACCTCCGTTTGCGCCAGGGTGCCCTTGGTGGTTGCCTGCATAATGGTCAGCAGGTCGCTCTCCAGCAGGGGCAGTACCACCTGGGTTTCAGGATCGCCAAAACGGCAGTTGTATTCAATGACCTTGGGGCCGTTGGGGGTAAGCATCAGTCCAAAGTACAGGCAGCCCCGGAAGGTTCTCCCCTCCGCCTTCATAGCGCGGATGGTGGGAAGAAAAATCTCCTCCATACACCGCTGGGCAATATCCGCAGTGTAGTAAGGATTGGGAGCGACCGTTCCCATACCGCCGGTATTGAGACCCGTATCTCCGTCCCCTGCCCGCTTGTGATCCATGGAAGAAATCATGGGAACCACCGTTTCTCCGTCGGTGAAGGACAAAACGGAAACCTCGGGACCGGTGAGAAATTCCTCAATCACAATTTGGTCGCCGCTCTTTCCAAACACCTTGTCCTGCATCATGGACTGGACGGCCTCCTTGGCCTCCTGACGGGTCTGGGCAATGATAACACCCTTACCCAAAGCCAGGCCGTCTGCCTTGATAACCGTGGGCACCGGAGCCGTATCCAGATACCGAAGGGCAGCTTCCATATCCGTGAACACTTCATACCTGGCGGTAGGAATATGGTATTTCTTCATCAAATCCTTGGCAAAAACCTTGCTGCCTTCAATGATGGCGGCATTGGCTCTGGGACCGAAGCAGGGGATTCCCTTCTCCTCCAGGGCATCCACAGCTCCCAAAACCAGAGGATCGTCCGGCGCAACCACAGCGTAATCCACCCCACGGGAGACTGCAAACTCTACAATCTGGGGAATATCCTTGGCACCGATATTCACACAGACTGCGTCAGCGGCAATGCCGCCGTTGCCGGGAAGGGCGAAAATCTCCGTAACCTGGGGATTCTCTTTCAGTTTTTTAATGATGGCGTGCTCCCGGCCGCCGCCGCCCACAACTAAAATCTTCATACAAACGCTCCCTTAATGATGGAAAAGCCGCATACCGGTAAAGGCCATCACCATGTTGTAGCTATCGGCACAGGCAATCACCAAATCGTCCCGAATGGAGCCGCCGGGCTCGGCAATGTAGCTGACACCGCTGCGGTGCGCCCGCTCGATGTTGTCAGAGAAGGGGAAGAAAGCATCAGAGCCAAGGCTTACGCCGGAAATGGTAGCAAGGTAGGCCTGCTTTTCTTCCTGAGTCAGAGGCTCCGGACGGCTGGTAAAGTACTTCTGCCAGTTGCCCTCGGCGCACACATCCTCCTCGTTCTGGTTGATATAACCGTCAATCACATTGTCCCGGTTGGGACGGCTCAAATCCTCCCGGAAGGGCAGATTCAGCACCTTGTCGTACTGCCGCAGGAACCAGGTATCCGCCTTGCTGCCGGCCAGACGGGTGCAGTGAATCCGGGACTGCTGTCCGGCTCCCACACCGATGGCCTGCCCGTCATAAGCAAAGCAGACAGAGTTGGACTGGGTGTACTTCAGGGTAATCAAAGAGATAATCAAATCCCGCTTTGCCTCCTCCGGCAGCACCTTATTGGCGGTAACCAAATTGCTCAGCAGAGCCTCGTCAATCTTAAAATTATTCCGCCCCTGCTGGAAGGTAATGCCAAAGACCTGCTTCCGCTCAATCTCCTCAGGCACATAATTGGGGTCAATCTTTACAATGTTATAGTTTCCCTTCCGCTTGGTTTTCAGGATTTCCAGAGCCTTTTCCGTATAGCCGGGAGCGATAATTCCGTCGGACACCTCCCGCTGCACCAGCTTGGCAGTCACCTCGTCACACACATCGGACAGGGCCACCCAGTCACCGAAGGAACACATTCTGTCGGTGCCTCTGGCTCTGGCATAGGCACAGGCCAGGGGGCTTTCATCCAGACCCGCAATATCATCCACGAAGCAGGCCTTCTTCAGCTTGTCCGGCAGAGGAATGCCCACAGCCGCAGAAGTGGGGCTGACATGCTTAAAGGAAGTAACCGCAGGCAGGCCCAGAGCCTCCTTCAGTTCCTTCACCAGCTGCCAGGAGTTGAAGGCATCCAGAAAGTTGATATAGCCGGGTCTTCCGCAGAGAATTTCAATAGGCAGCTGACTGCCATCCCGCATATAAATCTGCGCAGGCTTCTGGTTGGGGTTACAGCCGTATTTCAGTTCAAACTTTTCCATTTCCACCACTCCTTACGCATTCTTGTTGATGAGCTTCTCTTCCACGCTTCCGGTCGCCAGGTCAATATAACGCACATACAGGGAAATCTTGTTGTTCTCGTCCAGGGACTCCCAAATCTCCCGGGCAAAGCTTTCCATATCATTGGGGATGGCTACCCGCTCCGGCTCACCCTGGAAGGTGGGAATGGGATTGCCGTCACATACATAGGTATGCAGGAAATGCCCTACGCCGCTCATAGGCACATAGGAATAGGTAAAGCGGTTGCAGCCGGTACCCTCTGCGTCAGCACTCTTCAGGAGGCTCATTTCATAAGTAAAATCCCCCTGGTCAAAGGTAAGCATACCGCTGATTCTGGGGGTGAGATTGGGGGCATCCGGCTCAAATTCCCGGGCGGTCAGCGCCTGGGAAAAGCTCTTTCCGGCAGCAAGCCCCTCGTAAATGGTATCTGTCTGATTGCCATTGGTAACAATCAGGTTGTTTTCAAACTGACGGACGGCGGCATAGATAATCAGGCTGGGGTCCTCCACCTTGGAGGCATCAAAAGGTTCGGTAAACACCTCGCCGTTCTTTACGGTAAAGACACGGTTCCGGCTGTTGGCACTTCTGCCCATGATGAAGTAGGCGGCACAGGCCTTGGCGCCATCGGCGGACTTGCCGACCACAATCCCCCGGCCGGGATAGGAATTGCCCTCCAGGCGTTCTCTCATGGTTTTCACTTCATAAACATTCATGACCATTCCTCCTAAGCTATCTGTGTTATTTCTTACAAATCTGGCTGGAAACCAGCTCCACAGCCTGGGGCAGGAGAATCCACTCCGCCTGTTCCATCACCCTGCGCTGCAGCACTTCCGGAGTGTCCCCCGGCTGAATCTCCACAGCCTTTTGCAGGATAATCTCGCCGCCGTCGGGAATTTCATTCACAAAGTGCACCGTCGCCCCGGTTACCTTCACGCCATAGGCCAAAGCCGCCTGGTGAACACGCAGTCCATAGAAGCCCTCGCCGCAGAAGGAGGGAATCAGAGACGGATGCACATTGATAATTCTCTTTTCATAGCATCTGGTAAAATTCTCACTCAGAATGCACATAAAGCCCGCAAGGACAATCAAATCAATGTCATAGGCTTTCAGGGTCGCTTTCAGACCATCCTCAAAAGCCGCCTGACTGCCCAGGGCTTTCTTGCTGACAATCTCCGCAGCAATCCCGTTTTGCCTTGCCCTTTCCAGGGCAAAGGCATTGGGATTGTTGGAAATCACCACCGCAATGGTGCCACTGTGGAGAATCCCGCTTTTTTGGGCATCAATCAATGCCTGCAAGTTGGTGCCGCCGCCGGAAACCAGCACGGCAATTCTGGCCGGATTCATTCCGCACACCTCATTCATCACAAATGGTAATCTTGTCCTGGGACGCTTCGATTTCGCCAATCACATAGGCATCCTCGCCCCAGTCCTTCAAAATGTTCAGAGCGGTTTCCACATCGTCCTTGGCTACCACGATGCTCATGCCCACGCCCATATTGAAGGTATTGAACATATCCCGCTGGGGGATATTGCCGGTCTTGGCAATCAGCCGGAAGATGGGCAGAACCTTGACCTTGCTCCGGTCAATCCGGGCACCCAGGCCATCGGGGACGCTTCTGGGGATGTTCTCGTAGAAGCCGCCGCCGGTGATGTGGGAAATACCCTTCACCTGTACCTTCTCCAGCAGAGCCAGCACGCTCTTGACATAGATTCGGGTAGGCTCCAGGAGAGCCTCGCCCAGGGACTTTCCCTCCAGTTCCTCTCTGGGGGTGGTCAAATCGGCATTTTCAATGTCGAAGACCTTCCGCACCAGAGAGAAACCGTTGGAATGAACGCCGGTAGAAGCCAGGGCGATTACCACATCCCCGGCTTTCATGGTGTTGTTGTCGATGATTTTGGACTTGTCCACCACACCGGTGCAGTAGCCGGCCAGGTCATAGTCCTCCTCCGCCATCATTCCCGGGTGTTCCGCCGTCTCGCCGCCAATCAGAGCGCAGCCGGCACGGACACAGCCTTCCGCAACGCCGCCTACAATGTCGGCAATCTTCTCGGGAATATTCTTGCCGCAGGCAATATAATCCAGGAAGAACAGAGGCTTGGCGCCGCAGCAGATGATATCATTGACGCACATGGCAACACAGTCGATGCCAATGGTGTCATGCTTGTTAAGAAGCATGGCAATCTTCAGCTTTGTCCCCACCCCGTCGGTGCCGGAAACCAGCACCGGTTGAGAAATGCCTTCCAGATTCAGGCCAAAGCAGCCGCCGAAGCCTCCCACATCGTCCAGACAGCCCTCGTTTCTGGTGCGCTTAATGTGCTTTTTCATCAGTTCTACGGACTTATAGCCGGCGGTAATGTCCACACCGGCGGCAGCGTAGCTCTCGGAATAACTTTTCTCCATGGCAGGTTAAGCTCCTTTAATCATTATTCTTTGCCGTTCCAGCAATAAGTACAGATTTTATCCTTATCGATGCCGATAGACTCCAGAAGTCCGTCCAGAGACTGGTAACCCAGGGAGTCGAAGCCCAGTTTCTTACAGATAGCTTTGGCCAGGCACTGACCCCTTTCGGTGGTGGACTCCACATATTCGTCGATATGCTTGTCCGCCTCCTCCCCTTCCAGCTCATACATGGTCTTTCTCGCGATAAGCTCCATGACAGAGTTGCTCCGGGAGAAGTTCAGATACTTACAGTTAAAAAGCACGGGCGGACAGGCGGAACGCATATGCACTTCCTTGGCGCCGCTTTCATACAGAAAGTCCACCGTCTCCCGCAGCTGGGTTCCCCGGACAATGGAGTCATCCACAAACAGCAGTTTCTTTCCCTCGATCAGCTCAGGAACGGGGATCTGCTTCATTTTCGCCACCTGATTCCGCACCGCCTGGTTGGCAGGAGTAAAGGAGCGGGGCCAGGTGGGAGTATACTTCACGAAAGGTCTCGCAAAGGGCTTGTGGCAGAAATTGGCATAGCCGATGGCATGGGGCAACCCGGAATCCGGCACACCGGCGATGTAGTCCACATCCGGCAATGTGCCCCGGGCCATTTCCTTCTGGGCCATAATCTCACCATTGCGGTAACGCATGACCTCCACATTTCTGCCCTCGTAATTGGAGTTGGGGTAACCATAGTAAGTCCACAAAAACGCGCAGATCTTCATGTCCTTACCGGGAGGGCTGAGCTGATTCACACCGTCAGCCGTCACCGATA
The DNA here is from genome assembly GCA_949293985.1 of uncultured Eubacteriales bacterium. Taxonomy (GTDB): domain Bacteria; phylum Bacillota; class Clostridia; order Oscillospirales; family Oscillospiraceae; genus Faecousia. The sequence goes on along the minus strand of CASFFN010000007.1, from coordinate 79,052 downwards.
CAATCTCCCCCGGTCCCAGCTCATAATGGTCAGCGTAGCCCAGCTTGCTGTAGGCAAAAGACTCAAAGGACACACAGCAGCCATCTTCGCCCTTACCAACCAGCACAGGCAGCCGTCCCAGTCGATCCCGGGCCGCGATGATACGGTTCTCCTGTAAAATCAGAATAGTCACGGATCCGTCAATCACCTGCTGTGCATGATGAATTCCATCAATAAGGGTTTCTTTCTCATTGATCAGGGCCGCTGTCAGTTCCGTTGCGTTGACAGCGCCGGAGGACATGGCCATGAATTGGTGCCCATGGTCGGAGAAGTATTTCTCCACCAGGGCATCCGCGTTATTGATAATTCCCACAGTAGAAATGGCGAACAATCCCAGATGGGAACGCACCAGCAAAGGTTGTGGGTCCGTGTCGCTGATACAGCCAATTCCGCTATGGCCGGAGAACTTGTGCAAATCCACCTCAAACTTGGTACGGAAAGGTGTATTTTCGATACTGTGAATCTGTCTTTGATAGCCGCTGTTCCCGTCGTACACCACCATGCCCGCTCTGCGGTTTCCCAGATGGGAGTGGTAGTCTACGCCGAAAAACACATCCAGTACCACATCCCGGCGTGCAACGGCTCCAAAAAAGCCACCCATAATGTACCTCCTTTACAGGCGTGCCATCAAGCAAAGAACAGCTTGGAAAGGGTCATGGGATCGATGTACTGACCGTCCTTATAGACACGCATATTGCCGGAAGCAATCTCGTCAATGAGCATCACCTTGCCGTCGGCATCGTAACCGAACTCGAACTTGATATCGTACAGCACCAAACCCTTTTCCTTCAGGTCGTCGGCCACAATCCGGGTAATCTTCTGGGTCATAGCCACCATGTCATCATACTGCTGGCTGGACATAACACCCAGGGCAATCAGACCTTCCTTGGTCACCAGAGGATCGCCCTTGGCATCGTTCTTGAAGGTCATTTCCACATACTCGGGCAGATCGGCACCCTCTTCAATGTAGTCGGAGTAACGGCGGAAAAAGCTGCCTACAGCCTTGTGACGGCAGATAACCTCCAAACCCTTGCCAAACACCTTGGCGGGCAGCACTTCCATAGTGGTGTCCTCCAGATTGGCGCTTACATAATGGGTCTTGATGCCGGCAGCATTGATCTTCTCAAAGAAGTAAACGGACATACGCAGATTCACATCACCCACGCCGTCAATGGTCAAGCCAACAGAGTTTTCACCGGGGTCAAATACGCCGTCCTTACCAGTGCAGTCGTCCTTGAACTTCAGCAGGTAGTTTCCGTTGTCCAGTGCGTAAACATTCTTGGTCTTTCCGGTGTAAACAAGTTTCTTCTCCATGATGTTTTTCTCCTTTTGATTGAAAAGTTTTACAGATTTTGTGCCAATTCCCGGTCTTTTTCCAGAACCTTTGCTGCATCGGCAGCCCGTTTTGCATCCAGCTTTTCGGCAATGGAAGGCTCGGACACGCCCAGAATCTGAGCGCAAAGCAAAGCGGCATTGACAGCTCCGTTAATGGCAACAGTCGCAACAGGTATGCCGGAGGGCATCTGGACTGTTGATAATAGGGCATCAATGCCGTCTAAAACGGGTCCCTTGCAAGGGATTCCGATAACCGGTAATGTGGTATTGGCTGCAATGGCGCCGGCGAGATGGGCAGCCATGCCTGCGGCCGCAATAATTGCGCCAAAGCCGTTTGCTCTGGCATTCACCGCAAAATCTCTGGTCTCCACAGGTGTTCTGTGGGCAGAATAGATGTGAACCTCATAAGGGATATCCAAGCTCTTCAGCGTATCCACGGCTTTCTGAACGATAGGCAGATCGCTGTCGCTTCCCATGACGATTCCTACTTTTTTCATGAGACACCTCCATAATCATTTTCTATAACCGCATTTAGCCGTTATAGAATCCAAAAGGGCGCACTTAACCCATAACGGTTAAATGCGCCCAGACGGTCGGCTTTCATACATTCTTTGTTCCCCCGTGGTTACCCACATAATTCCGTCAGTCGCAAAGAACGCTATTTGCTTTACTTGCCGATTTTAACACGCCGAAAAATTCATGTCAAGACAGCGAAAAGGCGGCTTGCGGCTTTCTCTTTTTTCACTACCTGCACAGGAAAATTTTCGTCGGTTTTTGGTGAAGATTATCGGAAAACTTTCAGCCTTTCAGCGTCTTCTTTGCTTCGCAGTAGATGCAGCGATAAATTCCCCGCTCCTTGTCCACACACTTGAACATATGCTCCAGTTCCTGCTCGGTGGTACAGATACATCTGGGGTTGTCGCAATAAAGACGGTCCACCAGCACATCTTCCGGCTCCGCCATCCGCACGCCCTTCTTCGCCTCATCCAAAAGTTTCAGAATCAGAGCCATACGCATATATTTGCCGTTCAGAGCCTGGCGGAAGTAGGCCGCTCTGGGGTCTGCATCCACCTTTACGCTGATTTCATTGACCCGAGGCAGGGGGTGCAGCACACGCATGGAGGGCTTGGCAGCCCGCATTTTCTCACAGGTCAGGACATAGGAATCCTTCAGCCGCTCATAAGTCTCCAGATTATCAAACCGCTCTCTCTGGATTCTCGTCATATACAGCACATCCAGCTGAGGGATGGCCTCCTCCAAAGAGGCAGTTTCCTCATAGACCACGCCCCTTCCTTCCAGAACTTCATGCTTCACATATCCCGGAAGCCGGAGCTCCTCCGGAGAAATCAGCACAACCTTGATGTTCTCGTAACGGGAAAGGGCAGCCAGCAGAGAATGGACGGTTCTGCCGTACTTCAAGTCGCCGCAGCAGCCGATGGTCAGATCGTTCAGCCGTCCTTCCTCCCGGTAGATGGTCAGAAGGTCTGCCAGGGTTTGGGTGGGGTGGCAGTGTCCGCCGTCACCGGCATTGATAACCGGCACAGAGGCATTTCTGGCAGCCACATAAGGCGCTCCCTCCAGGGGATGCCGGATGGCCATAATGTCCGCGTAGCAGGAGACAATTTTGGCCGTATCCGCCATACTCTCTCCCTTGCTGGCAGAGCAGGAACTGGCCTGGCTGAAGCCGAGGACGCTTCCTCCCAGCTCCAGCATAGCCGCTTCAAAGCTCAGCCGGGTGCGGGTAGAGGGTTCAAAGAACAAGGTAGCCAGCTTTTTTCCACGGCAGCTTTCGGCGTACTTGGCAGGGTTTTCAATAATGTCGCAGGCGGTGTGAAGCAGACCGTCCAGCTCTTCCACGGAAAAATCCGTAATATCAATCAGACTTCTCATGCCTTCTGCTCCCCAATCCAGCTTTCATCGGAGGGGTTGTTCCGGAAGGCAATCAGCCGCTTCACATCCTCGGGACGGATGTATCCTTCGTCGGCAGCCACCTGGGCAATCACATCGAAATTAGTCAGGGAAACATTCTTCACATTGGCGGCAGTCAGGCGATCCAGGCCTTTCTGCATACCGTAGGTGAAGATGGACACAATGCCCAGAACCTCAGCGCCGGCCTCCCGGAGGACGTTCACCACCTCAATGCAGGAGCCGCCGGTGGAAATCAGATCTTCCACCACAACCACCTTCTGACCGGGCAGGAGCTTACCCTCAATCTGGTTCTGACGGCCGTGGTCCTTGCTGCCGCTGCGGACATAGCCCATAGGCAGATTCATAATATGTCCTACAATGGCTGCATGGGCGATACCGGCAGTGGAGGTGCCCATCAGGACTTCCACATCCGGGTAATTCCGGCGAATCAGCTCAGCCAGGCCCTCTTCCACATGGGTGCGCACCTGGGGGGCGGTCAGGGTCAGGCGGTTATCGGTGTAGACCGGGCTTTTGATGCCGCTGGCCCAGGTGAAGGGCTCCTCCGGGCGGAAAAATACCGCCTGAATGGAAAGTAAATCCTTTGCAATCAGCTTTTCCATGGTCAATTTCTCCTTTTCTTTAGTCGCAAAATTCCGCAACGCAGCGGTTGTAAGCAGCCACGGGGTCTGGCGCAGCGGTGATGGGACGGCCTACTACGATGTAGTCGGAGCCAATCTCCCTGGCCTGGGCCGGGGTCATAATCCGCTTCTGGTCCCCTGCCTCCCCATCCGCGAACCGAACGCCGGGGGTAACGGTCAGGAATTCCTTGCCACAAACCTCGTGTACCTTTCCGGCCTCCAGAGGAGAACAGACGATGCCATCCAGACCGGCATTCTTAGCGGTTTCGGCATAGTGCATAACAACCTGGTCGATGGGCGCATGAATCAGCAAATCCCGCTCCATGCTCTCCTGATCGGTGGAGGTCAGCTGGGTTACGGCAATCAGCAGAGGCCTGGTACCGTCCGGCCGGGTCAGGCCCTCCAGAGCGGCCTGCATCATAGCGGTGGTACCGGCAGCATGAAGATTACAGATGTCCACATCCAGGTTAGACAGGACAGCCATAGCCTTTTTTACGGTGTTGGGAATGTCATGGAGCTTCAGGTCCAGGAAAATCTTATGGCCTCTGGCCTTAATCTGCCGGACAATTTCCGGACCTTCCGCATAGAAAAGCTCCATACCGATTTTCACAAAAGGTTTCTTTTCCGTGAACTTGTCCAGGAAGGAAAAAACCTGCTCTGCGCTGGCAAAATCGCAAGCTACAATTACATCTTTACCCATTATTTTACGCCTCCAATAATATCACAAAGATTGTCGATTCCATAACGCTCCATAGTATTGGGCAGTTCCCGGATAATGTCCCGGCAGGCATAGGGGTTCACCAGATTGGCAGCACCCACTTCCACAGCTGTGGCACCGGCCAGCATCATCTCCAGCACATCCTCGGCGGAGGACACGCCGCCCATGCCAATCACCGGCACCTTTACCGCCTTGGCTACCTGGTAAACCATCCGCACAGCCACTGGGAAGATGGCCGGGCCGGAGAAGCCGCCCATGGTGTTGGCGATGATGGGCTTGCGGCTGCGCAAATCAATCCGCATACCCAGCATGGTGTTAATCAGACTGATGCCGTCAGCGCCTGCATCCTCACAGGCTTTGGCAATGGATACAATATCCGTCACATTGGGAGAGAGCTTCACAATTACCGGCTTGGCGGTAACCTGCTTCACCGCAGCGGTTACCTCAGCAGCTGCCTTGGGATCTGTGCCGAAGCTCATGCCGCCCCCATGGACATTGGGACAGCTGACATTTACCTCCAGCCAACCCACCTGCTCCTGCTGATCCAGAAGCCGGCAGGTATAGGCATAGTCCTCCACAGAAAAACCGCTTACATTGGCCATCACCGGCTTGTGGAAACATTCTTTCAGCTTTGGCAGCTCCCGGGCAATTACCTGCTCCACGCCGGGATTCTGCAGACCCACCGCATTGATTAAACCGGCAGTACACTCCGCGATCCGGGGGGTGGGATTACCAAACCGGGCTTCCCGGGTAGTGCCCTTAAAGGAGAAAGTTCCCAGGCAGTTGATGTCGTACAGCTCCGCGTATTCATAGCCGAACCCAAATGTTCCGCTGGCGGGAATGACGGGATTTTCCAGGGGAATCCCACACAGATTCACGCTCAGTTTTCCCACAGAATCTCCTCCTTCCGCATCACAGGGCCTTCCTTACAAATCCGCTTATAGCCTGTAATGGTCTTGCAGGAGCAGCCCATGCAGGCGCCAAAGCCGCAGCCCATACGCTTCTCAAAACTCATCTGTCCCGAGGTTTGGCTTGCCCGGTATACGGCCTTCAGCATAGGCTCGGGGCCGCAGGTGTAAAAGTATGTATAATCCATATCCTTCAGCACATCGGTGACAAAGCCGCGGGCGCCATAGGTGCCGTCCACCGTGGTCACCGTCACCTGAGCGCCCAATTCCCGGAATTCTCTTTCGTAAAAGACTTCCTTCTGGGTATTGAAACCCAGAATCACCCGCACCTGCTTTCCCTCCGCCAGCAGTCTTTTGGCCAGCAGGTACATGGGAGGCACTCCAACGCCGCCCCCCAGCAGCACCGGGCGGTCTCCTGCACAGGACAGGTCATAGCCGTTGCCCAGGCCGGTGAGCAGGTCAAGGCTGCCGCTCCGCATTTGGGAAAGCTTGGCAGTCCCTTTCCCTACTACTTTATAAATAATGGTCAAACAATCCCCGGACACATCGCATACGGAAATGGGCCGGCGGAGATACAGGCCGTCCAGCTGAATATTTACAAACTGTCCCGGGGCGGTAATGGCAGAAGCATCTCCCCGCAGCACCATCTTGTAAACATTTTCCGTAAGGGGTACATTTTCCGTGATTTCAAAGAATCCCTGCTTCATTTGTGCTCCTTTCATGCTCTTCTATCCCGGCAGAGATTATCCGCCGGGATAGTCTTTCATTAGGTATCAATGGTCGAGATGGTCAGAGTGGTTTCCTCCAGAACATCCAGCAGCACCCGAACCGTATCCAGCGCAGTGAAAATCGTCACATTGTTTTCCGTAGCGATTCTGCGGATAGCGTGGCCGTCATTATCGGACCCCTCAGAGCCGGGTTCCTTTGTGTTGATGACATAGGCGATATGTCCCTGACGCAGAGCCTCGGGAATCTGCTCGTTTCCTTCACTGATTTTGCCCAGAGCCCGGGTACGGATACCGTTCTTCTTCAGGAAGTTGGCCGTGCCGACGGTTGCTTCAATGTTGAAGCCCAGGTTATAGAACCGGCGAATCAGGGGCAGCGCCTCCTCCTTGTCCTTGTCCGCAATAGTAGCAAAGACGGTGCCGTAGTTCTGCAAATGCATACCGGAGGCCTGCAATGCCTTGTAAAGGGCGCGGTTCATCTTGTCGTCATAGCCGATGGCCTCACCGGTGGACTTCATCTCCGGGGACAGGTAAGCATCCAGTCCGCGAATCTTGTTAAAGGAGAACACAGGCACCTTTACATACCAGCGCTTTCTCTCCTCCGGGTAGATGTCAAAGATACCCTGCTCCTTCAGGGACTTGCCCATAATCACTTCCGTGGCAATATCCGCCAGGGAGTAGCCGGTAGCCTTGCTCAGGAAGGGGACGGTACGGGAAGAACGGGGATTCACCTCAATGATGAACACATTGTCTTCCTTGTCCACAATGAACTGGATGTTGTAAAGGCCGATGATGCCAATGCCCAGGCCCAGCTTCTTGGCATACTGGAGGATAATCCCCTTCACCTTATTGGAGATGCTGAAGGAGGGGTACACACTGATGGAGTCGCCGCTGTGGACGCCGGTGCGCTCTACCAGCTCCATAATGCCGGGCACAAACACATTGATACCGTCGCAGATGGCGTCTACCTCCACCTCTCTGCCCTCAATGTACTTGTCCACCAGCACCGGCTTGTCCTCGTCAATTTCTACGGCAGTTTTCAGGTAGTGGCGCAGCTGCTCCTCGTTGGCTACAATCTGCATAGCCCGTCCGCCCAGGACGAAGCTGGGACGCACCAGCACCGGATAGCCAATCTCGTTGGCAGCGGCAATGCCGTCTTCAATCTTGGTAACGGCGTGGCCCTTGGGCTGGGGAATGTTCAAATCCTTGAGGATCTTCTCAAAGCTGTCCCGGTTCTCTGCCCGCTCAATGGCCTGGCAGTCGGTGCCGATAATCTTTACGCCCCGATCCATCAAAGGCTGGGCCAGATTGATAGCCGTCTGACCGCCCAGAGAGGCAATCACACCCTCCGGCTTCTCAAACTCAATGATGTTCATCACATCTTCCGGAGTCAGGGGTTCAAAGTACAGCTTATCTGCCGTGGTGTAGTCGGTGGAAACCGTTTCCGGGTTGTTGTTGATGATAATAGCCTCATAGCCGGAGTTCTTGATGGTGGTCACCGCATGGACGGTGGAGTAGTCGAATTCCACACCCTGACCAATACGGATGGGGCCTGCACCCAGCACCACGATCTTCTTCTTTTCCGTCAGGCGGGAGGCATTTTCGCCGGTGTAGGAGGAGTAGAAGTATGGGATGTAGGCGCCAGTATGACAGGTGTCCACCATCCGGTACACAGGGAACATTTTCTGCTCTTTTCGCAGGTTATAAACCTCCAGCTCCTTCCAGCCCCAGAGCTTTGCAATGAATTTGTCGCTGAAGCCCATTTCCTTGGCCTCTTTCAGCACTTCCGCGCTTCCCGCATTGCCGGAGAGCTTCCGCTCCATGGCGACAATCCGGTTCAGCGCCTCCAGGAAGTAAGCGGTAATCTTGGTAATTTCGTGGAGCTTGGCAACCGGCACATCCCGGCGCATCAGCTCAGTCATGGCGAAGATGTTATCATCCTTGAACTCCGCAATATAGTCCAGCAGCTCCTGGGTGGAGAAGCCGTCGAACTTGGGCAGATGGAAGTGGCAGGCGCCGATTTCCAGAGAACGGACAGACTTCAGCAGACATTCCTCCAGGTTGGAGCCGATACCCATAACTTCTCCGGTGGCCTTCATCTGGGTGCCCAGGGTGTTCTTGGCGGTAGCAAACTTGTCAAAGGGGAATCTGGGGAGCTTTGCCACCACATAATCCAAAGAGGGCTCAAAGGCGGCGTTGGTGTTGGCAATCTTAATATCCTCCAGAGCCATACCCACTGCAATCTTGGCAGTCACCCGGGCAATGGGATAGCCGCTGGCCTTGGAAGCCAGTGCGGAAGAACGGGACACTCTGGGATTGACCTCGATAAGGTAATACTCGCTGCTGTTGGGATTCAGAGCAAACTGCACATTACAGCCGCCTTCAATCTTCAGTTCCCGAATGATCTTGATGGCGCTGTCGTTGAGCATCTTCAGGTCATGGTCGCTGAGAGTCATAATGGGCGCTACCACAATGGAGTCGCCGGTGTGAACGCCCACCGGGTCGATATTCTCCATGCCGCAGATGGTGATGGCATGGTCATTGGAATCACGCATGACCTCAAACTCAATTTCCTTATAGCCCTTCACGCTCTTTTCAATCAGCACCTGATGCACGGGGGACAGCTTAAAGGCGTTCATGCCGATTTCAATCAATTCTTCTTCATTGTTGGCAAAACCGCCGCCGGTGCCGCCCAGGGTAAAGGCAGGGCGCAGCACCACCGGATAGCCAATCCGCAGAGCCGCAGCTTTCGCCTCTTCCAGGTTGTAGGTAATCTCGGAGGGGATGGTGGGCTCGCCAATAGACTGGCACAGCTCCTTGAACAGCTCCCGGTCCTCCGCCCGCTCAATGGAGGTGCTGCTGGTACCCAGAAGCTCTACGCCGCACTCCTTCAGAACACCCTTCTTTTCCAGTTGCATAGCTAAGTTCAGGCCGGTCTGTCCGCCAATGCCGGGGACAATGGCGTCCGGCCGCTCATAGCGGAGGATTTTGGCAACATATTCCAGGGTCAGGGGCTCCATATAAACCTTGTCCGCAATGGTGGTGTCGGTCATGATTGTGGCGGGGTTGGAGTTGCACAGAACAACCTCGTATCCCTCTTCTTTCAAAGCCAGGCAGGCCTGGGTGCCCGCATAGTCAAACTCCGCGGCCTGTCCAATCACAATGGGGCCGGAGCCAATAATCAAAATTTTCTTGATGTCCGTTCTTTTTGCCATAATACTTACCTCCTGAATTATCTGCTGTATACAACCTTGCCCTGGCAAACCGTCAGCACGCAGGTGCCGCTGAGCTTCCAATCGGCAAAGGGGGTAGCTCTGCCCATAGAGAGGAACTGCTCCGGATCCACCGTAAACGCCTCGTCCAAATCCCATACTGTAAAATCATCTCTCAAAGGCAAATCAAACCGCTTCCGGGGATTTTCAGAAATCAGCTGTATCAGCCGTTCCAATGTAAGCTTTCCGGTCTTTACAAAGTGGGTATACATCACCGGGAACGCGGTTTCAATGCCCACCACGCCAAAAGCACTGCCTTCCAAGCCCTTACTCTTTTCTTCCCGGCTGTGGGGAGCGTGGTCTGTGGCAATCATATCAACGGTGCCGTCCAGCAGGCCTTCCACCAGCGCCTTTCTGTCTTCCGGGCCGCGCAGGGGCGGATTCATTTTGAACCGGCCATCTTCCTGTAAGAAGCTATCGTCCATCACCAGATAATGAGGGGCAGTTTCGCAGGTCACATCCAGCCCCTGTTTTTTGGCATTGCGAATCAGGGCAACGCTTTCCTTGGTGGAAATATGGCACACATGGTAAGCACAGCCGGTTTCCGCCACCAGCTCCAAATCCCTTGCGATCTGCTCATATTCGCTGGCGCTGCAAATACCCTTATGGCCATGGGCCGCACAGTAGGCTCCGTCATGGATGTAACCGCCTTTCAGCAGATCGTTTACCTCGCAATGGGCCACAATTACCTTGCCCAGACTTTTGGCAGTCTCCATAGCCTGCTTCATCATCTCCCGACTTTGGACCCCCCGTCCATCGTCGGAAAAACCGGCAACATATGGAGCCATTTCCCGCAAGTCCGCCAGAACCTCACCCTGCTCCCCTACGGTAATCGCTCCGTAAGGGTAAACATGAATGGACGCCGTATCTTCAATCAGCTGTTTTTGTACCTTCAGGTTTTCCAGACTGTCCGGTACCGGCTTCAGGTTGGCCATGGCGCATACGCTGGTGTACCCGCCTCTTGCACAAGCTGCCGTTCCGGTTTTGATTGTTTCCTTGTATGAAAATCCCGGCTCTCTGAGATGCACATGCACATCACAAAAGCCGGGAAAAACAACATATGAGGAATTGAAAAAAGGAAACAACAATTCCATAGCAGAATTGGAAAAAGAAGAAGGATGGATAGAACAGCCAACACTTTTCAGCTTCACCTTGGTGTTCATCATGCCTCGTTCCCCCTAATATTTTTATCCGGGTGATTGTATCACAAAGGTCATTTTTTGTCAAATGCTTTTTCAGTCATTTCCAAGATAAAAATCCAAACTATCCGTATCCAAATCTTCATAGGGATACACCCGCTGCCACCCCTTCTCCGTTTTTCTCAGACTGGACCGGTGTTCAGAGAGCAAGCGCACCAACGGATATACATTCACCCAGATTTCGGAATTACACTCTTTCTGGCTCTCATCAAAAATCAGCTGCATACCGAAGTGAAGGTGTACCGTTTCGATGTTGTTTACATTTTCTTTTTGGGAGTAGCCGGTTCTTCCCATAAAGCCAATCAACTCCCCGGCCTGGACCATATCCCCCTCTTTCAGGTTTTCCGCAAAGGGATGGTCCTTTTGCAGGTGAGCATAGTAATAGTACCGTTTTCCGTCAAAGGAACGGATACCCACCCGCCAGCCTCCGTACTGGTTCCAACCCAGAGCCTCCACAACGCCTCCTTCCACAGCCACAATGGGGGTTCCCTGGCCTCCCATCAGATCGTTGCCCAAATGCTTTCTTGCAAAGCCATAGGTGCGGCTGTTTCCAAAATCCGAACAATGGCTGTACCCATAACCGGCGGCAATGGGAGAAAAGGCTTTCAGTCCATAGGCCTGCTTCCATTGCCCACCATCTAAAATGGCATAATGCCCCACAAGACCACCCAAAACCGCCGTATAGGCCTCGTAATAGTAGTCATAATGTTTGTATAGCGCTCCCAAAAGCTCCTCCGGGGATTTCCCTGTCCGCAAGTCCCCCACCGCTTGTTTCACAGCGGTCAAGCCACATTTTCCACCGGTGCGGCACCCTGCCAAAGCCAGGGTGCGTATCCAATTCAAATGCGGTTCCTGCTCCGCTGTAGCGATGTCCACATCCATTGCATATTTCAAGGATTCATAGGGGACGGAAAAGTCTACCCATCGGATAGGTGCTGCCTCAACCGGCAATACCGGAACCAAAAAAATCAGTAACAACAATAAAATCCGCCGCTTCACACAAATCACCTCCCGGTTATCATGTGAAACGGCGGAAACAATCATACAATGCAATTATTGGAGATCCCGCTGAATTCCTCTGGCAATGTATTCAATATCCTCCATTTGGGAAATATTGGAAATCTGTGCTTTGTAATAGTTGCTATGAGCAACGCCCCGCAGATACCAGGCAAAGTGTTTTCTGGCCTCCAGGCAGGCAATATGCTCCCCCTTGTCTTCATAGGCCAGCCGGAACTGTTTTAGCGCTGTTTCCACCCGCTCCCGCAAAGGCGGCCGATCCGGTACAGGCTCTCCGGAAAAGGCGGCGCGGACTTGCGCAAATATCCATGGATCGCCGAATGCGGCTCTGCCAATCATCAGGCCGTCAGCGCCGGTCCAATTTTTGCATTTTACCGCTGAGGCTGCATCCACAATATCTCCGTTGGCGATCACCGGTATGGACAGCCGCTCCTTGACCTTGCGTATCATATCCCAATCTGCCACACCGGTATACAGCATGGAACGGGTGCGTCCATGCACCGTCACCAGCGCCGCGCCGCTTTGCTCCATCCGGCGAGTAAAATCCAACACATTGATATTTCCCTTGTCCCATCCCAGGCGGCATTTCACCGTAACCGGTACGCTGACGGCATCTGCCACAGCACGGACAATCTCTCCTGCCAGCTCCGGTGTACGCATGAGTCCGCAGCCGTCCCCGGAATTGGCAATTTTGGGCATTGGGCAGCCCATGTTAATATCCAGAAAATCGCAGCCGGAAATCTCCAGGGCCAGCTGCGCCGCCTCCGCCATGATTGCCGGGTCATTTCCAAAAATCTGGGCGCCGCAGACAGAACCGGAGTTTTTCTTCAGCAGCGCCGCGCTTTTTTTGTCCCGATACACCAGCGCCCGGGAGGAAACCATCTCCGTCACCGTAACATTTGCACCCTGTTCGGCACAAACTGTCCGAAATGCCCAGTCGGTCACGCCGGCCATAGGACCCAAAAACAAAGGATTTTCTATCTCTATGCTTCCAATGTGCATTTTAGCACCTCTTTCTGTCTACGAAAACTATACTTTTCTGGGATTATAGCACACGAAAGCCCTTTCCGCAATCTATATTAAAGCGCAAATTACCCAGGCGACGCCTGTAAGCAGGGCGCCCGCGCAGGCCCAAATTGGTCCGGAAATCCGCCGCAGTCCCATTTTTTCCGCTCTGCCGCTGCGAATCAGCCGGTTCGCTTCGCTGAGCAGCTGCTGGTCGGTGACACCTCCTGCCTCTATGGCCCCCTCCTTTAGAATAAAGATTGCCTGCTCAAACAGCTTTGGGTCCGGAGATTGGACTACAATCACCTGCCTGGATATTCCTTTCACCATGGCACACCGCCTCCTTCATTGGCAGTATGTCCCATTGGAAAATTTTTCATACCTGGTCCTTGGGCCGTTTGTACCTTCCCCGGGGCTCCCATGCCGGCAGCGGATAACGCTGCATAGCGCCAAAAATACGCTCTTTCAAGTCAGGATAGGTCTTGGACAAACGGTATACCAGTTCCTTCACCTCTTCCCGCTTGGTGTGCTTATCCACCGGGCAGCGATTGGTCAGCACCGGCAGATTGGCCCGGTTGGCAAAGTTATCAATCGTCCCTTCATGGATGTAAAGCATGGGCCGGATTTGGGTGATTCCGGTTCTGTCCAGTTGCGTCACCGGCTGAAAGCAACTGATACGCCCTTCAAAAAGCAGGGACATAACAAAGGTCTCCACAGCGTCGTCGTAGTGGTGACCCAGGGCCAGTTTGTTGTATCCCATGTCCAGAATCGCCTGGTTCAGCGCTCCCCTGCGCATTTTGGCGCACATGGAGCAGGGATTCTTCTCTTTCCGGTAATCGAAGATTATGGGGCCGATTTCCGTTTTCACGATTCTCAGAGGCACGGCCAGCTCCCGGCACAGGTTCTCAATCCCCGAATAGTCCATCCCCAATCCCATATCAATGGTAATCGCTCCCAGTTCAAAAGGAATATGGTTGTATTTTTTCAATTCCGCAAGAAATACCAGCAATGCCAAAGAGTCTTTGCCGCCGGACACGCCCACAGCGATTTTATCCCCCTGCTCAATCATATGATAATCTTCCACACAACGGCGCACCAGGCCGACCAACTTCTGCATAGGCGCAATTCCTCCAATTTTTATATAAAAATAGCAAGCGAGAAAACAAGAGTATACAAGAGGATTTTAGAGCAATCGAGAGTTTATATTTGATTCTATAAATTTTCATCAAAAACCAATTGACATTTTTTCAATCCTGTGATATAAAAATCAAGCGTTTTGCAGACATTGTAATGCCTGCGCATGAATTTGTCAAAATATTTTAACCTATTGGAGGAACGCATAATGTCCACTACTTTAGCAAAGAAGGAGACCCTGGAGCGCAAGTGGTATGTTCTGGATGCCGCCGGAAAGCCCCTGGGCCGCACCGCTGTCATCGCTGCTAACCTGCTGCGGGGCAAGCACAAGGTTGATTTTACTCCCAATGTTGACTGCGGCGACTATGTCATCATCATCAACACCGACAAGGCCATTCTCACCGGCAAGAAGGCTGAGCAGAAGGTCTACTACCGGGTGTCCGGCTGGATTGGCGGTCTGAAGGAGACCAAGGCTCGCATTATGATGGAGAAGCGGTCTGACTACGCCATGGAGCTGGCTGTCAAGGGCATGCTGCCCAAGAACTCTCTGGGCCGTACCAGCATGACCCGCCTGCACCTGTACAAGGGTAATGAGCATCCTCACGCTGCCCAGAAGCCCGAAGCCTGGACCCTGGACTGATTTGGAGGTAATCGATTATGTACGAGAGCAAGAAGAAGTATCATTACGGCACCGGCCGTCGTAAGTCCTCCGTTGCCCGTGTTCGTGTTTACGAAAACGGCACCGGTTCCATCATTGTCAATGGCCGTGATATCGACGAGTACTTTGGCCTGGACACCCTGAAGCTGATTGTCCGTCAGCCCCTGGTTTCCACCGGCATGATTGACAGAGTAGATGTGGTTGTCAATGTAGCTGGCGGCGGCGTTTCCGGACAGGCCGGCGCTATCCGTCACGGCATCTCCCGCGCCCTGCTGACCCTGAATCCTGAGTTCCGCGGCTCCCTGAAGGCCTCCGGCTTCCTGACCCGCGACCCCAGAATGAAGGAAAGAAAGAAATACGGCTTGAAGGCCGCAAGAAGAGCTCCCCAGTTCTCCAAGCGCTAATCAGCACTTCAAGCTGGTTCAAAGATGCTCAAGCCCCCGAAAAACTTCGGTTTTCGGGGGTTTTTCATTTCACATCTTCTATTGTGGTTTGCCTGTTTCTGGCAGGATCTGAACTGTTCTGACCCTGTTTTTTCTCAATTAAAAATGGGGCAGCCGGCATACTTTTCTTTTCCTGTATCCGGGGGCTTTTGTCTATTGTCCGTTTCTGCTGAATCTGTTTACTGGATACATAAAAGATTCACAAAAACAGGTTGAAATACCTCGTTTATCCGAATATAATAAGTATTATAAATACGCAACTTTGAACAACGGTGTAAAAATGCCCATGACAGGCATCGGTACCTTTTTGCTGACACCGGATGAAGCGGAGGCTTCTGTCCTCTCCGCCCTCCGGTGCGGCTATCGCCTGATTGACACGGCCAACGCCTATGTGAACGAAAAAGCCGTTGGCAGGGCCATAAAGAAATCCGGAATTCCGAGAGGAGAGGTTTTTCTGGAAACCAAACTGTGGCCCAGCTTTTATGAGCAGGAAGGTGCGGTAGAAAAGACGCTCCAGCGTGTGGATACCGACTACATCGACCTGCTGCTGATTCACCAACCGGCAGGCAACTATATCGCCGGTTACCGGCGAATGGAGAAAGCCTGCAAAGAGGGAAAGGTACGAGCCATCGGTCTTTCCAACTTT
This sequence comes from uncultured Eubacteriales bacterium, assembly GCA_949293985.1. GTDB lineage: Bacteria > Bacillota > Clostridia > Oscillospirales > Oscillospiraceae > Faecousia. The sequence goes on along the minus strand of CASFFN010000007.1, from coordinate 63,407 downwards.
ACCGTGGAGCAGGTGCGGGAGATCCTGGACATCTGCGAGGTAAGGCCCGCCGTGTTACAGACGGAGGCGCACCCTTACTCTCAGGAGAAGGAGCTGAAGGCCTTTCTGGATAACGAAGGCATCTTCCTCCAGGCGTGGTATCCCCTGGGCCACGGGGATAAGGCGCTGCGGGAGGAGCCTCTGTTTACAGAACTGGCACGCAAGTATGGAAAGAGCAATTCCCAGATCATTCTGCGCTGGCATATTCAGAGCGGCAACATTGTGATTCCCGGCTCGAAGAATCCCCAGCACATCAAAGACAATCTGGATCTGTTCGATTTCACGCTGACAGACGGCGAACTGGCCCAGATTGCTGTTATGGACCAGCAAAAACGCTACTACCACAGTACTCCGGAGCTTCTGGCGCGGTACGCAGCCATGGTACCTCCGGTAGACGGGCAGAAATAAGGAGGAATTCGCAATGCGTAAGAATTTTGGAACAAAATCCTGGTTTTATCCGCTGCCGGTACTGGTAATCGGCACCTACGACGAAAACGGAAATCCCGACGCCATGAATGCCGCCTGGGGCGGCCTGTACGACGCGGACAAGGTAGTGCTGTGCCTGAGCGCCGGTCATAAGACCACAAAGAATATCCAGGCAAAGGGGGCTTTCACCGTCAGTTTTGCTGACGCGGCCCATGTAGTTCCCGCGGACTATGTGGGAATGGTATCCGCGAATCACGAGCCAAAAAAGCTGGAGAGGTCCGGCTTCCATTCCACGAAGAGCAAATTTGTGGACGCCCCTCTCATTGATGAGTTACCTGTGGCACTGGAATGTAAATTGCTGAAAGTAAATGAGGACGGTAACATCATCGGGCAGATTGTGAATGTAAGTATTGACGAAAGCGTGCTGAGCAGCGACGGGAAACTGGATATGGGCAAATTCCAGCCAATCTCCTTCGAGCCCGTAAACAACGGCTACCATGTACTGGGCGAGCGTGTGGGCAACGCATTCCGGGATGGCGGTAAGCTGAAATAAGGATACGGCGGATCTCAACGGGACGCTGTATAAAGCGCAACCACGGCGAAAAAGAACCTCCAATCTGAAATTGTCATGCTCTGCCGCATGGAGAAGCAGGCTATAAGCGCAACACCCCCAAAGGAAAGCGATGTTTCCTTTGGGGGTGTTGGATTTCTTGTTGCCGGGCAGAAACCCCGCCGGGACACTGTGGCATTTTACAACATGTAAGCCCACCTATACTGGGAATCCCCCTTGCCGTCTTTTCCGGCCCAGACGCACACACGAGCCTTGTAATATCTGCCGGCAATGCCGTGGTAGGTCACATGAGCAAAATGATCATAAGCATTGTACGCCATCATCTCCGGATTATCCTCAGGCAAAAAGGTTTTCACCCTTTTCCAGGTTGCATTATCGGTGGATTCATACAGCTGAATGGACAGCACGCCAATTTCGTCCATATAACCCGTCCCAATCACTTCAAACCAAATCTGCATCTCCCCATTGCCCATATCGGCGATATAGGTGCTGGACATGTTCAAATACAAACTTTCTCTGGGCATAATCTCCTCCTGCTCCGCCGCATGGACAGTCAAGGGAGACGCAAGACAAAGCGTCAGCAAAAGGGCGATAAATTTAACAGCGTTAGATTTTCTCACTAAAATCATCCTTTCTCTATCGAATCTATCATCTTTTTCATATCAGAAAGAGATACCGGTCCAGAAATGCAGCATTCTAAATTTTCAACAAGCCAAACCGCGTTCAACTGGTCTATGTTTTGAAAAATGTAATACGGGACGCCGGCAGACTCATAAACCTCAAGCCAGTCTCCGCTTTTCTGAAATTCCGACGGATGGCCGCTTAAATAATCCGCAATCCGAATGCTTATCATATTTCCTTCCGGTGAAGTGTATATCGCCAAAAAACGCCTCCGCACTGGGCTTTGATCCACTGACACTTCCGTTTCCGTATATCCCTCCGGAAGCCAGGTGGGAACCAGCTTCAGCGCCAGATGGAAATCCTCCAAAGCTTCCTGCAAGGAAGCGCCGGAATTATCATATTCCGGGCTGAGAATTCCTGTTTCCTCCACCTGCCCCGCATAACCAATATGCATGGTCTCCTTGCCCCATACGACAATGGTCTGCCACAGGTCCACACCGAAGGCCTTGGCTGTCACCACGCCTCCCAACAACAGCACCACCACGGCAGCGGCTGCTACCAGGCTCTTTTTCCACCTGCCGCCCGTTTTCACCGGTTCTTTTTCCGAAACATTGTTTGCGCGTTCTTCATAGGACCGCCGGAATATCTCCCAGGCCTCGTCCAGGGATTTTCCCTGTTTCTGCGCTTTTCTTCTTTCGGCAAGCACTTCCATAATATATAAAATGGTTTCCTGGTCGGATACTTCAGCCTCTGTTTTAGAAGCATCCGCCCGGAGAATCTCCTGAAGCGCCTCGGTATCCATGGAATCATACCGGGCCAGGTCGGTTCGTTTCTCCTGATTGGGCATACTTTACCTCCTTCTGTAAGGTATATGTAACGAAACGCCAAAATGTAACATTAAATTTTAAGTTTATTCCGAAGAAATTTCTTCGCCCGTTCCATACGCTTGCGGCAGGCGCCCACAGTAATGTTCCTGGCCCTTGCCAGCTCCTCATAGGATTTTCCATCCAGAACCAGTTCTTTCACCAATTGAAATTCTTCTGTATCCACCAGATTCTGATACAGCAGTTCCGGATCCTCTTCGCTGCGGGTCATCACTTTCTCCTCCGGGCAGCAAGCCATCTGCTCCATCAAAAATTTTTGTGCCTCACCCCGCCGCCGGTAGATATTGAAAATTACATTTCTCAGCGTAACAATCAGCCATCCCTCCGGATTCGTACTGTTAATCAGGACATCCGGGTTTTGGCAGGCAATCCGGAATGCTTCCTGGGAAGCCTCCTCCGCCTGGGCAAAGCTTTTCAGGGAGCCTTCCGCATACTCTACCATCAAAGGGTACATTTGCCGGAACAATCGCTCTATCTCATTGCTTTGGCTTGGATTCATCAAATTTTACCTCATTTTTCTTTATCCGCATCGCACCATACCATGTGGCGCCATGTAGAAGCGTCATATTGCAGCGGCAATCTGAAAACTCCTGACCATGTAATTATATCCCATAAAACGGCAGAAAACAACCGCAAATTTCCGATTGTTATCCAATTCCCCAAAGTGTACTAAAAGCCCTCCACAAGCGAATCATTCCATGGCCATATACCCCAACAAATGGGGGCGGTACCATTTGCTACACGACTGTTTTCGCACACAGAGCGCAAAAATATCCTGCTTCCAATGGGTTCTCTGTCAAGCGAAGTCCGGGATATAAAATATTTAGAGATTTTTCCAGGGCTTTCACGGGAGCCTCCGTGGACACATCCGCCGAGATTTTCCCCTGGTGCACAATCAGCAGGCGGCTGCAATAGGACAAGGCCAGCTGGGGATCGTGGAGCACCAGCAGCGCTCCCCTTTCCTTTTGGCGTACCAGCTGCCGGAGCCTATACAGCAGCTGCCGGGCGTTGTCGTAGTCCAGGGCCGCGTTTGGCTCATCCAGAAGCATAAGAGGGGTGTCCTGTACCAGCAGGCGGCACAGCAGAACCATCTGCCGCTGTCCCTGGCTCAAAAGCCCCAAATCCCGGTGCAGGAGGGATGAAATTCCCAAATCCTCCGCACAACTTTCCACCTTTTGGCGCAGCCGGGGGGACAACCCCCACCGGAAACCTTCCTGGGCATAGCCTCCCATGGCGATGGCTTCCAATACCGTTATCCCCGGCATGGCATGGCCGCCCTGCGGCATAACCGCCGTCCGCCGTGCCCGCTCCCGGACAGAAAGGCGGCGAATATCCTCCCCCTGAAGCCGGATTTCTCCGCGGATACAGGGAATCTCCCCGGTAATGGCCCGGAGCATTGTGGTTTTTCCGCAGCCGTTCCGGCCCAGAATCCCCACCATCTCCCCCGGGTACAGGGAGAAGGAAATCTCCCGAAGGATGGGTGCGGTATATCCCACGGACACCGCCAAAGCTTCAAAAATCGGTTCCATACTCCTCCTTTCTTCCGCGCCGCAAGGCAAAAAGCAGTACGGGCAAGGAAAAGGCCACCGTTAGAATGCTCAGGGGCAGCTCCGCCCAAGGCACCAGCATCCTTGCCAGAATGTCCGCTGCCAGCAGCAGCTCTCCGCCCACCACCATGCAAAACAGCAGGTACATTCCTCCCCTGCGGCGGTACAAAGAGAACGCAATGTGGGGAGCAATCAGCCCCACAAAGGCGATGGCTCCCGTGACGGAAATCACCCCGGCGGTCATCCAGGTGGCCAGTCCCAGAAGGATGCCCCGCCACAGGCCGGGGGCAAGCCCCAGCTGCCGGGCCTGAGCAGAACCCTGGCTGAGAATCAGAAGCTGCTTTTCAAAGCACAGCGCCAATGCCATGGGCAGAAGAATCAAAGGCAGGCAAGGATACACCTTGCCGGCAGTAACCTTCCCCAGACTGCCCATCGTCCAGAATTCAATGGTTGCCAACTCCCCGGCCGGGTCAGCCATATATTTCAGAAGCATCAGCCCCGCCTCCGCGGCGGAGGCAATCACAATGCCCGCAAGCACATAGCTGCCGGTACGGCGGATGCCGGAAAACTCCACCAGCAGCAGCACCAGAACCAATGACAACAGCCCCAGCGCAAAAGAGCCCGCCATCATTTGCCACCAGCTCCCAGCGCCCAGCACCAGCGCCAAGGCGGCGCCTAAGGAAGCGCCGGAGGCTACGCCGGTGAGATCCGGGGAAGCCAGGGGGTTCCGGAACAGCAGCTGATACACGCCTCCCGCCAGGCCCAAAGCGCACCCGGCGGTAAGCCCCGTCACCACCCGGGGCACCCGGAGCTGCCAGAACACCCCGGAAATGGTAGTATTTTCCAGTTTTCCCAACAGCAGCCGCCCCATCTCCTCCAGGGAGATGGGGTAACTGCCCAGCGTGCAGGACAAAAGGGCGGTGACCGTCAGCAAAAGTGCGGCCGGAATCAGCAAATACCCTCTGCGGCGCATTTACTTGGTAATCAGATCCCCGGGAATTTCCACACCATAGAAGGTCTTGTAGAAGTCCTGGACATCCTTTTGGAAGGTTTCAAAATCGTATACCTGGGGATGCAGCACACTGGTGAGCCACAGCACACCCAAAATTCCAGAGGGGATGGGAGAATCCCACTCCTCCAGATTCTGGGGCATGGCATACACCGCCCCGTTCTTCACCGCCGTTACCTGGGCAAGGCTCTCATCAGCCAGCACATCCTGGGTGGTATACTCCGCACCGGCGGGAATGACAATTACCTCCGGGTCAGCTGCCAGAATGGACTCGTAGGAAACCTCCGTCCAGTAGTCTCCGGGCAGCTGGGACATGACATTCTCGCCTCCTGCCAGGGTAATCAAATCGGACTGGTACATCTGCCCGGGAGCAGCGGAGAGATAGGAGGAATTGCTGGCCAGGTAAACCCGGGGAGCTTCTTCTCCCTGAATCCGTTCGCGAACCTTATCAAGCTGCTGCTCATAGTAGGCAAGCAGCGCCTCTGACCGCTCCGGAACGCCACAGGCGGCGGCAATGAGGACAAGCATCTCCTCCAGCAGCTCCTGAGATTCAGGGTTTACCACCAGCACAGGGATACCCAAATCCTCCAGGGTGGCAGCATAGTCCTGTAGCTTCACCGGCATCAGCACCAAATCCGGCTCCAAGGCCACAACAGCCTCCACATTCAACTCCTTCAAGGTGCCCACCTGGGGCTTTTCCAGCAGCTCCGGGGCGCAGAGGGTATAAATGGGACGGGTATCCGCCTTCTTTTCCAGACCAACCACCCGGTCCCCCAGCCCCAGCGCCAGGGTGCTGTAAGTGGTGATGTAATAGCAGCTTACCAAGGTCTGGGCAGGAGCCTCCAGGGTCACCTGCCGTCCGGCCTGGTCGGTCAAGGTAATGGCCTGGCTTTCCGTGGTAGTCCCGGCAGGCTCCGTAATCTCTTGAGTGGAAGCCTGGGTAGGCTCCGTCGTGGTTTGGGTCTCACTTCCGGCGCAGCCGGTCATGCAGAATAGAAGGGCCAAGGCCAGAATAAATGCCAGGGCAGAACGAAATCTTTTCATCTTCTTTCTCCTCAAATCTTTTCTTGATATTGTGTTACCAGCTCCGGCGGCAGGGCTTCCAGCGCCTCAAGCCGGTCTATGTCCCACAGCTCCCAGCAAGAGGCCGCCGGGACGCGGGTGCAGGGGTATTTTTTCAACAGGACACCTCCGCCCCTGTCCCCCTCCAGCGTCATCAGCTCCGGGGCCAGACGGGCAGAAAAGGCCGCAGGGTTTCCCGGAGTATCCTGCCAGCAGACCCGTGCAGCAGGCCCGGGAGCGGACAGAAGCTCCAGAACCGTATCCGCTTGCAGAAAGGGCTGGTCCGCCGCAGCAAATACCAAGGTGTCCTCCGGTGCAAGGTCTTTGATGCTTTGAAGCCCTGCCCGGATGGTGTAGGACAGGCCCTGATGGCTCAGGGGGCTGTCCACCGCCAAAACACCGCGGGCTTCCGCCCAATGACGGATGTCTTCATATTGGGACACTACCCGAAGGGTACAGTCCGGCCCCCGCCGGGCAGCCTCCATCAGGACTTCCAGCCCCCAGGAAAACAAAGGCTTTCCCCAAAGGGGGTAGAGCAGCTTATTGCTGCCGAAACGGCTGGATTTCCCGGAAGCCAAAAACAAAATGTGCTTAGTCATGTTGCATGGACACGAGAATCTTCTCCGGGGTAATCGGCAGTTCCCGGTGCCACACGCCCGTCGCCCGGTATATGGCATGGGCAATGGCAGGAGCGGGGGTATTGATGACCACCTCGCCGATGGACTTTGCCCCGAAAGGACCGGTTGGCTCGTAGCTACAGGCAAAGTCCACCTGAAGTTTGCCTACATCCAGTCGGGAGGGAATCTTATACTGCATGAAGGAGTCCTCCATCACCCGGCCCTTTGCCGTATAGGTGACATTCTCCGTCAGGGTCATGCCGATGCCCTGGACAATGCCGCCCTCCGCCTGAATCCGCACCAGATTGGGGTTCAAAGGAGTGCCGCAGTCCACCACAGCGGCGTAATTCAGAAGCTCCACATGGCCGGTTTCGGTGTCCACCTCCACCTCCGCCATGCCTGCCATAAAGGGCGGGGGCGATACCGGAGAGGAGTGGCTCACCGTCACCTGTACCGGGATAGTGTTGCCTGCCATAGAGCGGGCGGCAATGTCCATGAGGCTCACCATGGCGGAGCCGTCGGCAAGGCTTACACCCTTACCGGAGAACACCGTCTCCTCCGGAACGCAGCCCAGCATATTTGCCCCAATCCGGCACAATTTTTCCCGCAGCTCCAGGCAGGCCTTTTCCACCGCTTTTCCGGTGACATAGGCGGTAGAGGAGGCATAGGAACCGGAGTCATAAGGGGAGGCGTCGGTATCCGCGCCGAATACCGCAATGTTATCCAAATCGCAGTCCAGGCACTCGGCGGCAATTTGGGCCAGGGTGGTATCGCAGCCGGTACCCATATCCGCCGCGCCGATTATCAGATTGTAGCAACCCCCGTCTCCCAGCTTGATGGTGGCTGAGCCTACATCTACCCCGGAGATGCCGGAGCCCTGCATACTCAGGCCCACACCGGCGGCCCGGATTTTTCCGTCCCCCATATCCCGCACCGGGTATTTTTCCGCCCAATGGAAAATTTCGGCACATTTCTCAATGCACCGGTCCAGGGCGCAGGCGTTGGCGGTTTCGTGATAATAGGCGGGCATTTCCATACCCTCCCGGACAATATTCTTCTCACGGAGCGCCAGGGGATCCATATGGAGCTTTTCCGCCAGTTCATTGACGGCGCTTTCCACCGCAAACAGGCCCTGGGTCGCGCCATAGCCCCGGTAGGCGCCGGCGGACTGGCGGTTGGTATACACCACATCATAGGTAAAGCGGAAAGCCTCCAGGTTGGCGGTATAAACGGGAATGGACTTATGGCCGGAGAGGCCCACGGTGGTGGGGCCATGCTCGCCGTAAGCTCCGGTATTGGAAAGGGTATACAAATCAATGCCCCGGATAATACCCTCCTGGGTAGCTCCCAGCCGCACATGAACCTCCATCTCGTGCCGGGGAGAGGCGGCAATCTGGCATTCCTTTCGGGAGTAAACCATCCGGGCCGGACGCCGGGTCTTCCAGGTTACAAAGGCCGGGTACACCTCCGCCACCACCGTCTGCTTGGCGCCGAAGCCGCCGCCGATTCTGGGCTTTTCCACATGAACCATGGACTTGGGAATGTCCAGGGCGTTGGCGATAATCCGGCGGCAGTGGAACACAATCTGAGTGGAACTGATGACATGCAGCCGGCCGTACCGGTCGATTTCCGTATAGGTACGGAAGGTCTCCATCATGGCCTGCTGGCAGGCCTTTACATGATAGGTATGGTCAATCACCACCGGGCAGCTGTCCAGTACTCCGTCAATGTCCCCTTCCCCCTCCTGCCCGGAGGCGCAGAGGTTCCGGCGGTTGTCTGCCCCCACCGGGCAGAGGGAGCGCCAGTTGTCCTCGGGATGGACCAAAATAGAATTATCCTTGGCGGTGTGAAAGTCCAGCACCGGCTCCAGAACCTCATAATCCACCCGGATGAGCTTCATGGCCTTGTCCACAGCCTTTTCATTCTCTCCGGCTACGATGGCTACCGCATCCCCCACGAACCGCAGATGCGAATCCAACAGCAGCCGGTCATACGGAGATGGCTCCGGATAGGTTTGTCCTGCCATGGTAAACCGCTTCTGGGGCACATCCCGGTAGGTATAGACCGCCGCCATCCCCGGCACCTTCATGGCGTTCTCTGTGCGGATGTCCCGGATTCTGGCGTTGGCATAAGGGCTTCGCAGCACCTTTACCACCAAAGCATCCCGTGGCGTCACATCCTCCACAAAGAGGGGCTTTCCCAGCAGCAGCTGCATGGCGTCCTTTTTCCTTACAGGTTTTCCTACGCTTTTGCGCTCACCCATGGTGCTTTCCCTCCTTCCAGTCCAGGTAGCTGCGGATCCCCCGAAGCTGCCCCTCATAACCGGAGCAGCGGCACAGGTTTCCCGCAAGATAGGCGCGAATTTCCGCATCCGTGGGATGGGGATTCTCCCGAAGGAGGGCGATGGTATTCATCACAAAGCCGGGATTGCAGAAGCCGCATTGCTCCGCCCCCTGGTCGGCGATAAAGCCCACAAATTCCTCCGCCTCCTGCTGCAAGCCCTCCAGGGTCTGCACCTTATGCCCGGCGGCCCGGGCAGCCAGCACGGAGCAGGACAGCACCGGCACCCCATCCAGAAGTACGGTGCAAAGGCCGCAGTTGGCAGTTTCGCACCCCCGCTTCACAGACAGGCATCCCTGCTCCCGGAGAAAGTCCAGCAGCAGCTTATCTGCGTCCACAGAGGCGGTAACGGGTTTTCCGTTGAGTGTCAGTTTGATTTCCATGGTTTACTCCTCCCCCAAAGCCAACAGGCACCGGCGCACCAGGGTCACCGCCAGCAAACGGCGGTATGCTTCGCTTCCCCGCATATTGGATCCAAAATCCGCCCGCTCCGAGACCCACCAGGCAAAGGCCTCTGCCTTTTCTTCTGTCAAAGCCCCGTCCAGAATATGCGCTTCGTCCTCATAGCACCGGGCGGCGCCGGGTCTTGCCCCCAGGCAGCACCGGTAGACGCCGTCTACTTTCATCACGCAGCAGGCCAGCACCGGGAAGTCCGTAGCGGAATTTCTCTGGCTCTGGTAAGCGGCCCGCACCGGCTGGGCCGGTACAATCACCTCCAGAAGCAAATCACGCCGGCTTCTGGGAATCTGAACAAACTGGGAAAGGGGCATCCGTCCTGCGCCATAAAGAACCACCTGGGCATCCCAGGCCAAAAACAGGGTCAGCACATCGGAAAAGCCAAACCGGCCGTAAAGGCTGCCCCCCACCGTGGCGCAGTTGCGAAACTGCACACCCACAATGGGCTTGACTGCCTCGGCAGCTACTCCTTGGGTCAATTCGTTGAGAATGGGGCTGGTCTCCAAAGTGCGCAGGGGGGTCATGGCACCGATATGTACCCCATCTTCCTCCTGCCGGATATAGCTAAGGCCCAAATCCTGCAAATCGATGGCGGTATCTACCCGGCGGTTCTGCATTTTCAGCCACAGCATACCGCCCAGGATCACATTGGAGCGTTTCTGAGCCAAATCATAGGCCTCCTGAGAAGTCTTAGGTCGAAGATAGTTTTTGATGGTAAGCATATCCGATCCCTTTCTATTCTCATGGCTTCTTTCGGGGATTTCCCGAAAAAGCCCATATTTTTTATCATAATACAATCTTATAAAGAATATGTCAAGAACGGTTACGTTTCCACTGACTCCCCCGGGATTTCTATGTTGATAGACTGCCTGAATTTGGGAAATAAGCCTCCCGGGCGGTGGGAAACACTGCCTGGGAGGCTCGATCCGTTACCTTGGCGTTCTCACCAGGTATAGCGCCACCAGTCCTTCTTATACATGGGAATGGCAAACATATCCTCTCCCCAATTCTCACGGCCGTGGTAAACCACCTCTTTGGCTGCGGTCTGAGGGTCAAAGAACAGCTGTTCGCCGTCAATATAAATCTCCACCCAGCCATGGGGCATCAGGGGCTCAAATCCCTGTCCGCTGATTTCCCGGGCATCGTAGCCCAGTCCTCTTGCCAGCACTGTAAAGGCTGCTGCATAATAGAAGCAATTTCCCTTGTAGTCCGTAAGTGCCTCTTTTCCCAGCCGATTGGCCCAATCGGTTTCCCGGAACGCCAGCTTTTCCCTGGGAACATAGCGCATGTTGTCCCGCACGTGAACAAAGGCTGCATACAGCAGCTCGTACCGGTCTGCCTCCTTGTTTTCCTGCTGAAACTGGAAAATCAGCTTTTCCACAATCTCATCCAGCTCCGGGTCGCCAGAGACATACTGCCCATTTTCCCCAAAATACAGGTTCCCCAGGCTTTCCTCCCGGAGCAGCTTCCCTGCCTCATCGGCACAGTACAACCCTCCCTTTTGGAGATGGAAGCCCGGTTCCCAAGGCATCTGCAGCACGGCACTCTGAATATTGCCATCTGTTTCTGTACCGGCGGTATGCTCGATACAGCTGTCCAACAAATAGCCGGTACTGGCATCACCGGGATTGACATCCAAAGGAACCTGTTGCTTTTCCGTCACCTTCACCGGCTGATTCTCCCAATCCCGGTTCAGCAGAATGCAAATGCTTTTTGCAAAGGAATTCCGGGTCACATCCCCTTCCGGAAGCACTTCCAGGGCAGCCGAGCCCTGTTCCGGTGGGAACAGCTTATCATTCATGTAAATTGCGGTGAGAGTCTCTTTGGTCACAGGCTCATCGTCCTCGAAATCCTTCAGATAATCCATGACTGTCTGGGGGGCTTCCACAGGAGCCAAGGCCTCAAATGCCGCCTTGAGATGGGAAGCGGTCAAAACCGCCTCTGGGTGCAACCATCCATTGCTGTCAGGAAATAGATAGGCTGCCATGTCCTGAAAGTCCGGATACAAAACGCCGTAAAAATGGGTATCCTGGGAAATATTGACTTTTTCAGGGTCAACAATCTGGTGCTCCTCGTTTTCCCAATGGTGCAGATAATAACCGGGAATGGACGGCTCCGGAACCGCCGCCGTTCGTCCGCCCACCACCACCTGTCTGTTAATCGTGTAGGTGTCGCAGGTGAAGCTGACAAGATACATGGGTTCCGGTTCGTTTCCTGCATCCGAGTCTTTGTTTTGGCAGGCCGCAAGAAGAACCATAAGAGCCACCGCCAACAAAGCCAACAGGTTTCTTCTGTAATCTCTCATCTTTCTCTCCCCCGGGATATAAATTCTCTATTTACTACCATAGTACAACCACAGAGGAAAGATGTCAAGAACGGTAAATGCCACCCCCCTTCCCGGGTAGCACTGTGCCGGATTATAGCTTCCTTGCCAAAAAATGCCTGCCGGGCAGAGGAAAGTTTTGCCCGGCAGGCTGTGCAATTCAGTCTGATTGTTTTGTCCGTTCTTTGAAATCCCTGTCAATTTCCTGTTTCCACCGGTCACTCAGGGGGGCGCTGCTGCGGACGGAGGAGATGGCGGCGCTGAGGACTTCGTAATTCAGGCGGGTGCCCTGGCTGTCTGCGTGGTAGTTGACCGCCCGATCCTCCCCGATGCCAAACCGTCTTGCAGTCTCCACCGCATCGATGTTGGCTCCCAGGAACAAAAACTCCCAGCCGTATTTCTCCTTCTGCCGCTCAATCATCTGCCGCACCTTTTGGGCGGAATATCGGCGGCTGGCGTTTTCCATGCCGTCGGTGGTAATCACAAAGAGGGTATGCTCCGGCACGTCCTCCGGTCTTGCATATTTATGGACATTGCCAATGTGGTGGATGGCACCGCCAATGGCGTCCATAAGTGCAGTGCAGCCCCGAACCCTGTAGTCCCGGTCCGTCAACGGTGCAACCTTTCCTACCGGAATCCGGTCATGGAGTACCTGACAGGTGTTATCGAACAGGATTGTGGATATGAGCGCCTCACCGGGAGCCCGCTTTTGCTTTTTCAGCATGGAATTAAAGCCCCCGATGGTATCTGCCTCCAGGCCGTGCATGGAGCCGCTGCAATCCAGGATAAACACAACTTCCGTTAAATGCTTTTTCATTTGAAATACCTCCGTATTCATTGTTGGTTGATTTACAACAATAGAATACAGATTATTTCTTCCCTTATGGTCGCATGGCAGGCGACAATTCCCGCCGGGATAGCGCAATAATACAAATACACGGGAATTTCCGGGTATAGGATTGCAATTTCCCTTGGTCAAAATCAGGAGAATAGAAAAATTCGTATTTTTTCCGGGCTGTGTGGTTGGATTCCAGCCGCCTCAAATCCGCCAACAACTTGCCGTTACTGCGGTAGCTGGTGGCGGCAAAACATTCTGCAATGATGCTGCCGTCCAAAGACTCCAAATCATGGCCGGACACATTTCCCCAATTTAACCGAAAGGATTTTTCCGGATATTTTTGGAGCAGGTATTCCGCCCCACGCAGAGAAACCAGGTATGTCTGGCATTGATTCACCGCTTCCAGCAAATTTTCCGGGGTACCGGAAACCGGCTCCTTGGAAAACTTCTCATATTTCATCTTATGAAAAAAAGCAAACGGCTCTTCCCGCTTCAGAATCCCCCCCAACGCATCCATCGTTGCGGAGAGATTTCTTCTTATCTTCTGACGATAGTCTTCTATCTGGGAAAGACTTTGGAAAATCACAGGCTCTGCCATTTCATTTCTCCTTTTATGCACCCAGTAGGCTTTGGTCGAAGGCAAACAGCGCCTCGTTGATTTCGAAAATGTTATAATTTCCCCGCTGGATGAAATACTCCACAATGATATCAAACTTGCTGGCGTGGGAGAGAGCAAAGCCGGCCTTCATCAGCATATCCTTTGTCTCCTCCAATGACAGCTCCAGAGCAATGGCGAAAGCCAGCACCGTGGGTTTGGAGGGCTTATACAGCTTATCGCTGCGAATTTTGGAAAAGAGCTTCCGGTCTATGTTGGCCTTTTTATAGCACTGGGCATCCGTCATGCCGGACTCGTCGATTTTTCGCAGGAGCATTTCCGAAAAGCTCTCGTCCAGCTGCTCCACCATTTCCGCCAGGGACTTCTCCGGCGCGGAAGCCGACATAGCCAACAATACCCCTGGCTCTTCCTGAAAATCCATACTGGATAGTCTGCGGCGGCTATCGGTATGGGATTCCGCATAGCGATCATCAATATATTCTGCAATGTTGGCAAAGAGCTTGCCGCTGATACGATAGGCGCTTTTGTCAAAGACCACCAGATAGACGGTCATGTCATTTTCCAGCAGGAAGTGGCTGATGGTGTCCATGGCAACACCCAATGCCCGGTCCTTGGGATAGCCATATATGCCAGAGGATATGAGGGGAAAAGCCACGGTTTCACACCCGGCTTCTTTTGCCAGTTGCAAAGCCCGCTCGTAGCAGGAAGTGAGGAGCGCCTCCTCATTTTTATGCCCTCCCTGCCAGCGGGGACCTACCGCGTGGATGACATACTTGCAGGGAAGCCGGTATCCCAATGTCATCTTGGCGCTGCCAGTGGGGCAGCCCCCCAAGGTCTTACAGGCCTCCAGCAATTCCGGCCCTGCCGCCCGGTGGATACAGCCATCCACACCGCCGCCTCCCAGTAAGGAAGGATTGGCAGCATTCACAATGGCATCCACTTTCATTTTGGTAATGTCGTTTCTCACAATTTGAATGGGCATATAATCACCTGCTTCCTTTTTATAGCAGTATTATACAGTATCCTGTTGCGTTTGCCAACACGACCTGAGCAATTTGGAAGCAAAAGGGCACCGACTTTTCAGTCGGTGCCTTGATTTTAAGTCAAATCTTCTTTCCGGTCACCTGGTACATCCGGTCATCGGAGATGGACTTGGTTACCTTCAGGTATTGGGCAAAGATTTGCGTCAGTTCCTCAGCAGACATTAGGCCCCGGCTGACGGCGCTGGCGGCACCTTCATGGTGGTGGTCGATGGCCTCTCGGCTCATGCCGTGGGCTACTGTGAGGGTTCCCCCGGGAGCCAGAAGCCCCGCCAGAGTTTCAATCAGGTGCTGAGGGTCAGGAAAATGGGGAAAGGCGTTATAGACCATGATACAGTCAAACTTCCGGTCAAAGGCCGTGTTCTCCACATCTCCGCACAGAACCCGGATGGGGGCATCCGGGAATTTACCGGCGGCGATCTTTGCCATCTCCGGAGAGATGTCAATGGCGGTGACGGAGGCCACCTGACGCTTCAGGTAGTCCGGAAACAGCACCCCGGTGCCGCAGGCCACATCCAGAATATGCTTGTCCCGGGTCACCTCCGCCCCGTCCAGGATACGGTTGATGATTTCATCCGAGCGAATCATATCCCCATCCCACCGGGGAGCCATACGGTCAAAGAACGCAATAATCTCCTGTTTGTTCATGGGAAGCCTTTCTCAATAACGGCCGGGCAGCAGCTTGGCCCGGGTCAGCATGGTGACCAGCAGAGGGAGCAGCAACAGCTGGATGCAGATGCCGGGGATGCCCTGCACCAGAGAGGTGGTCACCCAGGCAAAGGGAGAAATACCGGGGGTGAGAATATAGGCCTTCACCAATCCGGAAATTACCCTGCCCAGCACCATGGCCGTTATCATGCTGATGTAAAGGTCAAGCACCGGCTTGCCGGTACGAACAAAACAGAGCATAAGGCCGGACACGCAGCCATATACGGCGCATTCCACCGCCATGGAGGGCAGGATTACCGCCGGGGGCATACCGGTCAGCAAGCTGGAAATCACAGGGCCCAGCACACCGCACACCAGTCCGTAGGGCCATGAGCACATCATACCGCACAGCAGCACCGGAATATGCATAGGCAGAAAAATATTGCCCCCATTGGGGAAAGCATGAAACACCATGGGCAGCACCACGCACAGGGCCGCGCACACAGCCGTAATCACCAGTTTTTTTACATGGGACAGAGAATTCATGGAAATTACCTCCTGTTCTTTTGCGTTGCCTATTATAATCCGCTCCGACAGAAATCGGAAGCCCCCCAGGGGGTTAAAAATAACGAAAAATTACCGGCGCCCGTTTCCGGACGCCGGCAACGATGAGGTTACAGCAAAGTCAGGAGTTTCTTGGTATATTCTCTGGCGGTAGCGCCGGTTTTATCCCCGGTCACCTTCACGGGACAAGCGTCCATGGCCTTTTCCAGCTGGGCGGCTGCCACTCCCCGGCAGATATGCCGCAGCAGCAGGCACAGGGCTTTGAGTATGCTCTCCGGGTTGGCATAGTCTCCCAACCCTTCTGCAATCATTCTGGGGGCGGAGCCGTGGATGGCCTCGAACATGGCGTAGCGGTCACCCATGTTGGCGCTACCAGCGGTACCCACGCCGCCCTGAATCTGGGCGGCTTCATCGGTGATAATGTCCCCGTACAGGTTGGGCAGCACAAAGACCTGGAACTGATTGCGGATGGCGGGGTTGACAAGGTTTGCGGTCATAATGTCAATATACCAATCGTCCGTCTGAATCTCCGGGTAATCCTTGGCCACCTCGTGGCAGATGGCGGTGAACTTTCCGTCGGTTTTCTTCATAATATTGGCCTTGGTCACGATGGACACCCGGTTTTTGCCGTTGTTCTTTGCATATTCAAAGGCAGCCCGGGCAATCCGCCGGGTTCCGGCATCGGTGGTGACCTTAAAGTCCATGGCAAGGCCGGGAAGCTCCACGCCCCGGCTGCCTAAGACATACTCCCCTTCCGTGTTCTCCCGGTAGAAAATCCAGTCGATTCCCTCCTCCGGGATGGACACCGGGCGGACATTGGCATACAAGTCCAGCTCCCGGCGAAGGGTCACGTTGGCGCTTTCCATAGTGCCACCCATGGGGGTGGTGGTGGGGCCCTTCAGCAGTACATCGCAGGACTTAATCTCCTCCAGCACCTGCCGGGGGACAGACTCTCCCAGGGCCAGGCGGTTTTCGATGGTAAGGCCTTCAATCTTCTTACAGACCACGCTTCCCTGAGCAATTTCCTTTTCCAGGAGCTTATGCAACACCTGGGTTGCCTGCTCCATGATAATGGGACCAATGCCGTCTCCGTCAATCAGGCCGATGGTGACCACGGGCTTGGTGGTAAAATCGGTCTTTTCCTGATTCATATGGGAGATTCGCTCCATTTGTTCCTGCAAAAGCTGGGAAAATTTTTGGCAGGCCAATTCCATTTCCGTCATACAAGTCCCTCCCTGGTGGCGTTCAACAGACCGCCAGCCATCAAAATTTTCTGCTGTCTGGGGGAAAGCTGGCAGGTAACCGGGAAGGTTCTGCCGGTTGCCTCATCCACCACAGTCATTTCTCCTGTCTCCATCCCCCGGGTGATTCCGGTAAGCTTCAGCTTGGCCCCCTGGGACAGGGTATCATAATCCTCCAGGTTCACAAAGGTGACCGGCAGGATTCCGGTGTTAATCAGGTTTGCCACATGGATTCTGGCGAAGCTCTTGGCGATGACGCACCGGATGCCCAGATACATAGGCACCAGAGCGGCGTGCTCCCGGGAGGAGCCCTGGCCGTAGTTGCTGCCGCCTACCACAATGCCCTCACCGGCGGCCTTGGCCCGGGCAGGGAACTGGGGATCGCAAACCTCAAAGCAGAACTCCGACAGCTTGGGGATGTTGGAGCGGTAAGGCAGAATTTTGGCTCCGGCAGGCATAATATGGTCGGTGGTGATGTTGTCCCCTACCTTCAGCACTACCTCCGCCTCCAGGCTATCCGCAAAGGGTTTACTCTTGGGGAACGCCTTGATGTTGGGTCCCCGGAGCACCTGAGCCTTCTCCGCCTCCTGGGGAGGCAGCGGCTGAATCACAGCAGA
The DNA here is from genome assembly GCA_949293985.1 of uncultured Eubacteriales bacterium. Classification (GTDB taxonomy): domain Bacteria; phylum Bacillota; class Clostridia; order Oscillospirales; family Oscillospiraceae; genus Faecousia. The sequence goes on along the minus strand of CASFFN010000007.1, from coordinate 45,948 downwards.
ATCATCAATATGGAAATGCTCCGGCAAAGCCACCGGCGGCATGGACGGCAGTGTGGTGGGATCGGTAATATGGCCCGTCAGGGCGGAAGCGGCGGCGGTTTCCGGGGATACCAGGTACACCCTGGCATCCTTGGTGCCGCTACGGCCCAGGAAGTTCCGGTTGAAGGTACGCAGGCTTACGCCGCCGGAATTGGGAGAGAATCCCATTCCGATACAGGGGCCGCAGGCACATTCCAGCACCCGGGCGCCGCTGGCGATGATATCCGCCAAAGCCCCGCAGTTTGCCAGCATGGTCAGCACCTCCCGGGAACCGGGAGAGATGGACAGGCTCACATTGGGAGCTACGGTCTTGCCCTTGAGAATGGCCGCCACCTTCAGCATATCCGTAAAGGAGGAGTTGGTACAAGAACCGATACACACCTGGTCCACTTTCACATCCCGGAGGCTCTCCACCGGGACCACATTGTCCGGGCTGTGGGGACAGGCAATCATGGGCTTTAGAGCAGAAAGGTCAATGTCAATCACCCGGTCATATTGCGCGTCCGGGTCGCTGGACAGGGGTACGAAGTCTTCCTCTCTTCCCTGAGCCGCCAGAAATTTCCGGGTCTGCTCGTCGGAGGGGAAAATGGAGGTAGTCGCTCCCAGCTCTGCGCCCATGTTGGTGATGGTGGCGCGCTCAGGAACGGAAAGGGTCTGGGCTCCGGGGCCGCCCCACTCCACAATCACGCCCACGCCGCCCTTCACGGACAGAATCCGCAGCAGCTCCAGGCTCACATCCTTGGCACTGACCCAGGGCCGCAGAGCGCCGGTAAGGTTCACCTTGTAGAGTTTGGGCATGGTGATATGGTAGGCGCCGCCGCCCATGGCCACCGCCACATCCATGCCGCCGGCTCCAAAGGCCAGCATTCCCAGACCGCCGCCGGTGGGGGTGTGGCTGTCGGAACCAATGAGCGTCTTGCCCGGTTTGCCGAACCGCTCCAGGTGTACCTGATGGCAGATGCCGTTGCCGGGGCGGGAGAACCGAACGCCGTACTTGGCCGCTACCGTTTGCAGATACCTGTGGTCATCCGCATTTTCGAAGCCGCATTGCAGGGTGTTGTGATCCACATAGGCCACGCTCAGCTCGGTTTTTACCTGGGGTATCCCCATGGTCTCAAATTCCAGATAGGCCATGGTGCCGGTGGCATCCTGGGTCAGGGTCTGGTCAATCCGCAGGGCAATTTCCTTGCCGGTCTCCATAACGCCGCCCACCAGGTGGGCTTTGATGATTTTTTGCGCGATAGTCATTGGCATATTACTTTAACCTCCCAATCATGTTTTCTTTGGCTTTTTTGATGTGACGGCAGGTAACCTCCTCCGCCAGCCGGGCATCCCCTGCCGCAATGGCCTGGAAGATGGCCCGGTGCTCCGCCACGGAATACTCCATTCGGGCCGGGTCTCCGATGGAGATACGCCGGTAACGCTGGGTTTTTTTATGGAGCACCCGCAAGGTATCCCGAAGCACGGTCCTGCCGCACAGGTCATAGATGGTATCGTGGAAGCTGTCATCCATTTTTTGCAGTTGCTCCGCATCCCGCTTGCTGTAATAAAAATCCTGAAGGGCGTTGATTCTGGAAAGCTCCGCCATTCCCTCCGCCGTCATATGCTCCACGGCACAGGCAGCCGCAAACCCCTCCAGCCGCTGGCGGATGTCCATAATATCCACCAAATCCTCCTGGGTAATACCCAAAACCACGGATCCTTTTCCCGAATCCTTGATGAGATTCTCCTGCTCCAGCCGCCGCAGGGCCTCCCGAATGGGGGTGCGGCTCACTCCCAGCTGCTCCACCAGCTTCAACTCCGTCAGAAGCTCTCCTCTGGGGTATTTCCCTGTGATAATATCGTCCTCCAGCCGCTCAAACACCCGGTCGGCTAAGGAAACCGCCTTAAATTCTCCCATTTTTCTCCTCCTCAAGCGAAGCGTCCCGGTACCGGCTTCTCAATCTTCCGCTCCGTCTCTTTTCCACCAACAACCTTCCGGCGCCTCCGGCAAGTGATACCTGCCGGGCCGCGGAGGCGGCGGAACCGTGGGTATAAATATCCCTTTGCAGGTTGGGCCCCTGCACACCCTGTGAGGAATTCTCATCGAAACGCCGCTCCAGAAGGTTTGTCTTATTGGAACTTTCCAATTTACGGATATCTCTTACTTTTGTATTCTTGTATACAATTATACCACCATTTTTACTCCTGTCAAGAAAAAAGGACCGGCGAACCGGTCCTTTTACCCGGGGAATACTTTGTGTATTTCCGGTTTTTCATTCTGCATGGATGGCGAAAAAGATCCGCTGTCCAGCCGAAGGCGATTTATTCAGAGTTTCCTTAGTTTTCCTGACGGGTGTAGACACTGCGCCCGCCTTTGTAGGTGTGCAGAACCTGAATTTCTCTGAGCTGCTGGGGCGGAACCGACAGGGGGTCCTGGCTCAGCACCACCAGGTCGGCTGCCATGCCTTCCGCAATTCTTCCCTTTTGGTCCTCCTGAAAATACTGATACGCGCCGTTTTTGGTAATGCACTCCAGGGCCTGCTGAACGGAAATACGCTCATTCTCCCCCAGAAGCACCCCCGCTTCCGTGCGCCGGGTGACGGCGCACCAAACCGTTTCCAGCATATCCGGCGGAATCACCGGGGCGTCCTGATGGAAGGTCACGGGAATACCGGCCTGCAAGGCGCTGGCAGCCGGACTGATTCCCTCTGCCCGCTCCATACCCAGGTTGCGGATATGCACATCCCCCCAGTGATACACATGAGCCACAAAGAAAGACGCTACTGCCCCCAGTCTGGCGGCCTGCTCCATCTGGTCTCTGCCCATCAGCTGCCCGTGGATAATCACCGGGCGCAAAGCGGCCAGGCTGGGCTGCTTCCGCCGGGCATTTTCCAGACAGCGCAAAAACTGTTCCACCGCGGCATCCCCATTGCAATGGGCCAGCAGTTGGGTATTATTCCGGGCTGCCAGAAGGAATGCCTCCTCCACCTGCTCGTCGGTCATGGTGCCGTAGCCCCGGTACTCCGTTTCCCCGGCATAGGGCTGGCGCAGCCAGGCAGTCCTGCCCTGGGGAGAGCCGTCCAAAAAGATTTTCATTCCCCCAACCCGCACCGGGCAGTTTTCCCCCTGGGCCTCCACCATAGCCCGGGCAGCAGCATAGGCCTCCGGGGCGCAGTACAAAACCACTTCCAGCCGCAGCAGCTTCCGCTCCAGCAGCTGCCTGTATACCGGCAGCATTTCCTTTACCACCATACCATCCTGCACCGTAGTGATCCCCATGGAGGCATACAGATTCTGGGCCTTTTGGAAGCCCTGAAGCAGGGCCTCTCCTTCCGGCATAGGCGCTCTCTTGATGGCGGCAATAAAGGCATTTTCCTCCAGATAGCCGGTAAGCCTACCGTCCTCCCTGCCGATTTTGCCCCCCTCCGGGTCAGGCGTTTCCGAGGTGATTTCCAACAAATCCAAAGCCTTTTGATTCATCAGTCCCATATGCCCCGACTTATGGTGAATAATCAGGGGATTTTGAGGAGCAAAGCCGTCCAGCTGCTCCAATGTGGGATGTTGATACTGGGGCAGCAGATTATGGTCATAATCCCGGGCAATCACCCATTCCCCGGGCCGCACCTGCTCCCGGGCTATATAGTCCCGGATTCTTCGGCCCATTTCCTCCGGGCTCTTGGCGCCGTTCAAGGAAACTTGAAGCATGGAGGTGGCTACCTGAAAAAAATGGCTATGGGCATCCACAAATCCAGGCAGCAGAACCGCCCCCTGCAAATCCACATAGGTGCAGTCCTTCTCCCCCAGCGGCAGCGGGGACTGGGGAGAAATCCAGGTAATTTTTCCGTCCTCCACCAAAACGCCCCCCGCATACATAGGATCAGACATGGTAAGGATTTTTCCTCCATAAAACAATGTTTTCATGGCAATGCCCCGCCTTTCCGATGTTAAAAATGCTGATTTTATATTCTGTGTGGGTTTTGCCCCATTTATACAGTTATTTTACCAGATTTTTCCAAAAAATACAACTATTTCTAAATTGTCACATTTTCTTCCAGGGCTTGACATTTTATTTTCGGTATCGCATAATAAAGTGGTAATATTATCGCATCAATATAAAGGAAGTGTACGCATTGGAACAACAGCACAATTCTCTTGTGGAGGACCCTATTGCCAAAGCGCTGATTCGCTTTGCTCTGCCGGTCTTCTGGGGAAATGTACTTCAGCAGCTCTATAACACCATCGACTCTTTGATTGTGGGGCAATTTCTGGGAGACAAGGCCCTGGCGGCCGTCAGCTCCTCAGGAAATCTTATTTTCCTGTTTGTAGGCTTTTTCAATGGCATGGCTATGGGAGCCGGCGTCATTATCGCCAGGTACTACGGAGCCAAAAACTACAAGGAAATGGATTTGGCCATTCACACAGATGTTGCCCTCGGCCTGATTTGCGGCACTCTGCTGACGGTGCTGGGCATTATCTTTACCCCAACCATCTTAGGCTGGATGGGCACCCCGGCAGATGTGATTCAAAGTTCCATTGAATATTTCCGGTTTTACTTCTGCGGCGCCATTTTTACTGTCATGTACAATATTTTTGTAGGTATTTTCCACGCCATGGGAGACAGCCGCCATCCCCTTTACTATCTGATTTTCTCCTCCATCGTGAATGTGGTGCTGGATCTGCTTTTTGTGGGTGTGTTCCACATGGGCGTGGGCTCCGCAGCTCTCGCCACCACCATTTCCCAGGGAATCAGCGCTCTGCTTTGCTGCGTTCGTATGCTCCGTCTGAAAGGGCCAGGTCAGTTAGTGCCCCGGAGAATTCGGATACATTGGAACAGCCTGGTAAGTATTATCCGCTTCGGTCTGCCCTCCGGTGTTCAGAATTCCGTGATTGGTCTTGCCAATGTGGTGGTGCAGTCCAACATCAACTCCTTCGGCTCCGCTGCCATGGCCGGCTGCGGCTCCTACTCCAAAATCGAAGGCTTCGCCTTCCTGCCCATCACCTGTTTCAGCCAGGCGCTGGCTACCTTCGTGGGACAAAACCTGGGGGCAAAGAAATATGACCGGGTAAAAAAGGGCGCTATATTTTCCATTATCTGCTCGGTGGTCATGGCCGAATGTATCGGCGCGCTTATCTATCTGTTCGCCCCCCAGCTGATTGGCCTGTTTGATGACAGCCCGGAGGTCATTCATTACGGCGTACTCCACAGCCGCACCATTTGTATGTTCTTCTTCCTGCTCTCCTTCTCCCACTGTGCCGCCGGCATCCTTCGGGGCGCGGGAAAATCCGCCGTACCCATGTATACCATGCTCCTGTGCTGGTGTGTACTTCGGGTTTCCTACATTACCGCCGCCATTCCCTTTGCCAATCAGCTGCAAACCGTTTCCTGGGCCTATCCCATCACCTGGAGTTGCAGCAGCGTTATCTTCCTTATTTATCTGCTGAAAGCAGACTGGATTCACACCTTTGACCGGATAGAGCAGCGGGCGATGGCGAAGCATTGACAACCATTCCAACTTCTTACAAGGAGACTGCCTGCTATGATGGATTTTCGCTATTTGCTGGAACATTTTTTCAGCCACAAAGACTTTTTGGCGCCGCCCCACCAGATTCCCGGCACTCTTTTTACGCCTCTGCATCTGATTTTTGCCGCCGTTCTCCTGGCGGTAGTGATTGGAACATCCATTTATGTTGGAAAGCGGCAGGCTCTGATTCGTCCCGTATTCATTGGGCTTTGGATTACGCTGGTAGTCCTGGAAGTTGCCATTGTCACCTGGGAAAGCCTAAGCGCCCGGCATCCGTGCTTTGATTTGCGGCGCAGCCTCTCTTTATATCCTTGCAGCATTTATCTGTATGCCATGCCCTTAGCCATTTGGGGCAAAGGGTTGTGGAAGAAAATCGGCTGCGGGTATGTATGCACCCTGGGGCTTCTGGGTGGCGCCGTGAACTTCTTCTACCCCGCTATCCGGCTCTCCACCTATTCCTGTATTTCCTTTGTGGGTTTTCATACCTTCTTCTATCATGCCGCCCTGCTCTTTACCTGCCTGGTCATGCTGATTTCCGGCTACCATCGCTATACCAAGGTGACAAAATGGTGGCAGCTGCTGCTTCCCTGTGTTTTAAGTCTGATTGTGTCCATCCCGGCAAACATTGTCAACTATTCTCCCATCGGCGCCGACTATATGTTCTTCCGGGGCGAATTCCCATTGCTTGCCCTTCTGTTCCCCGGCGTAAAGCCCATTCTCTTTACATTGGTGCTTTACGGGTTATACATCGTCATTCCGGCCCTGTTTTATCTTCCCTCTTATCTGCGGAACAAACGGCTGGTCCCGGCATAAAAATGAGGCTTCGGTTTTCACCGAAGCCTCTTTTTGATTACTCCTTGTTGGCCTTTTTGGCAGCCTTGGCTTTGGCCTTGGCTTCCTGAGCCTTCCGGGCCTCCTCCTGGGCAGCGGCAGCAGCCGTGTCGTTGGTGGACAGGGCCCACTTGGCAAATTCGATGCGGACCTGGTCAGCGCCGGTTTCAATCACGAATTTGTCCTCCTTCACATCCACGACCTTGCCGGTGATACCACCGATGGTGGTGATCTCGTCGCCGTTCTTCAGGGCAGAGCGCATGGCCTCAGCCTCTTTTTTACGCTTCTTCTCGGGACGAATCATCATAAAATAGAACACGACAAAAATGGCGATGAGGGGCAGGAAGGTCATCAGCATTCCGGCTGCGCCGGTATCCGCAGGGGTGGCGGCAGCTTCTTCTAAGAATAATAACATGGATTTCGCTCCTTTTCAATTTGTCCTTTTCATTATATCATCACTGAAATAAAATGCAAGAATTATTTAAGGAAACTCCGAATAAATCAGCAAGAGCTGGTAGCGAGAGATTTTTTGCCAGACAAAAGAATGAAAAGCAGCGGAATACTGTATGTATTTCCTGCTTTTCGTTCTGCATGGATGGCGAAAAAGATCCGCTATCCAGCCGCAGACGATTTGTTCGGTGTTTCCTCAAATTCTTCGAGACAGTTTTTCCGAATATTCCCTGCGGAAATCCGCAAAACGGCCTTCGTCCAAAGCATTGCGGATTCTTTCCATCAGTTTGTTATAAAAATACAGATTGTGCATAACGCAAAGCCGCATGGCAAGCATTTCCTCCGCCACAAACAGGTGGCGGATATAGGCACGGGAGTACCGGCGGCATACCGGACAATCACACTTAGGGTCGATGGGCCGCATATCCGTTATATACTTGGCATTGCGCAGATTGATGGCGCCCTCCCAGGTAAAGAGCCGGGCATGGCGGGCGTTCCGGGCCGGCATGACGCAGTCGAAAAAGTCCACGCCTCTGGCCACCGCCTCGATAATGTTGGTAGGTGTTCCCACGCCCATAAGATACCGGGTCTTTTCCTTTGGCATATAAGGCTCCACCGCCTCGATGATGTCGTACATCTCCTGGGCTGTCTCTCCCACTGCCAGACCGCCGATGGCGTATCCCGGCAAATCCAAATCCGCAATCCGCTTCATATGGTCAATCCGGATGTCCGGATAAGTCCCACCCTGGTTGATGCCCCACAGCATCTGCCGGGGATTCACCGTGTCCTCCAGGGCGTTGAGCCGGGCATTTTCCGCCTTGCAGCGCACCAGCCAACGATAAGTCCGGTCCACGCTCTGCTGCACATAGGCTCTGGGTGCGGGATTTTCAATACACTCATCAAAAGCCATGCAGATGTCGGAGCCCAGGTTGGACTGAATCCGCATACTCTCCTCCGGTCCCATAAAAATCTTGTGACCGTCGATATGGGAGGCAAAGGTCACCCCCTCCTCCTTGATTTTCCGCAGAGACGCCAGGGAAAACACCTGAAATCCGCCGGAGTCCGTGAGGATCGGCCCGTCCCAGGTCATAAATTTGTGCAGTCCGCCGCATTCCTTGACAATCTTGTCAGTAGGGCGAAGGTGCAGGTGGTAGGTATTGGAAAGCTCCACCTGGCAGCCGATGTCCTTCAAGTCCTTGGCGCTCAGGGCTCCTTTAATTGCCCCCTGGGTGCCTACATTCATAAACACCGGAGTTTGCACAGTACCATGGGCACAGGTAAATTCTCCCCGCCGGGCGGCTCCTTCGGTTTTTTTTAATTCAAACATAGATTACCTCGCAAGCAATTTAATACAAAAACATAGCGTCTCCGAAAGAGAAGAACCGGTATTTCTCCTTCACGGCTTCGGCATAAGCATGGAGAATATGCTCTCTTCCCGCGAAAGCGGAGACCAGCATCACCAGAGTGCTTTCCGGCAGATGGAAATTGGTGATGAGCGCATCCATGGCCCGGAAGGTATAACCCGGGTAGATGAAAATATCCGTCCACTTGGATTTTTCCGTGAAGGTTCCGTCCGAATTCACCAGGGACTCCAGGGTGCGGCAGGAGGTAGTGCCCACGCACACAATCCGCCCTCCCCGTTTTCGGGTATCGTTGAGAAGCTGGGCGGTTTCCCCGCTGATCATGCACAGCTCGGAGTGCATATGGTGCTGGCTGATTTGCTCTGCCTTCACCGGGCGGAAGGTGCCAAGACCCACATGAAGGGTCACATAGGCCAGGGTGATCCCCTTCTTCTCAATCTGCTCCAGCAGTTCTTTGGTAAAATGCAGGCCCGCTGTGGGGGCCGCCGCGGAGCCGGTCTCCCGGGAATACACGGTTTGGTACCGCTCCTGATCCTGCAGCTCCGCCTGGATGTAAGGAGGCAGGGGCATTTTCCCCAGATGTTCCAGAATTTCCAGGAAGATGCCCTCATAATGGAACCGGACAATCCGGTTGCCGTCCTCCTGGACCGCCTCCACCGTGGCCGTCAGCTCCCCGTTGCCAAAGATGACCTCCTGGCCGGGGCGGAGTTTCCTTCCGGGCTTTGCCAGACATTCCCACTGTTTATCCCCCAAATCCCGCAGCAGCAGCAGTTCCACCGCTCCCCCTGTGGGACGGTGTCCCAAAAGCCGCGCCGGCAGGACCCGGGAATCGTTCATCACCAGGCAATCTCCGGGGTTCAGGTATTCTGTGATTTCATAAAAATGCCGGTGAGAAAGCTCGCCGGTCTTTTTATCCATTACCAGAAGCCGGGAACTATCCCGCTTTTCCAGAGGGGTCTGGGCAATCAGCTCCTGGGGAAGGTCATACCAAAAATCCTTTGTCTTAAAATCACAGGGTATCCGCTGTGATGTACGCAATGTGTCTGACAATCCTATCTGCTCCTTTATCTCACAGGTTTCTTCGAGATTATACCACAATACCGGTAGAAAATCTATATAAATTGCAGAATTTTCCCGGAAGCACTCTTTGGTGGTTACCGCCGGGTCTGTAACCGCATAGTGTAAAGCGGAGGGATTTTTATGAAGCAATCATTTATTTCCGGGGTAGCCACCGCTCTGGTGACCCCATTCTTGGGTGTGGAAATCAACTATCCCATGGTTGAGCAGCTTATCCGGCACCAAACCGCCGCCGGGATTGGCACGATCGTACTCTCCGGCACCACCGGAGAGTCTCCGGTGCTGTCCGACGGGGAGAAGCTGGAGCTTTTCCGCCGGGGGAAGGCATACGCCGGGAAAAACTGTAAGATTCTTGCCGGGACAGGCAGCAACTCCACGGAACATACCATCGCCCTGAGCGTGGCCGCCCAGGAGACCGGGGCAGACGGTCTTTTAATCGTATCCCCCTACTACAACAAGTCCACCCCGGAGGGGCTGGTGGGGCACTACACCGCCATTGCCCGGCAGGTGGAGCTGCCCATCATCCTTTACAATGTACCGTCCCGCACCGGGCTGGACATTCCTGTTTCCGTCTACGAAAAGCTGAGCCGCATCCCCAACATCATCGGGGTGAAAGAGGCCAGCACGGATATTGCCAAAATCACCCGAATCCGCAATGCCTGCGGGGAAGATTTTGAAATTTACACGGGAAACGACGCTATGACCGTACCCGCCATTGCCTGCGGCGCCCGGGGTGTTGTTTCCGTAGTTTCCAATGTCTGTCCCCAGACCACCCAGGCCATGGCCCTTTCCGCCCTCTCCGGGGATTTTATCACCGCCGCTGACATACAGGGCGCCTTGCAGGAGCTGGTGGATTTGCTGTTCCGGGAAGTCAGTCCCATCCCGGTAAAGGCGGCAATGCGGTGTGCCGGATTTGACTGTGGAGAGTGCCGTCTGCCCCTTGGCTCCGCATCGGCGGAAACCAGAGAAAAATTGCGGGACTTTTTCCACCGGAAAGGCCGGGATTTCTTTGCATGAGGCCGGAAAAATCCCACAGCTGTCCAACAGCCGTGGGATTTTTTTACATCTGTTGTCTTCCCTCCAGAGCGCGGGACAAGGTAACCTCATCCGCATATTCCAGCTGACTGCCCACCGGCACGCCGTAGGCAAGTCTGGTTACCTTCACCCCCAGGGGGCGCAGAAGCCGTGAGATGTACATGGCGGTGGCCTCCCCTTCCGTATCGGGATTGGTGGCCATAATGACCTCCTGGACTTCCCCGTTGCCTACCCGCTGAAGCAGCTCCCTGATACGGATGTCCTCCTGGGTCACATGGTTCAAAGGCGAAATGACGCCGTGAAGCACATGGTACACCCCGCGAAATTCGTGGGAGCGCTCCATGGCAATCACATCCTTTGGCTCCGCAACCACGCAGATGGTGCTATGGTCCCGGGAATCGTCATCGCAAATAGGGCACACCGCCTTATCCGTGATATTCTGGCACACCGGACAGGTGCCGACGCTTTTTTTCGCCTGGACAATGGCATCCGCAAAGGACAGCGCCTCCTGCTCCGGCATTCCCAGCACATAAAAGGCCAGCCGCTGGGCCGTCTTTCCGCCAATGCCGGGAAGCCTGGCAAATTGGTCGGTCAGATTCTCCAGAGCCGCAGGAAAATACTGCATGGCGCCTCCTTAGAACAATCCGCCCAGGTTCAGTCCGCCGGTAAGGCGGGACATATTGTTGGCGGAGTCTTCATCTGCGGTGCGCATAGCCTCATTGACGGCCGCGATTACCATATCCTGGAGCATTTCTACATCCTCCGGGTCTACTGCTTCCGGATTGATCTCCAAAGCCACCAACTGATGCTTACCGCTGACGGTGGCCTTTACCATACCGCCGCCGGCAGCTGCGGTATAGGTCTTGTTCTCCATTTCCTCCTGCATACGCAGCATCTCCTGCTGCATTTTCTGGACCTGCTTCTGCATGGCCATCTGATTCATTCCTCCGGGCAACCCCCGGAATCCACCCTTTGCCATATTTATTCTCCTATTCGTTGTTTTCTTTGATTTTGAAAATATCACTATGGGCTCTGCCGAATTGCAGCAGTTTCTCCATCTGTGCCCCGGCGTTCTCCCGGCCGGTGCGGTCTGTGGCCACGGCGCTTACCTTTCTACCCAGAATCGCCGAGGCTTTCAGCCCAACCGTTTCCAAAATCTCCGGTTTGTTTATCATTTCCCGGGTAAAGTCGTTGGCGCAGACCAGCAGAATCCGGTCGCCCTGAAGCACCCCATGCAAGGGAGCATTGGGGGACGGAGCAAAGAAGCCGGAATAGGGAGGCTGCAAAGCCTTCCGCACCTGTTCTGCTGTCTCCGTCCAAAAGCCCACAGGCGCCTGAGATATCAGCTCCGGCGCCGCTTTTTCCTCCGTCTCGGGAGCGGGTTCGGCAGTAGCCGTGTCTATGTTTTCCGGTCTGTCCGGGGCTTTCCCAGACAAAATCAGATTTCCGGAGCGGATTTGGTCTTCAATTCGGGTAAGGCGGGCGTTCAGGGACTCCCCGTCCAGCTGCAGCTCCGGGCGGCACAGGTTGACGATACACAGCTCCGCATCCATCCGGCGGCTGGTGCTTCTGGTAAAGCCCGCAGCGGTATTTTGAATCAGTCCCATCATCCGTACAAGCTCTCCGCTGGAAAACCGTCGGGACAGCTCCTGAACCTCCCGGTCGGAGGCCACGCCGGAGAGCATCCCAATCCCCTCCTGGGGAGCGGTTTTCAGAATCATATAGTCCCGGGTCAAGCAAGCCATTTCGTCCAGCAGGGCTCCTAAATCCTTTCCTTCCGCATAAAAGCGGTTCAAAAGGGACAGAGCCCCCGCGGTGTCATGGTCTGCAATACAGGCCATCAGCTTGCCGCACTCCTGAATTCCGGCAATTCCCAGGCAGGCATACACCCGCTCCGCCGTCAATTCCCCGGAGGCTGCGGAGGCACACTGATCCAGAAGGCTCAGGGCGTCCCGCAGGCCGCCGTCGGCCAGTCTGGCCAGAACCCGGGCGGCAGAGGGCTCCAGAGAAATGTCCTCCTGAAAGGCCACATATTGCAGTCGGGCCGCAATGTCATCCTGGCTGATTCTGCGGAAAGAAAACCGCTGGCACCGGGACAGGATTGTGGCCGGAACCTTGTGCAGCTCCGTGGTAGCCAAAATAAACAGCAAATGCTCCGGCGGCTCCTCAATGATTTTCAGCAAAGCATTGAAAGCGGACAGGGACAGCATATGCACCTCGTCGATGATATACACCCGCATCTTCACCTGAGAGGGGGTATAGACCGCATCGTCCCGCAAATCCCGGACATTGTCCACGCCGTTATTGGACGCCGCGTCAATCTCCAGCACATCCATACAGGAACCGGCATCGATGGCCCGGCAGGCGGCACAGCAATTACAGGGGTTGCCGTCCTGGGGATTTTCACAGTTCACAGCCTTGGCCAGAATTTTGGCGCTGCTGGTTTTTCCCGTGCCCCGGGAGCCGGTAAACAGATAAGCATGGCTCATCCGGTGGTTTATCAGCTGATTCTTCAATGTCTGGGTCACGGCCTGCTGTCCAACCACATCATCGAAGGTCTGGGGGCGATATTTTCGATAAAGCGCCTGATACATAACAGCCTCCCAAATAGAAACCGGCTCATAATAAGATCGCACACCCACATTTGAACAAGCTGAATGCCCGAACCTGTGCAGCCAACTCAGGAACGGCAGACCGGCGGCACACAGAAAAGTCCGCTTAATGCTGCTTGGTTCCCCACCTGACATGGTTCACGGGATTCTGTTGCGCAGGACCGTCCCCTCAACATCGCTTACACAGGTCAGACGGCACTCAAGCTTGACCGGGTGTGGGAATTCATCCCTGCTATAGCGGATTGCAGGTACAGGGCACCGCTATCTCCCCGACTAGTGCGACCTTATTACAAGCCGGTTTGCTGCAATAAGGTTTTTTAATTGGTTTTGGCCTCGATAAAATCTGCCAGTTCCTGGAAAGTGGTAATCTTCTGATCCTCCATCTCCAGCTCCACACCCAGCTCAGACTCCAGATCCATAATCATCTCCACAATGTCCAGAGAATCAATGCCCAGGCTCTCAAAGGTGCTGTCCGGCGTAATATCCTGAGGGTCCAGCTCCAGCTGCTTGGCAGCATAGGCGACTAACTTTTCATACATATCTATTACCTCCAAACGGCAGTAATCTCTATAACATCAGTATTCTATTATAAATCCTGCCTTTTGTCAATCCTACATTTTCAGGGGCTTCCTTTTCATAAAATTGGAGGCTCCCGAAGGAGCCTCCAATCGAAGGGAAAATTAACGAACGCTTTGCTTCTTATTCAGCAGAACAACCGCAACTATGCAAGCGGCGGAAATCACCATCACCATCAGAAGCAGCGGCAGGTTGAACTGCTCACCGGTCTGGTCCGGCCCGTTGGGGTCGGTTGGCTCGGTGGTTTCGCCGGGCTTGGTGGGCTCGGTGGTTTCACCGGGCTGCGTCGGATCCGTGGGCTCGGTGGTTGCGGGAGAGCATACCACATCTGCCCGATCCCGCACGCGGATACGGGCGGGTTCACCGGCAAAGGAGTTGTCATAGGAGGCGCAGCCCACAACTTCAATATTGCAGCCCACTTCCAGACCAACCACATCCTTGTCCGTGGTAATATAGCCGTCAATGAAGATACGGGCTTCGTTGCCGGCCGCATCCTTTACGATAATGGTCTGCACCAGGCCGTTGGCCTTCTCGAAGCTTACCACGGTGCCCTTCAGCTTCACCAGCTGACCCAGGACAGAACCGTCGTTAATCTGCTGGGCGGTTACTTCCTTGGGGGCGACAGGGGTAGTTTCCCCAATCTTTTCCACGCTGGTCACGTTGATCTGGCGCTCGCCCTGGTAGGAGGAGGTGGTGCCGGTAAGGCGGAGGATGTCACCAATCTTGTAATTGCCGGCCACCGGGAAGGCGTTGATGCCGCCGGTGGAATCCTGCAGGTAGATACAATCAAAGAATGCGGTATTTTTGTCGTAGCCGGAGGCGTTGGAGGTAACCACACCCTCGATGGTGAACTTCACGCCCTCTTCCTTCTCATCCTGCACCTGCTGAATGGGAGTGATTTCCACAGGGTTAATGTACTGGATCAGGTTCTCGCAGATATTGTAGTTGGAGTAGTTCTTCTCGGAGCCGTTGTCACCGATCTGGGCCTGCACCTCGAAGTTGGACATAAAGGCTGCGCCGGACACCACGATCAGGCCTCTGCCCTCCAGCTGCTCGGTAGCCAGAACCATCAGCCGGTTATCCCCATCAGCCACGCTATACTTGGGCATGGAGTCGCCGCCGATGCCGTCATTGTCCGAATCCTTGGAGTAGGTGCTGGCATGACCGAACACCACGGGGGATACGGTGCTGGGCAAGGTGGTGGTGGGATTGCCGCTGCCATCCACAGCGTAGATGGAGGCGCCGCCGTACTGGCTGAACAGCTGGGAATACAGATTGTTGTTGGGATTCTCAGCGTCGAACTCCACACCTTCCATCAGGAAGCTATCCCAGTTGTAGGTGGAGAAGTACAGGCGCTGGGTCTGTCCGCCGTTGAGCTCGTCATCATTGGTGGCATCGTCGCCAATCCGCAGGCTGGAGCCCAGGGCTGCCAGAATCCGGTTCTGCTGGGCGGCCATGTGATCCTCCGCCGGGAAGGAATCGTAATGCTCATAGTAGTCGGACCAGCCGGCAAGAATCAGGGTGCCGCCGGCCTTGTTGAAGTCCACCAGAGCTGCAATCTCCGCATCCGTATAGTTCAGGTACGGATCACGAAGCGCATCGCCGTTACGGCGGGAAGGTACGGTCAGGATGATGGCCTTATACTTCTCGTTGCCGCAGGCGGCAATCAGGTCCTCACTGGTGTTGAGGATAACCGTGCGCACGCTGTATTCCGCCGCCAGCTGACCGAAGTTGCCCATGGAATCCTTGTAGTTACCGTTGACATACTCATTATAGTGGGAAGCGTCGATACCCAAATATACCAGCTTCTCCGCATCCCGGATATCCAGCTCAATATCCTTGGTGAAGGTGAATTCCTCCCCATCCAGAGATACAATAGCGGTAACGGTAATCTTGGTAACCTTGGCGGTTTCGGGAGTCCACTTGAAGTCCACAGTCAGATCACCGGAGGCGGGAATGGTATAACCGGTCTTGTCCACGCCCAGAACAGTGCTGCCTACAGTGTATGTAATGGCAGAAACCGTGGCTTCGGTGGTCTCGCTGTTGAACAGCTTGGTGGAAAGGGTCAGTTCCTCGCCGGTCACGGGGGTGGAGGTGCTGGCGGTAACCTCGGAGATGCCCAGTTTCAGGCTCTCACCCACCCACACAGGGGCGGTAACGGCCAAATCGCCGTCGCCCTGGGTCACTCTTACATAGTAGTAGGAGAAGGTGGGATCCAAAGTCACGGACAAATCGCCGGTAGACAGCTCGGCGGGGTTGTCCCAAGTGTAGGCAACCTTGCCGGAGTTGACAATGATTTCCACCTTGGAGATGCTGTCGGAGCCATCGGGGTCATTCACCAGGACATTGATATCCAGCTTTTCAGGGACTTCCTCAATGATGGAGCCCAGCTGCAAGCCATTCACCGTGTAGTAAATCTCCAGGTTCTTGTCCTCGGTGGAGTAGACACGATAGTTGCGGATTGCCTCGTACAGGCCTTCCTCGGTGAAGTTGTCGGTAAGGATAACATCACGGGCATCGTTGGCATTGCCCCACTTGCCCTTGTGGTTATCCTGGTTGTTAGTAGGAGCCACATGCCAGCCCTTATCCAGAGCCATGGTGTAATACTCATAGCTGGGATAGTAGCCGCCGGCGCCAATCTGGCCTTCGCCGTTGCCAACCTCAACCAGCTGGATACGGGTATCCACCAAAGCATTCCAGTAGGAGAAGTCCGCAAAGGTGCCGAAGGTGCTGCCGGGATGGTTGAACTGGCTGATGGAGTCTGCCAGCGTGGAGTTGCTCAGCAGATCGTAGTAAGCCTTCAGGCCGGCATCGCTGGTCTTGTTATTAAGGGTCTTGTTGTTTCTGGAAACAATACCGGCAGTATTGAAGGTGTTGATGTGACCGGGACCGCCGGACCAGGTCATTTCAAAGCCGCCAATGGCAATCACATCGGACTGGCTCTCGTTGAAGGCGGCAATGGCGCCCTTATAGGCATCCCACAGCTTCTTGCTGTCGGGGGTCATCTGAGATACATCATACAGAGCAGCCTCGGGGTTGGCGTTACCGCTCTCGTCAAAGTAGTTGGAGTGGTCGGTAAAGGCCACAAAGTCCACATTGGCGCTTTCCGGAAGCTTGCTTACATAGTTCAGAGCTTCTTCCAGAGAGCCGGAGCCGTCGGAATAAGTGGTGTGGGAGTGGAGCTGACCGAAGTACAGCTGGAACCGGGCCTTGCCCACGGTGAAGCTCCAGGACTTCTCCGCGGTCTTGCCGTCGGCTCGGATAACCTTCACCGTCACGGTCACCCGGCCGTCTTCCATGTCCGCCGCCGGGGTGTAAGAAACCTTGCCGTTTTCATAAACAGCTTTGACTTCCTTGCCGTCTACGGTCATGGTAACCGTGGGGTTCTCGCCGGCATTGACAATCTCCGCAGAGATGTTGGGCCGCTTATTATCCAGGGTTTCGCTGCCGGAGGCAGGGGTTACCTTGGTAATCACCGGCTCGTCCAGCACCTCCACCTTCACCTCGCCGGAGAAAGCGGTATCCTTGTTATCGGTACCGGTTACGGCGATAGTCATTTCCCCGGCTACCATATCCTGTGCGGGAATGGTAAATGTATAGGTAGCGTTTTCGTTGGAGAGGGTTGCTTCCTTATCCCCATAGGTTGCCCGGATGGTCTTAACGCCAAAGGGGGCGTCCACGGTGAAGGAAACGGAATACGCCACGCCAACCACAGCATCCTGCAATGTGCCGAAGGTCACGGTGGGGTTGTTCACCACGCCGCCGACCACATTCACGCCCTCCGCCACTTCCAGGAAGGAGAAGGTGTAAATGTCATAGTCGGTAACATTATACATGCTGTAGGTCTTGTAGTCTCCGGCGTAGTACTCCAGGAACTGGCTGTACTTGCCATTGAACTTGGCGGTACGGCTCTCCAGGGTGTAGCCGGTGCCCTGGACAGCCAGGGTCCAGTCTGCATCGTTAGAAGCCTCGGCAGCGTAGAAAGCATTGTTGCCGGTGCCGTTGGAGCACAGATAGCCAAAGGTGTCATTGTGGAAACGGTAGTACTCTCCATTCTTTTCCACGGTGAATACCACGCCGCCGTTGCCGGGCACTGCCAGTCCGTTTTCAACGGAGGTGGGAGCGTTCAGAATGGTCTGAGAGTCGCTTTGCAGCGCCAGGACGCCTTCTGCGCTATGGTTGTAGAGAACAACCTGATCCCCTTCCTCTGGCATACCGGTTTCAGGAGGCGTAATCTCCCCTTCCACAACAAAGAACTGGAGCTTGAACAGCGGATCGGTAGCCGCATTCTTGGAATTGTATGTACTCCAGTTGTTCTTATCCGCATACCACTCCATGTAGTTGCCGCGGACGGTATTTTTAATGTTGTAGGTACCGTCCTCCAACTGGATGACTTCCCACTTATCGTTCTTTTCTCCCAGAGGCATGCTGGCAAAGTCATCGCCCATGCCAATTTTCTGACCGTTATAGGAGAAGGACCAGGTGCCGTCCCCGTTATCGATGACAGTCCAGACTTCCGCTTTGGTAAAGCCAGTCACCTGATTACCAGTGACGGTAATATCCACGCCGTTGTTGTAGTATCCGGTATAGGTGCCGGACAGGGCTTTATTATGGGCAGGATTGTAAATGACAACCTGATTCCCATCTACCAGCGGACCCTCCGGGGTGCCGCCCAGCTGCAGTTCTTCGAAAGTGGTATTCCGCAGCTGCAGAGTATCCTTGAAGCAGCTGACCGCAGCAGTCACCGTCACCACATCACCCACAGCGATGGGCCAGCTGCCGTCCTCATTCTTGGTAACGACTGCTTTATAGAGCTGGATAGTCGCACCGGTATCATCCTTGAAGGTGATATTGGGATTGGAGTACTGACCGCCATTGTCGAACACCTCGGTAACCGTCAGATTCCGGAGCGTGACATAGGTACCGATATCCGCCGTGGTCAAAGCGCCGATGGTGGTGGTCTTGGCCTTCAGGGTCATACCGGAGGACTTTTCATAAGTGCTGTTGTTCAACTGAGGCAAGCCGTTGTAGGTTCCTCTGGTACCGGTGGCAATGACCGTATCGCCCAGAGAGATGTCAGAGAAGTTTGCAGACATTCTGGCGCAGATACCGCCGGTGGAGTCCTGAAGATAGACATTCTGCCCGTCCAGAAGAGTTACAACACCCTTGACTGTCAGGTCAGCCGTTCCATCATCCTTGCCCAAAGCCTCTGCAATGGTGATGGTTTCCGGCTCATCGGGAGGGGTCACCTCGCCGCCGTCACCGTCATCGGTTACTTGGAATACCAACAGATCAAAAACATACTCATCCGTTTGAGATGCATTCGAAAGCGCATATGCACCAAACCGCCCTCCGTTGCCAACCTGCCAGGCAATGGCTCGTGTAGTCGCTCCAGATGCAACAAAACGGAATGTTCCGTTTCCATTGTCCTGAACCACCCAGGTATATGCTTCGTCCGGCTTTGTAAAGTTTGTTCCAGAGGAACCATATCCTAAATACTGGGTTCCGTTAAACAAATGGACACCGTCCTCTGTTTTGGTAGCCGTCCAAACCGGCACAGTAGTTCCAGACAGAGAATCGCCATCAACAGCAACATCTGTTCCGTCTATCTTGCTGCCAATGGTTGTTCCCAACGCCTTGTCACCGGCACTGGTTTGCGCCACCAATACATACTTACCGGATGTCAACTCGTCAGCAGTTGAGATCTTGGTGTATGTAGCAGTGCCTTCCGCCAGCGTGCCCATGGGGAGCATGGTCAAAATCATGACCAGCGCCAGCAAGCCGGAAAAGACTCTGCTTTTTAGCGATCTTTTCATCTTGTAATCCTTCCTTTCTTTTGGACAGAGCACATACTCCGCCGTATTATGCTTATAGTATACAACAATACATGAAAAAAATCCATAGCAAGATGTTAGATTTTTCCAAATTATTACACAAATTTTACCAAGGCTATGGGCAAAACCCCGAAACAGGCTTGACAGACCTGTCAGGAAATGGTATCGTTTCTTCTATAAAGCGAACCAGCAGAAAGGAAGCCCATATGAAAAAGAGAAAATTACAGCCCGCCTTGTGGCTGCGCAAAAACAAATTCAGCTGTCTTGTGCTGCTGGCAGCCCTTGTGCTCTTTGCTGCTGCCTACTGGATGGTGCAGCCTGGAAAGGAGGACTCCCCCTCCCCTTCTGAGTATGTGGAGTACGACACAGGAACCATCCTGGAAATCCTGTCGGACAACACCACCCAGGCTCCTGCGGATGACGGAGGCTGGCGGGGAGAGCAGCTGATGCTGGTGGAAGTCACCTCCGGGCAATACGCCGGAGAAACCTTGCAGGTTTACAACTATGTCGGCCCTCTGTACGGCGGCCCGCTGGAAGTGGGTGACAGCGCGGTACTCACCATCTCCACCTACCAGGACGGCACCCACACCGCCACAGTATTTGAATACAACCGGCTTGTGCCTTTGACCATTGTGGTGGTTCTGTTCCTGATTGCCGCCGTTGCGGTGGGCGGAAAAACCGGAGCCAAATCCCTGCTGGGACTGTTTTTCACCCTGGCCACCCTGTTCTTCCTGCTGATTCCCGGGCTAAAAAAGGGCTTTCCCACCCTACCCACTGTTTTTCTGTGCTGCACCTATATCGCCATTGTCACCCTCACCATTCTGGGAGGCATTCAGAAAAAAACCATCTGCGCCATGCTGGGAGCTATTTCCGGAACTCTGCTTGCCATGGTATTCGGGCTGCTGGCCCAATGGCTTTGCAAAATCGACGGCCTGCGGATGACCGATGTGGAGCCCCTCTTGCAGCTGCGGCAGGCCGGTTCTTCCATTGGAATCAAGGGACTTCTGGTAGGCGGCATTATGATCAGCACCCTGGGCGCTGTTCTGGATGTGACCATGGGGCTGGCCTCCTCCCTCTGTGAGGTGAGCAGCGCCAACCCCGCTCTCTCCCGAAAAGAGCTGTTCCGCTCCGGTATGAACATCGGCAGGGACATGGTAGGCACCATGACCAACACCCTGATCCTCGCCTTCCTGGGCAGCAGCTTTACCCTGATTTTGTATTTCTCCACTCTGAATCTCTCCTTCCATCAGCTTATCAGCTCTTCCTTCTTCTCCATTGAACTGATCAGCGCCGTGGCAGGAAGTGTTGGTGTGATATTGTCCATTCCCCTGACCGCTCTGATTTCCGCCTGTGCTTTCAAGCGCAGAGAAAAGTAAAAATGCACCGGCAGCAGCCCCTCCTTCTGAGGAACTGCTGCCGGTGTATGTTATTTCCAAAGATTTTCTTTTTCCTGCCGGGACAGGTTCTTGATTTGCCGTTCCCGAAAAAGGGCCTGGGAATGGGTCAGGTCCTTCTCCGTGTATCTCAGCACGAAGGGGCCCCTGCCTCTGGTGTATTTCGCCCCCCGGGGCGTACCGTGCTGGGACAGCCTTCTTTCCAAATCCCTGGCAATCCCTGTATAGAAGGTGCCGTCGGCACACTCTATCATATACAGCGTCCACCGGTCTTCCATAGCCACATCCTTCAAAACTTTTTATTTCTTCTTGTCCTGCTGATTTTGAGAAATCGGTCCAAGGCCTTGTCCAGAAGCAGGAAAGTCACATTGCCCATGAGAAGCATAACCACAAAAAACCAAAGTCCCAGCCCCAGATATTCCTGTATCAACTGCTCCATACCCAGAAGGTAGATGAGAATCAGGTAGGCAATGGCCACCACGCACTGGAATAGCAGAAGCTTCCAAAGCCAGGAAAGGGGCAGCCGGTCCAGGCTGGGTTTTACAATGGGATAATAGCCCAGCAGCAGAAACAGCATTGCCGATTCTTTATCCGGGCCTACCAGCAGGCCCAGAATGGCTACGGCGCCAAACCACGCCCAGGTCAGCCGCTTGCCGCACATCCCCAGCACCACACATTCCAGGAACATACACAGCACCGGCAGAATGAAAGTCGCAGCGGGTATCAGCCCGCCCAGCCCCTGTATCACCACCGCCATGGCTGCAAATACGCCTCCCACAGCGATGGCCTTTGCCTGGGTCGTTTTCATTGCTCACCGTGGTGCCGCAGCAAGTCGTTCTTGATGTCCCAGAGTTTCTGAGACAGGTCCACATAATAGGTATGGGGGTTGTCAAAGCGCTTGACCTCGTCCCACAAAGTGTCCACCTGCTCCAGGCAATACTTCCGCACCTGCTGCAAATCCGGGCACTGATACACCAGCTCGCCGCTCTTAAAAATAGGAACCAGCAGCTCCCGGGCCGTGAAATTGTAAACGGTTTTGGTCTTCCAGGTGGCCTCCGGGTCGAAAATTTCCATTTCCCCGGAATCGTCTACGGTTTCATCGTGAAGGCACATATAGTCCGCAATGGCCTTCCCAGTATCGTTGCCATAGAAGCGGTACAGCTTCTTGAAGTGGGGGTTGGTAATCTTTCCGATATTTTCGGAAATTTTAATCTTGGGGACAATGGCGCCATCGTCCTTTTCCACCGCCACCAGCTTATACACGCCGCCGAACACCGGCTCGCTCTTGGCGGTAATCAACCGCTCGCCTACGCCGAACATATCAATTTTGGCGCCCTGATGGAGAAGATTTTCAATCAGATACTCATCCAAAGCATTGGACACGGAAATCTGGCACTCCGTCCAGCCTGCGTCGTCCAGCATTTTCCGGGCTTTACGGGACAGGTATGCCATGTCGCCGGAGTCCATACGGATGCCGCACTTGGTAATGCCCAAAGGCTTAAGCACCTCATCGAAGGCTCGGATGGCATTGGGCAAGCCGGATTGCAGGGTGTTGTAGGTGTCCACCAGCAGGGTCGCGTTGTGGGGGTAGAGCTGGCAGTAGGTCTTGAATGCCTCATACTCCGTGTCAAACATCTGCACCCAGGAGTGGGCCATGGTGCCGCCCGCCAGAACGCCGTAAAGCTGGTCGGAGATGGTGCAGGCGGTGCCGTTGCAGCCGCCGATGTAGGCCGCTCTTGCGCCCAGGATAGCCGCATCCGCCCCCTGGGCCCGGCGGGAGCCAAACTCCAACACCGTCCGCCCTTCCGCAGCCCGCACCACCCGGTTGGCCTTGGTGGCAATCAGGCTTTGGTGGTTGATGGACAGGAGAATAAAGGTCTCTATCAGCTGAGCCTCAATGGCTGGAGCCCGGACCACCATAATCGGCTCCTTGGGGAAAATGGGGGTACCCTCGGGCACCGCCCAGATGTCTCCCGTGAAGTGAAAGTCCGCCAGATACTCCAGGAAGCCCTCGGAAAACAGCTTTCTGCTCCGCAAATAGGCGATATCCTCCGGGGCAAAATGTAGATTTTTGATATAATCCACAATCTGTTCCAACCCGGCGGCAATGGCAAAACCGCCTCCGTCGGGACACTGACGGAAGAACACATCGAAGTAGCAAATCCGGTCCTTGAATCCGTTCTCAAAATATCCGTTGCCCATGGTTAATTCGTAAAAATCGCAAAGCATGGTAAGATTCAGTTTTTCGTTCGAGACCATTTGGCTCACCTCACTGTTTTATTGCATTCATTATAATTCCCCGGCCCAAAAATAGCAATCTTTTTTTATTGACATCGGTTTTATTTTGGGCTATATTGAACATAGATAGGAGGATGAACTATGGAAATTGCCGTTGGTTTGACCGGAGAAGTTTCCTCCCTGGTGGAGCGGGAGGATACCGCCCGGGAGGTGGGCTCCGGGAGTCTTTTGGTATACGCCACCCCCTGCATGACCGCTCTGATGGAGGGCGCAGCCTGCGAAGCTCTGGCATCGGTTTTGCCGCCGGAGAAAACTACCGTGGGTACGGAGCTGTCCATCTGTCACATTAGCGCCACCCCGGTTGGACTGGAGGTGCGGGCAGAGGCGGTAGTCACCCAAGTGGAAGGGAATGTAATCACCTTTCAGGTGACGGCTTTTGACGAGGCTGGAAAAATCGGAGAGGGCACCCACAAGCGCGCCCTGGTAGACGCCCAGCGTTTTTTGGATAAGGTTTACGCAAAGCTGTAAGGAGGTTCTCTATGGAAGATTATCGTGCCATGATTCGAAGTGTCTTTGAAATGGGCAGCATTCACGATGCCCAGACCATGTTCCAGCTGTGTATTCGCAACGCCTTTCCCACCAACGATTTCCGGCGGCTGGAACTGATTCGCTTCACCAAAGCGGACAAATATATGGAAGGCAGGAGCCTCAACCATGTGTTTGAAATCCGGGCGGAAAAGCTCCGGGACTCCGATGTGTGGAAGGTTCGCTGCCAGCGGGTGACCATGGGCACTTCCCCGGAAAAAATCGTGTATCTGGATTACTGGACATTGGGCTTTGTCCAGGGCTGAAAAAAGCAAATGCCGGAAGTCTTAGGGCTTCCGGCATCTTTGTATTTTAGCTGTTTCCGATGGTTTCCTGGAGCAGCTTCCGGGCTGCATCGAAGTCTGGCAAGATAATATCGTTTCCGTTGATGGTTGCAAACTGGTAAGCTCCATCCGCCGGAATCCGCTGGCTGATAATCTCCAGATCCCCGGCAATGGGGGCCAGGGCTCTGGCCGCGGAGAAGATTTCCCCATTGGTCATATCCGTCACCACCATGGGAATCAGGGCATTTACCAATTTCAGCAAGCTTGTCACATCCATGTTGGTAGCCTTGTCAATCAGGGCCTCAATCACCGCTCTTTGCCGGCTGCTGCGGGCCAGATCGCCGGTGCCGCCGGTGGTACGGTTCCGGGCATGGGCCAGAGCTGTTTCACCGTCCATATGATTCAGACCCTCCTGGACATTGTAGCCCTTGCCCCGCAGATGAGCTGCTTCATTGGCCGTCAGGGTGATGTCCACACCCCCCACCTGGTCGATGACCTCCGCAAAGGAGTTGAAGTTCACCTCCACGCCGTAGTCCACCACCACGCCGAAGTTATCCCGGAGGGTATCATAGAGCATGGGGAATCCGCCGCTCAGGTAGGATACATTGATTCGCTCCTGGGCGTGGCCGCTCTGACCAAAACCAGTAATGGGCATATACATATCCCGGAGGAAGGAGGTCATGACCACAGTCTTTTTCTCCGTGTCAATGGTGCAAAGAATCATGGAGTCGGAATGGCCCCGATAGGAGCCGTCGGTATCCGTTCCCACCAGCAGAACATTGATAACATGCTCACCGTTGAGGATTTCCGGTGCGGTTTCCGGCGCCGTCACATCCTCTTCGTCATAGGTGGGGCCGGAGAAGTTGGGATCGTGGGGATCTGTTTCATCCAAAATGCTGGCCATCTCCTCCGGAGAAAGGGTCTGCTGCTGTTCAGGGCGGCGGATTCTGCCCAGAGTGACCTCCACATAGATGGTCGCCGCCACCAGTACCGTCAGGACGGCAGCCAGCACGACACATAATACCGTCAGAAGGACTTTGGTTTTGGATGTGGGCTTTTTCTTTTCCGGATTACTCATCAGTTTTCACTCCAAATATTGATCTTTTCTACGCAAGGAACCAAAGATATCTCTTGCGCTTCTTATAAGCAAAATGTGTGTCAAACTCCAGGATATGGCAGCAGCCGGAAGCACAGTCGCTTCCGGCTGCTGAAGTATTGTCCTTAATTGTCTCCGATAGTCTCCTGGAGCAGCTTCCGGTTGGGATCAAAGTCCGGAATCAGCACAGACATACCGTCAATCATCGCCATCTCATAGGTTCCATCCGCCGGAATCCGCTGGCTGACCAGCTCCAAATCACTGACAATGGGTGCAAGATTCGTGGATACTGCAATAATTTCCTGGTCCGTCATATCTGTCACCACCATAGGAATCATGGCGTTCACCAGATTCATAAGACTCGTCACATCCAGGGTGGAAGCCTTCTCCACCAAAGCCTCCAGAACGGCTCTCTGCCGGTTGGTACGGCTGAAATCCCCGTCATAGCCGGTAGTACGGTTCCGGGCGTGGGCCAGGGCCGTGGCGCCGTCCATATGGTTCAGTCCCTCATGGACATCATAGCCCTTCCCCCGCAGATGGGAAGCCTCCGCAGAAGTCAGGGTAATATCCACACCGCCAACCAGATCAATAACCTCCGTGAAAGAATCAAAATTCACTTCCACACCGTAGTCCACCACCACGCCGAAGTTTTCCCGGAGGGTGTCGTACAGCATGGGGAATCCACCAACCATGTAGGCCACATTGATTCTCTGCTTACCGTACCCGGGAATATTCAGGTACATATCCCGAAGGAAGGAGGTCATAGTAAGGGTTTTCTTATCGGTATCCACTGTGCAAAGTATCATGGAGTCAGAACGGCCCCGGTAAGAGCCGTCGTTGTCCGAGCCTACCAGAAGAATATTCAGCACATGCTCCCCATTGATAATTTCCGGTGCCGTATCCTCCGGAAGCGTCACATCATCTTTATTGTAGGTGGGACCGGTAAAATCCGGGTCGTGGGGATCTGTTTCGTTGATGATGTCATCCATTTCACTGGAGGACAGGGTGCTCTGCTGGTCGGAACGGCGAATCCTCCCCAAAGTAACCTCCACATAAACCGTGGCAGCCACCATCACGGTCAGAATAACCGCCAGTACCACACAAAGGGCAATCAACGCCCCCCGGCCTTTGGGGGTTCCACTCTTATTGCTTGAGCCTTTCATTTCTTCAACTCCAATACAGCTTTTGAAAATGTTATGAAAACCTCGGATAGTATAGCACAAGCGGCTCCCGATTTCAACAGTCACAGGCATTATTTTACGATTTTGTCACAAAACAGACATTTTTTATCATATTTTTCTAAAAAATATTTCTATACTTCCAAAAAGCGGCCCCGGCCGTCAATAGGCGGCCGGGGCTGTGATAACACTTCTTATTTTTCCACAATCTCCAGGATTTCCATGGGGCAGGCCTTCACGCAGATGCCGCAGGCGATGCACTTGGTGGTGGGGCCCTCCTTGGGGGCTACCATAACCTTCATGGGGCACACCTCTACGCACTTACCGCAGGAGGTACACAGCTTCTTGTTGATCATGTAAACGCCGGTCTTGGGGTTCTGGGTGATGGCGCCGAACTCGCAGGCCTTGGCGCACTTTCCACACTGGATACAGGTCATGGGCTTGACCGTGTCGCCCTTCTGCACGATTTGGATACAGGAAAGGTCCTGATGGAATTCCTTGTAAAAAGCATTGGAGCAGGCACGGACGCACTCCAGGCAAGCCATGCACTGGGCACCCTTTTTGACGGTAAGTTTCTTCATAAAAGAAAATTCCCCTTTTTCATTTTTTCTACTATTATACAGGATTACCCCAAAAATAGCAATGGCAATTTTCCGCTTTTAAGAAAAATTATATCGTCCCAATAAATATTTGTGGCTAAAGAAAAAACTTCCGGAAATAATAGGTATATTCCACAGAAATACGGGAGGTTAATATGAAACAAATCATTTCCGGACTTATTATTCTTTCCCTGACGCTTACCCTGAGCGCCTGCAGCTTTGGAGGAACCGTCACCACGGACCCCACTTTGGATACCACCACACCTACCGGAAGTTCTTCCACCGAAGAGACTCCCACTACCCGGAACCAAAATTCTGTTCCCCCTTCCCAACGCAGCGGGATGGTGCCTTACTGTATAAACTGAAAAAAGGCACAGTCTGCCAAAAGGGCAGGCTGTGCCTTGTCTTACACAATGCCGGTGGGAATGGTGCAGGTGCGGGCGGCGTCAAACCAGTAACGCTTATCCACATCGTCGGGGTATACACCTTCCAGGAGGCGGATTTGGGTGCAGCCCAGGTGCCGGAAATGGCTGATGGCACACCCCAGAAGCTGGTCGGCATAATACCGCCCTTCCATCTGGGGCAGCAGGGTGATTCCGGACACAACACCCAGCTTTCCCTGGGGGGCCAGGGTGGCTACGGCTCCCACCGGCCGGTCCCGGAGAATCCCCAGCATCACCCGCTCCCCATGAGGAACAGACAGGTCATCCGGAAGCGGCACTCCGGCCTCCAGGGGTACAAAATACAGATTGGCTTCCTTCCGGTTGTCGGTTTTCCGCCACCAGGCCTGCAAGGCAAAGGTGGAAAGCTCCTCCGGCAGGTGGGAATTGTCCCCCAGGTATTCATAGGAAAAGCTGCCGTTTTCATAATGGAGAAGGGACACCCCTGTATTATCGCTGAGAGGCACCGCCTTGGGGTTCCGCCCGAAGAACAGCTCCATGAGCACCGCCTGAATGACAGAACCGTGGCTGAACACCGCTACCGTCTTTCCCGGGTTCTTTCCGACAATCTCTTTCAGGCCTTCCAAAAAGCGGCCGGTGCAATCTTCAAAAGTCTCCGCCCCCGGCACCCACCAATGCACCGGATCCCGGCTGAACCGCATCATTTCCTCTCCGTGGTAATTGTCCAGGTACCCATAGGGCAAATCCTCCCAGATGCCCACGCACCGCTCCCGGAACCGGGCATCCCGGCGCAGGGGCAGATTCTTGGGGACACAGATACTCTGGGCGGTCTGGCAAGTGCGCATCAGGTCGCTGGCATATACCGCATCCACGGAAATATCAGCAAACCGCTTCCGGAGGTATTCCACCTGCTCCAAGCCTCTGGGGGTCAGCTGTCCGTTGAACCAGCCATGAAACCGGCGGAACACATTGCCTTCCGCCTCCGCATGGCGGATAAGATAGATTTTTGTCACAGTATGGTCACACTTCCCGTTAAGTTTCGCTGAATCCTCTCCACCGCCAACACCGCCTGCTCCGCATAGTCGTATCCGTCCGTTTCCGCGGCAATCCAGGCATCCGTCACACGGGTACCCGCCAGCAGCGCCGCACCGTGGCCATACTTGTCAAAGGCGGCAGCACACTTTTTGGCGCTGACATTGTTATAGTCATAGCTGTCCAGCAGGAAGAACATCTGGGGGTACTTGCTCCGCAGGATGCGCAGGCTCTCCCCTGCCCCCGGCGCCGCCACCAGGCCAATCCGGCTGTAACCCCAGCGCCCAACCAATTCCTGGGCAATGCGGTTGATTTTATCCGCAGCGGCCATATGCACCAGTCGTCCGCCGGTAAGCAGGTCCTGCAATTCCGGTGCAGATTTATTGCCGGTGCGTACCACCACCAACAAATCCCGATTAGAGTCCTTCAACTTCTCCACATAAGGCCGTACCCCGTCCGTTCCCAGATAGGCACCGGTCACCAGGATATCAGAGGCCCAGGGGCACTGGGGTGCAAAGAAGGTATCTGCAAAATACGCCGCCTCCCGGGCTGACATCGCCTCCGGGGCCGTCAGGAGTACACAGTAGCCCAGCCTTTTTGCCCGCTCCGTAAGCCTTGACAAGGCCAGAAGGCCCTCCGGTCCCTCCATGGCAAAGCCGGAAAAGGAAAAACGGACCCCGGGCACCATGCCTTTCAAACGCTCCAGCAGCTCCAGGGCAAAATGGAAATACCCTTCCAGGTAGCTTTTGGAATGTTCCAGGACGCATTGGGGCAATTTCTCCCCACCCGGGACGAAATCCAGCACCAATGGCATTTTCCGCTTCCGAATTTTCTCTTGCAGCCGCTCCAATGACACAAAACCACCCCAATTCCCTTTTCTTTCATTATAACACAGACTTTTCCACATGAAAAGAGGCGGTTTGACCGCTTTGAGACTTTTTTGAGGGGCATACTAACCGGGAAGGGAGGGACAAACATGAGCACAAAAGGATTGGCTATCACCCTGGGCGTTGGCG
This sequence comes from uncultured Eubacteriales bacterium, assembly GCA_949293985.1. Lineage (GTDB taxonomy): Bacteria > Bacillota > Clostridia > Oscillospirales > Oscillospiraceae > Faecousia. The sequence continues at coordinate 16,806 of CASFFN010000007.1, read as the reverse complement.
CTGCGGCCGGTGCTGTGGCGATTTTGATGATGCCCAGAAACAACCCCACAAGACGCCTGGCTGCAAAGGCCGCCAACAAGGTAGAGGATGTGGCTTTTGCCGTCTCCGACAAACTGAATCAAGAATTTGACCTCTAAGAACAAAACGCCGGCACATTCAACCGATGTGCCGGCATTTCTTAGGATTCCTGAATACCCAGTCCCGATTCTCCCACAAAGACATGGATAGCTGAGATGGGGTGTTCAAAAGAATCGATGATTTTTTCGCTGATGGGGTCCTCCACCAGGCGCTGAATGGTGCGTTGCAGGTTTCTGGCGCCGTAGACCGTGGAGAAGGCCTCCTTTACCAGGTATTCCTTCACCGGCTCCTCCCAGGTCAGGGTCAGACCTCTGGAAGCCAGGTTATCCCGGAGTCCCTTGAGCATAATGTCGGTGATTTCCAGGAAGTTCTCCTTTGTCAGGTGGTTGAAGGTGATAATCTCGTCCACCCGGTTCAAAAACTCCGGACGGAGGAATTCCTTCAATGCCGCCATGGTCTTATCCCGCACCTGCTCCTGGTCGGTACGGCCAAAGCCCAGTCCCCCTACCCGGCCCTCGGAACCGGCGTTGGAGGTCATGACGATGATGGCATTTTCAAAGTTCACCGTCCTGCCCTGGGCGTCGGTGATTCTGCCGTCATCCAGTACCTGCAAAAGAATGTTCAGCACATCGGGATGGGCCTTTTCAATCTCGTCGAACAGCACCACGGAGTAGGGCTTCCGGCGGATTTTCTCCGTCAGCTGACCTGCCTCGTCATAGCCTACATAGCCGGGAGGAGAGCCGATGAGCTTGGAGACCGTGTGCTTTTCCATATACTCGGACATATCCAGACGAATCAGGGAATCCACCGAGTCAAACATATCGTAGGCCAGCTGCTTCACCAGCTCCGTTTTGCCCACGCCGGTGGGACCAACGAAAATGAAGGATACAGGCTTCCGTTTGGGAGAGATGCCCACCCGGTTTCTGCGGATGGCCTTGGCCACCGCATCCACCGCCTCATCCTGGCCGATAATATGGGTTTTCAGCCGCTGGGCCAGGCCTTTCAGCTGGGTGTATTCCTGAGCCTTGATTTTGCTGGCGGGAATTTTCGTCCACAGCTCAATGATTCTTGCCAGGTTCTCCATGGTGACAGGAGGCGGAGGCAGCTGATCCAGCTTTTCAATCTCCGGGGCAATCTGGCACAGCTTGCTCCGAAGAAGAGCCAGGCGCTCATAGTTCTCCTCCTCTGTGTTCTCCGTCAGCATCCGAAGCTCCAGCTCGTAATCGTCCCGCTCCTTTTTCAGCTCTGCCAGCCGGGAAATCTCCTTGCATTGCAGATTCACATCGGAACAGGCCTCGTCCAGCAGGTCAATGGCCTTGTCCGGCAGGAACCGGTCGGTGATATACCGCTCCGACAGCACCACGCACTGCCGGGCAATCTCCGGGGAGATGGATACCCCGTGGAACTGGGCGTAGCTCTTGGCAACGCCCTGGAGAATCTGGCTGGCCTCCTCAATGGTCGGCTCCGCCACAGACACCGGCTGGAAACGCCGCTCCAGGGCAGCATCCTTTTCAATATACTTGCGATATTCGTTGAAGGTAGTGGCGCCGATTACCTGAATCTCCCCCCGGGAGAGGGCGGGCTTTAGGATGTTGGCGGCATTCATGGAGCCTTCCGCATCTCCGGCACCCACCAGATTATGCACCTCGTCGATAACCAGGATGATATTGCCGCAGGCCTTGATTTCTCCGATAAGGCTCTTCATCCGGCTCTCAAACTGGCCCCGGAACTGGGTACCGGCCACCAGGGCGGTCAGGTCCAGCAGGAATACTTCCTTATCCCGGAGCTTATAGGGCACATCCCCTGCGGCAATCCGCTGGGCCAGTCCCTCGGCGATGGCGGTTTTACCTACGCCGGGCTCACCGATAAGGCAGGGATTGTTCTTCTGCCGGCGGTTAAGAATCTGAATCACCCGCTCCGTTTCCACATCCCGGCCGATAACCTTATCCAGCTTCCCTTCTCTGGCTCTGCCGGTCAAGTCCATGCAGTAGCTGTCCAGGAACTTGTGCTTTTTGTTTTTGGATTTGGGGGCTTCCTCCCCCTTCTCCTCCTTCTTTTTGGGAGCTTCCTGCTGGGCAGGGAGATTCTCCTTGCCGCCGCCCATGGAGCCAAAGAGCTGGTTCAGCATGGGGAAAGTGGCGGTGCGGCTGTCCTGCTCGTCATCGTCGGACCCGTCAGAGCCCTCCATCTGGCCGAACATATTGCTCATCTCGTCAGAGAGATTATCCAAATCCTCCTCGGAAAAGCCCATCTGCTTCACCGCCGCATCAATCTGGGGAATCCCCAGGCTTCTGGCGCACTTGAGACAATAGCCCTCATTCAACGCAACGCCGTTTTCCACCTTGGTGATGAAAACCACGGCGATATTCTTCTTGCACTTGGTACACAATTTCGGCTGCATACACACTCACTCCGTTTCTTCCGGAAAATTACTACCAGGTAGCATACCACACTTGCCGGTAAAAAGTTGGAACAATTTATGAATCTTCTGCGGGGCACTGGAAGCAGTCCACCCCATCATCGTACCACAGGCGGGTCATATACAGGCCTCCCGGCGGTACAGTGGGGCCGGCAGCGGTGCGGTTGCCGGAGTCCAGAATCAGACCAATTTGCTCCGGAGGGAATTTCCCTTCCGCCGCATACACCACGGTACCTGCCATGGCTCTTGCCATATTGTAGAGGAATCCGTTGGCGCACACCCGCAGATAGATGAGATTCCCCCGGCGCTCCACATTGTAATAGTACACCGTGCGGACGGTGGATTTTACATCCGTTCCCACAGAGCGCACCGCCGCAAAGTCGTGGGTACCCACAAACTGGTCTGCCGCCGCCTGCATGATTTTTTCATCCAGGTGCTTGGGGTAAAACCAGGCCCGGTTCACATAGAAGGGGTCCCGGACCCGGGAATTATAAACGATGTAGGTGTACTCTTTTTTGACACAGGAGCCGATGGCATTGAAATTCTCGTTGACATCAAAAGCCTTGGTCACCACGATATCCGGGGGCAGATGGGTATTGAGGGCATAGGGAAGCCGCTCTGCCGGGATGGTGGAGCCGGTACGAAAATTCGCCACATAGCACTTGGCGTGAACCCCGGCGTCGGTACGGCCGCAGCCGGTGACATGAACCGGATGGGAAACCACCATGGCAACAGCCTTTTCCAGGGTCTGCTGCACCGTTGCCAGGTTCTTCTGCATCTGCCAGCCGTGGTATGCCGTTCCCTCATAGGTTAAAAACAGGGCAATGTTCCGCATAAGCACCTCACAGTCCGAAGCTGCGCAGCACAATGATTCCCGCTACCAGCACAGCACCGGAAGCAAAAGCCACAAAGTCACGCCGCTTGTAGTGCAGGGTCTTCATTTTGGTACGGCCCTCCCCACCCTGATAGCAGCGGCACTCCATAGCCGTAGCCAGCTCGTCCGCCCGGCGGAAAGCGCCGATAAACAAAGGCACCAGAATGGGCACCAGCGCCTTCACCCGCTGCACGAGAGAGCCGGTTTCAAAGTCCGCGCCTCTGGCTTTTTGGGCGGACATGATTTTATCCGTCTCCTCAATCAGGGTGGGGATAAACCGCAGGGCAATGCACATCATCATGGACAGCTCATGCACCGGCAGGCGCAGCTTCTTCAGCGGCCCCAGAAGGGACTCCAGTCCGTCGGTCAGAGCAATGGGAGATGTGGTGTAGGTCAGCAGAAAAGTGCCCACAATCAGCATGAGGATCCGGCTCACCATGAAAATTGCCTGCACCAGGCCCTCGGTGGTGATGTTCAGTCCCCAGAAAGACACCAGGACATTTTCACCGGGGGTCATAAACAGGTTCAAAATGCCGGTAAAAACCAGAATAAAAATCAGGGGTTTCAGACCCTTGACGATGGATTTCAGGGGGATGGTGGTCATGTAAATCACCACGCTGAGAAACACCAGCACAATGCCGTAGGACACCCAGCCATCTGCCGTAAACAGGGCGACGAAATAGATAATGAGGAACAGCAGCTTGGTTCTGGGGTCTAAGAGGTGGATGGGGGATTTTCCCGGGAAATACTGACCCAGGGTGATGTCTTTAAGCATGGATAACCCCTCCCCGTAAGGCTGTCAGCTGGGCGACCGCCTGCTCGTTGGTATACACCGGCTCCACCGGCAGCCCCAGCTCTTTCAGTTTCAGAAATACCCGGGTAATCTCGGGAATGTCCAGGCCCATATCCACCAGCTCCTGGGCCCGGGCAAAGACCTCCCGGGGGGTGCCGTCCATAGCCAGGTGGGAGCCATTCATCACCAGAAGCCGCTGGGTCAGCCGGGCCACATCCGTCATGGAGTGGCTGACCATCATAATGGTGGCGTTCTTCGCCTTCCGGTAGGCTTCAATATTGCCAAGCACCTCCGCCCGTCCCGAGGGGTCCAGGCCGGCGGTGGGCTCGTCCAGAATCAGAACCTCCGGCTCCATGGCAATCACGCCGGCAATGGCCACCCGGCGCTTCTGTCCGCCGGACAGCTCAAAGGGAGAGGCCTCCAGCTGTTCCGGGGTAAGCCCCACCAGCTCCGCCGTCTGCCGCACCCGGCGGTCCACCTCCTGCTCATCCAGGCCCATATTCTTGGGGCCAAAGGAGATGTCCTTATAAACCGTTTCTTCAAACAACTGGTATTCGGGATACTGAAATACCAGTCCCACCCGGAACCGGCTTTGCCGGGTGGTGGCCTTATCCGTCCAGATGTCCTTTCCGTCCAAAAGAACCGTGCCGGAGGTGGGGCGCAGCAGGCCGTTGAGATGCTGCATCAGGGTGGATTTGCCGGAACCGGTATGACCGATGATTCCGATAAATTCCCCCCGCTCCACCGTAAAGGACACATCCTCCAGCGCCACATGCTCAAAAGGGGTTCCGGCGCTGTATACATGGCGTAAATTCTTTACCTCTATAATCGATGCCAAATTCAATCCTCCTGCCCTCGGGTTTGTAACATATCATAAATAGCCTGGGCACATTCCTCAGCGTTGAGGCAGTCCAGAGGCAGGTCAAAACCCTGATGGTTCAGGTCATTGCACAGCTCCACCGTCTCCGGGGCGGCCAGTCCAATCCCATGCAAAACCTCCACCTGGGAGAAAACCTCCTTCGGGCTTCCGTCCAAAGCCACCTGTCCCTTGTGCAGCACCACCACCCGCTGGGCCATAGCGGCCTCATCCATATGGTGGGTAATGAGCACCACCGTGATTCCCTTCTCCCGGTTCAGCCGGCTGACGGTCTGCATGACCTCCCGCCGACCTTTGGGGTCCAGCATGGCGGTAGGCTCATCCAGCACAATGAACTTTGGCTCCATGGCAATCACGCCGGCGATGGCCACCCGCTGCTTCTGTCCGCCGGACAAAAGGTGGGGGGCGTGCTCCCGGTACTGGTACATATCCACCTGCTTCAGAGCTTCATCCACCCGCTTGCGAATCATGGGACTGGCAATGCCCAGGTTTTCCGGCCCGAAGGCCACATCTTCCTCCACCACATTGGCGACAATCTGGTTATCCGGGTTCTGAAAAACCATGCCCACATTCCGGCGGATGGGGATGATTCTGTCCTCCTTCGCGGTGTCCATGCCGCACACATATACCTTACCGCCGCTGGGAAGCAAAATGGCATTGAAGTGCTTGGCAAGGGTGGATTTTCCGCAGCCGTTGCTGCCCAAAATTGCCACAAAGGAGCCTTCCGCAATGGAGATGTTCAAATCCTCAAATACGGCAACGCCGGGCGTGTTGTCCACGCCCGGATACTGATATGCCAGATGTTCTGTCTGTATTCCTGTATTCATACGCACTTCTCCCGTCAAGGTGTCCACCTGCCGGTGGCGCCGCAGGGCAGCACCAGGCCCGAGGCCGTTACCGGCAGACCCAGCTCCCCTACCGCCGTGCTTCCCTCATGATCCTTACCAAACACCACATTGGAAGCATAGCCTACCGCCGACGGGGCAAGGCCCGTGGTGTAGGAATTGATAATCACAAACAATGGGTTATCCGTCAGCAGCTTAGCCGTTTCCAGGAGGAAGGGATAGAAGCTGGTTTCCATTTTCCAAATCTCGCCGCCGGGGCCCCGTCCATAGCTGGGCGGGTCCATGATAATACCGTCGTACCGGCGGCCCCGGCGGATTTCCCGCTGGATAAACTTGCCGCAGTCGTCCACAATCCAGTGAATGGGCTTGTCCCCCAGCCCGGAAGCCTGGGCATTTTCCTTGGCCCAGGCCACCATGCCCTTGGCGGCATCCACATGGTAGACCTCCGCGCCTCCGGCCGCCGCCGCCAATGTGGCGCCGCCGGAGTAGGCAAAGAGGTTCAGCACCCGCACCGGTCTACCGGCGCCGGCTACCGTTTCCCGGATAAAATCCCAGTTGGCGGCCTGCTCCGGAAATACACCGGTGTGCTTGAAATTCATGGGCTTCACATGGAATGTCAGATAATCCTTATAGCGGATCTGCCACCGGTCCGGCAGGTTATGCTCCGACCAGCGACCGCCGCCTGTGGAGGAGCGCAGGTATCGGGCATCATACTTCTTCCAAGCCGGATGACTATGGGGCGTATTCCAAATCACCTGAGGATCGGGGCGCACCAGGATATACTTTCCCCAGCGTTCCAGCCGCTCTCCCTGGGAGGTGTCCAGAACCTCAAAGTCCTGCCACCCGTCAGAAATCCAAATCATCTCTCTACCTCTCTTTTACCCTTATCTGCCCAGCCAGGGGAACAAATTGCTCGGATTGCTGGGTCCGGTGGGATCCGTGGGCTCCGTAGGCTTCTGGGACTGCTCGTATTTTTCCCAGGCCTCCTTGGTGTGCACCGGGCAGACAATATAGGGAGCATCCGTATCCTGCTTCAAATCGCCATAGATACCCTTGAACACGCCGTCCGAACCGTTTTCGTTTACCTGGTACACAAAGGCGTCCGTTTCGTAAATATCCAACAAATTGTAGGACTTGGCTTTTGCAATCTCGTCCAGCTCCTCCTGGGTCATCTTAACAAGAGCTGACTCCTTGAACGTGATGCTCGCATCCTCCTCTGCAAACAGATGGCAGTACTCCGTGGCCACACCGCCGCCGGAGCAGTACTCCACCTCTGTGTGCTTGTCGCAGTAGCCCTCGGGAATATCCTCGGGATAAACCAGGGCCTTCTGGACGCAGGAGAAGCTCTGGCCGTTCAGGCCGTTCCGGATATCATTCCGGCAGGCGTCCGTCGCCAGCTTACCGGAGTAGACGCACACGCTCACAGATACCATCTTGCTGGCATCGTACAGGGCGATATCTTCCTTCCCCTCATGCAGGGGCGTCATTACCTTTCTGAACAGGTAAGAAGAAGGGTTGTATACCCCGCTGCTGGTCACATAAAGAACCTCCGGGGAGTCGTAACCGCACCACACGGCCGCGGTGTAGTAGCCGGTAAAGCCGCAGTACCAGCGGTCTTTATTATCGGCAGTGGTACCGGTCTTACCTGCTGTGGTAATTCCGGGAATCTTTGCTTCATAGCCGGTACCGGAGCTGGTGCCGCCCTGCAGGCAGTAATTCATATAGTTTACGGTCTTCTCACTCAACAGCTGCTCAGACTCCTGGGTGTTGTCCAGCACCAGGTTGCCGTTGCTGTCATACACCTTGGTGAAGGTCCTTCCCTCCCGGTATACGCCGTTGTTGGCAAAGGTGGCAAAAGCAGAGGCCATATCCCGCACCTTCACGCCGAAGGTCTGGGCACCCATAGCCAGAGGGGCAAAGCCGTTGTCGGAATATACCGTTCCGTCCACACCAGTATAGCTATCCACCAGAGAGGACAGGCCAAACTTATCCTTGGCAAACTGATAGCTGTAACTGGTGCCAATCATATCCAGGGTGTTGGCGGCAATCGCGTTGACGGAGGATACCACCGCGCTGTAAATCGTCCGGGCATACTCATATCGGCGGACATCGTTGAGAGGCCAGGCGCCGTTGTCATAGTTCAGGGGCAGGTCTTTGACCACAGTGGCAGGGGAAATGGTACCCAACTCAAAAGCCGGTGCGTAAATGGACAGAGGTTTGATGGAAGAACCGGACTGGAGGTTGGCATCGGTAGCGCGGTTAAAGTCGTCAAATCCCTTGTCGTCTCCCACGCCGCCGGCAAGACCGACGATGTTTCCGGTTCGGTTATCAATAATCACAATGGCAGACTGGAGCTGCTGGCCGCTTCTGGTAGAGGGAATCTGGGTCAGGTCCTTGTAAATGGCGTCAATCTGGTTCTGCACTTCCATATCAATGGTAGCGTAGATATTGTAGCCGCCTCTGCGGATTTGCTGCATATACAGCTTTTTGGTGTTGTCGTTCCAGGCTGCGCCGTTCTGTTCGGCCAGAGCCTTGGCCACATCCTCCAGCAGAGTATCCACGAACCAGGAGTACACCTTCTCGGAGCTGTCCTTGTCCACCTGAATCTCGGTACCGCACTCCGGGCAGTAGTACTTATCTCCCTCCTGCACCAGGGTACCCACAATGTTCTGGTAGCCGCAGCTTTCGTTGGGGCAGGTAGCCAGGGTGTCTTCCAGGGAGATGCCGTTTTTCAGCACAATCTCCTGATTCCAGGCCTCGTCAAACTCCTCCTGGGTAATCCATCCCTGCTCCAGCATCTGCTCCAGCACCAGCTCCTGGCGGCTGCGGTTACGCTCCATGCCGGTCATCATCTTGCCCTGGTACATAAACTCATCACCATAGGGGTCAAACAAAGAGGGGTTGTTGGTGATGCTGATGAGGCTGGCGCACTCCGCCAAAGTTAACATTTCCAGTTCCTTGCCGAAGTAGGCCTCCGCAGCGCTGCGGACGCCGTAGCACATCTGTCCCATGTAGATGGTATTGAGATATTCCTCCATAATCCGCTCTTTGCTGTACTGCCGCTCCACCTGAATGGCACGGAAAATCTCAATCACCTTCCGCTGCACGGTGATGTCATTGGCGGAGTCATCGCCCTCCAGCAGCAGTACATTTTTTACCAGCTGCTGGGTGATACTGGAGCCGCCCACGGAGGAATCGCCGAAGAACATTCTGGCGCAGGCCTTGATGGTAGTAAACCAGTCCACACCCTGGTGTTCATAAAAACGCCGGTCCTCGATGGCAACGGCGGCGTGAATCAAATCCTCGGGAATCTGGTCATAAGTGGCCCACTCCCGATTGGCCTCCGCGTATATTCTTTGCAGAAGCTGAATCTGCCCATCCTCGTCCAAATACCAGACCTTGGAAGTCATATCCAGATCGCTGTCCTCGAAATCCATCCCCGCGTTGGGAAGAATATCCTCCTCCAGGTAGTCGCCCAGGGTGGTGGCAAACACAAACATACACACCACACCCACAAGCAGAACCGTGGCTGCCGCTCCAAGGGCAATCTTGAAGCCCGCAAAGACGATGCGCCAGGCAGTATACAGGGCTTTTATGGCCCAATGGGGATTCCAATCCTGGGGATTTTTATCTTCTTTTGACCAGAATTTCCAATTCATGCTTATAGACCTCCATTTCGGCGGCCCTTGCCGCCGGGGTAAGAATTATGCTCATTTTGGCATATAGGCATACCATAAGTCATAGTATTATATCACAGCCGCCGGGAAAACGAAAGAACATTTTTTAAATAAATCGTGAAAAATGCAAAATCCAATGCGGACCTTCTTTTTTTCTTTCACACTTGATTTTTTCCCAATCTCCGGGTACAATATAGCCAGAAAGAGTTCTGGAGGCGTTTTCTATGGCGGATACTTTTGGCTCCGATTTTATGACCATTGTAGACGAGGACGGTACCGAGTATGAATTGGAGATTCTCTCCACGCTGGAGTACAACGGGGGGACTTATCTGGCCGTCATCCCGGCGGATGATCAGGAGGATGTTCAGACAGAGGTTTCCATTCTCAAATCCGTGGAGGAAGACGGGGAGCCCCTGCTGTGCGCCATAGAGGATGACCAGGAGCTGGAAACTGTATACAACCTGATCATGGAGCAGTTGTATCAGGAAGAGGACGGAGAATAAGCGGCAGCCTCCTGCTTGGTGCGTGGCGCGTCCTTTTGGACCCACATTTTTTAATCGGGATGTTAGACTTCCCCTTCGTATTGCAGACCTCCCGCCTGCGCTTTGACGACAGGCGGACGCTGGGAGCAGAGCAGATTGGGAGCGGCAACCCACCTGCCATTTCGTGCAGGTCATAATCGGATGCGTACGGCCAAAGCGGGTAATGGCTGGCAGAGTTTCGGCTCTGCCAGCCATTCTTTTTTTCTCCCAACTCCCCCGTCTGCAAGCCAGTACATACCGTTCTTTCACTTTTTCGTCAATCTGTGAGAATTCCCACTTGAAATACTCCTCTTTATCGTTTATAATAGCACGGTCTATAACTGCGGTAAGCCGCAGTACCACTTCGCGAAATGAGAGGAATTGATAACATGAGCGCATCCAGCAAGAAAAAGCTCCGCAAGGAGCAGGAGTCCGCTATGCTTACGGAAAAGCAGCAGCAGGAACAGAAGGAACGGAAAAAACTGAAAGGATATACCATTGCTTTTGTCTGCCTGATCGCGGTCATCGCCTGCGTTGCCATTTTCAGTCTGGTCAGCGGTGTGGTAAACCGCTCCGGTATCCTGCAAAAGAATACCATCGCCGCCACCGTTGGCGATCACGAGCTGAACACCGTGGAATTCAGTTACTACTACACCAATGTGGTGAATAACACCTTCAGCCAGTGGAACTCCTCCAGCAGCAACAACCTGGAGCTGTACGCCCAGCTGATGGGTCTGGATCTGTCCAAGCCCTATGACAAGCAGACCTATAACCAGGAAACCGGTGAAACCTGGGCTGACTACTTCCTGAACCTGGCCCTTTCCAATGCGGCCAGCGACTACGCTCTGGTGGACAAGGCCAATGCCGAGGGTCACACCCTGACCGAGGATGAGCAGACCGCTCTGGAAAACCAGATTCAGATGCAGAGCTTCTACGCCCAGCTCTACGGCTATGACTCTTTGGACAAGTATCTGGCCGCTGTCTACGGCTACGGCGCCGACGAGGCCTCTTACAGAGCTTTCGCTACCAACAGTGCCCTGGCCGCCTCCTATTACAATGCCCATCAGGACAGCCTGACCTACGAGGACGCCGACCTGCGGGCCTATGAGAAAGACCATGCCCTGGATTTCAACTCCTATTCCTATCACGCCTACGCCCTTTATCTGAGCAATTACGAAGACAAGGAAAAAGCGGAGGAACTGGCAGAGGCAGACGCCAAGAAGCTGACGGAGACCACCACTGTGGAAGAACTGGACAAGGCCATTGCCGCACTGGACATCAACAAGGAAAAGGAAGATGTGGCCTCTACCGCTTACGAAAATGTCCTCTACACCAAAGTAAGCACCTACGCCCAGAAGTGGCTTTCTGATCCCGACCGCCAGGAAGGCGACATCACCTACCTGCCCATGGAGACCACCTCCAAAGACGAAGACGGTAAGGAAACCACGACCCTCACCGGTTACTATGTGGTTCGCTTTGAGTCCAGCACCGAAAACAAGGAGCCTTTGGCCAATGTCCGGCACATTCTGGTAAAGTTTGAGGGCGGCACCACCAAAGATGGTGAGACTATCTACTCCGATGAGGAGAAGGCTACTGCCAGAAAGGAAGCCGAGAAGCTGCTGCAGCAGTGGAAGGATGGCGAGGCCACCGAGGACAGCTTTGCCGAGCTGGCCAAGGAAAACTCCGATGACACCGGCTCCAAGGAAAACGGCGGTCTGATTGAGGACATTTATCCCGGTGCCTCCTATGTGGAGAACTTCCTGAACTGGTCTATCGACCCGGAGCGGAAAGCCGGCGACACCGATGTGATTGAAAGCCCCTACGGTTATCATGTGATGTACTATGTAGGCGACGATGAGATGACCTACCGGGATTACATGATTGAAAACACCCTCCGTTCCGACGACATGGAGAAGTGGTACACGGAGCTTGTGGAAGCTATGCCCAAGAGCCTCAAGAACACCTCCCGTTTGAACATGGAATACAACGGTTAATCCCCCAACAGCCCCGTATGTATAAAAGAGCGCCTCCCCGGGAAAGAATTCCCGGGGAGGTGTTTTTATGGAACGAACCCAAAAAATCCGTCTTGTCATCGCGGGATTCTGCGCCGGTGCTGTCAACGGTCTGCTGGGAGCCGGCGGCGGCATGATTCTGGTGCCCTTGTTGATCGTACTGTGCCGGCTGCCGGAAGAGGCGGTTTTCCCCACCTCCGTCGCCATCATGCTGCCGGTATGCTTTGTATCCCTGCTGTGCAGCGACGCCCCCATGCCACCCATGCAGCTGCTTCTTCCCTGTCTTGCAGGCAGCGCCTTGGGAGGTTTGATTGCCGGAAAAATCAAGATTCCCACCATCTGGCTCCACCGTATTCTGGGAATCTTTATTCTTTGGGGAGGAATCCGACAGCTATGTGGATAAATTTCATTGTATGCGCCTTGCTGGGGTATCTCTCCGGTTTGGGTGTGGGAGGCGGGAGCCTCTTAATGCTCTGGCTGACCCAATGGCAAGCCCTACCCTACCCCATCGCCAGAACCGTGAACCTTCTGTTTTTCCTGCCCAGCAGTTTGATTGCTTCTTACTGCAACATCAAAAAGCACCGCCTTTCCCTGCCCCAGGCATTTCCGGGAATTGCCGCCGGATGTATGGCGGCCGCTTTGTTTTCCCTGTGGGGGCAGAATCTGGAAAGCGCGCTGCTGGGAAAGATTTTTGGCGGCCTGCTGCTGCTCATCGGTCTGCGCGAGCTGTTTTACCGCCCCCGGAAAGCCAAATAGCCTTCCAGAATCAAAGAGGCGGCCACCGCATCCACCGTATCCTTCCGCTTTTTTCCATGATAGTTGTGCTGGGACAAAATGTTATGTGCCTCTACGGTGGTGCGCCGCTCATCCCACAGGGCCGCTGGCAAGCCTGTGGTTTCCTCCAGCCGTCGGGCAAAATCCCGGCACAGCCCGGCTCTGGGTCCTTCCGTCCCGTCCATATTTTTAGGCAATCCCACAACGAACTGGGTAACCTCCCGCTCCTTAGCCAGCCGCACCAGCTCCGCCATAGTCTTATCCGGATTCCGGCTGTGAATCACCGTTGTGAAGCCTACAATGGAGCAAAGCAGGTCGGAAACTGCCACGCCGGTGCGGGCGTCTCCGTAATCAACCGCCATAATTCTCATTCTATTCCGCCTCCCTATGTTTTTCCCCCATTATAACCGAAAAAAAGCAAAAAAGAAAGGAAAATTCTTGTTGACTTTGGGCATCCCCCATGATAGAATGATTTCACCTGTGAAAAGGGCTTATTTTGTGCGCCTTTTTCAGCCCCGGAGCGGCAGTTGTAGTGGCCGCTTCCTAAATTTTTCCATAGCCGGGGTGATACAGGGAGGCAATATTAAGGAGGTGCCGTTATGCGCGTGAAAGTCACTTTGAGATGCTCCGAGTGCAAGCAGAGAAACTACAACACCATGAAGAACAAGAAGAATGACCCTGACCGTCTCGAAATGAAGAAGTACTGCAGATTTTGCAGAAAACACACCATTCACAACGAGACCAAGTAAGGAGGCTCTCAATCATGGCTGAAGTAAAAAAGGCAAATTGGTTCAAGCGTTTCTTCGGAGGCATCGCCAAGTACTTCCGGGAGCTGCGCAGTGAGCTGAAGAAGGTCGTATGGCCTACCCCCAATCAGGTAGTCAAGAACACTCTGATCGTTTTGTCCAGCGCTCTGATTATCGGCGTGTTTATCTGGCTGTTTGACTATGTTGCTGGTCAGGGCATCAGCGCCTTGATCGGAGCCTTTAACCGCTAAGGTATCCCGCTATGGCAGAAGCTGCAAAGTGGTATGTCGTCCATACCTATTCCGGTTATGAAAACACTGTAAAGGCCACCATCGAAAAAACGGTGCAGAGCCGTCAGCTTCAGGAGCAGATTCAGGTGGTTTCCATTCCCATGGAGACCGTTACGGAAATCACCGAGACCGGCGCAAGCAAGACCTATGACCGGAAGCTGTACCCCGGCTATGTATTCATCAAAATGGTTTACAGCGATGACACCTGGCATGTCATTCGAAATGTCCGCGGCGTGGCCGGCTTCGTGGGCGCGTCCAGCAATGATCCCGCTCCCCTGTCTGAAGAAGAGGTTTATCAGATGGGCGTGGAGAAGCGCGAAATCGTCATCAACTATCAGGTTGGCGACACGGTGCGCATTCTCGACGGTCCTCTGTCCACCTTTACCGGCACGGTGGAAGCAATCGATGTGGACAAGAATCAGGTCAGCGTGGTTGTTTCCATGTTTGGCCGTGAGACCTCTGTGGATTTCGCGTTGGATCAAATCGAGGTCGTTTCCCAATAAGGGCAGTTCTGCTGCCGGATCGTGGGAGGGGTTCCTACCCCGCAAAAAGTGCGCAAAGCGCATCATTACCACATTTTATTCAGGAGGTGCTTATCATGGCACAGAAAGTTACTGGTATTATCAAGCTTCAGATTAACGCCGCTAAGGCAACCGCTTCTCCCCCTGTCGGTCCTGCTCTGGGCCAGCACGGTGTGAACATCGCCGCTTTCATTAAGGAGTTCAACGCCCGTACCCAGTCCATGGAGGGCTACAAGATTCCCGTTGTTATCACCGTTTACGCTGACCGCAGCTTCACCTTCATCACCAAGACCCCTCCTACCCCCCTGCTGATCACCAAGGCCATCGGTCTGGAGAAGGGTTCCGGTGTTCCCAACAAGACTAAGGTTGGTACCATCACCCGGGCTCAGATTACTGAGATCGCCAAGACCAAGATGCCCGACATGAATGTAAACACTCTGGAAGCCGCTGAGAGCCAGGTTGCTGGCACCTGCCGCTCCATGGGCGTTGCCATCGTTGACTGATATTTGACTTCCGGGCTGCACTGACCCGGAAATGTGGGAGGATTTTTCCGCATCACCACTATAAGGAGGATAAAACAAGTGTTTAGAGGCAAAAAGTATAAGGAGAGCGCCAAGCTGATTGACCGCTCCGTTCAGTATGATCCCACCGAGGCTCTTGAGCTGGTTGTCAAGAGCGCTACCGCCAAGTTCGACGAGACCGTTGAAATGCATATCAAGCTGGGCGTTGACTCCCGTCACGCTGACCAGCAGGTTCGCGGCGCCGTGGTTCTGCCCAACGGCACCGGCAAGACCCGCCGGGTGCTGGTGTTCGCCAAGGATGCCAAGCTGGACGAGGCCAAGGAGGCCGGCGCCGACTATGTCGGCGGCATGGAGCTGGTGGAGAAGATCACCAAGGAAAACTGGTTCGACTTTGATGTTGTCGTTGCTTCCCCCGACATGATGGGCCTGGTTGGCCGTCTGGGTAAGGTTCTGGGCCCCAAGGGCCTGATGCCCTCCCCCAAGGCCGGCACCGTGACCCCCAATGTGGGCAACGCCGTCAAGGAAATCAAGGCCGGTAAGGTGGAGTACCGTCTGGACAAGACCAATATCATCCACTGCCCCATCGGCAAGGTTTCCTTTGGCGCCGAGAAGCTGGCTCAGAACATGGACACCCTGATGCAGGCCGTTGTGAAGGCGAAGCCTGCGGCTGCCAAGGGCCAGTATATCAAGTCCTGCGTGGTTGTTTCCACCATGGGCCCCGGCGTTAAGGTCAACACCGCCAAGTATGTGTAATGGAATCAGCCGGGAAGTTCGCTTCCCGGCTTTCCTGAAAATCGGAAAAAAGTTTTATCTTTTCTGATTTTCCCCTTGACAGTTTCCCTGTTATTTGCTATAATATCACAGTTGCCAAAGACAGCAGGTTGCATTGCGTAAATCCTGCCGAGGTGCGTGGATAAGGTTTATTTGCGTGTCTTTCTGTCTTCTGGCAGGAAGACATTTATTTTTTCGGAGGTGAAAACACATGCCCAACGCAAAGGTTCTTGAGAGCAAGAAGGCAGTGGTGGAAGCTCTGTCCGGCAAGATTAAGGAAGCTACTTCCGTCGTTTTTGTTGACTACAAGGGTATCACCGTTGCTCAGGATACCGCGCTGCGTAAGCAGTTCCGTGACGCTGGCGTGGATTACGCTGTTGTTAAGAACACTCTGACCCGGTTCGCCGCCAAAGAAAACGGCTACGATTTCGACGAGGTTCTCAACGGCACCACCGCTATGGCCAGCACCACCGGCGATCCCATCGCTCCCGCTCGTATTGTGTGCGAGTTTGCCAAGAAGAACAAGCTGGCTATGTCCATCAAGGGCGGCCTGGTAGAAGGCTCCGTCCTGAGTGCGGAGCAGCTCAACAGCTTCGGCGAGCTGCCCAGCAAGGATGCTCTGGTCGCTCAGGTTCTGGGTACTTTCCTGGCTCCTATCTCCAGCCTGGCTTTTGTCCTGGATCAGATTCGGGAGCAGAAGGAAGGCGGCGCTCCCGCAGCAGAAGCTGCAGAAGCCTAATCATTTAAATTTATTTTATCACAACTATTACATTTTAGGAGGATTTTACCATGGCTAGTGAAAAAGTCACTGCTCTCGTTGAGGAAGTAAAGGGTCTGACCGTGCTGGAGCTGTCCGAGCTGGTTCACACTCTGGAGGAAGTTTTCGGCGTTTCCGCCGCTGCCGCCGCTGTTGCCGGCCCCGCTGTTGCCGCTGCTGCTGAGGTTGAGGAGAAGACCGAGTTCGATGTTATCCTGAAGGATGCCGGTTCTTCCAAGCTGGGCGTTATCAAGGTTGTCCGTGCCGCTACCGGCCTGGGCCTGAAGGACGCCAAGGATCTGGTGGACAACTGCCCCAAGACCCTGAAGG